>MGQK01000081.1:142523-159393 GCA_001797815.1 Deltaproteobacteria bacterium RBG_13_61_14 | reverse complement strand
CCCAAATAGGCTTCCGCGGACCAGGGTCCGAAGCGGATGGCCTGGCGCAACTCCGCCTCCGCCTCGTCCAGCCGGTTCTCCTCGATCAAGAGCTTGGCCAGACCCAAGCGGGCATCCTGAAAGCCGGGCGCAATCAAAAGCGCGGCCCGGAATTCCGCCTCCGCCGGCAAGGGCCTCCCGGTCTCGCGGTCAACCTGGCCCAGCGCGGCATGGGCCGCGGCCCGCGCCAGAAGCGGGACCTGGTCCTGGCCGCGCAGCACCTGCTGGAAATGATATTCGGCCTCCGGCCAGCGCATCATTTCCAACGCCAGGAACCCGCTTTGCATGCGCGACTCCAGGTAGGTAGGTTCCGCCCCCAGGGCCTGGTCAAAATAGTTTTGCGCCAGGGTGCGGTTCCCCTGCTTCCACGCCACCTTGCCCAACCAATAAAACTCTTCGGCCGGGTTCACCTCCATCCGCATGTGGGTGCCGTGGTTGAGGAAAAAGAGAAGCCCTCCAAGCGCGAGCAGGCCCGGCGCGAAAATCCTCCATTGCCGGCGGCGGAGGCTTGCGGCCAACTCCTGGCCCGCCCGCAGCGCCAACAGCAACAGCACCGGAACCAGCGGCACCCGGTAGCGCGAGGCGATAAAGAAGAAGATCACGGAAAAGGAAGAGGCCAGGGTGAACAGGATGAGGAGAGTCGCCTGGGGTCGGCGGTCGCGGAGCGAGAGGACCAGGCCCAGGAGCGCGAAGGGAGCGATCAGGCCGAAGGGAAAGGCGATCCCGTGCTCCCAAAGCAGGAGCGAGAGCACCCGCGAGTATTGGCGGAAGGAGTAGAAGTTGAGGTTGCGGACGAACTCGTGGCCCATCCAGAACATTCCGGTCTTGCGGGCCATGAGGCCAAGCCAGTCCCCCGGATGCTCGCGGATCCAGCGGAAGGAAAGCCGGTAGAAATAATCGGACCGCTCCGCAGTGGAAGCCACCCGGTCCAGGAAGGGCCGCTGGTTCAAATCGAGCCAGGTATAGCCGGGCCGGATCCCGACCAGGCGGTCGTAGTCGGGATTGTTGCCGATGTAGAAGTTGAGCCCGCCGTTATACGAGATCGGAACGACCACCCGCTCCACCGCCCAGTTGCGCAGGCTCACCGGCAAAATGGGCAGGATCAGCCCGAGAAGAAACAAGCCGGCGGCCAGAGTCAGGCCGGCCGCTTTCATCCGGCGCCGGTGCCGCGCGATCAGCCAGGCGAGCGCCGGCGGCAGAAAAAGCAGGATGTCGGGCCGGGCGATCGCATGGAGCCCGAGAAGAAAGCCGGGCAGGAACCAGGCGCGGGCGGAAGCCTTTTCCCCTGCCCGGAGCAGAGCCAGGAGCACGAGCAGCGATAAGAAGACCAGGAGCACGGGCGCGAGGTATTCGCCCTCGAAATACAGGAACGGGCCGTAAAGGGCGGCGATCAGGCCGGCGAGCTTGGCCATGCCCTCGGAGAACACCCGCCGGCCCAGGGAGTAGATGAGCACGCAGTTCAGGGAGCCGAGCAGGAAATGGAGCAGGTGGAGGAGGAAGTGGTTCTGCCCGAAGAGCGCGAGCATTAGCGCCAGGAGATAAGGATACAGCGGCGGCTGCCAGTAAGCGGCATGGCCGGCCAGCAGGTCCCCCCCGGCGATGTTCTGGGCCATTTCGAAATAGGTCTCGGCGTCAATCAGCGGGAAGCTGAAAAAAGGGCTTTTCCTGATCTCGAAGAGGTAGAGCAGGCGGATGCAGAACGCGAGGGCAAAGACCGCGAGCGGAAAGAAGAGCGCCGAGAACCGCTTCATGTCGGGGTTTTGAGCTTGCGCATCGGGCCGCGCACCACGATGCCGTTGGGTCTCTCTTCAAAGGGGATGCCGCGCGCCCGGAGATAAGGCCGGAGGTCAGGCTGGCTCTTGCCCAAAAAGGGCGTGGTAAAAGGCACCTTGATCCATTCGATCTCGCGAAAGGCCACCTCCCCGTCCAGGGTCGCCAGGCGCTCCGCTTCCACCCGCTGGATCTTTAGCTCCAGGCCGGGGTTGTCTTCCAGCACCGGCTTCAAGTAAAACTCCACCCCCGTCTCCCGGCACCACTCGAACACCGCCCGCCAGTCCGCCGCACGGAGAAGCGACGCCTCCATCTCTTCCGCGAGAACCTGCTCCAGCTTGTTCTTGGTATCCGTCGTTACATCCCTTTCCGCATCTGCAAGGTCTGTATCAACTTTCCCATCATACTTCTTCTCGGAAATTGGGCAATCATGAGCAGGGACGCCAATCCAATCAGTGCATAGAACCCGAGAAAGTCTTTCACCATAACAGCTAACAAAAGGCCATATAAGCCGACTGCTTCGGCCAACGCGCTACTCACAAGGGTTACCGTCAGAAATAATCGGCCCACCACGATCATGCCCGGTTCTAAATCCGGATACTGAGTGACTTGTTTCGGTGAAGGCGGCCGAAGCCAACCCTTTGGTGAGGCAAGGGCTTTGTTCACCATAGAAGAACTGAGGAAAAAGGAGTGGAAATAATAAGCCAGAGCAAGTGCAGCCAAGCTGAAAACACAGGCGATCGCGCGCACTCCGGCCAAGGGAAGCTCTTCTATTATATGAGGAGCGGGCAGATAAAAATTTTGATTCCGCAAGAAAAGACCAAACCATAAGTAAAAGAAGTTAGTTAATAAAAATGCCGTCGCCAGAATCCGGGCCACCAGCACCCGCTGGCGAATAAAGCTTGCCTCATCCATCACCGTTATTCCCTGAGTTAATTTTCCACCCGCTTTCCGAAAATCCGCAAGACCATGAACAGGACCAGGGCCCCCCCGATGATGGTGATAAGCGGGCTCATCCCGTAGGCGGTCGGGATATCGCCCAGGCTCATGCCCACCAGCGCCACCAGCACGGCATAGGGCAGTTGGGTGCGCACGTGGTCCACGTGGTCGCAGGCCGAGGCCATGCTCGACATGATGGTGGTGTCGGAGATGGGCGAGCAGTGGTCGCCGAAGACCGATCCGGCCAGCACCGAGGAGACCACGCCCACCAGGATCAGGTGCTGGTCGGCCGGGCCGAAGCCGGCCTCGAGCGAGAGCCGGTGTCCGATGGGGATGACCAGGGGCATGAGGATGGCCATGGTGCCGTAGCTGGTGCCGGTGGCAAAGGAGATGGCGCAGGCGATGAGGAAGACCAGGACCGGGAGCAGACGGGGCGAGAGCGCTCCGGCCAGGGTGTGGGTGAGAAACTCGGCGGTGTGCAGGTCGGCGCAGACCGAGCCCAGGGACCAGGCGAAGAGCAGCACCACGATTGCGATCACCATGGACTTGACCCCGCCCAGCCAGGCGTGCATGGCCTCGGCCAGGCTCAAGATCCGCTGCGGCACCACCATCAGCACCGTGATCAAGCACCCGGCCAGGCTCGACCAGCAGAGCACCGTGTTGGCCGAAGCTTCCGAGAGCACCATGCCCACCAGGTAAACCTTGCCGGTCCAGAAGCCGAAGGGCTGGGCCCGGGCCGAGACCTCTTGCCAGCCCGCCTCGCCCAGGTTGTCCACCCCGTTCACCCAGAGCCCGATGCCGGTGAGCACGATCACCGATAAAAGCGGCACCGCGGCATTGTACCAGCGCCGGGGCGCGCCCGCGGGCGGCTCGGTGATGTCCGCCTCCAGGCTGGCCATGGGCACCGCGCCGTCGCGGAGCACTTTGCCCTCGCGCCGGGCCCGGCGCTCGGCCCGGAGCATGGGACCGAAGTCGCGGTGGGAGAAAGCGATCATCGCCACCAGGACCAGCGAGAGGATGGGGTAAAAGCGATAGGGCACCGACCAGAGGAAGACCATGTAGCCGCTCTGATCCATGCCCGCGCTTTCCAGGGCGCGGTTGATCAACCCCACCTCGTATCCGATCCAGGTCGAGATCGGCACCAGGCTCGCCACCGGCGCCGCGGTGGTGTCCACGATGTAAGCGAGCTTCTCCCGCGAGATCTTGAGCCGGTCCGTGATCGGCCGCATGGTGTTGCCCACCAGGATGCAGTTGGCGTAATCGTCGAAAAAGATGAACAGCCCCATCGCCCAGGTCGAGATCTGGCCGCGGACCGCGGAGGTGGCCCGGCGGGCCAGGATCTCCACCACCCCCTGCAGACCGCCGCTCTTGCTCACCATCCCGATCAGGCCGCCCATGAAAATGATAAAGAGGAGCATGGCCGCGTCCTCGGGGTCGGCCAGGGCTTGCTTGAGGTAGTGGTCAATCGAGCGCATCACCGCGGTGAGAGGCTGCCAGTCGTAAACGATGAACGCGCCCAGCCAGATCGCCACCCACAACGCGGCCAGCACCTGGCGAAAGATCAGGGCCAGGGCGATGGCCAAAAGCGGCGGGAGCAAAGTCCAGAGGCCGTGGATGACGCGGAAGGGTTGGCTGATTTCAGCGCCCGCGGTCCGGGCCACAAGCTCGAGCCGGCCGGTTTCAGTGAAGGTCAGGTTCTGGAACAGAATCTCGCCCGGGCCGGTCCGGGAAAGGACGGGTGCAGGCGCAAGCCCGGCGCCGGAGAGCTGGACCATAACAGTCTGCTCCGGCCCGATCTCCTTGACTGCAACTGCCACCTCCGCCGGCGTGCCCTTGACCCAGAGGGCCGGGGCTTGGAGGGTCAGCGAAAGCTTGGGCTGGGCCAGGGCGCAGACCGGAAAGGCCAGCAGGATCAGGAACTTCTTCATCCCGGCAATCACTCTTCGCGGATGCCCTCATCCTAATCCACGCGCTCCAGGGAGTCAACCGGCATTCAGGGCCTCGAACAGCGCCTGCGCCTTGGCAAAAGTCTCCTGGTATTCGGCCTCCGGGTCCGAATCGGCCACGATGCCGCCCCCGGCCTGGAAAAAGACCTCGCCCCCTTTCGCGATCATGGTGCGGATGGCGATATTGAGGTCAAGGTCGCCGTTGAATCCCAGCCAGCCGATGGCGCCGGTGTAAACACTGCGGGAAGTAGGCTCGAGCTCGTCAATGATCTGCATGGCCCGGATCTTGGGCGCGCCGGTGATCGAGCCGCCGGGGAAGGCGGCGCGGATCAGGTCCACCGTGTCCTTGCCGCCAAGGAGCTGCCCCGCGACCGTCGAGACCAGGTGATGCACGCGCGCGTAACTTTCCAGCGCGGCGTGGCGGGTCACCCGCACCGTGCCGTAAGCGCAGACCCGGCCCAGGTCGTTCCGCTCCAGGTCCACGATCATATTCAATTCCGCATGATCTTTCTCGCTGGTCAAAAGCTCCTGGGCGAGACCAGCGTCTTCGGCCGGGGTTCGGCCCCGGGGCCGGGTGCCCTTGATCGGCCGGGTTTCCACTCGGCCGCTTTCCAGCCGCAAGAAGCGCTCGGGCGAGGAGGAGAGCACCTGGAAATCACCGGCCTGCAAAAACGCCGCGAACGGGGCCGGATTGGTCCGGCGCAGCCGCCGATACAGCGGCCAGGCCGGACCCGGCGCCGGCGCGCGAAAGCGTTGGGAGAGATTGACCTGGTAGATGTCGCCCTCGCGGATGTAGTGCTTGGCCTTGACGATGGCGCGAAGATAGTCATCGCGGGTGAAGTTGGACGAGAAGCGGACCGGCTCGGCCGGGGAGATTTCCGGCAGACCGGCCGGAGCCGCCTTTTCCGCCAGAGCCATCACTTCATCCCGGCGCCGGGCGAGGGACGGCCGCTCGCCCTGGTGCTGGTCTTCGCCGGCCAGGTGCCAGCGTTGGCCGAGGTGGTCGTAAGCCAGGACAAAGTCGTGGAAGGTGAAATAGAGGTCCGGTAGCTGCAGGTCGTCATTGGTAGTTCGCGGCCGCCGCTCCAGGGCGTGGCTTAAATCGTAAGCCAGGTAACCGATCGCTCCGGAGCCAAAAGGAACCGGTCCCTCGCCCTTTTCGGACCGATAGCGTTGGAGCAGGGCGCGGAGGATTTGCAGGGGGTGATCGGCGGACCGGCTGGAGCGGCCGGCCTGGCGCACCTGGAGGGCGTCGCCTTTGCCGGAAAGAGTGAGGAACGGGTCCCAGGCTAAAAACGACCAGCGGCCCAGGCCGTGCTCGTCAATCAGGGCGCTGTCGAGATAGGCCGAACCGGGGCGCTCGGCCAGGCCGGCGAACAGCGCCGCGGGTTCCAGGGCCAGGCCTTTTAGCTCGATCGGTTCCATCATGAGTCCAGACGGATGAAGTTTTGGAGGATGCGCTTGCCCTCGGGGGTGAGGAACGACTCTGGATGATATTGCACGCCCACCAGTTTCTGGTCGGTGTGGCGCAGCCCCATGATCACGCCGTCTTCCGCCCGGGCCGTCACTTTCAGGCACGAGGGCAGGCTCTTTTCCTCCACCGCCAGCGAGTGATAGCGCATGGCCACGAAGGGGTTGGCCACGCCCGCGTGGATGCCCCGGCCGTCATGCGCCACCCGCGAGGTCTTGCCGTGCATCACCCGGGGCGCGTGCTTCACCTTGCCGCCGAACGCCTCGGCCAGGCACTGGTGGCCCAGGCAGACGCCGAGCACCCAGGTGCTCGGGCCGAAACCGCGGATCACCTCCATGGAGATGCCCGCGTCCCGGGGCCGGCCCGGACCGGGCGAGATCACGATCTTGTCCGGCCGCAGCTCCGCGATTTCATCCACCTTCACCCGGTCGTGGCGGAAGACGCGCAGCTCGTGCCCCAGCTCGCCCAGCGCCTGGACCAGGTTGTAGGTGAAGGAGTCGTAGTTGTCAATTATCACGATTCGCATGACCAATAAAAAAACCCAGCTCCGCCTGGAAGCTGGGTGCTCATCCGCGCTCTCGCGGGATGACCTGGCATACTTCCGAAAGCCGCCGACACCGGCGGCCAGGTCCTTGACCTGGAACATAGATTACATCCTCAAGACCGCTCTTGTCAAAAACCTGTATAGGTTCAATACATTGTAAACACTTTGTGCCCTCCCGGTCACAGCAAACTTGGGGTTTAGCTGAAAGAAAAGAAGAAGAAAGAAGAAGGTGGTTAAAGGGGCGAAGCCGCCAAGAAAAGAAGGCGTCGAGCGCCTTTGGGTGTTTGCGCTCCCTTCGGGTCTGAGCCTCAGGGTCGAAGACAAACGGCGCGCGCCTCCCCCCTCGGGCGCGCTCGTTGGCGCGCCAGGAAGTAAGGCAGGGGGTTTTCCATGGATCTGAACCTGGATAAAACCGGACTCCCATTGGCGACTGCTCGATTTCAGATGAGAATATTGCCGGCGACGATCAAGGCCGGAAGATCGCAACCCTGGCGGGGGTTTCGGCGAAGTTGACAATTTTCCCGATCTTGTTAAACTTAAAAACGCCCCGAAGTGCGAAAGTGGCGGAACTGGGAGACGCACTGGATTCAGGGTCCAGCGGCCGCAAGGTCGTGGGGGTTCAAATCCCCCCTTTCGCACCATGATTTTCCTTGATCTTGTCCATAGTTACGAATCCCCACACCATTTGCCGTAGCACGCTGGTAGCACACTTCGGCCCAGGATTCACCATCCTGCCCACGGCTTCGGCAAGCTCTCCCCGCCGTTCCCACCTCGACCGAGCATAAACCCGCAAGGTCATGTCCACAGTCGCATGGCGCGCCAAGTCCATGACCTCTTTGGGCTTGGCCCCGGCTGGGGACGATTATTTCTTCCGGTAGTCTTCGAGCTTATAGACCCGCTCCGGTTGTTCCGCGAAGCTTTTTTTGAGAAACCGCTCCTGGGGTTTTTCGCTGATGGTTTTGGGGATCTCATCCAAAAAGAGAAGATAGCTGGGGACGCTGTTCGCCTCCAATTTCCGGGCCGCGAGCTCGAAGAGGGAGGCGGGGTCCGGTTTCTTTCCCGGAAACAGGGTGAAGGCCGCGACCATGTCGGATTCGCCCGGGGCGCCGCTGGCGGCGGGGATGCCGAAGACCGCGACCTCGCTGACGTCCGGGTGCTCGCCGATCGCCCTCTCCACGGCATCGGGCTGAATGAAGTCCCCGGCCCTTCTTAACCCTTCCCCCGCGCGGTGGTCGAAGAAGAACCATCCGTCCGCGTCCACGTGCACGATGTCACCGGAGCGGATCCATCCGCCCCGGGTCTTCTTCCGGCTGGCTTCGGGGTTGTCGAAGTAGTTGACCGCCGCGCCTAAAAACCGGATGCGACCCACCAGCTCGCCGGGGACGTGGGGCGGGCAGGCGCGGTCGTTTTCGTCAACTACCTTCATGTTGAAGAGCGGGATGGGTTTGCCAAAGCTGCCCACCGGCCCCTTTCCCACCGGCTTGCGGGCAAAACCTCCGCCCTCCACCGTGCCATACCACTCCAGCACCTGGACGTGGAAGCGCCTCTCGAAATCCTCCCAAATCGCCCTGGGCATGCCCGCGCTGACCACCTGTCGCACCGGGTTGTCCGCATCGTCGGGCCGGGGAGGCTCGTTGTAGATCCCGGAGGCCATGCCCCCGAGCAGGGAAAAGCTGGTAGCGCCATACTTGCGGGTCACGTCCCACAGCCGGCTTTTGGTAAACTTGACGCTGAACACCGCCCGCAAGTCCCGATAGAGCGCCGGCGACAGGGTCACGGCCTGAGCGTTCCCGTGAGTGAGCGAGAGGCCGGTGTAGAGCACGTCGCCTTCCCGGTAGTCCCAATACCGGCTGAGCAGAGCGCCGTAAACCGGCAGGCGGTAGTTCTCGTTGACCACTCCCTTCGGGTCCCCGGTAGTCCCCGAGGTATAAATGATCTGCATCGGGTGCGCCAGACCGATGTCACGGTAATCCACCGGTCGAAAAGGCGCCTCCAGAACCTCCCGGATGGAGGCACAGCCGGAGACATCTCCCGTCGCCGGAGCGCCGGGCTTTTCGATGCTGAAGATCTTAACGTCCTGGATCCGGTCCCGGATTTCCTCGATCCGGTCCAGCAGGTCCGCGGTCAGGAAGATCGCCTTGCTCTTGGAGTTCTTGATCTGGTGCGCCAACTTGTCGCCCTTGGACCGCGGGTCCACCGGCACGATGACCGCGCCCAGGATACTTGCCGCCGCCATCAGCTCCACCATCTCGGGGCGGTTGTGCATCATCGCCGCATACCGATCCCCCTTGTCCACGCCCGCGTCAAGCAGAGCCCTCGCGAACCGGTGCGAGTTCTCGAAGAGGTCGCGATAGGTCTGGACTTCTTCGGGGTTGGTCGCGTCCTCGAAGACCAGCACCGGAAAGTCGGGTTTCACCCGCGCCCTGATCTCCAGCAAATGCCCGAGCAGACCCCAATTCAACCTCCGCCGCAAGGCGACCGTCACGGTCTTGAAAACAGACATCTCCATGACTCCTTTTGCAGTCCCGACTGCACGGTTTTCAAACAGTTCCGCCAAAGACACAGGACCAGGACCAAGCCACGGACGAACCCGAGCTTCCTGATCCATTCTCCGGGATGACTTGCCAGAAATTATAAATGATCAGATCGCTCCGATCAATCCCGAACCCTTTGGAAAGAGATTCTTGATCCTCTCCTGCTTTTGAGGTATTTTGTCTGCTTGCCTGTTGGGAATGACTAACGTGTTGCCATTCGTGCCTTACGATTCCTGGAAATTTTCATCCTTTTCTCCCGCGCCGGTGCTCCCATGAGCCGCCGCATGAGCCGCCCTCGCTCCGGCCGGACCGCCAGGGCTCTCCTCGCGGCCCTGCTCATCGGCCTGGCCGTTTTCGCGGCCTACGAAGCGCTCACCTGGCCGGAGGTCAAGGCGCTGGCTAAGCAGAACCCCAAGACCACCGCTTTTATCGAGCGCTACCAGGCCCGCGAGCGCCGCGCCGGCCGCAAACCGGCGGCAGCCTGGCAGTGGGTGCCTTACTCCCAAATCTCGCCGAACTTGAAACGGGCCGTGCTGGTCTCCGAGGACATCAGCTTTTTTTCCCATCGCGGCTTTGACCTGGCAGAAATCTGGGAAGCGATCAAGGAGTCCTTCCAGGACGTGGAATTTCCCCGCGGGGCTTCGACCTTGACCCAGCAGGTGGCGAAGAACCTGTGGCTGTCTCCTTCCCAGGATCCGTATCGCAAGCTCAAAGAAGCCATCCTTACCATCCAGCTCGAACGGAACCTGAAAAAGAGACGGATTTTTGAAATTTACCTCAACGTCATCGAGTTCGGCCCCGGCATCTACGGCGCGGAAGCCGCCGCCCGCCACTACTTCCACAAGTCGGCGGACGACCTCAGCGAAGGGGAGGCCGCGCAACTGGTCGCGGGCTTGCCCAGGCCGTCGGCCTGGCATCCGGGCAGCGGCAACCGCGCCTATCAAAAGCGCGTGGCCATCACTCTGGAACGGATGCAGAAAATGGAAATTCCCGGCAAGCAGTTTTAGAGGAAAGCTTTGGCCCCCGCAATCGGCGCAGGTCCTAGTGATGATCGCAAAATAGATTGACAGAAAAATCCTCTTCGCTGGCTGGATTTGCCGATTCGGGTTGTCATCCAGAACCCCGCCCCAGGCGGGGTAGGGGCGGCTCGCGAGCCGCCCCTACTTACGCGTGTCAACCAATTACGCGATCCTTCAATAGTGCTCTGTCAAGGTGATTCTGTCGGATTCGCCCTCTGCGAGGGGGGCTTTCGCGTCCTTGACAACCCCGGCAGAGGAAGTTACGATCAAACAGGTTTAAAAAAATCGGCGCGATTATCTTCAATTACTCTCGCGTATGGGGGGAAGTTTTTTGAGAGGCTGAGATGGTGCCCCTGTTCGAGCACTCCTCTTCGCCCGGCGCTGCTGGTCCAGCATTCGTGGCGGGAGCCACCGGCTTCACCGGGCGGGAAGTGGTCCGCTTACTGGCCGCCCGCGGGATCTTGACTTATGCGCACGTCCGGCCGGACTCCCCCCGCCGGGAAGAGTGGCAGCAGCGTTTGCAGCGGCTGGGAGCGCAAGTGGACTGCACGCCCTGGGAAGAGGGCGCGATGGCCGCGACCCTGGCCCGCCTGCGGCCCGCCTATGTCTTCGCCCTCCTCGGCACCACCCGCCGCCTGATGAAGCAAGTCGCCCGCACCGGCCAAGACCCCCAAAGCCAGAGCTACCAAAACGTGGACTACGGTCTTACCGCCCTGCTCCTCCGCGCCGCAATGGCGGCCGGCTCCAGGCCGCGTTTCATTTACCTTTCCGCCGCCGGGGTCAACGAACGGGCGCGGTCGCCCTACTACCAGGCACGCGCCCGGGCGGAGGCCGAGCTCAAGGCCAGCGCGCTGCCTTTTCTCATTGCCCGGCCTTCTTTGATCAGCGGCCCGGGTCGGGACGAGCCGCGGCCGGGCGAGAGAATCGGCGCCGCCGTGGTGGACGGTCTGCTCCGGGTCGCCGGCCTTTTCGGCGGGTGGCGGCTGCAGGCGCGTTATGCTTCCACCACCAACACCGCCCTGGCCGAGGCCCTGGTCCGACTGGCCCTGGATCCCGCGGCCGCAAACCGGACTTTTGAATCGGAATCACTGCGCCCGGTAGAGGAATGAAACACATGCGGAAGGATCACCTCAGGATTTGGGTTTTGCTCTGGATCATCGTAACGTGGCCAGCTCCTCTTTTCGGGCAGCCGGTCCTGTTCCCGCAGCCGCTCAGCCCGCGGATCGCGAACTATGACATCGAGGTGCGGCTTGACCCGGAGACGCGCACCCTCGGGGGCAAAGAGTTGGTCGCCTGGCGGAACACCTCCTCGGATCAAGTCCAGGAGCTGCAGTTCCATCTCTACTTGAACGCGTTCCGGAACAGCCACTCCAGTTTCCTGCTCGAAAAGAGCCGGGAAAAGGACGAATTGAAGATCAAGCCGGAGGAGTGGGGTTTCATCGAGGTGGACCGGATCGCGCTGGCTTCGGGTGAAGACCTGACCGCGGCCATGGAGTTCATCCATCCGGATGACGACAACGCGGAAGACAAGACCGTCTTCCGCCTGCCCTTGCCCCGGCCGGTGGCGCCGGGCGAAACGGTCGCGCTCTTGGTTTCCTTCCGGGCCCGGCTACCGGAGCCGCCCATCGCCCGCGCGGGCGCCAAAAAGGAATTTTTCTTCGTGGCCCAGTGGTTTCCCAAGGTGGGGGTCTATCAGGACGGCCGTTGGAACTGCCACCAATATCACGCGCACACCGAATTTTTCGCGGACTTCGGGGTTTACGAGGTGCGGATCACGGTGCCGGAGAAGAACCTGGTGGGCGCGACCGGGGTGGAAGTGGAGCGGAGGAGCAACGGAGACGGCACCGCCACCCACTGGTATCACGCGGAGGACGTGCACGATTTTACCTGGACCACGTCGCCCCGGTTCCGGGAATATAAGGGCCGGGCCCAGGACGTGGAGGTCCGGGTCTTGATGCAGGCCGATCATGCCCGCCAGGGTCCCCGTCACCTGGCCGCGGCCGAGAAGGCGGTGGAGTATTTTCAGAATTGGTATGGGGATTACCCTTATCCGAACTTGACGGTGGTGGACCCGCGGCCGGGGGCGGCTGAGGTCGGCGGGATGGAGTATCCGACCCTGATCACCGCCGGCACTTTCACCGGCCTGCCCCAGGGCGTGCACGCGGTGGAGCTGGTGATCATCCACGAGTTCGGGCACAACTTCTGGTATCACCTGGTTGCCTCCAACGAGTTTGAAGACAGTTGGTTGGACGAGGGGATCACCACTTACGCGGAGATCCAGATCAGCAAGGACCTTTACGGCCCGGCCGGCAGCCTGATGGACTGGATGGGGATCCAGGTGGACGACCTGCAGATGCGGCGCTACTCCTACGTGCGCGCGCCGGACCTGGACCCGATCCAGCGCAACGCCTGGGAATACTACTCCGGCTCGAGCTACCGGGCCAATTCCTACTCCAAGCCGGCCCTGGCCCTGATCACGCTCGAAAACTACCTGGGACCAGAGACCATGCGCGAGATTTTGCGCGCCTACCTGGCCCGCTACCGCTTCCAGCATCCGGTCACCGCCGACTTCGTGGCCGTGGCCGAGGAGGTCGCCGGCCAAGACCTGGAGTGGTTTTTCAACCCGGCGCTCTACTCCAACGCGGTGCTCGACTACAGCGTGGACCGGGTGAGCAGCCGCCGGCTGAAGCCCGGCCGGGGATACGATTACGCCTTATCCGCCGCCGGCGAGCCGGGCCCGGCCCGGAAACATGCCGCCGCCGGGCGAGGCGACCAGCCGGAAATGTATGCCAGCGAGGTCTCGGTCCGCCGGCTGGGTGAATTCAAGTTCCCGGTGGAAATCGAGGTCAGCTTCGCCGACGGCGAGACGATCCGGGAGAGCTGGGACGGGCAGGAGCTATGGAAGAAATACCGGTATACCCGGCCGGCCAAGCTGGTCGCGGCCGCGGTGGATCCGGACGGGAAAATTCCGCTCGATCTCCATTGGGGCAACAACCGCCGCAGCCTGAAGGAGCAGCGCCGCGCCGAGAAGCAAGGCTCGGAAATGTTGGACATGGTCAAGTTCCTGCTCCGGTCGAAGCCGGAGTAGGCCGGGGGCAGGGTGAATTTTCCGGAGGATGATGTATCATCAGTCCAAGGAAAGAAGGATCACCTGAGATGGCGGATAGCAAAACGATTCAGGACCTGTTGGAGCGTGGTCTCTACCATTACGGCCTGGGGGAGGTAGGCAAGGCGCTTCAGCTTTGGCACGAGGTGCTGGCCCTGGAACCGGGCAATGAAATGGCCCGGGAATACATTGAGATCGAGACCGGCCAACCCGCGGGTCAGGCCGCGCCGGTGGTGGACGAGGACGTTTTCGATTTGGAATCGGAGATGCTCGAAGAGGCGCCGCCAGGGCCGGGCGGCAAGAATCCAGGGGCGGAAGAATTTTTCACCGGCCAGCAGATGCTGTTGGCCGAGCGGTGGCCGGAAGCCGAGCAGGCGTTTCTGACCGCCCATCGGTTGGAGCCGAACAATCCTCTCTACTGGGCCCACGTGGAGTTGACCCGCGCCCGCCTGGTGAAAGATACCATCGAGAAAGTCGGCGGCCTGGACAAAGTTCCCCGGCTGATCCCGAGCATGAAAGAACTGGCAAAAATGAACTTTACCCAGGAAGAAGGCTTTATCCTTTCCTTGATCAACGGCGAGATCAGTTTCGAAGACGTGATCGCCATCAGCCCGGTCCCGCGCGGGACAACCTATCGGACTCTCCATCGCCTGCTGGCGGACGGCCTGATCTCGATCGGAGAGGCCTAGCCGGCTCATGTCCAAATGGGAAGAGCTTCGACGGTCCCCGGACCGGGCGCACACTCTACTCGCGTTCCTGGAGGACCCGGTCGTGGTCTTCACCCGGGGACTGATCGTCGTTTACCTGAACCCGGCCTTTGCCCGGCGCTTCCAGTGCACCTGGGAATCGGCCCTGGGCCAGAAACTGGAAACCATCCTTCCCCCCTATATCCTGACCTCGATCCTCCAACATTTGGAAGGCCTGGAAGCCCACTCCTCGCCCCGCCATTTCTGGGCCAAGAGTTACCAGGAATCGTTCCGCCTGAGCCTGGTGCCGGTAAGCCGTCGCGACCGGCTGATCGGGAGCATGGTCAGCTTATGGGACGCCACCCGAGAGATCGAGGTCAAGCGGCCGAACGTGGCCTTGTTCCGCGCCATGCTGGAAGACCTGGCCGGCCCGATCGCCCACCTGGCGCGGGAGGCCACGACCTATTCCTCGCAAGGCAAATTGCCGCTGAGCCTTGCTCAAACCCTCGGTCAGGGAGTGGCGCAAGCCCAGGAAAGCCTCTCCCGCTTCCAGGACTTCGGCGAGATCCTCTTTGGCAACGTGGCCCCCACCCGCGTGCCTTTCCAGCCGCTGCGCCTGCTCGCCTTGACCCGAAAGACCCTTTCCGCCTCGGCCAAGAGCCGGAACGTGTTTCTGGAAGAGGCTCCCACCCGGGAACTGCCCGAAGTCCTGGGCGACCCCGGCTACCTGAGCCGGATCCTGGGGCTGATGGCGGACTTTATGGTCAAGAGCGTGGCCAACCGGCAACTGGTGATCATGGCGGCGGACTTACTCCAGCCCCAGGACGGCCACCCCCAACTGGTCTACTCGGTGACCGGAACCGGCTGGATCCCGCCCGAGCAGTTCCTCCGGGGCATCAGCGACTGGCGGCAGGAGCTGTACCTGGGCCGCGACGACGAGGAAAAGCGCTTGATCCTGAGACTGTTCATGGCCCGGCGCCTGGTCCAGGCCATGGACGGGACCTTTACTCCCGCGGCCCACGAAAAAGTGGGCACGACTTTTACCATGGCCGTGCCCACCTCGATCCGACCCGCGCCGGCCGAAGAAGCCGACGCCGATCCCTCCACCGCAACGGGTTCATCCTAACCGCGTCGCTTCCGCCAGCCCGGGCCGACCCGCGGTATCCGGCCTCGCCGCCTGGAGGATCAGCCGCTCTCGCCCAGCCCCTGGATTTTCTCCATCAGCGCCTGCTCGCGCTCGAAGATTTCCGCGAGACCCTCAGCCGCCTCGCCAAATCCCTCGGGCCGGTCTCTCTCGCTGATCTCCTTGAGCAGCCGGGAAAGCTCGCTCCAGCACTCGCTGATGGCGAACATCTCGCGGGCCGGGGCCAGGCCAGCCAGCTCCGGGATCAGGGCCGCCGCTTCCTCCAGGAACCGGGCGTAGAGCCGGCGGAAAGCGCCGCCGCCGGTGCCGCGCTTCTCGATCACCTGGTAGAACCACCGCGCCGACCACTGCCAGTCCTCCGCCCCGCCCCAGTCGGAGAGGTCGGTGACGGCGCGGGCCAGGGCGGGGAAGCCGAAGATACCGGCCTGCGCGTATTCAGGCTTGAATAGATCCCGGGCCTGCTTGCGGAGCGCGCGGCGGATGGCGGGCCGCAGGTCGGAAGAAGGCAGGGCCCAGTCCACCGGGATATGGTCGCCTTGCACCGGGTAGCCGGGCAGGTTGGAGAAACGGGCCTTCTTCAAGGATTCCTGGGCCACGGTCTGCAGCCCGGGCCGCTCGGTGTCGGCGACAAAGGCGGTGCCGGCCTCATCGTCGTAGCCCCAGAAGAGGATGACGTGGCCCGGGAAATGGGCCTGGGACTGGTAATAGTCGAGGTGATAGATGTCGGCGCGCATGAGCAGCGGAATCCCCTGGTCGGCGCCGGCCTTGGCCTTCTTCAGGGCCTGGTCCGGGTCCGGGACGGTCAGCCAGGTGCGGGCAATCCCCAGGTTCTCGAAGAAGTTGGTCTCCAGGATGCGCGAGCGGGTGGCGGTGAAGCGGGTGGGATAGAAGACCTCGCCCTTGAGATAGGCAAAGCCGAGCCCCGCGCCCAGGCCGAAGCACATCGCCTCGGAGAGCGGATGTCCTAAAAAGGCGGTGGCGTCGCTGAGCGCGGTGGACGCGCAATGCCAGCCGGGGTTATGCAGCCAGCCCGGGACCAGATGGGGAGCCATGGTGAATTCCCTTCCTTCCGAGTTTTGCCAATTTGATTATTCTAGCGGATCGGATCGCGAGTTCAAGCTGGCGAGGAGCTTTTGCAACCATCTCTTTTTCCGATACTTTTTCAGGTCCGGGTCTTGGCGGATGAATTCCAGGACCGGTAATTGACCGCTCCGCCTGGACTTCTCCAGCCATTGCCGGCAGGCAGTCTCATCCCCCAGAACCGCGCTCATACAGGCCAGGTTATAAGCCCCGCTCCCGGGGACAAGGGTTTCCGCTGCCAGGAGCTTCTTTTGCGCCTGCCGAAAGAGCCGGCCGGCCTCCGCTTCGGGTCGGGCCTCGGCTTGCTCCAAGAGGATGGCGCCCCAGGTGACGATGGCGTTGAAGTAACCGGGCTTGAGCTTCTGGGCCTCCCGCGCCTTGAGCAGGGCCGAACCGAGGAGTCGAGACTTGGCCGCGCCGGATTTTCGTTTCGCTTGTTCGTAACCCACCAGGGCGGAGCCATGGACCGCCTCGGCCAGGTCCGGCTGGAATTGGAGCGCCGCCTGGAATTTTTCCAGGGCTTGGGTAAAGAGCGCTTCGGCTCGGCGACCGCGTTTCACTTCGGCTTGCAAGCAAAGCGCGTAACCCCAGT
>MGQK01000081.1:140954-142496 GCA_001797815.1 Deltaproteobacteria bacterium RBG_13_61_14 | reverse complement strand
TCATGTCCAGGAGGATTTGCAGTTTCGCAAACGCCTGCGCAAAGAGCCGGTCTGATTCCGCGCCCGATTTCAGTTTGGCCAGGAGAACCAAAGCGTGGGCCCAATTGAGCAGGGCATCTTCCAGGCCCGGCCGGATCTTCAGGGCGGCCTGGAATTGCCCCACGGCCCGGGCAATCAAGTCCTCGGCATCTGCTCCCGCCTTTTGCTCGGCCTGATGCAGGAGGGTGATCCCTTGAAAAAGATGAGTCAAGGATAACTCTGATCTGTTCGTCCCCACCATCTGGACCTATGAAGAGACTGGATTCCCCTTGGCCAAAGCCATCCATTCCTCCAGAAAATCTCGGCTTCATTCTATCGGCTGGGTTGCTTTCCGTCCAGTAATCTCTTAAAATAATCATTGAGCACGCCGAACGGTATTTCTTCCCTTTTCTCCGGATTTGATAATTAGGAGGTTACCATGGCCGATATGTTTTCCGAGGGCAAACTCGGCTCGCTCACGCTTAAGAACCGCCTGGTCCGCTCCGCGGTCTGGGAAGGCTTGGCCGACGAGAAGGGCTTGGTCACCGACCAGCTGGTGCGCTACCACGAACGGCTGGCCCAGGGCGGGATAGGCCTGATTATTTTGGGTTACACCTACGTGCAGCCCAACGGCCGGCAAAGTCCGGGCCAGACCGCGATCTGGAGCGACGACTATATCGCGGGTCTGAAAAAACTGACCAGCGCGGTCCACGCCGAGGGAGGGAAGATCAGCATCCAACTCGCCCACGTGGGCCCGCAGACCAACCCCACGATGATCGGCGGCGAGCAGCCGGTAGGCTGCAGCGCGGTGGAACACCCGGTCTTCGGAACGCCCCGGGCGCTTTCGACCGTGGAGGTCAAACAGATGATCGAGGACTTCGGCCAAGCCGCGAAGCGCGCGAAGGAAGCGGGTTTCGACGCCATCCAGATCCACGGCGCCCACGGCTACCTGGTCAGCCAGTTCCTTTCGCCCCGCTGGAACGTGCGCGAGGATGAATACGGCGGCTCCCTGGAGAACCGGATGCGCTTCGCCCTCGAGGTTTACAACGCCGCGCGGGCCAACGCGGGCAAACTCCCGGTCTTGATCAAGCTCAACCTCGACGACCTGATCCAAGGCTCCACCACCCCGGCCGAGGCCCTGCCCCTGGCCCAAAAGCTTTCCGAGCTCGGGATTGACGCGATCGAGGTGAGCGCCGGCGGCCCGGCCTCGGGCAAGGGCCCGGCCCGCACCAAGATCAAGGCCGAGGCGGACGAGGCCTACTTCCTCGAACTCGCCCGGCAGACCCGGCCGGTCACCGCCTGCCCGCTGATGGTGGTGGGCGGCTTCCGCTCGCCGAGCGTGATCAACGCGGCCCTGGCCTCGGGCGCGGTGGACTTTGTGACCCTGGCGCGGCCTTTGATCCGCGAGCCTCATCTCATCAACCGCTGGAAGTCGGGCGACCTCGCCAAGGCCAAGTGCATCTCCTGCAACGGCTGCTTCGACACCCTGCCCTACGGCGAGGGCATCCAGTGCCTGGTGGAGTT
>MGQK01000081.1:130817-140893 GCA_001797815.1 Deltaproteobacteria bacterium RBG_13_61_14 | reverse complement strand
CAGCCCAGGAATAGTTGCAAAACTGGATTCATCGGGATGACTTGACCTCCTCGCCGGCCCGCAAGAGATGCTGGGTCGGGATCTGCCGGAGCGCGGCCTGGTACTGCACGATGTGATACAAGGTCTGGAAATTGCACCCCATGCAGTAGTCCTCCGGCCGCGAGAGCCGGCCTCGCTCGAGATGGTGCTGGATCTTGCCCTGGCGGTCCCAGAGCCAATCCCGCTCGAACCGCAAGCACGCCGCCGCCTTCTCCAGCAGCTCCTGGTCCCGGAAGCCGCCCGCCTCGTATAGGGAAAGGTAAGCATAGACCATGTAGTTATGCGCCGAGAGCGCCATGTATTCGCGGTTATACTGCGGCCCCACTTTCTCATACCGGCGATGATAGCGGCAGTTATCCTCCGCCGCCAGAAAGCCGCGGTAGCCGGGATGGTAGAGCGCCTGCTCCAGGGTGCGCATAATTTCCAGCGCCCGGTCGTAGTAACGCCTCTCCCCGGTCAGGACGTAGGCCCGGACCAGGGCCTGCACCAGCACCGTGTTGTTGTAAACATATATAAAGTCATACCCGGGCCGGACGGAGTAGCGGTAGGTGTGTTTCTGTTTTGAATAAAGCTTCCGGTCCATCTTCTCGAGCATGTCCAATCCCAGCCGCAGGTATTCCTCGTGATGAGGGTCTTCCGCCGGCGTGGCCAGGGCGTATTCCAGGTAGAACCACGCGCCGCCGGCGATCACGGTAGCCGGGCCATAGGGTTGCAGGTGGTAGGCCATGAGCAAGCCCGGATGTTTGGCCAGGGGCCGGGCGAAGGCAAGGTATCGCTGCGCCAGTTCGCGGTAATCCTCGGAAGAATCATGCTCATAGGCGCGGAAGATGCCCTCGATCCCGATGGCCGCGTCCATGGCCAGGTTCAGATCCTTAAACGCCTGAAGCGGCGATTGCTCGATCTGGTCAAAGGCCCGGCGGTAACGGTCGTGCATGGCCCGGGCCACCTGGAACTCGAAGGCGGAGGGTTTCTCGCCCGGAAGCTGGTCCCGGACATACACCCAGGCCGGGAAATAGGCCTTGGCGTCGCCGTATTCAATTTGGACTACGCCGTGAGCCAGGTCCGGGTGGTGGGCCGGGTCCAGGAGATACGCGGCCAGGTCCGCATACATCTGGTCGAACTCGGTGGCCGGAAGCTCCGATGCCGGTGCAGAAAAGCCGATCCCGGAAACCATCAAGACCAGGACCAATACCAGCTTGCGATTCAACCGCCCCTCCCTTCCTGTCTCCAGCTCAATCCGCACCCAGGTATTTCCATGCAAACACGGCCGAGACCGCCTCGTGGTCCGACAACTGGCCGCCCTGGTCATTTTGAAACCGCTCCACTTCCACCCGGTAGTTTCGGAGAATCAACTCCAACTCGGCGCTGCTCCGGAACAGAATCCGGTCAACCCGCTCTTCCCCGCAGTTCAGCGCCCGGCACACGTCAGTCAAATGTTCCTCATCCAACAATTTCTGCAGGACCGCCCGGTCCCGCGGCCGCTGGCAATACAGGTTCCAGTCGCCGGCCACGATCAGCGCCCGGCCGGCCGAGTGCCGGCGGATCGCGGCGATGAGCTGGTCCATTTCCGCGGCCCGCGCCTCCTGGTCGCCCGGGTCCCGGCCGGCATCCATGTGCAGGTCATAGACATCGAGCCAGATTCCC
The DNA here is from genome assembly GCA_001797815.1 of Deltaproteobacteria bacterium RBG_13_61_14. GTDB lineage: Bacteria > RBG-13-61-14 > RBG-13-61-14 > RBG-13-61-14 > RBG-13-61-14 > RBG-13-61-14. The sequence continues at coordinate 139,210 of MGQK01000081.1, read as the reverse complement.
GGCGCGAGCTCGTGCCGGGCCCAGGCAAAGCCCTTTGCGGTCATGCAGTCGCTCCCGCGCCGGAGGTAGCCGGAGCACGCCCGCCAGGCCTCGTGCTGCACCTCGCTCATGGGAAACCGGGAGAACCGGCTCAACCCGTCGCCCAGGGTCCCGGCCCGGCTCCGCTTGGCCACGTGGGGAAACTTCGAGGCGGAGACCAGGTCCCGGTGATACCAGAAATCTTCCTGGGTGAGCACGAGGTCGAAGTCGTTGAGCCGCGGGCTGATCAGCTGGCTATACTTCGCCGGCCGGGATCCGGAGAACGGCTCGGGCAGGCCGGCCACGTTATAAGTTAAGATGGAAAAAACTCCCTGCTCGGTCCATGCGCGGCTCTTCCGGTCGAATCCCGACCCGCTGCTCTTCTCCGAGGATACGGGCGCGGTTAGAGCAACTGCAATCAGAGTGAGAAATCCAGTTTGCAAAAATCCTTTTCGGTTTTTCACGATGTTACCTTTACCAGTCTTTTTTAAACGGCCGGGAATTTCAAGGCAACGGGTCAGGCCGCGTGGTAGCTTCCACACTTCCAGCCCTCTTCGAGCATGGCCAGGTAGTTCTCCGGCTGGAGGTAGTTGGCCACCGAGTTGCCCGAGCCCAGCGCCCAGCCCCCGCCTTCCATGCAATCCTGCATGACCTTCCGGGTGTAGGCCCGCACCTCCTCCACCGAGGCCCGCGCCAGCACCCCCAGGTCCACCCCGCCCAGCACCGCGATCCGGCCGCCCCAGCGCCGCTTCACCTCCGCCACCGGCATGATCGCGTCCTCAAAGCTGTGCTTGGCGTCAATCCCCACCTCTTCAATCAGTTCTTCCATGATCTTGGTCAGGTTGCCGCAAGAATGAAGGATAAAGGGCCGGCCGGCGGCATGGGTCGCTTCCACCAGCTTTTTCTGCCAGGGGAAGACGTAGCGGCGGAGCGCGGCCGGGGAGAGGAAGGTGCCGGTGTTGAAGCCCATGTCGTCCCCCATCTGGATGGCGCCCACCCGGGGCCGCTCGAGCATGAGCCGGGTGAGCTTGAGCAGCGCGGAGCCGATGCGGTCGAACATCATCTGCACCAGCTCCGGGTCGTCGGCCAGGGCAAAGGCCAGGCCCTCGTGGCCCATCAGCCACATCACGTTCTCGAGCACGCCCGAGAGCTGGCCGAAGGCGACCATGCCCTCGGGGAGCATTTCACAGAGCCGGTCGAAAGCGCTCCAGTTGATCATCTCCACCTGGGGGAACTGGTGGCGCTCGTAGTCGGCGCGGGTCTTGATGATATTGGTCGCGGCCTCGTTCAGCCAGAGGCGCGCGCCGAGGGTGAGGCTGGCGGTGTCGCGGCTGATCGAGACTTTGGTGGTGAACAGGAAGGGGGGCGAAGCCGGCACGTAGTCGAAGCCGAGACGCGACCAGAATTCGATCTCGTTGCGGATCAACTGATCCAGGTCGGGCGAGGGGAGCAGGAAGAGCAAACAGGGCTTGCCCAGGATCTTGTCCTTGATCGGCTTGTCGGCGAAGAGCTCGTAGAACGGGACCCGGTCCGGGAGCCCCTGGCGGAGGAGCACCTGGCGCAACCGGGAGAAATCGGGCTGAGACCGAATGGAAACCGAGTCAATTAGAGCCATGGCGAATGTCCACTCCTCCGTTTGTTTATAGCACAAACAATAAATCAATCAAATGGGGAATTGCAAGCGGTTAGGCATGGGTTTATCCGGCCTCTTGTGCTATGATGACCGAGTTCGATGAAGGCGCTTGTCTTCGAGTATAAACTTCCGCGCCTGGCCGCGAGCCGCATCGCCGGCCTGTTCCGCCCGGGGGGATACTTCACCCGCTTCGGCTTCCTGCGCTACCTGGACTTGCCGGATCCCGAGCCTTTGGCCGACGACTGGCTGGTCATCCGGCCCCGCTATTGCGGCATCTGCGGCAGCGACCACAAACAGGTATTCCTCGACGGCAACCTCGACAACCCCATGACCGCGGTCATCTCCTGGCCCCAGATCCTGGGCCACGAGGTGGTGGGCCGGGTCGAGCGCGTCGGCTCAGCCGTCACCCGGGTCAAGCCCGGCGACCGGGTGGCGCTCAACCCCTGGATCTCCTGCGGGCCCCGGGGGATCGAGCCGCCCTGCCCCGCCTGCCGGGCCGGAAAAAATACGCTGTGCCGCAACTTCACCAAGGGCCGGGTCGCGCCCGGCATCCACACCGGCAACAGCCGCGACGTGACCGGCGGCTTTGCCGAGCTCCTTCCGGCCCACGAGTCCATGGCCGTCGCGATCCCGGACAACATCACCTGGGAGCAGGCGGTGCTGGCCGATCCCTTCTCCGTCGCCTTCCATTCAGTTCTGAAAGTGCGGCCGCAGCCGGGATCCGTAGTCGCGGTCTACGGCTGCGGCAACCTCGGACTCCTCACCGTCCACATCCTCAAGCGCGTCTTCTCCGGGGTCCAGGTGATCGCCCTCGCCGCCTTCCCCCAGCAGGCGGAGATGGCGCGCCGCTTCGGGGCGGACCTGGTGCTCGCCGCCCGGCCTCCGCACCGCCTGATCGAGCAGGTCGCCGAGCACCTGGGCTGCGAAATTTACTATCTGAAACCCAAGCAACCCTGGCTGATCGAGGGCGTGGACATCCTCTTCGACACCGTGGCCTCGGCGGAAACCCTGGCCACCGGCATCCGCATCGTCAAGGCGCGAAGGGCGGGCCGGGACGGCCATCGCTCCGGCGTGATCGTGGTCACCGGCGTTTCCGCGCCCCGGCGCTTTGAATGGACGCCCTGGTATTTCAAGGAAATCCGGATCATCGGCAGCAACGCCTTTGCCGTGGAAGAGTTCGAGGGCCGGCGCGAGCACGCCTACGGCCATTACTTCCGGTTCCTTGAGGAAGGCCGGGCTGACCCGACGGCGATGCTGACCCATCAATTCCCCTTGTCCCGATACCGGGATGCCCTGGTGGCCGCGCACGAGCAGAAACAATCGGGCGCGATCAAGGTGCTTTTCGCCTACCCGGAGCCGGAGCGGAGGCAAGCGTGATGAGTGGCAGCCCTCCGGCCGCGACCATGCCCGCGCTCCAATTCGACTTCCACCTGGGCAAGCTCGCGCTCGCCAAGCTGCGGGGTCTCCGCCGTCCCGGCGGCTACTGGAAACCGGGCGGCCCGGTGGCGCTCCGGCAGGTGCCCCGGCCCGCGCTGCCGGCGGAAGATTGGGTCATCGTCCAGACGGCCTATTGCGGCATCTGCGGGAGCGACATGAAGGAGCTGACCCTCAGCGGCGCCAGGGACAACCCCTTGCAAACCCTGATCAGCTTTCCCCAGATCATGGGCCACGAGGCGGTCGGGACCATTGAGCAGGCCGGCGGCCGAGTGACCCGGCTCCGGCCCGGCGACCGCGTGGCGCTCAGCCCCTGGCTTGCCTGTGCCCCTCGGGGTATCCAGCCGGCCTGCCCCCGCTGCCAAGAGGGAGATTATACCCATTGTCATAATTTCCGCCGCGGGCAGCTTCCGCCGGGCATGCACCTCGGCGTCACCCCCGGCTTCGGCGGCTTCGCGCCCTACGTGGCGGCTCACGAATCGCAGTGCTTTGTCATTCCTCCGGAGGTCAGCTTCGAGGCCGCGGTCCTGGCCGAACCCTTTTCCGTGGCCTTCCATTCCTGCCGGCTGCTCGAGCCGGAACCCGATACTCTGGTCCTGGTTTACGGCCTCGGGGTGATCGGCCTGGCCACGATCATCTGTCTCAAGAACCTGTTCGAGGTCAAGCGAGTGTTGGCGGTCGGCCGCTACCCCTTCCAAAAAGAGCTGGCCCGGCGCTTGGGCGCGGAGCGCGTGTTCTTGACCAGCGGGGCCAGGTTGGTGGAGGAAGTGGCGGCCTTTACCGGGGCCGAGCTCTACACGCCCGACCGGGGCTGGAAATGGTGCATGGACGGCGTGGACGCGGTCCTGGACACGATCTCGTCTGCCGCCACCCTGGAAGCCGGCCTGCGGTTTCTCAAGGCCCAGGGCCGGCTGGTCTTCACCGGAGTGGAGGTGCCGAGACGCTGCGAGAACACGCCCCATTATTTCAAGGAGCTGGAGATCATCGGCTCCAACGCCTTCGCCCTGGAGACTTTTCGCGGCCGGAAAGCGCACGCCTTCGAATTTTTCCTTAAGTTCCTGGCCGAGAAGAAATTTGATCCCTCGCCCCTGGTCACCCATCAATTCCCGCTGGCCCAATACCAGGCCGCCTTTGATACGCTGGCCGGCAAAAGCGGCTCCCACGCGGTGAAGGTCGTCTTCGACTTTACCCGGAGCTCCTGAGACCCTGCCCATGACGACTTCCGCCATCCCTGACCGTCAATACCCCGGCGCCGTGGTCAACATCACCAACCGCTGCAGCTTAAGCTGCCGGCATTGCTTCGTTTACCGGGAGGGCAACCCCAACCAGCCGCGCCAGGAGATGGACAGCGCGACCATGGTCCGGAAGCTCGCCGAATTGCAAAAGCGCTGCGGCATCCTGACCATGCTCTGGATGGGAGGCGAGCCGCTGCTGCGGCCGGAGGTGCTGCGCGAGGGCGCGAAACTCTTCGGCCGCAACACCGTCACCACCAACGGCACCCTGGACCTGATCGAGCTGCCCCGCTGCATTTACGTGATCTCGCTGGACGGCCCGCCGGAGCTTAACGACGCGATCCGGGGCAAAGGCACCTTCGCAAGGGTGATGAAGACGCTCAGGCGGGTGCCGGCCAAGTTCGGGCCGACGCTCATGTGCCAATGCGTGGTGACCCGGTTGAACGAGGACCGGCTGGAGGAGTTGGTCGCGCGGCTGCGGCCGACCCGGATCCAGGGCCTGACCTTCTCGTTTTATGTTCCGCGCCAAAAGGATGATTCGGAGCTCACCTGGGGCTCACTCGAGCGCCGGGACCGGGCGGTGCGCGAGGCGATCCGTCTCAAGGAGAAGTATCCGGACTTTATCTGGAGCAAGCGCCGGAGCCTGGAGCTGATGCTCTCGCCCCACGCCAAGGCGGTCACCGACCATTGCCCGGCCAAGCAATACGTCTTGCCCCTCTATCTGGAGGGCGAGGAATTCGTGATTCCTTATTGTTGCTATGGCAACGACGTGGATTGCGACCTGTGCGGCGCCTGGGTGGTCTTCTACCTGGCGGCCAAGCTCCCGGTCCAACTCTGGAGATAAGCGGACGCCAGTTGACTAAGAGACTACTGGATCCTGAAGTTCTCGATCACGATTCCGTCGAAGGTGGTGCAGCCGCCGGTGAGGATGGCGCAGATGTCATCATCGCCGGGAGTTTGGAGTGAGTCCAGGGTAAAGGTGATAACGGCGCCGGCCGGCGGGAGCGGACCCGGCTCCAGGATGTCCACGGTCACGTAGGCCAGGTTCACCCGGCCGGTGGTCGGCTCCGCGGAAGCGGAGGCGGCGGAAATGGTGGTAACAGTATTTCCGATGCTGACCACGGGCTGGGTTTCAAAGCCCTCCGCGGCTTGATACTGGCTGGGGTAGCTGATGGGCAGATAAGGAACGCTGCCATCCACGTCCACGATCTGGATCGCGGCGGGGTTCTGCAGGGTGAGGGTGATGGAGTAGGAGCCTAACTCTTCCATGCCCAGGTTGACGTTGATCGGGAGAAAGACCCGTTCGCCCGGATTGTAACCGATTGAAGTGCCGATCCCCGCCTCGCCGGGGTTCTCCACCCCCGCGAATTCCGGGACCGAGTAAACATGAAAGGTATTGGGAACCCGGGGCACGAGCAGGGTGGTGCCGGAGAGGACCCCAGCCTTGCCGGGGGCGAGGATGGCGCGGGGATCCGAACCGCTGATGTTGACGACCTCTTCCTTGGCCTCGGTCTCACTGTCGCAGGCGGTTACTCCGAGGAGGATCAGCGCCAGGGCCAAGCCCATCCCCAGGACTCGATCGAACCGGTTCATTTTTTCACCAGCCAGACTTTGAGCTTGGCCTCGACCTTGGCGCCGATGCGAACGGGCACGGTATAGACGCCCAGGGTTTTCATCGGCTCTTCCAGGAGCACCTCCCGCTTATCCACCGCGTAGCCGTCCTTGCGCAGGGTCTCGGCAATATCCTGGGCGGTAACCGAGCCGAAGAGCCGGTCGTTTTCCCCCACCTTGCAGGGGATGGTGCAGGAGTAGTTCTCGAGCTGCTCGGCCAGCTTTTCGGCGGAAGCCTTCTGGCGGCTCTGCTGGTCCGAGATCAGGCGCTTTTCATGCCCGAGCTGGTTCACGTTCTTGCGGGTGGCCTCCACCGCCAGGTTGCGGGGGATCAGGTAGTTGCGGCCGTAACCGGGTTTGACCTCCACCACCTCGCCGGTCTTGCCGAGCCGGGACACGTCGGTTTTCAAAATCACCTTCATCTCGACTCTCCTCAAGCCGGCCTAGACGTGGGGCCCGCCCACCGGCAAAAGCGCGATGTTGCGCGCCCGCTTGATCGCCCGGGTGATCTCCCGCTGGTGCCGCGTGCAGTTGCCGGAAATCCGGCGCGGCACGATCTTGGCCCGCTCGGTGATGAACTGGCGCAGCAAACGGGAATCCTTATAATCAATCTTCACGGTGTGGTCCGCGCAAAACCGGCAGACCTTGCGCCGGCTGAAATGCCGCCGGCGATCACTGCTCGCTGGGTAGGTCATGCCTCGTCCTCCTGGTCCTTATCACTCGGCGCGGGCGCCGCCGGCTCAGCCGGGCCGCCGGCTTCGTCGGCGCTCTGGCTTTCCGCCTCGGGCGGGGCCGCCCGCTCGCGGGGAGGCGGGGCTTCTTCCCGGCCCGACTCCTCTTCTTCAAATACCTCTTGGGGAGCGATGATCTCGTCCTTTTGGCGGGTGTGGGTCACCTCGGTGATGGAAGCCGGGTCCACCTGATCTTCCAGCTTCACCGTCTGGAACCGCATCACGTCTTCGAGCAACCCGATCGTCCGTTCCACCTCGGTCACGGTCCGGCCGCTGCCCAGGTAGGTGAGCAGGATGTAGAAGCCCTTCTGGTATTGAGCCCCCCGGTAGCTGACCGGATAGCCCAGACGCCGGTGGCCCCACATGTCCACCACGGCCAGCTTGCCCTGGTTGCTCGACACCTGCTCGCTGAGACGCGAGACCATCGCCTGGATGCTGTCTTCCGGCAGATCCGGTTTGCACAGGAACAGCGTTTCGTATTTGGTCATAGAACCTCCTTGTGGTTTGCACAGCCCCCGCAGGAGCAAGGAGTCAGCCGCCACCCAAGCCGGCGCGCCTGAAAAGATTTTATAAGTTTATCAAGTTTCAAGGAAAAAGCAAGGGAAAAATTTTGCCGGATCAACCCTCGGCAAACTCGTCAATCGCCCGGTTGGCCAGGCGGTCGGCCTCCCGGTTGTCTTCGCGGGGGATGTGCTCAATGGTGAAGTTTTTGAACCCGCGCTTCAGGTCCTGCGCCTGTTGGAACAGCACCTTCAACTCCGGATTCTTGACCCGGTATTCCCCCAGCAACTGCTTGACCAGCAGCTCGGAGTCCGAGCGCACCGCCACCTTTCGCGCGCCCAGCTCCCGGGCCCGGCGCAGCGCCAGGACCAGGGCCCGGTATTCGGCCTGGTTGTTGGTGGCCTTTCCCAGGTATTCGCAGAATTCTTCAAAGACCTTGTTCCCCCGCCAAATCACCACGCCGGCCCCGGCCGGACCGGGGTTGCCCCGGGCGGCGCCGTCTATGTTCACGGTCACCGATTCCAGCGGCTCGAGCGGCGGCGGGACTTCCGGAGGGGGATTCCCGGCCGCGCGTTCCAGACACTGCTTGAGCCGGCTCCGGCTGATCCGCAGGCGGTCGCAGGTCGCCGCGACGTCCAGGGTTTCGGCCAGGCAGAGCAGGATCTCCCGGTCCGAGGCGTCAGTCATCCTCCGGCTCCGGCGCGGGCAGGTTGGCCGGCACCGGCAAATGCACCAGGTAACGGCCGCAATGAGGGCAGTGAATCACCTGCTCGTTCTTGAGCACCTGGATATAAAGCTGGGCCGGCATCATGCGATTGCAGGCCGTGCACACCTCTTTCTCGGCCGGCACCACCACCGGGTCGCCCAGAGAGCGGCGGAGGCGCTCGTATAAGGCCAGCTCGCTCTCGGCCAAGCGCGCCGTCAACTCCGCGCGCCGGGCTTCGAGTTCCTTGGCGTCTGTCTCAGCCTGGTCCCTCCGCTCGGCCAGGGCCCGCTTTCCCTCCTGGAACTTCCGCTCGTAATCTTGCCAGGTCTTTTCGCGCTCCTCTAGCTTTGCCTCCGCCGCTTCGATCTCATCGTAAAGCAAGAGAATCTCTTCTTCCAAACTCGAATTTTTCCCCCGAAGCCCCTCGATCTCCTTAAGGGTGGCTTCGTATTCCTTGTTGGTCTTGACCGCGTGCAACTTGGCCTGGCTCTTTTTCAGTTGCTCTTCCCCGTCCTGGAGCCCTCCCT
>MGQK01000081.1:128620-130768 GCA_001797815.1 Deltaproteobacteria bacterium RBG_13_61_14 | reverse complement strand
ATTTTTAACCACAAAGGCACAAAGACACCAAGAATAAACGGGTTGAGACCACTGAGTACGGGCGCGAGAGGTCAACTTGGATTGCGAAAAAAATTCCAGCCGAATTGCCAAGAAATCATTCTGACTTAGAGCCTTTGTGTCTTTGTGGTTAAATTCTAATTGCATTTTCCGGGTTTAAAAAAAGGGCGCAGGCGCGCCCTCTGAAAACCTGCCTCTCTCCGCTTCGACAGCAGAACAAGCCCGCTGATTTATGGCAACCTCTCCCGTCCATGGTTTGCGCTTTTTGGGCCCACCAGGATTCGAACCTGGGACCAACCGGTTATGAGCCGGTGGCTCTACCAGCTGAGCTATGGGCCCGGTTAAAGGAATGCTAACACAGTCCCCCCCGGCTGGCAACCCGAAAAAGGTGATTAAGGCAGGGGATCCGGGTCCAGCCAGACCGGAGAGGACCAGGCCAGGTGATGGTCGGACTGGATTACGCGCAGGTAATACCAAGTTGAGGATTTCAGCGGCTCGGGATCGGTCCATTCCAGCACCCCGGGGTCCAAGATCGGCGGATCAAAGCGCCAGACCTGGACCGGTTTCTGCGGGTCTTCCCGGATCACCGCCACCTCGCTTACCGGTGCCTGGCCGTGCACTTCGGCGCGAATGGCTCGCGGCGCATTGGGGGGAAGGGAAATCTCTTCACCCATGCCTTTGCCGTTCACCGAGAAATCGAGGAGAATTCTCGCGCCGGTGGTGGCATAGACCGATCGGCTTTCCAGATGCTGGAACAGGGTTTCGCGGTCCAGCCGGTAGTCCCGCATCGCGGTAAGCCCGTCCATCGAACAGCGGAGAATCCCCTTGATGCCGGCCGCCGCCCGGCTCGAGGCCGCCTGGCCCGGCCAGGGGAACGCGTGCATATCCGAGCGGTCAAGCTCGGGCACGGCCACGCGGCGAAAGGCGGAGCGGAGCAGGCGGTTATGGCGCGGAATGGAATCGGAAGGAGCGGTAGCCGCGAGGCAAAGGAGCGCGAGCGCGAACCGCCAGGGCTTTGGCATCCGGGAGGTTAGCGGGTCTGCTGGCCTTCGCGGAAGAGGTCCATGAGCTTGGTATCGAGCGAGGCGGGCCGGGCTCGGTTCTTGGCCCAGTCCCGCAGCTCCTGGATTTTTTCTTCCAGGGTTTCGGAAAGCGGCACCGTGTCGGACAGGGCGCGGCGGATGTCCTCGGTCGTAACCTCCCGGCCGGCGGTGAACGCCTCATACATGGCGGAGATCAGGCACTGCTCGATCTCCGAGCCGGAAAAACCCTCGCCGAGCTTGGCCAGGCCGAGGAGATCAAAGGCCTCCGGGTCGCGGCCGCGCTTGCGCAAGTGGATGGTGAAGATCTCGCGGCGCTCGTGCAGGTTGGGCAGGTCCACGAAAAAGATCTCGTCGAAGCGGCCCTTGCGCACGAGCTCGGGCGGAAGCTCGGCGATGGAATTGGCGGTGGCAATCACGTAGACCGGCCGGGTCTTTTCCTGGAGCCAGACCAGGAAAGCGGCGAAGGCGCGGGAGACCCGGCCGCCCTCGCGGCCGCCGGAGATCTGCTGGACGGAGAAGCCTTTCTCGATCTCGTCAATCCAGAGCACGCAGGGCGCGAGGGATTCCGCGAGCTGGATCGAGCGGCGCATGTTTTCTTCACCCGAGGTCTGGGTGGAGCCGAGGACCATGCTGGCGTCGAGGCGCAAGAGCGGCATCTGCCAGAGGTTGGAGACCGCCTTGGCGCAGAGGCTCTTGCCGCAGCCCTGGACGCCGAGGAGGAGCAGGCCCTTGGGTTCGGGCAGGCCGTAGCGGCGGGCGGACTCGCTGAAGGCGGAAGAGCGGTTCATGAGCCACTGCTTGAGCTGATCGAGCCCGCCGATGTGGTCCAGGTTTTCCGAGACCTCGAAGAATTCCAGGAGCTGGGTGCGGCGGATGATCTCCTTTTTCTGCTCCAGGATCAGCGGGATATCGTTGAGGGTGAACCGGGGCCGTTCCCGCAAGGCCCGGGTAAAGACCCGGAGGGCTTGGCGGACGGTGAGGCCGAGGCTGGCGCGAACCATGCCTTCCATCACCTCGGGCGGGAGGTCGGAGGACCCGAGCCGGGCCAGGGTCTCGCCCAAAATCCGGCGCAGTTCCGAAGACAGGG
>MGQK01000081.1:99938-128516 GCA_001797815.1 Deltaproteobacteria bacterium RBG_13_61_14 | reverse complement strand
TGGGCCGCCTGCGCCAATATCTCCAGCGCCCGGTCTTCCTCAAAGGTGGTCAGGTTGATCAGGACATAGCCCGACTCGATCAAGGTTAAAAGCTCGCGAACAATCTCCGCCATTGCCTCAAACCCCCTCTTTACATTAACATGGACCGAAACGGGTTGCAAACAGAAATAGGGGTCAGTGCTTGACTTATGACTTAATGAGTTGTCTCTCGGCGGCGGCTATGCTAGGCTTTTCTCATGGCGCGACCTTGGAGAATCCAATTCCCCGGCGCCGTCTATCATGTCACTGCCCGGGGCAACAACCGCCAAGACATCTTCTCCGGTCCCGAAGACCGGCGAGAATTCCTCGAACTGCTCGGGCGCGCCGCCTCCCGGTTCGGCCTCAAGGTCTTCGCTTTTTGCCTGATGAGCAACCACTACCATCTCTTCCTCTGCACCCTTCAGCCCAACTTGGCTGCGGCCATGAAGTGGCTCAACGGCACCTACACGGCTCGTTGCAACCGTCGGCATCAGCGGTCCGGCCATCTCTTCCAGGGCCGATACAAATCTATTTTGGTGGCGGACGAGGCCCATTGGCTCCAGCTCTCCATGTATCTTCACCTCAACCCGGTGCGCGCCGGAATCGTGGCCGACCCCGCGAGCTACGAGTGGTCCAGTTTCCGAGACTACACCCGCGCGCCGTCCCGCTTTGCCTGGCTTCGGCCCGAGGAAGTGCTGGCGGAATACGGCTCGGGGGAAAAGAACCAGCGGAAACACTACCGCAAGGTCTGCCTGGATCTGGCCGGTGTCGAGCCGGATTTCTGGGAGCAGATGCGGGGCCGGGTGGTGCTGGGGCCTCGGGAGGTGCTAGAGGAGTTGACCAAGCGGTATGGCCCGGCCGGCAAACACGAATCGGTACCCTCCTTCAGAAGGGCATCCCGTCCTAACCTCGATTTGCCAGACGAGCTGGCGCGGGTGGCGGAACTCTTCGAGGTCGAGAGCCACGCTTTGCGCCGTCGCGGCCGCAATTTCCCGGCCCGGCTGGCTGCCTACTATCACCTGGTGGAGCATTGCGGGATCAGTGTCTCCGCGGTGGCGGAGCAGATGGGGATCAGCAGTTCGGGAGTCAGCCGCGGGTTAAGCAAGTTCCGCAAACAATTGGCCCAACACCGGGATCTAAGGAAAAAAGTCCAGGCGCTTAAATCATAAATCAAGCACTGACCCCATGATACGAAAAGTCATAAGTCAAGCACTGACCCCAATCATTCTTCTCGCCGCGAGCAGCGGAACTTCCCTGCCGGATCGAATCCGCTGGAAAAAGGACGGCGCCCTCCTGGTCAAGGTGCCGGCCGGGGAGTTCCGCCTGGGCAGCAACACCGGGCCGGAGGCGAGCCGGCCCGAGCGCAAGGTTTTTCTGGAGACCTTTTACCTTGACCGCACCGAAGTGAGCAACGGGCAGTATTTCCGCTTTTGCCAGGCAGTAGGCCGGCCGCTGCCGGTGCATCTCCGGCAAGGCACTCTCGCTCCCGGACAAGAGGACCTGCCGGTGAACCATGTCACCTGGGAGGACGCCGACGCCTATTGCCGCTGGGCGGGCCGAAGGCTGCCCCGCGAAGCCGAGTGGGAAAAGGCGGCGCGGGGCCTTAACGGCCGGACCTATCCCTGGGGCAACGGCTGGGACCCCGGGCGCAGCCGCAACCGCACCAACGCGAACGAGTCCCCGGCGCCGGCGGGCAGCTATCCCAAGGGCCAGAGCCCTTACGGGGCCCTGGACCTGGCCGGCAACGTCTGGGAATGGACCGCGGACTGGTACCGCGCCTATCCCGGCGGGCCGCTCGCGTTTGACGAGACCGGCAAGCGGCGGGTGGCCCGGGGCGGCGCCTTTTTCTATTCGATTGAGCTGCTGAAGAGCTACGTGCGTTATCCGCTGGATCCCCAGGACGCGACCGAGCAGGGCGGCTTTCGCTGCGCGGTGAGCATCCCGGCCCAATGATTCCTCGCTTCAAAATCCTGTTCCTGATCGTGGGATTGATCTTTGGTGTCCACTGCCGTTCGGCCCGGGTCGGGCAGGCCGAAACCCTGATGGGCACCCTGGTCGAGATCACGGCCGAGGGCCGAGACCACAAGCTGGTGGAGGCGCGGGTCGCTTTGGCTTTTGAGGAAGTGCGGCGGGTGGACCGGTTGATCAGCACTTTCCGGGAGGACAGCGAGCTCAGCCGGATTAACCGGGCGGCGGGAGTGGCGCCGGTGCAGGTGAGTCCCGAGGTGCTGGAGGCGATCGAGCGGTCGCTCGAGGTGAGCCGGCTCTCGGACGGCGCGTTCGACATCAGCTATGCCGCGCTCGGCGGGCTCTGGGATTTTTCGGGGGAGAAGCCGGCCCGGGTGCCGGAGGCGGCCGAGATCGCGGCCCGGCTCAAGCGGGTGGGCTGGCGCCGGATCCAGGTGGACCGCTCGGCCGGGACGGTGTTTTTGCCGGAGGCGGGAATGCGCCTGGACCTGGGCGCGATCGCCAAGGGCTACGCGGTGGACCGGGCCCTGGCGGCGCTCAAGGTCCCGGGCGTTGATCGGGCGCTGGTGACCGCGGGCGGCGACTTGCGGGCTTTTACGCGGCCGGGCGAGAAGCCCTGGCGGATCGGGATTCAAGACCCGGCGCGGCGTGATCGTCTGTTGGGCGAGCTCGAGATCCAAAACCAAGCCGTCGCCACTTCGGGCCAATATGAGCGCTTTGTTGAAATCCAGGGCCGGCGGTACGGGCACATCCTCGACCCGCGCACCGGCCGGCCGGCGGAGGGGGTTTTGGGCGCCACGGTGATTGCAAGCGAAGCCTGGGAGGCGGACGCTTGGGCCACGGCCCTGTTGGTGCTGGGTCCGGAGCAGGGGATCAAGCTCCTGCCCTCGCCACCCGGGATCGAGGCGTTGATCGTGGACGCCAAGGGCCGTTGGCACGCGACGCCGGGTCTGGCCGGCCGGATCCAGCCGGCGCCATCTCCCTCCGTTCCCTTTTTATTCAGATTATAATATGAATCCGCCCGGGACCGGAGGGCCGGAAAAGGCCTCCGGCCCGGATCAGGAAGGGCCGGGATGCACGAGGGTGTGGCGATGGGGGACAAAGCCCATCTTTTTCCAGAACTCGACGCCGGCCTGGTTTTGATCCACCACCTGCAAATAGACCTCCGGGATCCCCTGCTCGGCAAAGCAGCGCAAAGTGGCCTGGACCAGGCGCGTGCCGATGCCCTGGCGGCGAGCGGCCGGGAGCACGTAGAGGTCGGCCAGATAGCCGGTGGTTACACCGCGGGTCAGGAAGGTGGAATCGGGCCACCGCTCCGCCCAGCGCAGGAGGTAACGAGACGCGGCCCGGAGCAGGCGCCCCCAGGTCAAGCTTCGAGATCCCTTGCGGCGAGAAGGTCTCGGCGCGGCCGCGGCGGCGGGCTGGATGCTGAACCGGATAAAGCCGAGCAGGCGCGAGCCGTCGTCCGCCACCAGGAACTGCTGGAGGCCCGCCTGCCAGGAGCGGGTGATGAAGCGCAAGCTGTCAAAGGCCGGGTTGCGCGACCGGGCAAAGAGTCGGTCCCACCCGGCTTGCTCGTCGAGGTGGGCGGCAAAGAGGCGGGCCAAGGAATCGAGATCTTCCTGGCCGGCCGGCCGGATCTGGAACCCGCTCACGGCCCCTCCTTTTCCGGCGGATACACAAAGGTCACCGAATAACCCTGGTCCTCGCCGGGATACAGGGGGGATCCGCGGAACGTAACCCAGCTATGGCCTTGCAGGCGGCCGTTGTGAGAGCGGACGCCGAGGCAGAAGCGGGGGGACTGGTGTTCGTCGTGGAGGAAGCGGTAGAGGACGAGACTACGCTTGAGGCAGGTTCGCTCAAAGAGGTTGGCGCGGTCGCTGAGGAGGATCTGGGCATAGAGGACGATCCGGTCCCGCTGGTGGGAGGGAACCGGCGGCCGGGCCGGGGTATGCCAGGCCAGGAGCCGGGGCAAGGGGAGCAGGCGGAGGAGGATGGGTTCCAGCACCAGCCAGGCGGCGAGGCGGAGGAGCAGCCAGAGATCAGCGGCCGAGTGAATGTGTTTTCGGAAGCGCCGGACCCAATCCGCCATGCCGGCTGACCTCAGCGATAGAATCCGGGCCGGAGCGGCGGCATGAAGGAAGGCAGAGGGTTATCAACTCCGTCGTTGACCAAGGGTTGGATCGTGGTGGAGCTGACCACGTAATTGATGTCGAGGGGCAGGGAGACAATGCTCCAGACCGAGGTGTAGTGATAGTTAAAGGCCACTATAACTCTTTTATCGGATTGCTCAGCGGAGAGGGTGGGATTTTGAGAGAGACCGGAGACGGATTGGAGCACCCGGACGGCATAATTTTCAAGGTTGAGCCCGGTGGTCTGGCCGGGAAGCAGGTCCGCTTGCAGGGGGGCCAGATCCAGGATCCAGGGGCCGTTATAATCCACCATGAAGCACCTGGCGTCCGGGGGATCAATACAGTTAGGATAGAAGGCGGTCCCTGGATAAGTCCCCCTTACCGTGTAGCGGATGGCGTCAAAGGTCGCATGCCGGCTGTCCGGACCCCATTTGAAAGAAGAGGTGACCGTGATCCAGGACTTGAGAGTGGGATTGCCGGGTCGGTTCAAGATAATGGGGTTCCCGATGGTGTCGCCGGTGAGTGGATCCATGTTTTGGAGAAGATAATAATAGCGGGCGTAAAATTGGGGGTGTTGCGCCATGAAGACGATCTTGGTCCCGTCCGGAGACCAGGTGGGATTGAAGACCTTTTTTAGATACCAGCCTTGGGTGTAGTCAGGCAGGACCGAGGCGATGGAGGAGAAGCCATTGATGAAGACGGTTTCCGCGCCGCCCTGAGCATCGTTGAGACAGATGTCCTGATTAGAATCCGGGGACCGGCCGATGCAATCATAGACCAGACTTTTGCCGTCGGGGGAAAAGGAAGGATTGAGGGCGGAGCCGGGGCCGTGGGAGACCTGGGTCAAGTGGGAGCCGTCGGGATGCACGGTCCAAATATCGTAGTAGTCGGCTGACACGGCAAAGGCGATCTGCTCTCCGCCCGGGGCAAAGGTCGCGGTCAGAGCGTGCAGGGCGAGGTCGGTCACCTGGCTGCGGCCGGTCCCGTCGGGCCGGATGGTCACGAGTTGGAAAGGAGTGGCCGCGTCGGGTTTGGCGCTGAAGACCAGGCGATCCTCAATCAAGAGAATATCAAAAGCAAAGCCGTAACCCTCGGCGGGATTCACCCGGTCGAAATCCAGGGTGACCGACGCGCTCGCGGTCGGGGCCAGGGGTCCAAAGACGAAGACGGACTCTCCCCCGGGGAAGTAGAGGGTGTTGCCATTCTCGGCGTCCGGGGGAGTCAGGAGTTGGGCATTGGGTTCGAGGTTGCGCAGCACCAGCCACAGCCGCGGCCAGTTGGTCGCGGACAGCGAGGTGAGGGTAATGGTGAGGGAGTCGGCGTCAGCGTTGGCGGTCACGCCGGCGTTCACCTGCCCGTTGACCCGCGTCGCACTCACGCCTCGATAGAAGACGGTGGGGTCAAAGAGGGTGGGGGGAATCAGTTGCGTATCCCAACCCGGGGACAGGGGCGAGACCAGGACCTCGAAATAGAGGCACTGCGAGAAGTAGAGGGGGTCGCGGTCGTCGCAGTCCAGGCCCAGGTCGCACCCGGTCCCATAATGGTCGCCGTCCTTATCTACACAGGTCAGGCAATCCGACCAGTGGAACGGGTCGGCATCGTCGCAGTCGGGACCATCCAAATGGGTATAATCATCGCAGCCGGCAAACCAGCTATCGCTGTCCGCATCCTGGCAGGTGTCGCAGGAGATCCAGTTCCGGGAGTCGCTGTCCGAGCAGTCCGGGCCCGGGATGGTGGCATAAGCGTCGCAGCCTACATACCAGCCGTCGGCGTCCGCGTCCAGGCAAAGGTCACAGGAGACCCAGACGTTGGGGTTGGTATCATCACAGTCCGGGCCGAGGTTGCCGCAACCGGTCCCGTGATTATCCCCGTCGGCGTCGGCTCCGAGGAGGCTGGTCCAGAACGAGCATCCATTCCCATCCTCGTATTCGCAAGCGGGCAGGATCAGGAGGGCTCCGCCAAGCAACACGCCAATGATCCATCGCGGAATTTTCATGGGGGTTCCTTTCTGGGCAAAACCAGCCCGGACCAGGGACTATCCGGGAAATCCTTTAACCACTCCAGTTTGCCAAAATAACGGGCGCAGGCCAGGCATTGAAAATGTTCCAGTTCGGAAAGCTCGCCGGCGGCCAGGCGGCGCAGGCGATGGCGGTGGAACTCGGCAATGCGGTCCACCAGGCGGACGTGGGCCTCGACCAGGTCCACCTCGGCGAGGTTCGCGATCACGTCCGGCTCGGGCTGATCCGGGTCAGCGCCGCGGATGGCCGGGAGCATGCAGCACAGGCAGAGGTTGCCGCGCACGTCCACATACAGATCGATCATGCTCAGGTTGGCGCAAAGGTAAAAGGGGCTGGGATCGTAAACCCCGGCGCACAGGCCCACCGCGATTTTCAACTCGCCGGCCAGGCGCGCGACCGCGGTTTCCACCTGCCGCCACTCGGCGGGCGCGAGCATGAGCCCGTCGCGCAGGTTATCCGGGGTGGGGTGCATGTGGGAGAAATCCAGTCCGGTCAGGCCCAGGTGCGCGGCGAGCAGCGCCATTTCTTCGAGGCGCCCCAGGTTTTTTCGGTTCACGGTCGGCTTCAGCCGGGTGGGCAGGCCGCGGGCGTGGCAGCCGGCGATGGCGGCCATGACCTTGCGGAAACTGCCCGGTCCGCGGACGGCGTCGTGGGTCTCGGCGTCCGGACCGTCCAGGGAGACGGCCACTTGGATGAGCTTTTCCTTGACCGCGGACTCGGAAAGCAAAGGCAGGACCCGGGACAAGAGGTGGCCGTTGGTGACAAAGGAGAAGGTATAACCCCGCTCGACCGTGGCGCGGATGAGGTCCTCGAATTGCGGGTGCAGGAGCGGCTCGCCCCCGGTGAAAGACACCAGGGAAACGCCGAGCCTCTGGGCCTGATCGAGCACCCGGCAGATCAAGGCGAACGGCAGATCGTGGCGCGGCTGGGCGGTTCCCCGCATGCAGTGCCGGCAGGCGAGGTTGCAGCGGTTGGTCAGCTCGAAGGCCAGGCGGCGGGCGGTCATGACTCGGCTCCCGGGTCGCGGGCCTTTTGCAGCACGGCCTGGAGACGGGAGGGATCGCTCTTGATATCGGTGCCGCTCCAGAGGCGGAAGGACCGGGCCGAAGCCAGGAGCAGCTTCAAGGCCCGGAGGTGCTCGGGAGCCAGGCCGCGGTCGAACATGACCGCCAGGCTCTGGGGCAGGAGCAGGGGCAGGGCCTGGGAGCTGGACAAGGGCTCCAGGCGCGTGACCGGCTCGCCGGTGAGGGCGGGGAAAAAGAGCCACTGCGGATTGAGCAAGCGGTTAATATGTCGCTCGGGATAAAACTCCTCCATCGCCATCTCCTTTTTGGGATGGAACGGGGAACTCTCCGGCCGCGCCGCCAGGTGCGCAAGCTCGGGATAGACCCGGCTCAATTCGGAGGGCACATGGAAGGCGCGGGCCCAGGAGAGCACCTCCAGGCCCTGGGGCGAATTCCGCAGGAACACGGTATCATCGGAGAGGTAGCGGAAACCCTGGCGGATGAGGGCCAGGGTGAGGGAGGTCTTGCCCGAATAGGCGTTGGCCACGAACAGATACCCTTCCTGCTCGGGGCTCCGCAGCGCCGCGGCATGCAGGAAATAAAGCCCATGGTGGCGGAGCGCCTCGAACAGGGGAAGAGAAAAGAAAAGATTAAGAAAGAAGCGCTCCCCCTGTTCGCGCAGGGTCTCGTCCGCGATATAGCCCCGGATCAGGCCGCCGGCCGGCTCCACCACCAAGTAGGAAAGGTAGTCCGTGAAATAGCGCCACCCGTCCAGGGCAAAGGCGCGCAAAGCGCCGTAGCGAAGGAAGCGCCGGGCCCGGGTAGGCACCAGCCAATCGCGCTTCTCCTCGGCCAATTCCACCTTCAGGTCGAGCCGGGATAAAGCCGGGACCGCATAAGGGAAGAGGCATTGGTGGACCAGTTGGGAAAGGGCGTCGGAACTGGTTTGGACTTCCACCCCTACCCCATGGATCTGATAGCGCTGGAGCAACATGAGTTAGTTTTCACTCAACCACAAAAAAGGTTAACCACCAAGGCACCAAGAAGAAAAAAAGGAAATGGTGTCTTGATCCCTCTGCGGCAAACCTGAACCCGATGCTAATCTTTATTATACCCCTTTTCCAGGCAAAAAAAAGGCGGGAGACATGCTCCCGCCTTTTTCCGTCTGAATTCCGTTTAGCCGATGGCCGACTCGGCTGCACCGCCGCTTCCAGGGACCGCGCCGGCGCCGACACCCGCGGTGGCAAAGGTGATGTTGACCAACGGCTCATTCTTTTTGACCGTCGGCTTGCTGTATTTCTTCTTTTCCACTTTCTTTTTCATTTTCCGAATCTCCTTCCTGGCATTTCAGCTTGCGGAGGCGGGAGCTTTAGCTCCCGCCTCGGCAAGACAGGATTAAAGTTACGGCGTTACGCAGATGTGGTCGCTGTTGACCTGGTAGCCTTTGCCGCCTCCGGCACTGAACGCGCCGGGCATAAGCTTGTTGCTGACCTCCTGGGCCTGATAGAAATACGTGCCGGGATCCTGCTCGGCGAGGGTGGCGGTCGAGGTGCCTGACCCGGTGCCGTCGCAAGGAGGCCCGGTGCACGGCCAATACCAATCGGTGACATCATCCCCGGCCATGCCCCCGTCGCGGGTGCAATTGCTGGAGAACCATTGCGCGGTGGTATTATTCGCATTGGACTCGGCCTTGATGATGCTGCCCGATCCGGCTGCCGCACCCGGCTTGACCTGCATGTAATGGAGCCCCATCCAGTAATCCACGGCCGAATCCTGGGCCAAGTCGCGAGTATCGCACCGGCTGTCGGCGTTAACAAAATATTCCGCCAGACCGGTGAAGCCGTAACTGCCCATGCCATCGGCATTAGCCCGATAATCCTGGACAGCCCCATTGCCAACATAATTTTGAACGAGATCACCCCATCTTGCCGTAGTATTAGCCCTAATGCTTGGGATGCAAGTGAGGAGGTTAAAACCGGCTGTCTTAAAAGCAAAACTTGCGTCATTGGGCGCCCGGGCGATAAAGACATAGTTCTCGCCGAATGCGTAATTGGGAGTCGCGTTCATCCCGTCATTGGTGTCTGCATAGGACTTCTTGTTGCCATAATAAATCTCATGATTTGCGTCCACCGTGAGAACGGTACTCCCGCCGGTAATGGCCGTGACGGTGACGGCTTCCAGAACCGCGGCATCAAAGGTGTAAACAATTGACACTGAGTTGGGCCATTCATTGCAGACAAGCCCGCTCAGGTTGCACGGACCGGTGACAGCAGTTGCGCTCATCTTGCATCTCTGGCCGTGGGTCTGGTTTTCGATCCGGTCCGGCCATTCAAAGCCCATATTGACCGCGAAGTATTGGCCGGGCGCCAGGGTCTGGCCCTCGGCAATGGGGGTGCTGCATCCGGGCGCGCCTAACGCATATCCATCTACAGGATTAGCCGCCCCCAAGCAAGCCTTGTACGCATAGGCGGCATAACAGTCGGTGCCCGTGGCGCACCACTGGTTGTCCAGGTTATAGGCCTTGACCACGAAGGTGGTGCGGTCGGGATCAAAGCGGCCGTCTCCGGCGCCGTCTTCGGCATACAATCCAAAGGCGGTGCCGTCGGAGCTGGCGGCCGCGGTATCCGTCAGGGCGGTGTAGAACTGGTAGGGGGTGCTCTCGCCGTCGAAGGTCCAGGTGTCGGTGATGGAGCCGCACTCGGGATGCAGGAACTGCAAGGTGGAGACAAACTGATTCTCGTAATACAGAAGGAGGGGGCAATCCAGGTCGAAGGAACCGGTGGTCTGCATGTGCCCCCAGGCGCCGTCTTCCACGATGCACACGCCGGTATTGTCCGCGAGGATGCCGGTGCCGCTGCCATAGTCCGCGCCTTGGGTTATCGTGGCGCCGCCGGGAATCTGGTATAAGGTGTGCGAGGTGGTCAGGGTGGCGGTAGTGGGCGGCGTGCAGCCGTCTGCCCCGGGGCACGCATACTCCCAGGTGCGCATCCGGGACATGTATTGGCCCGGGGTCAGGTTTTTGAAAGTAATCTGGCAGACGAGAGGAAGAACGGCCCCGGCGCACGAGCTGGTGATCTCGATCGTTCCGAGGAAAGCGGTGGTTTGAACAGCGGTGCCCATAACCACCGGCTCAATGTCGAGCTTGCCGGCCTGGGGATCCACCGAGAACTTGTAAACATAATTCGCGCCCATCCCGCCGGCTTTTGCCGGGATGGCGCTGTCATCCGAAGATGACGGTCCCATACATCCGGCAAATAAGAGGCTGGCCCCCAACAAGAGAACCGCGCTCCATTTGCCTACCGTGAAAAAGTTTTTCATTCCCAAATCTCCTTTCTCTGAGATTATTGCCCAAATTCTAAAGCAATGTCTTTCATGCTGCCCTGGGCGTGAAGCCCAAAAATCTCAAAAAGCTCAAATCACCTCCTCTGTGCAATCCTTAAAATTAAACCTAAACCTTATGAATCTGATTTCACCGAGATCAGGCCTTCCCGGGTCAAATCCTCAATAAATTCAGAAACATCGGATTGGGCCTGGTCCGGGGACACATCAAACTGTTCGCATAAGGCTTCCACAAGCTTCTCCTTGCTCATGGCGCCGTCATTCTTTTCAATCAGTTGCCACATAAAGCTTCCGCTTTCGTTCAGGCTGTAATAGAACTTGTTATCCAGATGAAGTAAAACCGCACTCCCGTCATCCAGATCGGTAAAAACGACCGCTTCTTGCGCCTTAATCTTCTGATCCAAAGAAAGAATGACCTTTTAATAAAGTTTGCAAGATTCGCGCCATTCCCAACCTAAGCGCGTTATCGTTAAAATCCAATAAGTTAGGCTAATAACTAACTTTTTAATCTTTTTGGCCTATGAATAACTTGCGGAAAGGGACCAAAAATCGAATAAAAATTTCAGTCCTTTTCTTCGCTTATCCCTAGGTTAGTCCATTATTTAGCATAAGGCCAAAACTTTGTCAAGAAAAAAATGATAATTTTTTTAATCGGATTTTCCCCCTCCAATTCAAGGGCCTGTTGCCTGGGGCCTGAGCTTGTCGAAGGCCCCAGGCAACAGGCCCTCAAGGCTGAACCCGGGCGCCGGCCCCGGTCCGGCGCGCGAGGGGAACAATGTGAGGGTCTTCCAGAAAATGCTCCCATTTGCCCGAGGCTTCCTCGATTTTCCGCCGGACCTGCTGCCACTGCCCCTGGCTCGCCAAGAACAAGATGTATTCAATCGTGGCGATCTGTTCGTCCGGGTTGATGGCGAGGGCGCGCTCATACTCCGCCCGGGCTTGGTCCACCTGCTTCTGCTTTTCATAGAACCGGGCCAGGCCCAGGTGCGACCAGGAGCTCTCCTTGATGGACTGGGCCTGAAAAAGTTCCAGGGCCACTTGCTCCTGGCCTTTGGCCTGGAGCAGGATCATGCCCAGGTAATAATGACTCTCCGCATCATAAGGGTCCAACTCAATGGCTCTCCTCAAATAGCCCGCCGCCTCCTCCATTCTCCCCAGTCCCAGGCTGATCTCCCCTAATTTCCGGTAGGTCTCCCCGGACTCCCCGATCACCTCGAGCGATTGCTTGAGCCAGGCAAAAGCCTCCGGCTCCCGGCCGCTCAAGAACAAGGCCCGGGCTTTGGTAGACCAGGCCCGGAGGTTTTCCGGGTCTTTCTCCAGAATCTGCTCGCAGAGCGTGAGGGCCTTGGGAAAGTCATACTTCCCCATGACCTTGACTAATTCATTGAAGACCGGGAACAGGGAGACATAGTCCTTGGGATCCTTGCGCCGCGCCTTCTCCGGATCAATCCGGACCTGGGGAGCCGAAGCATAACCCAGGGCTTCCAACTCTTTCTCCAACTTAAGTCGGTCCTCTCCTCCTCCTCGAACCGGCTGAAAAGGAGCCGGCATCGCCGCTTCCATCCGGGTCAGACGATCATCCATTTCCGCGGCCACCTTGGGCAGTTCCGCAAGGAGATTCCGTTCCTCGTTCGCGTCCTCAAGAAGGTCGTAAAGCTCCGGCCGGGGCGCCCGGATGAACTTGTAGCGATCCCCCGCGATCCCGGCCAGCGGCGACCAGCCGTATTGCAAATAGGTATAATCGGACATCATGAACGCATAGCGCTCGCGCGTGTCCGCTTCCTGCCCCAGGATCAGGGGCTTAAGGCTCTCTCCCTGCACCGTTTTCGGGATCGGAATTCCCAGGCTGTCCAGGATAGTCGGCATCACGTCCTCGAGGCCCACGGCCGTCGGCAAAAGCTGGCAGCCCAGGTCATGGCCCGGCAGCCGGAACAGGAAGGGGACGCGCTGGGTGGCGTTGTAAATGAAGATCGAGTGAGTGGACTCGCCATGCCGGCCCAGGCCTTCCCCGTGATCGCCCACCGCCACGATCACCGTCTTTTCCTCTATGCCCAGCTCTTTCAGCCGGTCCAGCACCCGCTGGATCTGGCTGTCCATGAACGCGACTTCCCCCAGGTAGGGGTAGTCCGGAACGCTCTGGTCATAGGGCGCCGGCGGCCGGTAGGGAAAATGCGGATCGTAATAATGAATCCACATAAACCATTTTTTCCGCTCCGAGTGACCCAGCCATTCGAGCGCGGCATCGGTGGTCAGGTCGGCCAGGCGTTCCGGGATCGGGGCAAAGGACTGGTCCTCGAGATCCTCCCGGGGCTGGAGGTTCTCTTCATCCCAGTGCTGGAAGCCCTGGTTAATTCCAAAATCTTTTTTCAAGACCACGGCGCTGATAAAAGCCGCAGTCTGCCAGCCGCGGTCGGCCAGCACTTCGGCCAGGGTGAGCGCTTCCGGCGACAGCCGATAGGCGGCGCTGTTATCCAGGATGCCGTGGGTAGGGGGCTGGGTGCCGGTCAGGATGGTGGAGTGCGCCGGCATGGTCATGGGGTAGGGAGAGTAAGCATGCTCGAACATCGCCCCCTGCCGGGCCAGGCTGTCGAGCGCCGGCGTCTGCACTTCCAGGTTGCCGTAACAGCTCAGCGCGTCGGCCCGGGTGGTGTCCAGGGTGATCAGGAGCACGTTCCAGTCCTTGCCCCGGTGACAGCCTCCCAGCCCGGACCCCGCGACCAGGCCGGCCAATAGCAAATTCCGGAAAAGACGCCCACCCCGCATCCACGATCCCTTCGTGCCTTTGCTCATGACGCCACCAGAAGGAGACCCGCCTACCCGCCCGCGACCGGCGGCAACAGGCTGAGCGTATCGCCCGGCTTGAGCCGGGTCTTCTCCCCCTTGAGAAACCTCACGTTCTCCCCGTTGACCAGCACTGCGGCCCGCGGCAGGTGCGCCTCCAATTTTTCTCCGAAGCGCGCCCGTAACTGGGCCAAGGCCTCGGCCACGGTCTGGGCCTGAAGCTCCAGGTCTTTGACCCCGGCCGCCTCCCGCAGATCGGCAAACAGCTTGACGGTAATCATATTTTTGTTCACGGTTGACCGGCAGGAGAGACTCCGCCGAAGCGCTTCGTCCTCCGCGAAGGCGGAATGCCTGTCCCCCTTAAAGACACGAGGGCTTCGCTGACCTCGGAAAGACCCAGGGACCGCAGTCGCTCGGGTTTGGGCACTCCATTGGAATCCAGCTCGCGCAACCGGTAATAGTCCTCCAGCAGGTAATCAAAGTTGACCGTGCGCCGCCGGAGCTCCTCCACGTCCCGCCGCCGGATCCGCCGGCCAGCCGCCCGCGCCCGGGGCGAGAACTTCCCCATCAGCATAATATTCTTGAACATACTGGGCAAGGCCGACTTCTCGGTGTAGCGCGCCAGCCATTCCCGCAGTCGTTGATTTCGACCCAGCGGCGTGTTCAAGAGTTTCAAGGTGGCGCGGTTCATGCCGGCCAGGAGCGGGGTGAGCTGGGTGGCATGGCCCTCGAGATGGGGCGTGAGGATGCGCGCCGGAAGATAGTCGTCCCGCCGGCCCATGCCCATGAGATTCCCGAGCGCGCGCTTGAGATACCAGGACCGGTCCGCCCCCCGCAGAAATTCATCCATCGAGTAGTTAAAGCCGGTGGCCAGGTTGACCATTCGCCGCAGGTCTTCCACCCGCTGGAAGCAGAGGATGACATACACGCACATCACCGAAGAGCCCAGCAACTGGCCCACCTGCTGGGTGGCGATGGTCTGCGCCGCCTTGCCCAAAGCCGAGTGCGCCGGCGTGGGCTCCACCCCGATCTGGGCCACGTCAAAGGCGCCGATTTCGGTCTCCAGGTTCACGTCCTTGGTATGGCAGGCGCCCCGGGGGTTGGTCGCATAGGAGAGCGCCATGCTCCACATCGCCCGCGGGTCGTGCATCGGAGCTTCCAGGCCCTTGACCTGGATGGCATACTCGGCCCCCCCGAACTTCTCCGCCGCCCGCTTCACCCCTTCGGCCAGCTCGTTGCCAAAGCCTTGGCGCCGGGCGATCTGGGGGATCAGGGCGATCAGGACGTCGGGGCGGTTCCAGCCGAACTCGATCCCGCCCGTCTTCGCGGCATCCAGCACCCCGTTCTCAAAGGCCTCGATCGCCCAGGCGAGGGTGCCGCCGAGCGAGATCACGTCCAGGCCCATGCGGTTCGCGAGCTCGTTGGCCTTGGCTACCGCCGGGAGGTTGTCAATCTTGAGCATGGTGCCGAGAGAGGCCGCGCCCTCGTATTCCGGGCCCGGGCCCTCGGCCATGGCATAAGGCCCCTCGCTCACCTTGACGATCCGCTTGCACGCCACCGGACAGCCGGCGCAGGCATGGACCTTGGTCTGGATGGTCTTCCTCACGGTCATGCCCGAGAGCGCCTCCATGCCCTCTTCCCACAGGGCCTGGCGCCAGTTCTGGGTGGGGATATCGCTGATCGCCATCCCCAGCTGCATGTGCATGTTGGAGCCGTAGGCCCGGAGCGAGGCCGCGGTCAGGTCGGAGCGGATCCGCTCCGCTATCTCCTGGCGGAGGGCCTTCATCCCTTCTTCATCGGCAAAAGCCACCGGGCTGGTGGCACCGGTTTTCAACCGGTGAGAGACGGCAATCGCCTTGAGCTGCTTCGATCCCATCACCGCGCCCAGGCCGCAGCGGGCCGCGAGCGAGCCGCGGTCGTTCACGATCCCGGCATAGCGCACCCGGTTTTCCCCGGCCGGGCCGATGCTCATCACCTTGGCCCGTTTCTCGCCCAGGAGCTCCGGGAGGCGGGTCTCGGTCTCGTAGCTGTCCAGGCCCCAAAGGCCGGAAGCATCGCGGAGCTCGACCTGGTCGTTGCGGACCCAGAGGAAGACCGGCTTGGCCGAAGCGCCGGTGACCACGATCCCGTCCCAACCGGCGCGCTTGAGGTCGGGCGCGAAATGGCCGCCCATGCTGGCCTCGCCCCAGATGCCGGTCAGCGGCGAGCGGCCGCAGACTTCCAGCCGCGAGGCTCCGGGCAGGCCGGTGGCGGCGAGCGGTCCGGTCATGACGATCAAGGGGTTGTCCGGCCCGAGCGGGTCGGCGAGCCAGCCTTTGCGGTCAAAGAAGATTTTGGCCGCAAGCGCGCTCCCGCCCAGAAAATCGCGGTAAACCGCCTCGGGCAGCTCCCGGGTGGAGAGCGCGCCGGTGGAGAGGTTGACCTCGAGGATTTTGCCGGTGTTGCCGTTCATGATCTTTCGGAAGGGAAGGGTAAGAGATGGGGATGGGCTTGGTGGACCGCCTCGAGGATCCGCTTGGCGGCTTCAATTGCATTCCAAGCGTTTTTCTCGGAAAGATGTTTAAAACCTCCATAATCTCCCACCATTCTGAGTTCCATCAGCGAGGAATAATCAACGCCAAGCTCAGGGGACCATTTCCGGGTGCGAACTAGGTCTCGATAAACGGCTGCTTTCACTGCCGAGTGCTTGGAAAAGGATTTTTCTTGAAGCGCAAAAAGAGCGGTCACCGCATAGAAGGCGGCATAATAAGCTCTGGAACCAGCGGCATCTGGATATCTGGGAAAATCGTGTTGAGCGGTTTCAAGAGCTTCCAGCGCCCGGCCCCAAAATTCCTGGGCCTCTTTTTTCACAGACGAGTCCCTTCTATTTTTACATTCCGAAAGATCGCGTATTCTCCGGCCTCGAAAACTTCTATTTCCACCGGCAAGGCATGAATGGGATGGATATCCTCTAACTCCAGATCATAAAGGGCTTTCACATTGGTCCGAATATCCTCCCATAGATCCACCGGCCCTTTTAAAAGAACCAGAATGTCTATGTCGCTATCTTTCGTAGCTTCTCCCCTCGCCTCCGAGCCATAAAAGATCACTCCTTGCAGGCGATCCCCATAAGCCTCCTGCAAAAGCTCCTTGATCCGATGCAGCAATTCTTCCCGGGTCATGGGCTGGTCTCTCAAGAAAATACTAAACCAGTTTCGGTCTTAATTCAAGCGGATCTACCGGTTTCAACCCTGGGCCAGGATGGCCTTGGCGGTCCGGCGCGCCACCATCATGATGCTCAGGTAGGGGTTGACCCCGATGGTGGTGGGGAAGACCGAGGCGTCGCAGACGTAGAGGCCGGGAGTATCGTGGCATTCGCAGTGCTCATTGACCACCGAGGTCTCGGGGTCCGGGCCCATGGTGCAGCCGCCGAAGGGGTGGCCGGTGTGGAGGAGCGCCTGCTTGTGGGCATAGCCTACTTTCTCGATCTTGCCCAGCTCCTGGGGCGAAAGCAGCGGCTCCGGGAAGATGCAGGTCCAGACCTTGGCCGCGCCCACCCGGAAGAGCAGCTCCGCGGCCAGGCGGGTGCCGAAGATCAGCCGGCGGTTGTCGGCCGCGCTCAAGTCATAGCCCATTTCTTTGAGCGTGACCCGGCCGCAGTTGTCGCTCTTGCAGTTGATCTGGATCCCGCCCACGTGGCGGAGGTTGTGCATCAGCTCCAGGTGGGTCGGGCCGGCGCCGGGCAGGATGTTGGCAATGCCCCAGGGCTGGGAAAAAGAAGCCTCCAGGAAAAAGCCGTGGATCTCCGGATCGTAGTAGGACCGGTGGCGGTTGACATAGGCAAAGTGGGTACACTCGACCGAGTTGTTGATGCCGTAGAAGGCGTCAATGATCTGGTCCGGGAACAGGCCGTGGACAAAGCCGGTCGGGTGCAGGGTAAAGCGGTTGCCAGCGTTGCCGCGGGCCTGGATCCCGCTTTTCAACAAAAGACGGGGCGATCCGATGGCGCCGGCCGAGACAATCACCCGCCGGGTCTGGAACACCGCTGGCCTTCCGCTGACCCGTTCTTGCCGGCCGAGCTTTTTCGGCTTGGCCGCGATGGCCGCCTCCACTGTGAACCCCTCCGGCCGGCCGGGCACGATCCGAAGCACCTCGCAGTCGGTATAGACGTCGGCTCCCAGCTCGTTGGCCCATTTGAGGAAGGTCTGGGCCGAGTCGTTCTTGACGCCGTAATTGCAGCCCTGGGCGCAAAAACCGCAGCGCAGGCAAAAGCGCACGTTGCGGTCGAGGGAATGGACCTCCAGGCCCACCCGCTCGCAGGCGATCTTGAGCAGTTGATTGTTCGGGTTGTGGTGGGTATCCGGCACGGTGTTGACTTCCAGTTGTTCCCGCAGCTCCGCAAAGATGGCCCCGATCTCCGGGTTCTCGGGCGAATAACCCTTTAGCCCCAGCCGCTCCCAGTCCAAAAGCACCGTGGCCGGCAGGTCCCAGGTCACCCCGTCGCAGGCCACCGTGCCCCCGCCGTAGCACTCGCCTTGCAAGATGGCCACCCGCGTGTGCTTCCCGGACGTGGGCTGGAAGGTGTTGGGGCTGATGAGCTGGCTCATGAACAGCTCGCGCTGGCGCATGGCTTCGGGCGGGTAGTAGTGGCCTTTCTCCAGGACCACTACCTTCTTCCCGGCCTTGGCCAAATGATAAGCCAGCACCGACCCGGCCGCGCCGGAGCCGATGATCAGGAAATCGGCCCCGTCGCGGCGGACGTCTGACGTAATTTTTTCCGGGGTCAAAATCATGGACTGCTCATCCGAATCTGCTTCCACCCTACCACTGCCTAAAAACTCCGTCAATTCTGGAACCAAGAAGAATAAATCCGCAGTTGTAAACGTGAACTTGAACGAAGATTAATCCACGAATGAACACGAAAAGATACGAAGGGTAAAAGACGAAGAGGAGTATCCGCAGATTTCGCAGATTACGCCGATTTCAGATTTACTGTGCACAGTAATGAGTGACTGTTTACTGTTTACTGCCCACTAACTTCATTTACCCGTCGGGAGGGACAACCTCTGAATCAGGGGAATTAAGTATGGTGTCCCCCGAATTATGCAAAGCCAATGTTCGTATGACAAAATACTGAGTCATTACACCTATGGCCTATTGCGCCACTGCTTATTGAGGTTCGCTTAAGGCCCTCCGATAATCCAGCCGAGAGCCCAGAAAACCGTCCGGATGGGCAAGAAAATGTAATGGTGCGATTCCATTAATACGGTTGTGTAATATTTCGGGGCCTTAATTTTTCCGTCGCCCTGGAGTTTGAGGAGAAAGGCGACATTGTTTTTCTTCAGGTTCCACAACGCGTCTATAAACCCCTCGCCCCCGTAGTAGCCGGAAACCAGATACTCTCCGCCCCCAGTCGGCGCCACGCTCTGGCAGACGACATAGCCGTCAATCCTGATCTTCTTAAACCATTCCTCCTTCAGATCTCTATCCAATTTCATCACCCAGGCGCTCTGGTTGGGAGTGTGCATGCTGGAGGGCTCAATCTCACCGGCCAGAACATAACCCCCTTCATTGGTCCGGGCGATGTCCCGAATGATAATACCCTTGAGGACGAAAAGGGAGGGACCGCATGCGCTTTCAGCCAGGAGGTTTCCGTTGGAATCCATTCTTCTGATCCACATTTGATTGCGGTTCTCGGTGAGTCTCAAGCCTGCAACAACGAATTCACCGTTTTCCTCGGGCATCATTTCAACCAACTGATCCGAAGGCCCCCCATAGGTTTTAAACCAGAGGGTGTTGCCATCGCCGTCGATTTTTCGTACCCAGGCCGAATGCATGGACTGCGCTAGATAGCCGGCAATCAGGAACCCACCGTGATCGGCCGGGACGACCTTGGTCGGACTACCATCACCATCGATGTTATTATAAAACTCCAACGGATTGAGTGAGAGGTTGGACCCCGCTGGGGAGTTGCCTTGCATGACCGCCCAAGTGGGGAAGATTTTATCCCACTCCAGCTCACCATTCCCATCCAATTTGATGACGCGGAATCCCTTATCCGGGTCGCCCCAAGAATTGATTTCATATAAAACCAGGAGGCCACCGTCCGTCGACTCCGCCACCATCGCTTTCTCTTGGCATCCTAAACAAGAGAAAGGAGCATCAAGTCTCTTTTCCCACAATTTCCTGCCGTCCGGCATGATCCGGGCTACGAAAAGTTTGTTCGTGGGGTCCTTCGGATCGCTCATATCCAGGATATAGCCGGCCAGAAAAAAGCCGCCCATATTCAATTGGATGAAATCGTGGATGTGACATAAGCCAGGAAAGGCCGCCTCTGACACGACAACCTGTTCACCATGGCTGTTTATCTCCGTTACCGTGAGTAAATGAGCTTTGTCCCCCCTCTCGTGTTTTCCAGTATAGTGGGTAACAGCGACCGAGTAGTCGCCGTCCGGTGTTTCGCCCAAAATAGAGGTTTCCGGTGAAGTCAACTTCCCGACAATACGCATACCAGATCTCGATTTCGCCAAAGCTGAAGTCGCGGCAAAAGCAACCAGCCCTGAGCACAGCAGGACCAAAATCAAAATGTGCGACAGAACCGTGCTTGAATTTCGTAAATTAACCTGCTTCATCTGTTTTTCTCCAAAGGTTTCCGTAAAAAGGGAACACCTTACTCAAGTGACCGATCCGGCTCCAATGGCCACAATAAAAATTGCCTCAGTCCACTCTGCCGCGTCCGGTAAAGGCCCGTGAGGGCAGATGGCCATGCCAGATTAACGCTGCCTGCTCCAGGTGCGGCCATTCCTCCCTTGAGGGCGGGCGATAGACCAATGTCGGCGTAAGACCATCACTTTCTCCTGGGAAGTGAATCTCCGGCGCTCCTTTTCCATCCTGCCTCCTTTCTGCTAAAGTTACAATCTTTCGGACGCTACCCTCTCCACTTCCAACTGAGGCAGGACAATATAAATACCACAAATTCAGCACTGTGTCCAAAATAGGACAGACTTGACCATTGGTTCCATTTTAAAGCAAGCGGTTAGATGAGCGCAAAAGCATTTTTCCGAATGAGGTTCCCCCTTTCTCAGTGCCGTGGCTGTCCAAGACCAGGCAGAGGCAAGGCCAGTTGTTCGGCGCGAGGGACGAGGGGATCGGTGGAGGTGGAGATAGGGATGGTGGATCCACTCCATCAAGTCCCGATAATTAAAGAGATTTATTAACCCGGCAAAATTATCTGCAAGAATCGTCAGTAGCCCCCGTCTATTACTTTAGAATTCGGGAGTGCAATCCACAGGGACAAAAGCAAGGTGAGACTCTTTCCGCAGGTATAGGTGAGGGTTGCGGGGAGAGTCTCTTTTGTTTTCGGCGAAAGGATAAACTCATTAAAATTATTTAATAATATTGCATTGAAAACAAAAAGGCGTAAAATATATCTAAGGAATTAGGAAGAGATGGCTAAAGGTATTGCAGCACGGGCGTGGTGTTCATCTTGCCAAGCGGACGTTGAGGTTATCTCTGTCACCATGGGAACCGAGGGGATTGAGCGGCCGCGGTGCGCCAATTGTGGGGCCTATTTTGATGAGGAGAAAGGAATTGGCGAGGAGTTTTCCCTGCCCGAAGACCGCGAAATCCCGGCCTTTTCCGCGGATAGCATTGCCATCCCCACCTTCCAGGCGGTTATGGTAGTAGGGTACCAGGATGAGGTCCGCGACCTGATCGTGGAGCAAATGACCCAGAAGAACCTGGCTCGGGAGATCATCCCTTGCGTCAATGGGGAAGAAATGATCATCCAGGCCATTGCTTTCATGCAAAAAGCCCAGAATAACAATGTGAACATGATTCTCTTGGACGTGCCCATGCCCTTCCTGAACGGCATCAACGCCGCCATCGGGCTGCGGGCCGTGGAGCGGACCTATCCCACGCACCATCCGATCCCGCTGCTCTTCCTGACTCGCAAGCCCTGCGACGACACCTTCAAAAAAGTCATCAAATTCCTTTCCCCGGCCAAGTATGCCGGCCTGGGCCCCTCGGACCATCCCGCCGAGTTGGGCCCGCGCCTGGACCGGATCATCAGTCTTATCTCCCAGGAAAAGTGGTGAAGATCGGCGCCGTGCTGTCGGCACCGTGCCTTTCTCTTCTCCGGGTTTGCAGAGCGGCGCGGCCTGTGATAAAGTTGCGCCGGGTTTGAAAGCGAAAATGGGTCGGCACAACATCAAGGACTTGACCCTGGGGCAGAGCCTGCGCGAGCTTTACCTGGTCAAGTCCAAGCGCAAGAGCACGACCAAGCAGGGCAAGACCTACCTGGACCTGGAGCTCCAGGACAAGACCGGGATCATCAAGGCCAAGGTCTGGGATGACGCGGACCGGGCCGACCAAGAATGCCGGCGGGGCGACGTGATCAAGGTGGAGGCCGTGGTGGAGGAGTTTAACCGCGCGCTCCAGCTCAAGGTCAAGCGCCTGCGCCGGGCCGAGCCGGAAGAGGCGGACCTGGCGGAATTGCTTCCAGCCACCGAGAAAGACCCCGGCGCCATGCTCCAGGGGCTGCGCGAGCGGATCGCTGCGGTCCAGAACCCCCACCTGCATCAATTGCTCGACCTTTTCTTTGCCGACCATGACTTTGTGGAAAAGCTTTCGGTCTCCGCCGCCGCTCGCAACCTCCACCACGGTTTTCGCGGCGGGCTCCTGGAACACATCTATGCCATGGTTCGGATCGCGGACTGGCTGGTGGAAAACATCTACCCCGCTCTTGATCGCGACCTGGTCCTGGCCGGCACCATCCTCCACGACGTGGGCAAGATTACCGAGCTCAACTCCGACCTGGAAATCAGCTACACCCGCGAGGGATTCCTCCAAGGCCATATCTCCCTGGGCCTGATGATGATCCATGGCCAGGCCCGGACCCTCCCCGATTTTCCGCCGGAGCTCTTGCTTCACCTCGAGCATATCGTGCTCAGCCACCACGGCGAGCATGAATGGGGCTCGCCGGTGCTCCCGGCCACGCCCGAGGCCATGCTCATCCACCACGTGGACAACCTCGACGCCAAGACCACCATGGTGCTGGAGGCGATCAAAAGCGACAAGAACCTGGACGAGGAGTTCACCGAATACCACCGGGCCCTGGAGCGCCACTTCTACAAGGTGCGGCCGGCCGCAGTCGAGGGAACGGACGAGGGTTAGGCGAGCGATCCATGCCCTACTGGCTGTTCATCGGGTTGCGATATCTGCGGGCCAAGCGCCGGCAGATGTTTATTTCCATTATCACCGTCTTCGCCATGCTGGGGGTGATGGTGGGGGTGGCGGCGCTGATCATCGTGCTCAGCGTGATGGTGGGCGTGGAAGAAGACCTGCAGGTCAAGATCCTGGGCGCCAATTCCCACCTCACCGTGCTTTCCTACCGCGGCCAGATCGAGAATTACCAGGACATCGTCCCGCGCATCCGGCAGATGCCGGGCGTGGTCGGAGCCAGCCCCTATATCGAGAGCCAGGTGATGCTGGTTTCCGGCTCGCGGGTGGTGGGCGTGGTCATCCGGGGCATTGACCCGGACTCTGCGGAATCGGTGACTACCATCGGCGACCACATGCAGTCGGGCCGCCTCCAGAATCTGAAGGAGCCGCCGGCCGGCGAGGGTCTGGAACCCCTGCCCGGCCTCGCCATTGGCCGCGACCTGGCCAACAGCCTGGCCGCGGTCTACGGCGACGAGGTGAGCGCGGTCAGCCCCATGGGCGGGCTCGGTCCGCTCGGCATCTCGCCCTCGGTCAAGCGCTTCCGGGTGGCCGCGATTTACCAGTTCGGCTTCTACGAGGTGGACTCGGCCTTCGCCTTCGCCGAGCTCAACGAGATCCAGCGCTTCCTGCACACCGGCGAGAAAATCAGCGGGATCGAGGTCAAGCTCTCGGACCTCTACCAGGCCGACGCCATCGGCCAGGGGATCCAGAACCAGTTCGGCTTCCCCCTCTGGGTCCGCACCTGGATGGACGCGCACCGGCCCCTCTTCGCCGCGCTCAAGATGGAGCGAGTGGCTTTTTCCGTGATCCTGGCGCTGATCGTGCTGGTGGCCGCGCTCAACATCGTCAGCATGCTGGTGATGGTGGTGATGGAGAAATACCGCGACATCGCCATCCTCAAGTCCATGGGCGCTCCCGACGCCGGAATCATGCGCATCTTCATCACCCAGGGCATGGTGATCGGAGTGGTGGGCACGATCTTGGGCGTGGCCCTGGGGCTGTTCACCTGCTGGCTCCAGATCACTTACCAGATTGTGCACCTGGATCCCTCGGTTTACCAGTTCGCGGTCATGCCCATGCGGGTGGAGACCTGGCTGGTGGTGGCCGTGGCCATCTTCTCCATCCTGATCAGTTTTGCCGCCACCCTCTACCCCTCCTGGCAGGCCGCGCGCATGGAGCCGGCCGAGTCGTTGAGATATGAATAGAGCTGCATTGAAAGAAATAGTAGGGGCGCGATTCATCGCGCCCGTAGGGGCGTCTTCCCCATGAGCGGAGAGTTGGAAATCCTGGAACCCCTGGTCAAGGTGGAGGGCCTGCGCAAGTCCTATCCCCGGCCGGAGGGCGAAGTCCAGGTGCTCAAGGGCATTGACCTGGCCATCGCCCCGGGCGAGACCATCGCGGTGGTCGGCGTCTCCGGCGCCGGCAAGAGCACCCTGCTCCACATCCTGGGCGCGCTGGACCGGCCCACCGCCGGCCGGGTCCTGCTCGAGGGCCAGGACCTGGGGCAACTTTCCCGCGACCAGCTGGCCGCGATCCGCAATCAAAAGGTCGGCTTCGTGTTCCAGTTCCACCACCTGCTCCCGGAGTTCAACACCCTCGAGAACACCATGATGCCGGGCCTGGTCGCCGGGCTGTCTCATTCCGAAGCCGCGGACCGGGCCGGGAAGATCCTGGGCGAGCTTGGGCTCTCTCACCGCCTGACCCACCGCTTGGGCGAGCTTTCCGGCGGCGAGCAGCAGCGGGTGGCCGTGGCCCGGGCCATGCTCTTGGAGCCGCGCCTGATCCTGGCCGACGAGCCCACCGGCAACCTCGATGCCAAGACCGGTCGGGTAGTGGAAGACCTGCTGCTCGACCTCAACCGCACCCGGCGCGTCACCATCGTGGTGGTCACCCACAACGAGGCCCTGGCCGCGCGGCTCCACCGCCGGGTCCGGCTGCATGATGGGCAGGTAGTGGAATAGCTTGATATTTATAATGGTTATGACCAGAGTTTCACCTTAAGCCTATAGTTTTCTCCTCTTAGCTAAATTGCGGCTCCAGTTAGTCTTAAGCAATCTTCGGTTGTTCCGTATTCCGTCCCTTCCAGGTAGTAATAGCACTTGCCCGAGTTGACCAGGATTTTTTTCCTCGGCGGGAGCTGCACGGTCCAGGCCGCGAGCGGGCACTCGGCCTTGACCTTCACTCCCGCCTCTATCAGCTTTGCATAAAGCGGCGTGGCCGAGAGCTCTTCTTTCACCCGCGGGATCACGCAAAAGATGACCGGTTTGGAAACCCGTTTGCCAATGTAACGCTCGCCGATGGCTTTCGCCTCGGCCAGGGTGAGCTGGGGGCAGCCGTAGATGACCAGGTCAATCTTCTTGCCCTCGAACGAACGTAATCCCCGCAGCTCCGCCTCGGTAACGGTTATCGTTTCCTCCGGCTCCCGGCCGTGAAGCGCGTCCCGGAGGGTCGGCGCTTCGGGGGTTACGCCTTCGACGTGGAAGAGCGCCACTCCGCCGGCCGCGGCCATGGCGGCGCCCATATTTTTGAGGTCGTCGCGGGAAAGGTCCAGGTGTTCGATCACCGCCACTTTGCCCACCAGCTTCTGCCCCAGGATGAAACCCAAGGCGGAGAAGTCAAGCTTCTTCGCCGGCACCTTGACCAGGACCTTGGCCCGGCGGTTCTGGTCCAGGAGAAAGCCGAAGCGGGGCGTCTTGCCGGTGATCGCCGAGCAGAGGTCAATCATGACCGAGTTGCGGTTGGTGCGGGCGCCGAGCGCCGAGTTGGCGAACTGGACCGCGGACGATTCGGCCCAGGCCAGCACCGCGCCCTTGGGCGGCACGTTCTCCTGGTCGTAGCACACGCACGACCAGTTGCGGGTGACACCGATGGCTCCCAGGTGCTCGTCCAGGAAGGCTTGCCGGCCGAAGGTGATTCGGTTGACCAGGTTCGGATTCTCCGCCGGCCAGGGGTTGACCGTGGTCGGCACTTTCACCTGGAGCCCGTCGCGCTTCATCAGCCGGAGCGCCTGGTAATAGGTCCGGTACAGGATCACGGCAAAACTCCCGGCCAGGTGCGCGCTCGAGATCGGCACCAGCGCGTCCGCGCCGAACGCTTCGCCGTAACGCACCAGGGTCTGCAAGGCCAGCCTCATCGCCTCGCCCTGCTTGCCCGCCAGGATGGCCTGTTCTTCTTCCGTTAGTTTCATCGCCCGAACTCCTATGGTAAAGCACCCTCCACTTTCACTATATCAAAAATTTCGTTTCTTCGATCGAAATTTATCAAGGGAGGGCTGGGCAGCTTGAAAGGGCTTGAAAACGGCGAGCAAGCGGGATAGAGTGTAGGGCGGTTGCATTCGGGATTTACCCGTCCCTGGAGGAAACATGGATCGCCGGGATTTTCTGCGCGCGAGCGCACTGGTTTCCGCCGGGCTCCTGGCCGGGCCGGGAGCGCGCGCGCAGGTCGCAAAAGCGGGGGGCCTCCCCAACCTGGTTCTGATCATAGCCGACGACCTTGGCTGGGGCGACCTCGGCTGTTACGGCTCGCAGAGCATCGCCACGCCCCACCTGGACCGCCTGGCCATAGAAGGCGCCCGGATGACCAACTTCTTTTCCTCGGCCGCGGTCTGCTCGCCCTCCCGGGCCGGGCTGCTCACCGGCCGCTACCCGCCCCGGACCGGCATCACCCAGGTGTTGTTTCCGCGCAACTCGGTCCCAGACCTGATCCTGCGAGCGGCCGGGATTCCGCCCGGGCTGCCCCTGGATGAGGTGACCCTGGCCGACCTGCTCCGAAAACGCGGCTATGCCACCGCCGCCATCGGCAAGTGGCACCTGGGCGACCGTCCGGAATACCGGCCCACCCAGCGCGGCTTTGATTACTATTTCGGCCCGCTTTACTCCAACGACATGAAGCCGTTCGAGCTCTACCGGGGCAACGAGGTGGTCGAGCCGGCGCCTGCGGACCAGGACCTGCTTACCCAAAAATACACGGCCGAGGCCCTCGGCTTTATCGAGCGCTCTCAGCCCAAGCCCTTCTTCCTCTATTTGCCCCATACCTTCCCGCACCGGCCGCTCCATGCTTCCAAGGAATTCCGGGGCAGTTCCCAGGCCGGCCTCTACGGCGACACGGTGGAAGAGATTGACTGGAGCACCGGGCAAATCCTCGAAGCCCTCGCCCGGCACGGCCTGGACCAGAACACCTTGATCCTTTTCACCAGCGACAACGGTCCCTGGTTTCAAGGCTCGCCCGGCGGCTATCGCGGCCGCAAGAACGAGACCTTTGACGGCGGCATGCGCGTGCCCCTGCTCGCCCGCTGGCCCGACCGGATCCCCCCCGGCCGGGTCTCCGACGGGATGGGCATGAACCTGGATCTTTTCACCACTTTGCTCGCCGCCGCCGGAGCGCCACCCCCGTCCGACCGGCCGATTGACGGCCAAGACCTGCTGCCGCTGCTGGCCGGCAATAGCCCCTCGCCGCACCAGGCGCTTTACTTTTACCAAGGCTCCGAGCTGCAGGCGATCCGGGTGGGCAATTGGAAGTTCCACCGCCGGCACCGGGTCCTGGTTTACCCGTTCGGCAAGCAAGGGCCCTGGCTTTTTGACCTGGAGAAAGACCCGAACGAGTCTTATGATTGCAGCCTGAAATACCCGGAGAAGGCGCGGAAGCTGGAACAGATGATGCTAGACTGGGAAGCCACTTTCCAGGCGAGATAGCGGACGTGGAAGACCGGCCGGATCCGCATCCCCAAACACGCTCCATAACCCGGAACCGGAAACCAGGAACCAGAAACCGCCGTGGGCTACCGCTTATCCGGCAGAGGTTTTTCGCCGGGCAAGGGCTGGTAACGGCGATAGTAGTCTTCCGGCAAGGTGGGATGCCAGGGCAGGATATGGCTCCGACCGGTCCGGCCGGCGACCCGGATCACCAGCGGGTGGTCCTCGATCCGGAGATACTCGGACACCCGCCCGGGATCGAAGTTCTTGGGCGGAGTGTAGAACAGCGCCGCCGAGCGCCACAGGCCCTTGGGCAGGGCGGAAAGGTCAAAGTAACTCATCAAACAGCCGATACACCCGGGAAATTCCTCGGGCGGGTCCAGGTGTCGGATATCGTCCACCCATTCCAGGCGGGCATCTTCTTTGGGAAGGACCGGGACGTTGCTGGGAGTGCGTTGCAACAGCGAGCCCTGCTCCCCGCTGATCAGGTTCCAGCGCGCGCCGGTGGGTTCGAGCGACTTTTCCTTGGCATCCATCCGCCCGTCAATCAGGACCCCCTCTAAATCCCGGTCGGTGTAAAAGCGCATGCCCAAAGCCTCGGGCGAAAGGTCCGCGGTCGAGATCATCATCGCCTCCCGCAGCACGGCGGAGACTCCGCCCGGCATTTCCAGCTCCACCGGACCCTGCCCGAAACTTTCCCAGTAGATCTGCAGGGTGCCGCCGGCGTTGTATTTCATCCCGAAGGGCAGCTGGTAATAGACCTGGCCCTTGCG
Organism: Deltaproteobacteria bacterium RBG_13_61_14; assembly: GCA_001797815.1. Classification (GTDB taxonomy): domain Bacteria; phylum RBG-13-61-14; class RBG-13-61-14; order RBG-13-61-14; family RBG-13-61-14; genus RBG-13-61-14. Next base: position 100,591 of record MGQK01000081.1, on the reverse strand, counting down.
CAGGACCCGCACCGGACCATCTTTCTCGCCCAGGATCCGCTGGCCGGCGCTGTCTTCATTGCCGTCAAACGCGACCAGGCCCCACAGCGCCTCGAAATGGAAGCGGAGCTTCATTCGGTCCACGTAATCCATGCCGCTGCCGAATTCCGGCGGCTGGCCCAGGATGCGGGAGAAGTAAATCGCCTTGCCGCCCGGCGGGTAGCCATTCACGTAACAGGCGGTGCGCACCTCGCCCCGCTGGGCATCCCAGATCACGTAGTCGGCGCCAGCCGGCGCCGGCGGTTTCGGAAAGGCGAAAAGGTATGCCCAGGCGCGGCTTAAGTCCAGGGGATCAACAATTTCCACCTCCACCGCTTGGACCGCCCCTTCCGGCCAGGCGGCGCGGTCCACCCGGCCGCCCAGGTCCTTGGCCATGAAGGCCGCCTCGTCCTGCATACTGAAGACGCCGTCGGAAAGTTCGCGGTTGGACTTGGGACCCTCGGGCAGGATAAAGGCCCGTCGGTCCGGGGTCATCTCGTCCACCTGGAAGGGGATGGCGACCAGTCGGCCCTCCTGCTCCGCCCACACCTGGATCTGCTCCAGGGGCGCGCCGATCAACTCCGGGAGCAGGTCCCCGGTCACCACCACCCCGTCCACCGTCCGGCCCAGAGTCC
>MGQK01000081.1:95371-99925 GCA_001797815.1 Deltaproteobacteria bacterium RBG_13_61_14 | reverse complement strand
CTGGGCGGAAAGCAGCCGCGGCCCCAACGCCAGCAGGCCCGCCAGCCAATACCATTTTGCAAAACGCATCGGAATCCTCCTAAACTCTCCGGGTCCGAATCCGCAGCCACTCCCGCAAGAGCGCCGGGGCGAGGCGCGGGCTGAAAAAGAGGCTGGGGCTTAGAAAACACTGATGGTAACAGGTGCACCGGGTTTCGGAGATCCGCCGGCGGATCTCCCGGCCGCGCTCCGAGTTCCACAGCGCGGGCACGTCGTAGCCGTGGTCCCGCAGGCTGCCGAAGGATTCCTTCAACAGCTCGCAGGGAAGCAACTCGCCCTCCGGCTGGATCACCCCGGCCAGCGCCCCGGCGGTGCAGGGCAGCCGGTGCTTTCCGTCCCGGTAGATGTCGAGCGCCATCCGCCGCAGGAGGATGTCCTTGGCATGGAGCAGGCCGCCGAAGAAGCGGAAGCCCTTGACCTTGCCCAGCCGGATGTCTTCCTCCATCACCCGCAGCACCGTTTCCACCTGGGCCGGGTCCAGTTGCAGGCTCTCCGGATCGCGGGGCTGGCCCCGGACCAGGATCAGGTTGATCACGTCCGGCCTGAGCTCCTTGCGCACCAGGTTATAGGTCTTGAGCAGGTGGTCCTGGTTCAGGGCCGAGGCGGTCAGGTCCACCAGCACGGTCAAGCGGGGGTAGTGCTTCTTCAGCTCCTTGAGCAGAAACAGAGTCTCCCGGGTGCGCTCGAAAAAGCCGGGCACGCCCCGGATCCGGTCATTCAATTCTGGATCACCCTCGATGGGCAGCCCCACCGTCACCTGGCTCTGCGGGCAATCCCGGAGCAGCTCCGCCACGCCCGCCTCCACCCGGTCCGGGTGGAAGCCCGAAGTGGCAAGGGCCAGGTTCACCGGCCGGTTGCGGCGGTAGAAGGTCTTGACCAGCTTGATGAAGTCGTCGCGCAGGAACGGCTCGCCCCCGGTAAAGGTGACCTGGAGCAGCCGGCCCATGGACGAGGCGATCCGATCCACCTCGTCCGGGCGGAGAGGGTTTTCCTCCCGGTTGAGCGACGGCCAGTAAAAGCAGTGCGCGCACCGGCCCATGCACTTGGAAGTCACGAAAAAGATCAGGTAGATCGGATAACGCGCCTGCCGCTTCAAAAAGTAGGGCGCGAAGCGAAGGCTCGAGATCACAGCCATGGCGATTTGCCCTGCAAGGGCCGGCCCAGGGCGAGGCCGATCAGGCCCATGACCGTGCCCGCAACAATGATCAAGAACGAGAGAAGATGCAGCGGGACCGCCTGGGCCAGGAAGAAGAAGCCCATGCGCTCAGCCAGGAAGGAGTAGAAGCGGCGGCCGGCCAGGAGGAAAACCGCCAGGCAAAGCCAAGGCGCGAACGCGGGGAACAGACATTCTTGTCTGTTGACCATGCCCAAGAGGAAACCCAGGAAGGAGAGCCCGAACAGGCCGGCGGCGACCAGGGCCACGGCATTGGCGGGGTTGGAGAAGCCATGATGGTGTCGGCCGGGTTGCTTGCGGGTGAGATAGAGCTTGGTCCCGAGCACGGCTTTGCGATAGTCGTTCCAGAGCATGGAGCGCAAGCTGAAGCGGTGGAGGTGATCGCCGGGCACGTCGCGCCGGTAAGCGATGCGCCGGCCCCGCAGCGCCAGCTCGTAGCCGAACTGCATGTCTTCGGCCGCCGCCCCGGCGTAGCGCTCGTCAAAACCCCCGACTTCCTCCCAGGCGCTCCGGCGCACGGCGCCGATCGCTCCCCAGAACCACTCCACTTCCTCGCCGCTCAGGTCGTGGTGGTAGTAGGTGAAAAAGTTGTGATAAAGCGAGCAAGCGTCGCGCCGCGGCGACAAGGCGGCATAGGTCCCCACCGCCGCGGAGATTTCCGGGCGCTGCTCGAAGAAACGGAGCAGGTTCCGGAGCGAGTGGTCCTTAAGGGCCACATCGGCATCCACGAACAGGAAGAGGTCCGCGCTTGCGGATCGGGCGCCCCGGTTCCGCGCCGCGGCCGCGCCGCGATTGCTTTCCTGGCAAAGACAGGCGACCCCGGCCGCTCGGGCGATGGCGGCGGTCGCGTCCGCAGAGGCGTCGTCCACCACGATGATCTCGCACGCGGCCGCGCCCTCCTGCTCCTGGAGCGCGGCCAGGCAGCGGCCCAGGGTCTCGGCGGCGTTGAAGGCGGGGATGATCACGCTGAGTTCGGGCGCCATGGTTAAAGCCCCAGGATCGTGAGAAAGGCGATCAGGTCCTGCTTGAAATCCTGGTAGGACCGGATTTTGAAGAAGCGTCGGGCCAGGTAGCGCGGCCGCAGGTAAAAGCGGCGGTGGGCCTGACTGTAAAACCGGAGGATCTCTTCTTCGCTCACCGTGGGCAAGCGCATCACCGGCGTGTAAAGGTCGTAGTCGCTCCAGTTTTCGGTCTTGAGAATGCCCGCGCGCTTGGCCCAGGCGAACAGCTCGGTGCCGGGAAAGGGCGTGGTGATATCGAAGAGCACCATGTCCGGGTCGAGCTCGAGCGCGAACTGCATGGTGCGCTCCATGGTCTCCGGGGTCTCGCCCGGAAGCCCGAGCATGAAGCCGAGCAGGGTCTCAATCCCGGCTTGGTGGGTCCAGGCGATCACCTGGCGGACCTGGTCGAAGTCGGTGGGCTTGCGCACGCCGTGCAAGAGCTGGGCGTCGCCGGACTCGATGCCGTAGGAAGCGTGATGGCAACCCGCGGCCCTCATCGCCCGCAAAAGCTCGGGATTGACCAGGTTGAAGCGGGCGAAGCAAGACCAGGTGAGGTCGAGTCGCTCCGTCACCATCTGATCGCACAGCGCCTTCACCTTGCCCGGGAATTCGGTAAAGCTGTCGTCGAAGAAATAGATCTCCTTGATGCCGAAGCGCTCCTTGAGCAGTTTCAACTCCAGGATCACGTTCCCGGCCGAGCGCTTGCGCACCCGCCGGCCGTGGAAATTGTTGCAGTAGGAGCATTGGCCGGAGCAGCCGCGGGAGGTGACCACGCTGATCGCGGGCAGCCGTTTATACCCGCCGAGCGCCGGGATGTAACGGCCGACCGGGAGCAGGTCGTAGGCCGGGAAGGGCAGCGCGTCCAGGTCGGACACGAGCGGGCGGGGCGGGTTGTGAATCGCCTCCCCTCCGGACTTGAAGCTCAACCCCGGGATCTTCTCCACCGGCCGGCCCGAGACCAGTTCGGTGAAGGTGATCTCGCCCTCGCCCCGGACCACGTAGTCCACTTCCGGCCAGGACAGCACTTCCTCGGGCAAAACCGTGGGGTGCACCCCCCCCAACACGATCTGGGCTTGGGGCTGTTCCCGGCGGACATGGGCGGCGACCCGGCGGGCGTTGTGGACCAGGTTGGTGGTGGCGGTGATGCCGACCCAGTCGTAGCGGCCGTCACGCAAGTGGTCGGTCACCCGCTCGACCGAAGTCTGGGGCGCGTTCAGGTCCAGGATGCGGACGTCCACCCCCTCTTGCCGGACCGCCGCGGCCAGGTATCCCAGGCTCAGGGGCGGGAGCACGCCGCCGATCTTGGCCCAGAGGTTGCGGCGCTTGATCGTCCAGGGGGGGTTGATCAGCAGCACCTTCATGGCCGAACCCCGCGCTTGAGCACCACCAACTCGGAGTCGTGCTCGACATCCAGCGCCTTGAAGTATCGCTCGCCCGTGTAGCGGGTGGGGAAGCGGTGAAGGACCCGGTAGCCCAGTTCTCCGGCCAGGAGCCGGTCAAAGAGCGGCGCCACCCAGAGCCGGCGATAGAACTTGCGGAATCCCCCGAGCGCGCGGGTATCCACCAGCAAATAATCCGGCTGGCGCTTTTGCAGCCACTCCTCGGTCACCAGGTGGGGCCAGATGCTCTCGCTCCGGGCGAAATGGAAAGCCGGCCCCAGGAAATAGACCGAGACCAGGACTACGTCCGCACTCTCGGGCAGGTGCTCCTCCAGCCAGGGCCGCGCTTGATCAAACGGGCCGAAGAAGTAATCGCGGTAGGAGTTGACCGACCAGGCGGAGGAGACGAGGCACAGGCCCAGGAGAAACCCGGCAAAAGCTTTGCGGCCGAGCCCGGGCGAGTCGAAAAGGCGCTTGAGGACGTAAACCGCGGCCACGCAGGCGAAGGGCACCAGGAAAATGAAAGAGTAATAAGGGACGCTGCCGGGAAGCGCGGTCGGGATCAGGTACATGAAACAGGGCGGGTAAGACCAGAGCAGGAATCCCTTCCCGCGGGTGGCGCCGGCATAGAGAATAAAGCCGAGGGCGCTTAATAGAGCGAGTGGAATTCCCATGATGAAGGGCCAGTGGATGACCAGGGTGTAGAAGTAAAGGTCGTGCCACCAGGCATCGTCGCTGACGTGATAGAAAGAGTTGAGCTGGCTGTTTAAATAAATCCAGGGCACGGTTTTCAGGTTCTCGGCCAAATCCCAGAACCAGTAAGGGGAGGTGGCAAAGGCGGCCCCGGCCGCGGTCAGGATAAAGAGGAGGAGCCGCCGGTCGAGCAGGGACTGGAAGACGGTCATCCCTTCCCGCGAGCCGCGGAGCAGGTGAGCCAGGGCCACGAAGATCAAGGGAGGGT
>MGQK01000081.1:95213-95341 GCA_001797815.1 Deltaproteobacteria bacterium RBG_13_61_14 | reverse complement strand
GTAGATGGAGGCCGTGCCGGCCAGGAGGGCGACGCTGCGGCCGACCAGGATCAGGTTGACGTCGTGGTCGTCGAGCCGGTCCGCCGCGGCAAAGACGGGGGCGAGCGAGCCGCTGTGCCAGACCGCGG
>MGQK01000081.1:80636-95153 GCA_001797815.1 Deltaproteobacteria bacterium RBG_13_61_14 | reverse complement strand
CGGGATAGAGGCTGAAGTGCGGGTCGAGGGTGCGCTCCTGAAACAGGCGGAGGGCCAAAGCGGTGGTGCGGAATTCGTCCAGGTAATAGAAATAGGGGATGAAAAACTGGAAGTGCGCGAGCCGGAGCGCCAGGCCCAGAAGCAGCACCAGGAGCAGGGCCAGGCGTTCCAGCCGGCGCGAAGGTTGGGAAAAGGTCGCGGTCATGGCTCACACGAACTTCAGCCGGTAATGGCGCCGGGCCAGGCGAAAGAGGTCCGAGCGGCGGGGCATGGCCCGGAGGATGCGCCCGAGCTGCCCCGGCCGGAAGTAGAAGCGGCGGTGCGCCTCCCGGTGCAGGCGGAGCAAGGCGGCGTCGTCCACCGCGCTCAGGTTTGCACTCAATTGTGCATAAGAGGTGTCCTCGGGACGGTAAGCGATCGCGATCCCCCTCTCTTCCGCCATCTGCCGGACCCGGGTGCCGGGAAAGGGCGAGAGCAGCGCAAACCCGGCGGTGTGCAGGCGCGAGCGGCAGGCCAAGGCGATGGTCTCACGCATCTCCGCCTCGGTCTCGCCGGGAAAGCCGAGCATGAAGAAGCCGTGGGTGAAGATCCCGGCCGCGGCGGTGCGGGCGATCGCGTCCTCGATCACCCCCAGGTCCAGGCCCTTCTGGATCAGCTTCTGGATGCGCCGGGAACCGCTCTCGATCCCGAAGTTGATCTTATAGGTCCCCGCCCGCTTCATCAAGTCCAGCAGTTCATCGTCCAGGCGGTCGCCGCGGATGCCGTTGGGAAAGGCGAGCTTGAGGTCGAGCCCCCGGTCCAGGATCCCTTGCAGGATGGCCTTGGCCCGCTCCGGCTGGAAGTTGAAACAGTCATCAATGAAATGGAACTCGCGGATGCCGTGCTCCGCCGCCAGCAACTCGATCTCGGCCAGCACATTGCCGGGCGAGCGCGGGCGGAAGCGCTTGCCGAACATGTTGTGACAGTAGATGCAGCCGTAAGGACAGGCGCGGGAAGTGAAGAGGGTGGCCACCTCGCGTCGCCAGCGCAGATCGTTCTGGTTGAGGACCCGGTCGGCGAAGTAGCGGGAGGGATCAATCAGGTCCCAGGCCGGGAAGGGAAGCTGGTCGAGGTTTTCCAGGAAGGGGCGCTCCGGGCCCCGGACCAGCTCGCGGTTTCGCCGCACCACCGTGCCCGGGACTTCGGCCAGGTCTTGCCCCTGCGCCAGGCGGGAGACAATATCGGCAAAGGTCGCCTCGCCCTCGCCCAGGACGACAGCGTCCACATCGCCCGGCAGGAGCACCGAGGCCGGGTCAATGGTCGGGTGCGGCCCGCCGGCGATGACCTCGGCCTCGGGCCGGGCGGCCTTGGCGACCCGGGCCAGGCGGAGCAAGTGGCTGGCCTGGAAGCTCATGGCGTGGATGCCGATCAGGTCGGGCCGGAAGCTCTGGACCTCATCGGCCAGGGCTGGGGCCGGCCGGCGCTCGATCAGGAAGTCGCGGAGCCGGAGCTGGTGGCCGGGATCCTTCTGGCGCAAGTAAGCCGCCAGGTACATCAGCCCGGTGGGCGGATAGACCTGATAGACGAAGCTCCCGGGTCTCTCCACCCCGGACTCCACTAGCAGAATCCGCGCCATCAGGCCGCGGCCTCCTTGACGGCCAGGACCATCACGTGTCCGCCGTGAACATTGAAAGTGGCCACCAGAAACTTGAGCAGACGAAACCCCCGGAGCACGAGCTTCTCGCTCCAGCCCTTGGGGTGGCGGGAGAGAAATTCGGGGATCAAGAGCGAGTTCTGGCGCGCCACGATCTTTAAGCCCGCCCGGCGACAGAGCCGGGCCAGAGTCCTGGGCGAGAACTCGAAAAGGTGATAAGGCGGCAACCGGACCTCGTCTTGATGGATCTTGAGGGCCTGGAGCAGGCGATGATCGAGCTTGCCCAGCGTCCATTGCCAGGGCAGGCGCCGGAAGAGCAGGTAGTAAAAGGAGTTGACATAGACCGGCACCTTGATCACCACCAGGCCGTCGTCCGTGAGCATCCGGAAGACCTCCTGAAGAAAGGTGACCGGCTCGGGCTCGTGTTCCAGGAGGTCGCCCAGGAAGACCACGTCGAACCGGCGGTCCGGGAGCTTGACTTCCTGGAGCCGGCCGGCGCGGATGTCGAGGCTGAACTGTTCCTGCCCGGTCCGGGCGGCCCAGGTGGAGATGTCCACCCCGGTCACCTCGAAGCCCGCGCGCCGGGCGTAATTGAGGAAGCTGCCCGCGGCGCAACCCACTTCCAGGAGCCGGCCCCGGGGCTTGCGCCGCTGGATCTCCTGGAGGATCTCCCGGTATTCCTCCACCCGCGAGCGCTCGGTTTCCAGGTAGCTGCCGGCGCGGATGCCGCAGGCAAAATCGGAATGGAAATAGTTTTCGGAATAGAGGCCGCGCAGGGTTTCCACTTGGGGGAACGGGTGGACAAAGACCAGCCGGCAGTCCCGGCACTGGCGCAGGTCGTAGCTCTGCCCGCCGATGGCATAGACCCGGGCCAGGTAGAGCCGGGAGGCGGTGCCGCCGCACAGCCGGCAGGCGGGGGCCGGGTCATTCATATTTGACTTCCAGGTATTCATCCGGCGGGATCGCGCCGGTGCCGGCGGGGCGGGCGCCGAGCAGGTTTTGCGCGGCCTGGATCCCGGTCTCGATCGAGTGGTCAATGTTGTTGTAGATGAAGGTGCCGTAGCGGCCGATCAGGGTGAGGTTCCCGAAGCGGTTCACGAATTCCTGGAGGATCTGGAGCGGCTGCTCGTGGCCGATCTCGTGCATGGGGTAGGCCTTCTTGGCGCGGACCACGCAGCCGCCGATGATCCGGTCCGCGGCGCCGGGCGCCAGCCCGATCCGGCGGAAGCTCTCCCGGGTCATCTCGATCAGCCGGCCGTCCGGCTCTTTCCAGATCGGGTCGGTCTCGAAGCAGAAGTATTCGAAGACCAGCGCGGTCTTGCCGGGCGGGCTCATGGCCGGGGACCAGTTGGTGGGTTCGTGGAGCCGGCCGAAGGGGATCTCCGGGTCCGGGATGTAGATCCAGGTGTCCTGGGTGATGCGCTCGGCGTCAAAGAGCAGGACCACGATCAGCAGGTCCCGGTAGCGGAGCGCTTGGCTGGCCTCGAGCACCTCGGGCGGGGCCGGCGGGTCGAAGTTCTGGACCAGCTCGGTGACCGGGATGCTGGAGAAGAAGCGCCCGCCGGGGAAATCATAGCTCTGACGGTCACGGGTCTGGACCCGGACGCCGGTCACCCGCCGGCCGTCGTGGAGGATCTGGGCCGCCCGGGAGTTGAGCCGGACCTCTCCGTGTTTGCGGATCTCCTGGGCCAGGCGCTCGGAGATGCGGCCGATGCCGTGGGCGGGGTATTTGAAACTCCCGATCAGGCTCACCGGCCGGTCCTTGGTTCCGGGCCAGACCGCCTCCTTGAGGGTGGCCAGGAGCGACAGCCCCTTGATCCGCTGGGCGGCCCAGATCGCGGAGCCTTGCGAGCAGGGGATGCCCCAGACCTTCTCGGTGTAAGTCTTGAAGAAAATCTCGTACATGGCGCGGCCGAACTGGGAAACCATCCAGTCTTCCAGGGTGACGATGGCCGGCTTCTGGTAGCGGAGCTTTTCCCGCAGGAAAGTGAGCAGGATCTGGGCCGAGGTGATCGGGCCCAGGCCGAAGAAAGCGTTGAGCAGGGTGGGCGGGTAATTGAAGTACCGGTGGCGGAAGTAGATCTTGCTCGAGCGGGCGACGTCAATCAGCTCGTCGGCCAGGAGGGCGCGGAGGAATTGGTCGAGCTCGTTCTTCTTGGTGAAGAAGCGGTGGCCGCCGAGGTCGAAGAGGAAGCCCTGGTAGGAGTGGGTGCGGGACAGTCCGCCCACGGCCTCGTCCTGCTCGAACACGGTGCAGGGCCGGCCATGGTCCGCCAACACCTTGCCCGCGGCCAGCCCGGCCGGGCCGCCGCCCAGGATCACCACGCGTTCCGGCTCATGCTTTTCCATCATGCCGTCCAATAGCCGTTGATGAACATGGTCGCGAACACGCCGAACAGGCCGGCGCTGAGCGCGATCATGCCCGCTTCCAGGGCCGGGTGCCGGCGCCCGATCTCGGCGAGGCCGATGAACAGGGGCAGGCACTGGATCTGGTAGCGGAGGTAGGAGTGATTGGCGTTCGCGGTCTGGATGAGGAAGAAGAGGATCATCCAGAGCAGGTAGGACTTGCGGAGATGGCGGAGCGACGCCAGGATGACCAGGAGGAGCGCGGCGTGGAGCGGAATTTCCTTAAGCCAGACGTGAGCGCCCTTGCGATAGGTTTCCATCAGCATGAGCCAGGGCCAGTTGATATGGCCGTGGACGTTGGCCTCGTGCGCGCCGAAAAAGACCCAGGCACTGCCCGCGGTCTGTTGGAAGGTGAGGAGCACTACGCCGGTGCCGGCCGGGATGAGGAGCAGCCAGAGCAAGGCCGGCCGGGTTCGGAAGCGCTGCCAGGCGCGGCGCAGGTTCTCGGGGCCGAGCACGGCGCTGAGCGGGGCGGGCCCGGCTTCCGGGTTGCAGGTGCGGCGGAGATACTCGTAGAGCAGCGGGACCAGGATGATCTCGCCCAGGATGCGGGTGGTGCAGGCCAGGCCGGCCAGCAGCCCGGCCCAGAGCCAGCGGTCTTTGCGGCCGGCGAGGAAAGCGCCGGCGGTGAGAGCCATGAAGAGGCTTTCGTTGAAGCCGGCGGTCAGGCTGTAGGCGCCGGGATGGATGGAGGCGAAGAGCAGGGCCTTGAGGGCGGCGGCGTGGTCAAAGTCGAGGCGGACGAGCGCGTAGAAGAGGAGCGCGAAGGCGAGGTAGCCGAGGTTGGCGAGCAGCGCCGCGGCGGTGACGTAGTCGCGGACGATGAGGGCGGTGGCTCGGACCAGCCAAGGGAAGAGCGGCCAGTGGCGGAAGCCGTAGCCGCGGTCCAGGCGCGCCGGGTCGCCGGGGTAGAGCCCTTGCTGGTAGCCGAGGGAATCGAGCACGCGCAGGCGTTTGGTCTCCGCGGCCAGGTCGTAGTCGCCGGCGGCGAGGCGGCGGTAGCCGAGGGCGGCCAGACGCACGAACCAGGCGCCGTCGAAGTTGACCAGGTTATCGCCAAAGGAGGTGGCGGGCCGGGTCATCCAGAGGTCGGCCGGGTAAAGGGGCTTGGGGATGAATTGCCAGCCGCAGTAGAGGACGGCGAGCGCGGCCAGCTTGAGCACGATCGCGGCGAGCAGGGCCTGGCGCCATTCGCGGTGGAGGATGGGGGTGGCCATCGGCTTAGCGGAGGTTCCGTTTCCAGACCCGGATCAGCAGACCCAGGGTGTAGCGGGGCCGGCGGAGGAGCAGGTCCACGATTGCCTTCTTGAACAGGATCCAGGGGTGGCGGAAGAAGGCGCGGAGGTTGTATTTTACGAACTCCCGGCCGGCCAGGCGCTCCAACTCCCGAGGCCGGAACAGTCCGGGCTTGAACACCGAGCGGGTGAAGGTCAGGTTCTCGAAGTTGAAGTCGTCGGGCAGGATGCCTTGTTCCCGGGCCAGGCGGTGAAGCTCGGTGCCGGGCAGGGGGTTGGCGATAAAGAAGTAGGCCATGTGGGTCTTCATCTCCCGGGCGAAGCGGAAGGTCTCCTGCATCTGCTCGCGGGTCTCGCCGGGGAAGCCGAAGATGTAGAAGGCGTTGGTGCGGATTTTCTTCTGGTGGATGAGCCGGGTGATCCGGCGGGCGCGCTCGAGGTTGAGCGGCTTCTTGATGATGTGGTCCTGCACGAACTGGCTGCCGGACTCGAAAGCCAGCGTCATCTCGTAGCAGCCGGCTGCCTTCATCAGCTCCACCAACTCCTCGTCCAGCGTCCACAGCGCCACCCCGTTCGGGAAATTGAACGAGACCTGGTAGCCCCGGTCGAGGATGCCTTGGAGGATGGCCTTGGCCCGCTTCGGGTTGGCGGTAAAGTTGTCGTCCTCAAACTGGAGCTCGCGGATACTAAAGCGCTCGATCAGCTCGCCGATCTCGTCGAGCACGTTCTCCGGCGAGCGCGCCCGGAAGCGGTGGCCCCAGTAGCGGGAGCTCGAGCAGTAGATGCACCGCGCCGGGCAGCCGCGGGAGGTGATGAGCGGGGTGTTGAGCTTTTCCTTGGCGCTGAGGCTGTGGGGCACGTTGATCCGGGCGTAAACCTCCATGGGCAAAAGGTCGCGGGCCGGAAAGGGGATGGTGTCCAGGTCGGCGATCCAGCGGGTCTTGGGCTGGACCACCACCTTGCCGTCCACCCGAAAGGCGAGACCGTCCACCTCGCCGAGCGGCCGGCCCTCGCGCAGCCGGAGAATTAGGTCGCGGAAGCTGTCCTCCCCTTCGCCCAGCACGATCAGGTCCAGGCTCTCCTCCCCCAGGCAATGCTCGGGGAGAAAAGAGGGGTAGGTTCCGCCGATGACGGTGAGGATGTTGGGGTCCACCTGCTTGACCATGCGGCAGAGCTGGCGGATGACCGGAAAGACCGAGGAGAAGAGACAGGTGATGCCCACCACTTGTGGCCGAAAAGCCTCGATCCGTTTGCGGATCTCGGAAAGCGGCGAGCCGTAGGAAATGAAGTCCTCGTCCAGCTCCACCTCGTGGTCAAAGCCTTCGGCCACCGCGTCCATGATGGCGACGTCCACGTCCTGGCGGATGAACGACGCCAGGTAGCTGACACCGAGAGGCGAGAAGACGAGCTTCATCGTCTCGCGGTATAAACGGATAGGCGGGAAAAGGAGAAAGACCCTTTCGATGTGGCGGGGATCTGACATTCCCTATGGTTTCAGACAACTAACCCCTTGGAAAAGTGCGCATTCCGCGATGCGCCGCGCACCGGAAACGCCTGAAGACATCTGAAAAAATTCTATCTGATTTCCCCCAGGGAATCAAACCCGTGCTTCCCGGCGGGTGCCAGGGCAAGTGCCGGGGATAGTGAAGCCAAGACGAGAGGCGAGAGAGGATGATTTCAGGGATAGGGATTGTATCCATCGAACCGAAGGCTTGAAAGGTAGAGAGAAAGTTGCTAACTTACATAGAACCTGTAATAAAACGAGGATGGAAGGGAGCCAAAGCGATGGCGCAACATGACCGCCAGGCGGCGCTTTTAGAGGCGATTGAGATCGAGTTGAAAGGCAAGGCCTTTTACGTCCAGGCGCGGGACCAGGCCAAGCACCAACTGGGCAAGCAGATCTTCGCCCATCTGGTCAAGGAGGAGGACGGCCACTTGGAGCGGATCCGGGACGTGTTTCAGGCCTTGCAGGAAAAGCGTCCCTGGCCCGAGACCAAGGGAGTTGCGGCCCCCATCGAAGCGCCGGGCAAGGTTTTCGCGCGACTGGTCCAGGAGCAGGCCAAGCACCTCAAGGGCGACAGCGATGATATCCAGGCGCTTGAGACCGCCCTGGTGCTGGAAGAGAAGAACGAGAAGTTTTACCGGGACCTGATCCCGAAATCGCGGGACGCCTTTGCGCAAGAGTTTTTCGAGCGGCTGGCCGGCGAGGAGCGCGGCCACTATCAGTTGGTCAGCGACACCGTCCAATACCTGAGCGATCCGGAAACCTGGTTCCAGGAGAAACAGAGAAGCCAATTAGATGGGGCTTGAGTCGGACCGCCCGGTTTATCTTCTCGGCCTCTCCTCCCCGCCGCGGCGGAACCGCAACCGCGACATCCTGCTCCAGGAGCTCTTGCGCGGGGCCGAGGAGGCCGGGACGAAGACTGAAAGAGAAGGAGGGAAGGATGCAGAAGTATGAATGTCAGGTGTGCGGTTATATTTATGATCCCGCCGCGGGCGACCCGGACAACGGGGTGCCGGCGGGGACACCCTTTGCCAAACTGCCGGACGACTGGACCTGCCCTCAGTGCGGGGCGGAAAAGGACCAGTTCGAGCCGCTGAATTAAGCGCGGGCGGAAAGTTTGGCCCGGCACCGGACGAGGAGAAGCCATGGACGGAATGACCGAAACGGAAAAGAACTTGTTCGAGGCGTTTGTGGGCGAGGCCAAGGCCACCGTCCGCCTGCGCAGCTTTGCCGAAAAGGCGGAGCAGGACGGGTATCCGCAGATCGCCAAACTGTTTCGGGCGGTGAGTGCGGCCGAGTTTGTCCACGCCACCCGCGCGCTCCGCTTGATGGGGATTATCCGGAACACCGAGGAAAACCTGCAGCGGAGCTTCGAGAGCGAGACCATTGTCAGCGAGAACCACTACCCCCAATTCATCAAGCAGGCGGAGGCCGACGACGACAACGCCGCTCGCCTGGCCTTCACCCAGGCCAAGGACGCGGAGGAATACCACAAGACGCTTTACAAGCAGGCGATGAGCGACCTGGCCGCGGAGCGGGAGTCCCACTTCCACGTCTGCTCGGTGTGCGGCTACGTGGTGGACGGAATTCCGCCGGAGACCTGCCCGGTCTGCGGGGCCAAGCGCGATAAGTTCATACAAGTGGAGTAAAAGAGAGGCTTTAGACTTTAGGCCTTAGGCTCCAAGGGGGACTTATTCAATAATGAATAGTATCTTTGCTCCGGCCTGAAGCCTAAAGTCTAATGCCTAACGCCTAAAGCCTCTCCAGGAGTTCCGCATGGATCAGCCCTTTCGCCTGCCCGGATTCAAAGAGCTTGAACTCGGCGACCGTGAAGTCATCACCGACTTCCTGCGGCGGTTTCCGCCCGAGATCTCCGAGCTTACTTTTACCAATCTCTTCATGTGGAACCATAAGAACCGCTTTTCCTGGCGGGTTGCGGCAGAGGTGCTTTATCTGATGGCCGCGCCGATCGAGGGGACCCTGCCTTACCTCTTTCCGCCGAAGGGGCCGAAGCTGGATTTCAGAGAGGTCAAGCGCCTGTTCCAGGCGATGGCGCAGGCGGGTCATCCTGGCCGGATGGAGCGGGTGCCCGCGGCCGTGGCCAAGGCGCTGGCCCCGGAACTGCCCGAGCTGGTGATCACCCCGGACCGGGACAACTTTGATTACGTGTATTCGCGGGAAGCGCTGGCCACGTTGGCCGGCCGGCGCTACTCGCGCAAGCGCAACCACATCAAGCGCTTTACTGGCAGCCACGACTGGGCTTACCTCCCGTTCACCCCGGAGCTGGTGCAGCAGTGCCTGGAGCTGCAGGAATACTGGTGCAACCTCAAGCACTGCGAGGAAGACCCGGGCCTGCGGCTGGAACACCGCTCGATCGCCATCGCCCTGCGCCATGCCGATCGGCTCAGCTTTGCCGGCGCCTGCATCGCGGTAGCCGGCAAGATCCAGGCTTTCTCCCTGGGCGAGAGTTTGAACCCGGACACCGCGGTCATCCACGTGGAAAAGGCCAACCCCGAGCTCGAGGGCCTTTACCCCACCCTGACCCACGAATACGTGAAAAACGCCTGGCCGGACGTCGCCTGGATCAACCGCGAGCAGGATCTGGGCGAGCCGGGCCTTCGCCAGGCCAAAGAGTCCTTTTTCCCGGACCACCTGATCGAGAAATACCGGGTTGAGCTACCGGCTTGAATCAACCTGCGCCTGCTCGAATCTTTTTCTCGGGTGGCCGGCCGGAAAAGAGGGAGAAGAAGTCTTACGTGCGTTACGCCCCGGAGAGGGCGAGGAAATTTTTCAGGAGGTGTTTGCCCTCGGCCGTTAAGAAGATGGGGGTCAGAGCTTCACATGAAACTTAACTCAGTTATCTTCCAAGTGAAGCTCTGACCCTAAACGACACTACTACCAATTATACTTGTCTTGGTCAAGAAACGAATGCCTGGATAAACTCCTCAAGCCTCTAGCGTGCGCGGGAAGAGAGGGCGAGGAAGTTTTTCAGGAGGTGTTTGCCCTCGGCGGTTAAGATAGATTCTGGGTGGAACTGGATGGCCTCGACCAGGAACTTTTTATGGCGGACGCCCATGATCTCGCCTTCCCGGGTCCAGGCGGAGATAGCCAGGCATTCGGGCAGGGACTTGCGCTCAATCAAAAGGGAATGGTAGCGGGTGGCGGAGAAGGGGTCGGGCAGGTTTTTAAAGATGGTCTGGCCGTCGTGGCGGATGGGCGAAGTCTTGCCGTGCATCAGGCGCTTGGCGAGCACGATCTTGGCGCCGAAGGCCGCGCCGATGCTCTGGTGACCCAGGCAGACGCCAAGGATGGGCACCTGGCCGGCGAAGTGCTTGACCACCTCCACCGAGATCCCGGCCTTTTTCGGCGTGCAGGGCCCGGGCGAGATCACGATCTGCCGGGGCCGCATCCGGGCGATCTCGGCGATCGTAATCTTGTCGTTGCGGAAGGTCTTGACCGCGGCCCCCAGCTCGCCCAGGTATTGGACCAGGTTGTAGGTGAAGGAGTCGTAGTTATCTATCATGAGCAACATCAATTTGTCCCTAGCACAAATTTTGGATTGGGGATTGCGGATTTTGGATTGCCTGCCGACCGCTAATCCAAAATCCAAAATCTAAAATCCAAAATGGAAAGTGCGGTTAGCTGACTTTCAATCCGCTTCGCGCCATGGCCACCGCCTTGATCAGGGCCTTGGCCTTGTTCACGGTCTCCTGGTATTCGCGCGCGGGTTTCGAGTCGGCCACGATCCCGCCGCCGGCCTGGAGGTTGAGCATGCCGTCCTTGATCAGGATGGTGCGGATGGCAATGCACATGTCCATGTTGCCGGTGAAACTGAAATAGCCGACCGCCCCGCCGTAACAACCCCGCTTCTCCGACTCCATCTCCTCGATGATCTCCATCGCCCGGATCTTGGGCGCGCCGGTCAAGGTCCCGGCCGGAAAGGACGAGCGGAGCACGTCGTAGCAATCCCGGCCCTTGGCCACCTCGCCTTGCACGTTGGAAACGATGTGCATGACGTGGCTGTAGCGCTCGACCACCGCCAGCTCGGTCACCTTCACGCTCCCGGTCTTGCACACCCGGCCCAGGTCGTTCCGCCCCAGGTCCACCAGCATGATATGCTCGGCCATCTCCTTGGGATCGGAAAGCAAATCGTGTTCCAATTTGCGGTCCTCTTCCGGCGTCCTTCCCCGGGGCCGCGTCCCGGCAATCGGCCGCAGCTCCGCCTGTCTTCCCTCGACCCGGATCAGCACCTCGGGCGAGGATCCAACCAGGGTTTCTCCGCCCAGCCGCAAATAAAAAAGATAGGGCGAAGGGTTGACGTGCCGGAGCGCCCGGTAAAGCTCGAACGAGTCCACTTTGGCCGGCGCCCGGAAGCGCTGGCTGGGCACCACCTGGATGATGTCGCCCTGCCGGATATATTTTTTGCACCTGCGAACCACCTCATAATATTGGGCCCGGGTAAAGTTGCTCTGGAACTTGAGCTCGCCCGGGTAAGGCCGGGGCGGGGGCGGGGCCACGGGCGCTTGCAACCGGGCGATGATCCCCTCGATCCGGGTGCAGGCCTTGGCGTAAGTTTTTTCAGGCGATTGGCCCTGGCCCAGGTGGGCGTTGACCACCACTTTCAGGGTATGGCGCACGTTATCGAAGATCACCAGGGTGTCGGTGATGAAGAAATGCGAATCCCAGACCCCCAGTTCGTCCACCGTGGCATCCGGCAGCTTTTCAAAATAGCGGACCATGTCGTAGGCCAGGTAGCCGACCGCGCCGCCGAAGAAGCGGGGCAGGCCAGGCACCGGCACGGGTTTGTATTCGGCCAGGAGCGCTTTCAGGGGTTCGAGCGCGTCGCGGAAGCCGTTGAGGCGCTGGGCCACGGCGCCGCGGATGATTTCGGCGCGGTTGCCCTTGCTCCGGAAGATGACCTGCGGGTCAGCGCCCAGGAAGGAATAGCGGGCCCATTTCTCTCCGCCCTCGACACTTTCGAGCAGAAAAGCATAGTCCGAGCCGGCCAGGCGCTGAAAGGCGCTGACCGGGGTCTCCAGGTCGGAAAGGATCTCGGCATAGACCGGGATCAGGTTGCCCCGCCGCGCCAGGCGCTCGAATTCGCGGCGAGAGGGGTGAAAAGTAATGACGCCGTCCATGGAAAATATTCCTGAAAGGCAGAGGTTATCATGGAGGGATCAAAAGCGCAAGATTTGTAAATGGGGTCAGGTCTTTAGTTTTTAGTTTTCAAAAATGCATAGAGACAGCGAGCGGCTTGGAAATACCCCTGTTTTCCAATCTGGTCAGCCGCCGGCCACGGGCAGGAGGAAAACGACCTCGTCTCCGTCAGCGAGCTTGGTGTTCGAGCCGTGGAGCGTGGCGATGCTCGATCCGTTGACAAAGATCTTGTAGTGCTCCGACCAATGGCGGAAGGAATCGCCGTGGCGGTGTTCCAGTTCGGCCAGGAGTTCCGCAATGCTGTCGGCCCGGACGTGTTCCTGATCGCGGCCGAGATCAAAGCGGAGGCGGGAGGTGAATTTCACCGTGACCAGGCGGGGGTAAGGCCTTCTGGTATCGGGCATGGACTCTTTACCCCGGCTCATTCCGAGACCAAGGGCTCGCTGAATTCCCGCTCCCGCTCCTGGGGCGGAATTCCGTTCTGATCCCAGCCGCGCTTGCGGTAGTAAAGCTCGAGCAGTTCCTCAAAATCCTCGCGCCGCACCACCTTGCCTTTTTGCGGGCCGGAGAGCACCGGCTGGTCAAAGGTGCGGTCCGGCGGCTGGTCGTCCTGGCGGGAGATGCCCAGCTTGACGCCGATCAGCCGGGTCAAGTCATAGAGCAGCGCCGACTTGGCCAGGAGATCCTGAAGCGAATATTTGACGCCGGTCACCGCCTGGTAGGCCTGCTCATAATAGTCCTCCGGGAAGCCCAGCTCGATCCAGGGCAGCCGGCAGACCCCGAGCATGTCAAACAGCGGCCGCACGGTCTGGTGATACATGACCAGGTCCACCTTTTTCTCCGGCGACCAGTTCAGGCCCTGCTCCATCTCGTGGGCCAGGGTCCAGGCGCGGGTGTGGTGGGCGCCGATGTCCGAGGTGGCATAGGCGAGCGCCATGGAGACCGCGGTGCGCGCGTCGTAGGCCGACTGCTCCAGTCCCTTGACCTGGCTGATGATCGGCTTGAGCCGGGGCCAGCGGGCGATCACCGCCTTGCTTCCGCCGGCCAGGGTGTCGCCCACGCCCTCCCGGTTCGCGATCTTGTGCATGAGCGTAATCACGCCTTCTTCATCGCCCCATTCCAGCGCCAGGCCGTCCACTTCTTCCACCGGCACCAGGTCGCTGGTCACCGCCTCGATCATCACCCCGATCAGGTTGGCCGTGCTGATGGTGTCAATCCCCAGTTCGTCGCAAAGCTGGTTGGCGCGCACAATGAAAGCGAAGTTGTCAATCCCCAGGTTGGAGCCGAACATGCAGGCGGTCTCATACTCCGGCCCCTCGCAGACCGCGCCCGAATATTTGCCCTCCTTGACCAGGCAGGCGTTGCCGCAGCTCATGGGGCAGCAGAAGCAGGCGGTGTCTCCGATCTTGTAGCGCTCTTCCATCACGAAGCCGTTGATCTGGTCAGCCCGGTCAAAGTGGGCGTCCTTGAAGTTGTAGGTGGGCATCACGCCGATGCCGTTGACGTAATCCACCACGCTCATCAGCCCCTGCTCCTGCCAGAAGCTGAAGAGCTTGTGCGACTTGAGCCGGGCAAAGCCGGCGTTGGTGATCTCCATCAACTGGCCCACCTCGGCCACCGGCAGGTCGCAGGCGCCCCGGACCGCGATGGCCTTCAGGTTCTTGGAGCCCAGCACCGCGCCGATCCCGACCCGGCCCGCGTTCCGCGACCAGTCGGAGTTGACGCAGGCGAAGACGACCCGGTTCTCGCCAGCCGGGCCGATCACGGCAATCTTCAGATCCTGGTCGCCGGTCTGCTGCCGGATCATGCCTTCGGCCTCCAGCGCGCTCTTGCCCTTGAGCTCGGGGAAGGGGACGATCCGCACCTTGGCGCCGTCAATCAGCAAATAGGAAAGCTCGGGCGCGCGGCCGGAGAGGATGAGCGCGTCGTGGCCGGTCTGGCGGAACTCGGGGCCGAACACTCCGCCCATGGAGGAATCGCCGTAGATGCCGGTGGCGGGCGAGATGGTGGCGAAGCTGGTCTTGCCGGCGGCCACGGTGTAGGTGCCGCCGAGCGGACCCGGCGACATACAAATCACGTTTTCCGGGCCGAAGGGGTTGATCTTGAATTTATGTCGGCGCAGGTTGTCCCACAGGAACTTGATGTTGAATCCCCGGCCGCCGATATATTTCTTGGCGAATTCCTCGTCAAAGGGCAGGCCGAAGGCCTGGCCCGCGCTCAGGTCCACGAAGAGCGCCTTCCAGAAATAACCGCCTTTCACTTTCATTTCAATCTCCGGTCTGGGGGTTGCCGCGGTCGGGGATGGGCGCCTGGACGTAGCGCAGCACCTTTTTCTCGCCCGCCTCCACGTATTCGACCTGGCGCATGTTGGCGTAATTGAGCACGTGGCGCATGCGCTGGGTCTGGCCGATGATGTGCTTGGGCACATACTGGATCGCCTGTTTGGGACAGGCCTTGACGCACTGCGGGTCGCCCTGGCAAAGGTCGCACTTGAAGGGCACGTCGAAATCGTCGTGGGTGAAGATGGCGCCGAAGGGGCAGGAGAGGACGCAGTTGTGGCAGGTCACGCACTCGTCCTGGTC
>MGQK01000081.1:80485-80629 GCA_001797815.1 Deltaproteobacteria bacterium RBG_13_61_14 | reverse complement strand
ACCAGCCCATCCTGGTAGTGGATGCAATTGACCGGGCAATTGGAAGCGCACTTGGGATCCTTGCACTGCTGGCAGACCACCGGCAGCCGGACCACCGGGTGGGGATAGAGCACCATCACCCGGAGGCTGGCCTTCTTGGGGTTG
>MGQK01000081.1:55260-80466 GCA_001797815.1 Deltaproteobacteria bacterium RBG_13_61_14 | reverse complement strand
AGGCGCAGACCAGCTCGCAGATCTTGCAGCCTGAACACCGCTCCGGAATCACCGTTAATTTCAAAAAAAGTCTCCTCTCTTCATCTGGTCAAAAAAAAATGAAACGGTAAAAGGTGCAATTAAACAAAAAGTTTATGTGTTTCAAGCAACAAAGTCAAGATAACCGGCGGCTAATCCTTGGCCGGACGGGAACTTTTTTATCCGACGGCGAGCACTAACACGCTGGCGGCAGGGTCAGGAGCCTGGGCCGGGAGCTTCACGAGCAAATCCGTTCCCGTTGTTTTAAATTCGAGTGGACTTTGTTTCGGGTCTGCGAGCAGAAAGGCTTTGACGATTTTCTGACTCATACCCGGAATGACCAGGTCACCTTGCGGCCAATCAAAAACCTGGACAAAGATTTTCCCGGGCTTTTGGGTGCTGCGGCCCCAGGGCAGGTTTGGGAAGGGTCCGGCGCTGGTCCCGTAAATGCTCTCGCCGTTGACCTGGATCCATTTTCCTATCTCGGCAAGTCTTTCCACGCTGGGCTCTGGGATCAGCCCTTCCGAAGTGGGCCCGACGTTGAGCAGGAAGTTGCCGCCCTTGCCGGCGATGTCAACCAGGTCACGGATTAAGGTGGTGCTGGACTTCCAATTCTGGTCAAAGCTCTTGTAGCCCCAGGAGTCGTTCATGGTCATGCAGGTTTCCCAATCGCATTTCGGCACTCCTTGAGGGATCGCCTGCTCCGGGGTGGCGTAATCGCCGACCTCCGGCCGCTTCAACTCCGGCGCGCGGCCGAGGTAAAACACCAGGTGGTTAAGGAGCGGCCGCTTGTCCAGCCGGTTGTTGATCACCACCTCAGGTTGAAAGCTCCGGACCCAGGCTTCCACTTCCCGGCCCCGCTCTTGGGTCCACTGCGCCATCCAGTCGCCGTCGAAAAACATCGAGTTGATCGGGCCGTAGTTGGTCAGGAGTTCCTGGAGCTGGCCCTTCATGTATTCCAGGTATGCGGGAAAATCGGGAATCCGGCCCAGGATGCCGGGCTTGACCGCGTGGTGCCAATCCAGTTGGGAATAATACAGGCCGAACCGAATACCCTCCTCGGCGCAGGCCTGCGACAACTCCCGGATCACGTCGCGTTTGAACGGCGTCGCGTCCACGATGTCGTAATCGGTCAGCTTGGAGTCGAACATGCAGAAGCCGTCGTGGTGCTTGGAGGTGATCACCAGGTATTTCATGCCCGCGGCTTTGGCGATCCGGACCCACTCGGTCGCGTCGAACTGGACCGGGTTGAACTGGGCCGCGAGCTGAGAATACTCGGCGTCCGGGATCTCGAACGCGTTCATGATCCACTCGCTGGGCATAAGTTTGGCCTGTTTGCCTTTCCAGACCCCGGCCGGGATCGAGTAGATCCCCCAGAGGATGAACAGGCCGAAGCGCGCCTCCCGCCACCACTGCATCCGCCGGTCCCGCGCCTCCTCGCTCTCGCCCGGAACTCCCGCCCAGAACGCTCCCGGCACCGCCATGGCCGCCATGCCCGCGCCCAGGCCGTAGATAAACTCTCTTCGGTGCATTGGCCCAGCTCCTTTTCGACAAAGGATTTCTTTGGCCCTTATACATATCAGGTCTTGGTCAGACTGGCAATATCGGCTGAACCCCCGCTTTCCTCTCCGCCGGGCAGTTGCTTGAATTTGGCGCTTGGTCTATAACCTGGTTTCACGAAGCATAACCCTGGACTGGGCAGTGACCGGTATTGGACCCGGGTGGAGGAGGACGAGATGAAGATGGGCAAGGTCGGTATCTTCGCGGGTGGAGTCGTGATCGGCCTGCTGTTAGGGTGCGCGTTCGGGTGCCTGAAGTGGAAAAGCCAAAAGCTGGTGGTGCGGGAACCCGAGATCCCGGGCGAGTCCCGGCTGGAATACACGCCGCCGGCCGAGCCTAAATTCTCGGCTGAATTCATGGTCAAGTATCTGCCCCTGCTCCTGGACATGATCACGCCCCGGGTGGTCAAGGTCACCGACGACATCTACGTGGCCATGGGCTACGCCATGGGCAACGTGACCATGGTGATTACCGACCAGGGTCTGGTCATCATTGACACCACCGAGAGCGAGGACGCCGCCCGCCGGATTTTCAAAGACTTTCGCAAGATCACGGATCAGCCGGTCCGTTACATCATCTACACTCATTTTCATCCCGACCATAACCAGGGAACCCGGGCCTTCTATTCCGAGGGAGTGCAAATCCTGGCCACCCGTGAGTTTCTCCATTGGATCCACGGCCGGAACCCCGACCTGGGAAACCGGCACTTCCAGCGATCCCTCGACCTCCTGGCCGGCGCGGTCGAACCGGATTATGCCTTTTCCCTGCCTTTCCGAAGTCCTTTCCTGGCCGCGGGCCAGACCCCGGAAGTGATGATGCCCACCCTCACCTTTGACCAGGAATACACTTTCACCCTGGCCGGCAAACGCTTCGACCTCTTCCACACCCGGGGCGAGACCGAAGACCATCTGGCCGTCTGGATTCCGGACGAGCGCGCCCTCCAGGTCGGCGACCTCTACTACGCCTCCTTCCCCAACCTCACCGGCATCCTGCTCGAAGCCCGTCCGGTGCCGGGCTGGATCGAATCGCTCACCCGCTTTATCGAGTTGCAACCCGAATACCTGATCCTGGGCCATACCCGCCATTTGAAAGGGGCGGACCTGATACAGGAGCATCTGCGGAACTACCGGGAGGCGATCGAATACGTTTACGAGGAGAGCCTGCGCGCGATCAATCAAGGCAAGCCCGTGCACCAGGCGGTGGCCGAGATCAAGCTTCCCGAACACTTGGCCGACCTGCCCTATCTGCAGGGGTTAT
The DNA here is from genome assembly GCA_001797815.1 of Deltaproteobacteria bacterium RBG_13_61_14. GTDB lineage: Bacteria > RBG-13-61-14 > RBG-13-61-14 > RBG-13-61-14 > RBG-13-61-14 > RBG-13-61-14. Next base: position 77,631 of record MGQK01000081.1, on the reverse strand, counting down.
ACGGCCGGGTGGATTGGTCCATCCGCGGCATCTACCAGGACTATACCGGATGGTATGACGGTTGGGGCACCAAACTGTTCCCTCTGCCCCCGCAATACCAGGCCCGGGAGATCGCGGCCCTGGCCGGCGGGGCGGACAAGATCCTCGCCCGCGCCATCGCCCTGCAAAAGAATGACGAACACCAGCTTGCCGCCGAGCTCTGCGACATTGTGATCGCGGCCAACCCCCGGGACAAGCTGGCCCACACCGTCAAAGCCCACTCCATGCACTACCTGGCCATGAGCGCAACCAACGCGCTCGCCATCGGCGCCTACCGCTCGGCCTACGCCCTGCACCTGAAGGCCGCCGCCGGGGCGGCCTTGGGCCAAGAGTTTTGAATCAAAGGGAGTGGAATTACACTTGGAATGGTGCCCAGGGACGGAATTCCCCAGTGTTGGGAACTTCGGTTCTTTTATGTTGTTGATTTCAAATTGAAACATCAGAGAGAAAAAGGTTAGCGGAAAATTGGAATTCAAGGCACTCTGATGACCTTGATGCCAGCGCGCTTGAGAACTTCGCCGGTTACGCCATCCCGGTCGCAGGAGGGGGAGCCACCCTTGAGGTAGGCCCGCCTCGCCCCAATAATCTGGGCCAGCTCAAGCGTATAGTGAGCGCCATTCAGGTGGAAGCTGGTAACATCCTGCCCAGTCTCCGGCGCGATAATCCGCAATCCTTCGTCCAGGACTTGCGCTCCCGTGCCTTGAAGGTATTCCCCGGTCCGGGGCGTGGGCATGCCGCCAAGCTGTTCCGGGCAAACCGGGACCAGCACATATCTCTCCTTGAGCTTCTCGATCAGTTTATCCCTCTTCTTTGGCCTCCGCCCATGCCAGCGACAGGGAATCCCCAGGAAACAAGCGCTGATCAACACCGGCTCTTTAGAGACCGGAGGCCGCGGCAGCGGGAACAGCGACAAATTCTTCTTGTCTTGCTTTGTGCCCATGAGCTGTATTCTCCACAATGACCCTTCGCCAGAAGCGATGACGCCGCCCCATGCAATACGTCAAGGTCAAGCATCGCCCGCATTGGATGCACCCCTCAATTCTAAGCCTTTTGGATTCGCGGTCAAATCTCCGACATGGGAAGCATTCTCCTATGCAAAAGCCGCAATCCAGACAGTTGATCATTCTTTTAATCAACGTGTCGGTAACCCGCTCTGGAACCTCCCAAAACCTGATCTCATTCCCTTTGCGGACCCACTTCCCTTTCACCGGGGTCAGATGCTTGGCGTCAATCAAATCATTGTCCCGAATTTGATACAGGATGGAACCGGAAGAGAGCCGATGCTTAATTGCCCCCATCACCTTCTGCGCTTTCAGCCTATGCCAATGGGCAAAACCATGCCGAAAGAGTTTTCCCTCGCGGGTTTTGAACCTCTCCTTCTGATGGACCTTTTCGATCAGCCCGCTGTCGAAAAGCAGCTTCTCAATCTGGCTGTAATACTTCTTACATTCTTCTGGATAGTGCTTTTGACAGTATTCCTGTCTCTTGGCATCAGAGGTGTAACAGCAAATGCAGTAGGTCCGGTCCATGTGTTCATAGATGGGATTGAGGGGAAGGCCGTAGCGGGTGTGGATCAATTCAAGGATGTCCTCCTTGGTGAATTCCAGCATCGGATTGAAGCAGGGTAAGTTCAGCGCCTTGTTCAGTTCCAACCCGCCGTGGAATCTATGACTATATTCACTGCCTGAAATCCCCCGGAACATCACTCCCTCTCTGGGGCTTCTCGCTCCTTGTTGTTGCAGCCATTCCAGAAAGGTCGTTCCGATCAATAGCGGGATACACCAGGCTTCAACCAGGGTCAAGAAGCTGATACCCTTTTCCATCAACTCAAAATATTCCAGAAATGGCTTGGCCGTCTTTATGGCAAATCCCCGCTGGATAAGGAGGGCAAGATATTCAAGGTTGCTGGGGAATTCAAGGTCGTGATGGGCATAAAGACAGATTGGCTTTTCAGGCTCAACCGCCTCATAGATGAGAGCCGCCATAGCAAGGCTGTCCTTGCCGGTTGAAAATGCGATAAAGGGATACTTTCCTTCCAGCTTGGGCCAAATGGTCCGAAGGCGGGTGATGGTCTTGTGGACTTTTTCAGTGAGGACTTTATTCATAGGTTCACTCCCAGGAGATGACACAGGACGTTTCCCGCCAAGACTGCCGAGTCCTTTTCCTTCATCCCGCGCTTAAGTGCATACTGCTTGATTGCGGTTAGGACCTGATCCTTGAGCGCAAGTTTTATCTTAAATTGTAATACGGCATTAATTGTCTCCATTTCTTTGGTCAGGTAATCATTGGACTCTTCCCAATTGAAATCCTGAAGGGGAGCCATCAACGCCTCCAATTCGGCCTCCGAATATCCCAGGGAAGAGAGGTCAAAGTTCTCGAATTTCAACTCCTCAAGGATTTTGGTGACCAGTTCCTCATCCCAATCCGCCAATGAGGCCAGCTTATTGTCGGCGACGGAAAAGGCCTTCCTTTGCGAGTCGTTTAAATCAAGCATAATGGCGGGCACATGAGTCATGCCGAGCTTTTGGGCCGCCTTCCAGCGGGTGTGCCCGGCAATGATAGTGAAGTTTTGGTCGTAAAGAATTGGGACATTGAAGCCGAAGGTCTGGATGCTTTTCGCCACAGAGTCCACCGCATGATCGTTGAAGCGAGGGTTATCCTCCCAGGGCTTCAGTTTGGATACTTCAATCTCTTTGACGTCCAGCATGGTCCGCTCCTCTCTTGGCTCAAGATTTCATTAAGGACGTTTTTGTTGATTAATCCTAAGGCTAAAAAAGAACTTTCTGTAAAGCAGGACTTAACAAAAGAAAGAATTTCTCCCACGACACCAGGAAGCAGTCCGGCAGCTTTCAGAAAGAGGCTCAGGGAATTCCAGGGCACCCAGTGAGCGAGATGAGCAATGGATAGACTCCTCCATTAAATGGAGAAATGTTGCAGTTTTTGGTCTTGGCAAGGGAGGTTTAGGTAAGGTGGAGCACAAAAATGGCCCGGTAGAATACTTCCAGACCAATGGTCTAACTTTTTATGGTGCCCGGGGCCAGGCACCAGAGCCTTCGCTGCCAGACCTTGGCGTTGTCTCGAGTTCGCTGGAAAAGGGAGGCCGCGGTCTATCTCTATCCCTTTGAAGAGCATGGAAAAAAGTTCGGTAGCGAGGATAATCCCCGGCTCGCCGGTGGAAGCGGCCGGGGCGCGGGTCCGGCTCAGGGATTGAAACCATCGCAGGTGTCGTTGCACCGACCGGATTCATCAATGTTCCAGACCACAAAACCCTGGTCGCGGCAAGAACCGTAAAGGCGCGGGCCGACCGCGGCCAGGTCCTCGCAGTAATCCGCGGGCAGGTCATACCAGCCCACCACGCGGGGCGGCAGGTCTTGGACCAGGGCGCCGATATCGAGCACGGTGATGCGCGAGTTGAGGCTGGAAAGATAAGCCCGCGGGTCTTGCAGGGCTATCCCGTAAACCGGGGACCAGGTGAGATAGGTCGTCACCAAGACCGGAGGGATCGCGCTGAGGTCCAGGACCTTCAGGCCGGTGTCGGTGGCGATAAAAGCGTAATTCCCCGACACCTGGAGATTATTCCCGGAAATGGTGGAGTCCTGATACAAGAGGGCGGGGGTGTCGGAAGCGATATCGAAGATCTGGAATCCGACCGGGGCCCCGGAAGAGTAGCCCCAGAGCGCGTAAGCCCGGGGCGGGCCGGCAAAGGAAACCGCCAGGCCCTTTGGCTGTTGGTAGTAGTCCCCATAGTAAGCGCCGGCCAGGGAGGGCGGGTTGGTCGGACTTCCGATGTTAAAGACCAGCAACCCGGCTGAGTTACTCGGGTGGCCGAAATCATAGCCCAGCACATAAGCGCGCGGCCCCTGTTGGGGGTTCAAATCCGCGGCGAGAATTCCGTCGGTAACGCGCGGGTCGCAGCCGACCAGGGTGGGCGGCGCGCCGGAGAGATCGCGCTCGCACAGCCCGTCCAGGCCCAGGCTGTAGAGTCGGTCGCCCAGGAGGGCGAGGTCTCGACTGCCGCCGGCGATCTGGCCGACGGCGCTGGGGTCGGGGATCAGGTCGCCGTCCGAATCGCCGGTGTAGGGCTCGGTGAGGTCCAGGATGTGCACAAGATCCGAGCCGGTATTATAGTCAAGGGTCCCGTCATAAGCGCGGTCTCCGGAAACCGCCAGCGCGCGGTGGCCTTCATCGAGAGGGAGGTAGCGGCCGAAGAGAGCTGGCGAATGGGGAAAATCGTCGCAGGTTTCGCCGGGATCCACGATTCCGTCGCCGCAGCGTTCGATCAGGCAGCTACTGGAGCAGCCATCGCCGTCCCCGGCATTGCCGTCATCGCATTCTTCCGGACCGTTCACGGTTCCGTCGCCGCAGAATTCCGTGGGCAGGCAGACCGGGGAGATCGTGCAATCGGCCTGGCAGGAGGCCACCCCCTGGTAAGTGGTCAGCGGGTCGGTGCAGGGGATGGCCGGGTCGCTGTCGCAGACTTCGCATGCTTCCACCACCCCATTGCCGCAGGCTTGGCTGCCGATATTGCAAAAGATCCGGTACCCCGAACAATCGAGCCTACAGGCTTGAGTTCCGGCATAGCACCCGATCTGACAGGCGATGGAGTCGCTGTCGCAATCTTCCCCCTCGTCCTTCACTCCATCCCCGCAGATGGAACATTCGTAGCCGGGCTCGGTCTCGCCCGAACTCAGCCGGCAAACCCCGCCGGGCGGGCAATTAATGGGAAGGCTCCACTCCGGGTACGGGTCCTGATCGTATTCTCCGCAGACTTGATAACGCCAATCGGACCAGCACCGGCTTTCCCCGGCGGGACACTCCGGCCGGCTTTGCCAGATCACATAACCATAATCGTAAAGGGTCATGGCCGCGGAAAGATTCAGCCAGTTCACTCCCAGGAGCTCGACCTTGCCGCCTAACCGGGCCTTGAAGCCGCTTTTGATTTCCGCCCGGGGGGGAGGATCATCCACGTCATGGATCTCGAACGCCCCGTAAGGTCCGATATCCAGAAAGGGACCGGCCAGATTGGCGAAGCGGAGCCAGAGCGTGGGCCGCAAATAACATTCCGCGCCCATGGCGTTGGTGTCGTCAAAAGCGCTGTCGGCATGAGTCTCGGTATCCTTGGAAAAGACTCCCTCCCAGGAGCCGTTGTATTTCATGCCCGAGCGGACATCATTATGGCTGAAATAAGTGTATTGCAGGGTTTGCCCGGCTTTGCCAAAGACCCGGCAGCCCACCATCATCTGGGGCACCACCTCCACGTTCATGCCCATGACCACGCCCACCGGATAAGCGACCTTGGGCCCGAGGTTCATCTCCCGGGTATAAGCGCCGGTCAGTTCGTAATGGGCGTCGAGGTCGAAATCGAAGTTCACCCGGGAATCAGTGATGAACTTGAACGAACGGAGGTAAGGCTCTTGAAAATCGCAGCTCAAGGTCGGGGGAGAGCACTTGGTTTTGCATTTCCAGGTCCAGGGTTTCCACCAGGTGCCGGAGCATTTGGTCTTGCACTTCGGAAAGGGAGAGCCGGTGCAGACCATGGGCGGGCAGATATCCACGCCTACGTTCACCGACTCCACGGCCAGGTCCAACTGCGGATTCAACAAGCTGATGCCGCCGCCCAGATAGATAATGGGAATTTTCCCGGCAGAGGAGATGGCGAGGTCTTCGCTCTCCGGGAATTGACTCGTGTCGAATACCACCGTCTCTCCCGGTTCGGTGTGCATATCAAAGTAAAGTTCTTCAAAGACCATGGTCAGGGGCACCTCGATCACGTCCACCCGGATCTCGCCTCCCAAGGTTTCATAATTGGTTACCATCCCGATAAAGCCGGGGTAGGTGGTGATCGCGATAATCTGGCCGGGCTCCAGGTCGGACAAGGCCGCCTGATAGTGCAGCGGGAAATAGGCCGCGTCGTTCTCGTAGTCCAGGCGCACCTGGGAAAACTTTTCTTCGGAAAAGACCCGGACATTTTTTTGAAATCGGGCCCGCGGCCCGGTGTCTTCCGAGTCATCCGCCTCGCCGCATCCCATGAAGACCTGGATCAACAGAAGCGCCGAGATCGAAAGAATGCGGAAAATAGCTTGTCTTTGAGAGATCATCAACCCCTCCTTCTATACCCCGTCCCGGGGCAGGGAGCGAAAAAACCGATGGTATCTAAATTCCCTGGTAACCATGCGGCGGCGTGGTTGCTCGCCCCAATGGTTTGCCGGCATGCAATCAAGAATAGGAACGATACTTTCGCACTTTATTGTTGCATTGTTATCACGTCCCTGTCAAGGCAGTTCCGAAGCCCTGAAGCCTCGCAAAGAAAAGTTGCTTGGCGGCCCAACCTGTTCTATAACTTGGTCAAGGATAGTGGGGCGAATTTTGGAGGAAAGGATGAAAAAAGCGGTTCTAGTGCTGGCCCTGGCTCTCACGGGCTTACTCCTGGTCGGGTGTGCCATTCTGAAAAATTTTCACTACGATCAAGTCGAAAAATATGCAGCTCATCCCTCGCTCGCGCCTTACCAGGGAAGGCTCCGGGTGCCGGGACTGCAGGGCGAGGTCGTTATTTACCGCGACCAGTATGGGGTTCCCCACATTTTCTCGGACAACGAGCACGACCTCTTCTTCGCCGTGGGCTATGTCCAGGCCCAGGACCGGCTCTGGGAGATGATCCTGTTCCGCGCGATTGCCGAAGGCCGGACCGCGGAGTTGTTCGGCAACCTGGGCGTGCCGGGAATGGAACTCTCCGGGTTCCCCTTGTCCACCCTCGGTCTCGACCAGCACCAGCGGGTCCTGGGCCTGAAGTATCTGGGCGAGATCGGAGAGGCCTTGCTTCAGGAAACCCAGCCGGAGCTTTTCCGCAAGCTCCAGGCTTATTGCGACGGGGTCAACGCTTTGATCGCTTCCCATCCCTCATGGGAAGACCTGCCGGTGGAGTTCCGGATCCTGCAGGTCAAGCCCGAGCCCTGGCGGGTGGCCGACATGATCAGCTTCGGCCGCTTCATCGGGACCATGCTCTGCTCCAACCTGGCGATCGAGCTGCCCCGCTACGCGGCACTGAAAAAATACGGGCCGGAAAAAGCCTGGCAGCTCTACCCGCTCTTCCAGGCGCTCGGACCTATCATCGTTCCCACCGAGATGCTGAAAAACAAGCTGGCCGCGCCCCGCGACCTGCCGGCCGGAGGGAAGCCCTCGGACCAGGAGCTCGGGGACCAGCTTCCGCTCAGCGCCCAAGCCGCGACTCGACTGGCCCTGGCCGAGGCCGCTTTTCGATCGGTCCTGCAGATCAACCCCTCCCTGGGTTCCAACAACTGGGTCGTGTCCGGCCGGCTCACCGAATCCGGCGCGCCCATGCTGGCCAATGATCCCCATCTGCAGCACCTGCAACCGTCGCTGTTCTACCTGATGCACATCCAGGGCGCCGGCTACGACAGCTACGGCGCGACTTTCCCCGGCAACCCTTTTATCGTGCTCGGCCACACCCGCCGGCTGGCCTGGGGCGCCACCACCTCGCGCGCCGACGTCCAGGACCTGTTCATCGAGACCGCGGACCCCAAGCGCCCCGGCCAATACCGCGATCGCGGGGAATGGCGGCCGTTCAACGTGCGCCGGGAGGTGATCCGGGTGCGCTCGGGCCAAAAAATGAAAGAGAAGGTGATCGAGGTTAGGCAAAGCCGCCACGGCCCGATCATCAATGACGCGGTCAAGGGTTTGCCCGAGGGCACGCCGGCGGCGGCCTTGCGCTGGACCGGCTGGGACTTCAGCCGCGACCCGCGCGCCTTCGCGCTGGCAATCAGCTCTTCCACGCCGGAAGAGTTCATCCGCGCCTTCCGAAAAATGCCGGACCGGTTTGAAGTGCTCAATATCCTGTTGGCGCTGGAGCGTTTGAACCGGGGCCAAAACCTGGACGACTTTATCGCGGCCATGGACTTGGTGGACCTTCCCAACCAAAACTGGGTGGCCGCGGACGCCGATGGCCGCATCGCCTATCTCCCCGGCGGCCTGGTGCCGGTGCGCGGCAAGGGGATCGGCGCGCTCCCGGCGCCGGGTGAATCCGGCGAGTTCGATTGGACCGGCTTCATCCCGCTCTTGAATCTGCCTCACGCCATAGACCCGGAGCGGGGCTGGATGGTAACGGCCAACAACCAGGTGGTGGACTCGCGCTGGTATCCGTATGTGTTTTCCACCCATTACGGCGAGCCTTGGCGGGCCTGGCGGATCGAGGAACTGATCGCGGAGCTGGCGCCCCTGGACCTGGAGGACATGAAGCGGATCCAGAACGACATCCAGGTGCGGCGGGCCAAATGGATGGTGCCGCTTGTGCTCCAAGCGGTGGAAACCAAGAATCCGACCGACCGGCGGGTCTTGGCGGCGGTGGAGGAATTGAGGCATTGGGACTTTGAAGCGGACCTGGACTCGACCGCGACCGTGATCTTTTTCGAGTTCACCAAGGCGCTGTTCCGCCTCGCGGTGGAAGCTGAGGTGGACAAGGAAGACCTGGCCGCGCTCCGGATTGAGGGCTACCCGGAAATGCTCTTGGACAAGTGGATCGCGGAAGGCGGCTCGCCGTTCTTTGATGACCGGCGCTCGCCCCAGGCGGTTGCGGACATGGGTGAGTTGATGGTGAAGGCGCTGGGGGAGGCCCTGGCCGCGGTGGAGAAAAAGTGGGGCCGCGCTCCGCAGGCCCGGGAGTGGGGGAAACTTCACCCGATCAAGTGGTTTCACCCGCTGGGCGTGGGCCGGGGCAAGGTTTTATCGGTGGGGCCGTATCCGCACCTGGGCGCGGAGCAGACGGTGCGCAACGCCAAGGGCGCGGGTTTCGGCCGGGTGCCTTACAAGGCTTTGACCGGGCCTTGCCTGAGACACCTCATGGACTTAAGCGAACCCGACCAGGCTCTGATCGTGATTGACGGCTCGGAGTCGGGCCAGTGGCTGTCGCCTCACTATGACGACCTGCATCCTCTCTTTGTCAACAGCCAATACCTGACCGCGGAGATGAATCCGGAGCGGGTCTCGGCGAGCGCAAAATACCGCCTGGTCTTGACGCCGTGATCTCCTCAGGCGCTTTCCAGGGTGCGTTGGATGCGCTGAAGGGCTAGGGTCTTGCCCGAGGCCGGGTCCACCTGCAATAAGAGCGCCATCAAGACCACCGGGCCCGCGGCCACCTCGAACTGCTGGGGCACCCCGGTCAGGAAGCGATGGAGCGCGCCCTTGGGCTTCATGCCGATAATGGAGTTGATCGGCCCGGTCATGCCCACGTCGGTGACAAAGGCGGTGCCGCCGGGCAAAATGCTTTCGTCGGCCGTGGGCACGTGGGTATGGGTGCCGAGCACCGCGCTCACCCGGCCGTCCAGGTGAACGGCCAGGGCTTTCTTTTCCGAGGTGGCTTCGGCGTGGAAGTCCACCACGATCATGCGCACCTCGGGGCCGAGGGCCGAGAGCTCCTGGTCCGCGGCGCGGAAGGGACAGTCCACCGGCGGCATGAAGACCCGGCCGGCCAGGTTGAGGAAAGCCACCGGCCCTTGGCGGCTGTCGAGAAGAATGCTGCCGCGACCGGGCGCGGCTGGCGGATAGTTGACCGGCCGGAGCAGGCGTTCGAGCTCGCCCATGCGCGGGACCAGGTCCTTTTTGTCCCAGATATGGTTGCCGGAGGTCAGGACGTCCACCCCGAGCCCGCACAACTCGTGGTAGATCTCCACGGTCATGCCGAAGCCGCCGGCCGCGTTCTCGACGTTGACCGAGACCAGGTCCACGTCATGACGCTCGACCAGTTCGGGCAAGAGACGAGACAGGGCTCGGCGGCCGGGCTTGCCCACGATATCTCCAAAAAAGAGCAGGTTCACGGTGATCTCTCGTTCTTAGAACTAGTGGGGGCGGGTTTGAAACCCGCCGGTAGTGCGGGCAGGTTTAAAACCTGCCCCTACTTCGCCATTTCCACCACCCGGGTCTCCCGGATCACGGTCACCTTGATCTGGCCCGGGTAGGACAGTTCCTTTTCAATCTTGCGGGCGATGTCTTTGGCCAGGACCATGGTATCGGCGTCCGAGATCTGGTCGCTTTCCACCATGATCCGGATCTCCCGGCCGGCCTGAATGGCATAGGACTTGCCGATGCCGGTGAAAGAGTTGGCGACCCGCTCCAGGTCTTCCAGGCGCTTGACGTAAGTCTCCAGCATTTCCCGCCGGGCGCCGGGCCGGGCGCCGGACAGCGCGTCCGCGGCCTGGATGAGGTTGGCCAAGAGGCTGCCCGGCTCGTCGTCGTGGTGGCCGGCAATGGCCTGGATCACTTGGGGCGTCTCCCCGTATTTCTTGGCCAGCTCCGCCCCGATCTGGGCGTGAGGGCCTTCCACCTCATGGTCCACCGCCTTGCCGATGTCGTGGAGCAGGCCCGCCCGCTTGGCCCGTTTCACGTTGGTGCCCAGCTCCGAGGCCATGATCCCGGCCAGGAACGCGACTTCCAGGGCGTGGGTGTACTGGTTCTGGGAATAGGAGGTCCGGTAGCGCAGGCGCCCGACCAGCTTGATCAGCTCCGCGTGGATGCCGTGCACGCCCACGTCGAAGGTGGCCTGCTGACCCGCCTCCCGGATCCGCTCGTCCACCTCCTTCTCCACCTTCTTGACCACCTCTTCGATCCGGGCCGGGTGGATGCGGCCGTCGGTGATCAGCCGCTCCAAGGCCAGCCGCGCCACCTCCCGCCGCACCGAGTTGAAGCCGGAGAGCACCACCGCCTCCGGAGTGTCGTCCACGATCAGGTCAATCCCGGTGGCGGCTTCCAGCGCCCGGATGTTCCGTCCCTCCCGGCCGATGATCCGGCCCTTCATCTCGTCCGAAGGCAGGGTCACCACCGAGACCGTCCGCTCCGCCACATACTCGCCGGCATAGCGCTCGATCGCGAGCGACAGGATCTTCTTCGCCTCCCGCTCCGCCTGCTCCTTGGCCTCGTCTTCGATCTGCTTGATCTTCTTCGCCGCCTCGTGCCGGGCCTCGTCCAGCATGCTGTCCATCAACTGCTTCTTGGCCTCGGCCGCGCTCATCCCGGCCACTTGCTCCAGCTTCTTGCCGGCCTCGTTCAGCAACTGTTGGCGTTTGGCCTCCAACTCCTCCAGGCTCTGCTGCTGCTGTTGGAGCTTTTTCTCCCGCTTGCCCAGCTCCAGCTCTTTCTGGTCCAGGAAGTCCACCTTCTTGTCCAGGTTTTCCTCCCGGTGCAGCAGCCGCTCCTGTTTTCCCTGCAGCTCCGCCCGGACGGCCTTGCTCTCTTTTTCAAACTCGGTCTTGGCCTGGAACAGGTAATCCTTGGCCTGCAGTTCGGCTTCCTTGACCCGACTTTTCGCCTCTTTCTCCGCGTCCTCCCGAATCCGCGCCGCCGCTTGGCTGGCGGTCTCGAGCTCGCGCCGATCGAGCATGCGGATGACCAACCACGTCGCCCCGCCGCCGAGCAGCAACCCTCCTAATCCGACCAACACTACAATGAGCCACTGTGCATTCATAACGGCTTCCCCTTTGCAAATCTATGCAACTTAACCTACCGGTTGCGGCCGATAGGGATGAAACCTCCTTCACTGACCAAGAGCTTGACCGCCAGATCATGCGCGGCCCGGGGCACCTGGTCAATGACCTGAAAGTCATAGGCGATCCCGCAGGTAAGAGCCTCGGGCCGAAGCGCCGCCAGCACGCGATCGTAACAGCCGGCGCCAAAGCCCACCCGAAACCCTTCCCGGTCAAACGCCAGGCCCGGCACCACCATCAGGTCAATGGCCGGGAGCGCGACCACCGGCGCCGAGGGGGCCGGCTCGGGAAAGCCGAAAAAGCTCAGCACCATTTCCTTGGCATCCCGCACCTCACCGAAGTCCATTTCCGGCCCGCGGCCCTTCATCCGGGGAAAGGCCGCCTGCTTGCCCTGGCGCACGGCTTCTCGGAGCAGGCGTTCGGTCCGCACCTCTTGGTCAAACGCCGCATACAAGGCCACGCACCGGGCCTTTTGAAAAGCCGCGGAGCGGAGCACGTGCTCCTGGATCTGCTCGCTCCGCGTTGCCGCCTCTTCCGCGGAAAGGGCGTTGCGGCGTTCAAGCATGGCCTGGCGGATGGCTTTTTTGGTCGGGTTCACAGAACCTGCCCGGCGCAGGTGACACGCCCCCGGTGCGGGGAATGAGGAAGGCAATTCCCGAAGCGAAACGTAGAAGAGAGTGACGCGGCTAGGGCCTAGGCAAGCACAGGTCTTCGGCCCGAGCCTTTCCGTTGATCTGCCCGCGGTTGATCTGGATAGCCCCAGATGGTAAACCCGGCGGCCCGGGCTTTTCCGCCCGGACCTCCGATCGGGTGAAAGCTACTGATTTCCGCCCTATCATCACCGAAAGCAAATTCCTCTCGACTCCTTCACTCGTTTCGCGGCGCGGCGTCGTGCCTTGAAGAAGGTCTCGCCTTTCCTTCTCCTCCACTCGCAGGGGTTCGTCACCGCTGGTATTTAAATCTTCCCCCGCCTTTGCCGTGTGAATAGCTGATTTTCGAACCTGGTAAACCAGGTGGGCGCCATGTAACGGTTTCAGGAAATTCGTCGCGAATTTCACACCGCCGCCAGGGACGGCCCCCGTGAAAATACGTTACGGTTCTGAAAATGTGCTATCCAAGCACGCACAACGCAGGGGAAGAGAATTGCCCGATCAGTCCAAAAGCTTGAGCAGGGCCTGGGCGCGTTCCTCCACCTCTTGCCGCAATTGCTCCACCTCTTCCCGCGCGCGAAACAACTCATCGCTCATATTGAGCGCGGCCATCACCGCGCCCCGGATCGTCAGTCCTCCGGGCTTGCCGGCGAACAACTCCTTCATCCTCTCGTCCAGGTAATCCGCCACCGCCCGGATGCGCCGGGGATCATCCCCTTTGACCAGGTAGGACTGGCCGAAGATGTTGACCGCGGTCTCCCCGCTCATGACGGCTCCAAGAGCGCCGGCAGCTCGGACAAGCGCCCGATCAGGCCGTCCAGGCGCCCGCGCAGGTTTTGCCGCCGGCGCTGCTCCCGGGCGAGGCCGTCTTTCCAGCGGGCCAACTCGCTTTCGGCCGCGGCCAGTTTCTGCCGGAGCTTGTCCACCTCGTTTTGCAGGGCCTTTTCCGAAGCCCGCAAAGCTTTGACCCGCTTCTCCAACTCGGTGAACCCCGGCATTTCCTGTCGCTTCGCTTGCCCCATCATTCTCTATTCTAGCCCTCTCTGAAAAGCGAGTCAAGAAAATTCGGAGGCCCTAAATCTCCGGCTAAGAAGTAGGGGCACGGCATGCCGTGCCCCTACCAGGCCACAGCCACGGCTTTGCCTAACGTACCCTGACGCAAAGGGCAATTGCCTAAAATCAAGCCGATAAATTCTTAGCCGGAAATTTAGGGGGGCAGGAACTCCGTCAACCCAAGCGGCTTGCCCCGAGAAAAAACGCCTCCCGGTCCTGAAAACGCCGGCGATTCATGTTAAGATGGTGCGCTGCTGGTCCGGCTCAAGACCGGCGGCAAGAGGGCAGTTCAGGGAAAGGGTATCATGCAGTTGTTTTTCGATCCGGAAACCGTGGCCGAAATCGGAGCCACCGACCAGTTGATGCGGCCCGGCCATCACCTCTTTCAAAATCTTCTGACCAGCTTCGGCGAGCGGTTTTACCCGATCAACCCCCGGCTCTCCAAAATCGGGAGTAAGACCTGTTACCCGAACATCCTCGAAGTGCCGGCCGAGATTGACGTGGCGGTGGTGTTCATCCCCGCGGCCGCCGTGCCCGACGCCCTCGAGCAGTGCGCGAAAAAGGGCGTGCGGAGGGTGATCATCGAGTCGGGCGGTTTTGCCGAGGTCGGGGGCAAAGGCCGGCGCCTCACCGAGCGCTGCCTGGCCATTGCCCGGGAAGCGGGGATGCGGTTGTGGGGACCCAACTGCATGGGCCTGCTCAATGTGCCCCGCAAGAAGATCCTCTCCTTTATGATCCCGATGATGTGGCAAGACCGCCTGGTCACCGGCCCGGTCTCCCTGGTGGTCCAGAGCGGCATGCTCTCGGCCGGGTTCCTCATCCACATCCTCAGCCGCACGCCTTTCGGGTTGGCCAAGGTTTGTTCGATCGGCAACAAGGTGGACGTGGACGAGGTGGACCTGCTCGAATACCTGGTGCAGGACCCCGACACCGGCGTGATCGCCATGTATCTGGAGTCCTTATCCAAAGGCCGGCGCTTCTTCGAGCTGGCCCGCGCCGCCAAGAAGTCCCTGGTGGTCCTCAAGGCCGGCCGCTCCGCTTACGGCGCTTTGGCCGCCCGGTCGCACACCGCGGCCCTGGCCCAGGACGACCGCGTGCTCGACGCCGCCTTCCGCCAGGCCGGGGTGATCCGGGTGCACGACCTTTTCGAGATGATGGACGTGGCCCGCTCTCTGGCCGTGGCCGCGGGAACCCGGACCCCCCGGTCGCGGGTGGCGGTGCTCACCTTTTCCGGCGGCGCCGGCGTGGTCTGCGGCGACGGGCTTTTTGACCTGGGCCTGGAACTGGCGGAACTTGAGGAAGCCACCCTGGCCAAAATCAAGACCGTATTTCCGGACTGGATGGAAGCCTCGAACCCGGTGGACCTCTACCCCGCGGTCGAGAAGTCCGGGCCGACCGAGCCTTACCGCCTGGCCCTGGAAGCGGTGATGGCCGACCCCGGGGTGGACGCGGTGTTCGTGCACCTGTTTGCGCCGCCGATCAAGATGCCGCTCTTCGATTACGAGCAGATGGCCGCGCTCGCCCGCCGGCACCACAAGCCGATCGTGGCCTGGGTCATGGGCCACGGCGACACCGCGCAGGACATCGCCCGGGAGCTGGAGCGGCGGGGCATCCCGGTGCTCGACGAGATCCGCAAGGGCCTGCGCGTGCTGGCGGCCCTGACCGCCCGGCGTTAGGGTTCTCTCCTGATAATTTCACCACAGAGACACCCCTCGGCCTGAGCTCGGGCCGAAGGCAGAGAGCACAGAGGAAGAGGAGAAAGAGATTTTACCACTAAGGCACCAAGGCTCAAAAAGGGGAAGAGAAAGAAATTATCCACGAAAAGACACGAAGCACCTTAAAATTAACCCTTGAACCTGAACTTATGCTTGAACTTGAACTGATTCTTCAAAAGAAATCCTACCCCGACATACAACATACGATATACGACATACCATCTTCATAAGCCTAAAGCCCAAAGCCTAATGTCTAATGCCTCTTCTTCCCTGTCCACCGCTTGTTATGTTTTATATTTAGATCTGACCCCATCTTTGATCTTTGCTTTTCTTTCTCTTATTCCAATTTTTCAAACTTTATCAAATCAAGGGACCACCATTGAGTTCTAAGGTCGGATCGGGGTCACGGATCGGGGTCAGAGCTTCACTTTACACATAAAGCAGTGCACAGTGCCGTATAAGGTATCAAGGTTGCCAGGTGTCATGGTGTCAGGGAAAATCAATCTAGTGGATACGCGGGTGCGGGCACCCGCGCCCCTATGGTCAGCCACGCCCCTAAAGTCTAGCTGAGAAAATCTGTGAAATCTGTGGAAAGAGGTTTCAGGCCATCCCGCTGAGACGCATGGACCGGCTGATCCTTTTCAGCTTTTTTCAAACTTTTCCCATTCCAGTCCTAGTTGCTTGACTGCCGCGCGCAAGGTTCCGAGTTTTAGATCCTTGGAACCCCAGTCAGGGAGGACGGTGGCGCGCTGGGTGGCGGGATTAAGCCATTTGCGATGGGAGCCGCTGCCCCGGCGCGGCAACTCCTGACAGCCCAGCCGTTCGAGCTTCTTGGCCGCTTCCCGATATTTCATCGGCCGGGCACAAGATATTCAAACCAGATCGGCTCGGCCTGAGAATCCTGGCGCAGATTGGCCGGAAGGGGTTTGCCCAAGTCCTCGTAGGTCTCCAGCGCCGCCTCCAGGGCATCCCGGACGTTGGCCAGCGCTTCTTCCAGGCTGTCGCCCTCGGTCACCAGTTCGGGCAGGACCGGGCTGGTGACGGTGTAACCGCCCTCCGGCTGAGGGGTCAGGATCAAAGGAATTTTATAAACCTGTCTCATGATGCTTTTATGCTACCACGCCGCCGAACATTGTCAAGGCCGGGTGAAACTCCGAGGATTCAATGGATGACAAGCAAGAGAGACTCCGCCGGAGCGCTACTTCCTCCGCGAAGGCGGAATGTCTGTCCCCCAGTTTAGCAGTATGCAGTAGATTTAGACATTAGGGGAGCTTAGGCTTTAGTTTTTCTTGAAATCGGTGTAATCGGTGAAATCTGTGGATGATCCTATTCTTCTCTTGACCTTGACACCCTGCCACCATGACACCATGACACCCTTTTCCCCTGGGGTGGTTGCCGCGTTGGATGGGGTGGTTGCTGAGCAGAATGGGGTGGCTGCCGTGCAAGATGGGGTGGTTGGCGTGCAGAATGGGGGGACGTTTGAAGAGGGTATATCGTATGTCGTATGTAGTATGTCGGGAAAGAGAAGAAGAAGAAACCAAGAGAAATTTCGCCAGGTTAAGTTGGTTCCCGGGTAGTCGGGGAGGAGTATCTGGGGATTTGGAAGAGCCGGGGCCGGGAATGGGGGAGCGTTTTGAGTGCAGTAGGACAAAAAGGCCTTGAGAAATTGCCGGGTTAGAATCTCGAACCATCGTTTTATTTCAGCCTTCATCTTTCAGCCTTGATCCTTGATCCTTCATCATCCCCTATAATATGTAAGTTTGTTGCAGTTCTGGTGTGCCGCCACCACCTGCCGGTGGGGGAAACTGGGCCCTTTCCCGCTTCGGCCTGTCTTCGACCCTGAGGCTCAGACCCGAAGGGAGCTCAGGGTCGAAGGACCGTTGGTCAAGGGCGGATAACAACAGGCCTGCACGCTTTTTAAGGGATTACAGTGAACGAACCAGGCAGAACCAGCGGCTCCTGGCCGGGCGCGTGCAGGGTCAGGTCGCGTCGGCCGACCGGGGCGCTGGGGTCAATATGGATGATCAGTTCCAGGGACTTGGAGTCCTTCGCCCGGACTTCATCCACCTGGACTCCTTCGCCCAGGTCCACGGTCATCTCCGGGCAAAGGTTAAGCCCGCTCAGGACCAGTTTGACCTGGCTGGTGCCCCGCATCCCGGCGGAAGGCCGGATCGCGTCCACCACCGGCGCATCCACCGGCCGGCGGAAGAAATCGAGGACGCGGGCCAGGGCCTGCATCTGCGCGGTCAAGGGCAGGGCTTCGAAGCTGAAGCTGAGGGTAACCGCCTTCCAGTTGCCGGGCCGTTCTGCCGGGTAGCGGACGCCCACCACGTGGCCAAAGGGGTCGGTATAGACCGGCGCCGCTTCTTCGCCGGGAAGGATTTCCATATAGACCGGCAAGGAGGGATAGCCGAACAGGTCTTGAACCGCAAAGGTCTGGTCACGGGAAATAAGATCTCCGGCCTGGCCCTTGACCTGGGAAATTCCCCCGAACGCCGTGCCCGGCCGCACGCGCAACATCTCTTTTGCCAAGGCTTCGGCCGAGCCGGGCGCCGGCTCCCTTCGGTCTGCCTTCGGCCGTGAGCTCCCTTCGGTCTGAGCACTCAGGGTCGAAGACAGGCCGAACGGAGCCTCCCTTCGGGTATGAGCCTCAGGGTCGAATACAGGGTCGAAGACCGGGGCCAGCTTTAAGCCCGGCGCGACCAGCAGGAGGTTGCCGCCGGCCGCCAGATACTGTTGCATCAGTTGTTGCCGCTCGGAGGTCAATGAGGCCGCGGCCGAGCCTGAAAAAGGCTCCAGCCAGATGAGCGTGCGCTGCTCCTTTAGTCGGGCGAGGGGAGGCGCGCCCCGGCGGTTCAGGTCCCAGAGTTCATACGGCTCCTGCAACTTATCCAGGAGGTCCTGGTAGAGGCCGGCCACGCCCGGACCGGCTCCATTCACCACCAGGATCTCCGGAGTGCCGATCACCAGGGGCGTGACCCGCTCGATCTTGGTTTCCTTTTTGCGCAGGGCAATGGTCCAATGAATGTCCTTCACCCGGGCGGGTCCAAAGTCAGCCGGGATTTCCAGGTCCAGGCCGGCGCCAGGCAGGAACTCTTCCCGCGGCCGGACCTTGGAAATTTTCAGGGGCCGGTTCGAAAAATCTAGCCCCGGGCCCGTGGCGGTGATCCGGAGCTTCCTGGCCTTGGCTCCCTGGTTATAGAACACGGGATAAAGGCGGACGCTTTCGCCCGGCTCGGCCCGGCCATCGCCGTCGCCCCGGACCTCTTCCACTTGCACCGAGCGCAGCACCAGCCAGGGCCAGTCGGTGTAGAAAAGGCCGGGATCGTCATCTCGGGCCTGGAATAAAACCTTGCCGTCGGCCAGGCGGATATCCGAGACCCGCACCCCGCTCAGCTCACAGTCCCAGGTCAAGGAATGAGCGCCCCGGTTGCGCTCGCCGCCGGTGCCGGTAGTTTGGGCAAAGAGCTTCCGCTCCTGCTTGGGGCCGGGGAAAAAGTCCTCGGCGTTGCCCCGGTTTTTGCCCTGCTCAAGGTCGTTGCCGCCGTCGGCCTGTTCCAGGGCCAGCAAGGGATGGTTTCTGCAACAGCCGGTGCAAGGCAGGTCGTTACCGGTGATGACATTTTCATCCACGTGCCAGATCAGGAGTCCTTGGCCCGGCAGGTTCTGATCAAAGCCGACCTGGGCGCGGTATTCGAGGAGGAAGTATTCCCCGGGTCGGGGCGTGTTCAGGCGCGCGGCCTCGGCCTTTTGCTCCAGGGGAGCCAGCGCCACTCGCTGCCGGCCGGTGATGACCTTCGGCGAAAGCCAGCCGAGCTCGGCCTTGGAATAGGCCGAGAGCTGGAAGGGACGGGTGGCGTCGCCTCCGCCCCAGACCCCGGCGCTCATCAGGTCATAGACCCCGGCCAGCGCCAGCCGGCCGCCGTGCTGGTAAAAGTCGGGCAGCCCCAGGGCATGACCGAACTCGTGCGCCACAATCCCGACGGGCAGGATCCGGTCCGGCTGGTAATACTCCTCGAAAATCAGGAACCGGTCCACCTTCACGCCGTCCACCTGAAGGGCCGTGCCCCGGCCGCGGGAAATATAGTCCATCGTGGTCCAGAGGTTGTCGGGCCGATTGGTCACGTCGCCGCCCGGCCCCTGGTGGATCACCACCAAACCGTCCACATGACCGTCGCCGTTGTTGTCGTAGGCGGAGAAATCCACCCCCTCGGCCTCGGCCTGGGCCACCGCTTCCTCCACCAGCCGCGCCATGCTCCGAGGATACAGCGTCGGCTTGTGGCCAAAGGCGTTGCCCGCGTAATAGGCCTCCGGCTCTTTAGCCTGATACCAGCCCCGCACTTCACCTTCCACGATGAGTTTGCCGTAGGAATTTTCGGCCAGGTAATCGGCCAGCGAGCCGGTGGGGTAGGCGCCGCGGGAGAAGAAAAGCTCCTGGAACTGGTCGGGCGAGAAAAGCGGCGTTTGATTGGGAAAGTTGATCAGCAACACCAGCAGCCGGGCCTTGCCCAGCGAAGGTGTGAAGGCGTAGGGCACGCCGGGGAGCGAGGGCCGGGGCTGGGCATGGAGGAAAACAGGAAAGAAAAAAGATATCACCACCGAGACACAGAGAGCACGGAAAGCACAAAGAGAAACGTGTTTGGGGTGACCAGAAAAAGAAAGATGTTTGGGCCGATTCACGCTAAATAAATTTTACTCCCTATTTCGGCTGTTTGGAAAAAATCTAGATTATGCCCTATTATGAGGATTGATCAATCATTCCTCGCAAGACCAGAGCATGATTGCTCCCTTTATGCAACGTTGATCTGGCATTTCTGCGCATCCGCCGGCGGCAAGCCATTTCCCGTTTGGAGAAAAGGAAACAACCCATCTGTCAATCTTATTGCTTTTCAAGGTTTTCACCAAATGGCCAGAAGAAACTTCCCAAATATAGATATTCATTCCATCAGCCGCCGCCAGCCACTTTCCATTCGGAGAAAAAGAAATTGACTTTATATCGAATTGTCCCATTTTGAGTGCGCGAACTTCCTTTCCGGAAGAAGAATCCCAAAGTTTAATATTATACGAGTTACTGCCAATGGCTAGAATTTTTCCATCCGGGGAGAAGCATAAAGGAGGAGTGCCAGGAAGCGTTAAAATCTCTGTTAAATTAAAAGCATCCCATAGTTTGGCGCTATAATGGCCATAATTATCAGTAACACTTGAAGCAAGGGTTTTGCCATCCGGAGAAAATGAAATTGCTCCAATAGGGCCCTTTTGTATGGGAATATGAATTTCTTTTCCAGAAGCAACCTCCCAAAATCTTATCGTTCTATCTTCACCTTTATAAACTAAAATTTTGCCATCTGGTGAAAAAGATATAGGGCCATGGCCGAAAAGGCTATTAAGCTCTTGGCCTGTTGAAGGGTCCCATAAAGAAATCTTGTCAAAAGTGAAACTTGCCGAAGCAAGAATTTTCCCATCTGGAGAAAAGCACAGGTCGGATGTGCTGGATCTTTCAAAAGCGCGTATCTTTGTGCCGGAAGAAATCTCCCATAACTCTGTGATGCCCTGATCTCCAATAGCTCCAGCCGCTAAAATTTCCCCATCAGGAGAGAAGGTAATAGATCTTATTTCATCTTGGTTAGTGATAATGACCCGCGATTGTTTGAAGCACGAAGGGTCGCCTGAGAGAAGAATCTTTTGAGGTTGACCAGAAGGTGCCAGAAAGAGCATGGCCAGGGGAAAGATGAGGACTCGGCGCATTATTTTGGTCATGAAGCACCTCCCAGTCGAAGACAAACTCTAATCTATACCAGGATAGAAGTAGGTTCAAGGATGCCAACGCAAGGCGCAGAGAGTTGAAGGCAGGGGCGGCCGGATGGCCGCCCCTGCCTTCCTTAATCATCGGCCTACTTTTTCTTCTTGGTCTCCCGGATCTTGAACCGGGCGTCCAGCTTTTTCAGTTTTTCCACGATCCCGCCGTATTCCAGCTCGTTCATGCCCAGCATGGCCGCGCCGAAGAAGCCTTGCTCCCGGATATAGACCGCCTTGGCCGCGGCCTTGGTCCGCACCGCGTCCCAGAACGGATTGGCGAACACGTCGGCCGGCTCGGTGAGGATTCCGTGGTGCACGCAAAAGGCGGCGCCGGTCACCACCGGCGGCCCGTCGAAGTAGGAAATGTCGGTGTAGAGCTTGCTCGGAGTGAGCGGGCCGGTGTGGCTTCCGCGCATGAAGCCGGCGACCAGGTGGCACTTTTCAAAGGGCGCCAGCACCTCGCCGGTGGCCGGGAACTCGCCCTGGACGCGGACGAGCATGACCGGGTCGTCCTTGCCCGTGTATTTGCCGGCGATGTTGTGGAGCCGGGTGGTCGAAACCGCCGCGGCTTGGGCCCCGGTCTCCCGCGACCAGATGCTCTCGACCACGAACCGCTGGTTGTCGCGGAGCAGGGCGGCGATGTCGTAAAGCTCTTCCGGCGTGTTCAAGTCAATAGACTTGTCGCCTTTCGTGTAGTTGACGTCCATGATCCGGAACTTGAAGCCCTTGAACATCTTGGGACTCAACATCAGGCCCGCGCAATACATGGGATCGGCAAAGCCCAGGTAAAGGGGCAGGTTATAGGCGCCGGGGTCGGTCTTGTCCGCGGCAAAGAAGACAAACGGCTCGTTCGGCCGCTCCTCGATGCTCATCTCCGCCACCGCCGGGCCCATGCCCTTGACGTTGCCGGAAAAGGCATCCACCAACAAGTCCTGTCCGGCACCATACAGGCCCTGGGGTTTGGCGACCTCGTCGGTGGCGGTCTTGAAGGCGTCCCAGCCCATCTTGTGAATCTGGCGGTTGTTCACCCCCTTGGTGTGGGTGACCAGGATGGCGATGTCGTCCCCGGTGGTGCCGATGAAGTAGTCAATGACCAGGTCACCTTTCTTGGCCGCGACAAAATCCCGGACCGCGTCCACCAGCGCCTCGCTGGGTTTGATGTGGCCGCCGATACTGCCGATGTCGGCTTTAATCACGCTGATTGTTACTTTCATCTTTCAACTCCTTTCCTGAAAAGGTTATGGTGGTAGTAGATCGAATACTATAGCAAACTCTAACTAATTTGAGAAGAGTAAAAAGGATTTTCCCCCCTTGGATTAACCCCAAAGCGATTTAGCTTCGCCGGACAAAAATTTTTCCCCTGCGCTCCCGGGCGCGTCCTGGAAATCCAGGAATCGGGAGAGGTCTCGATTTAAGCTTCGGTGAAGACGACCTCTTCATGCCCTGCCGCACTTTTACCCGCGGCCAGCGCCAGGGCCAGGGCCTGGCGGGAAAGGGCGCCGTCCGAGCGGACCGGCCGCTGCTGAAAGACCACCTGGGCCATTTCCCGGGCCAGGTTGGGCCAGACCTGGCGGAAGTCGTCCGGCACCATCTCATAAGCGGTGGTGGTGTCGCGGCCCCGGACCATCA
>MGQK01000081.1:40774-55249 GCA_001797815.1 Deltaproteobacteria bacterium RBG_13_61_14 | reverse complement strand
CGGAGCAACTGTCCCTCGCCCCGGGGGATAAAGAGCATGCCCGTGGTGCCGGTGATCTCGATCCAGCGCGCCGTCGGCTCGGTGAAGGTGCGCACGTGCAGGCCCGGGCAAAAGTCGAGTTGAAGATAGCCATACTGGTAATGTTCCTGGTATTTCCACATCAGGACCGAAGAGACTCCGGGCTCGAGCCGGGCATGCACTTTGGCAATAGGGCCGAAGAAGTAGCCGGCGAGCGCCAGGAATCCGGTCTCGCGGCAGAGCACCCAATCGGCGCGGTCCTCGGCGCCGGCCGTGTCACTTCCTCGGCCGTACTTGACCATGAGCTTGAGTGTCTCCAGCCGGCCAAGGGCCCGGTCGTCAAGTAACTGTTTGGCCTTGAGCACCGGCTCGTAATACAGGAAGAGGTTTCGGACCCGCAGGCTGACATTGTGGCTGGAAGCGGTGCGGATCAGGTCATCCGCGTCCTCCAAAGTGAGGGCCAAAGGCGCGCCGAGGGAAGTGTGCAGCCCGGCCGAAAGGCAGCGCCGGGCGATGGCAACCTGGGCCTCGGCCGCGGTTATGATTTCCACGGCCTGCAGTCCGGGCACGCGGAGGACCTCATCCGCGCGTTCGGCCGGCGCTTGCGCGACCAGGTCTGCCCCTTGGCCCGAGTAGGCGTCACGCAACCGCTCCGCCTCCGGCCCTTACCCGATCAGGCCCCATTTCAAGCGGGGTCTGGCTTCAATGCGCCCCAGCAGCCGATCTTTCAGCCCCATGCTTTCTATCCCGCCTCAAGTTCCCTGCATACGATATACGACATACTTTTCATTAGATTCCCATCAGCCCCCGCACCACGTCCCGCGCCAAAGGCAGCTCCGCCTCCCGCATCATCTTGCGCACCGTGTCTGTCCCGGGCGGCCCCTCCTGGAAGATTTCCATCACATCGGTGAGCGCCACTCGAAGCATGGCATCGCCGGTGATCAGATACACGAGCCAGCGAACGCCCCGCATGAACACCGCCAGGACGGAATCGGGCAGGCCCAGGATCATTCCCCGGACCAGCCGAAAGGCCAAGCCCGCGATCATCCCTCCGATTTGCCTTTTCGCACTCATATCTTTTAAAACCAGGCTGGAGGCGCGGGTGCCCGTTCGGCTGAGCTCACGGCCGAAAGCCTCACCCGCGCCCCGCTCAATCAATCCTTCATGTCTCTTGGCCGGACCTCTTTCCCCTCGCTGTAAGAGTGGTAAATTGCTTTCCAAAACTGCATGAGGGCCTTGCCGTCCTCCCCGGTCAGGAAGGGAGCGCGGTCCTGGAGGATCGCGTCAATGAAGTCCCAGCCGCAGTCGTGGAAGGAATCGCCCCAGTCGTCGCGCAGGTCGTCGAACGCCTGGTGCTCGCCCCCGCGGTAGAGGATGAGCGGCGGGATCCGCATCAGCCGGGCGGTGCAGCGGGTCACCCAGATCCAGCCCTCGGTGCCGGCGATCTCCACCCGCTCGTCCGGGGTGTAATAGGCGCCGTGCACCAGCATGCCCGGGGACATGTTGGCCTCCCACACCCCCAGCCGGTTGCTCTCCTGGTAGCGCCAGGTGATCAGGGCCGGCTCGTCAATCACCCCGAACATGAAATCCACCCAGGCCTTGACCGATTCGATCTCGCCCAGGAACCACCGGGCGATGGACATTTTGTGGAAGCCGTCGTCGTAAATGGACGGCCCGCCGCCGCATTCCTCCCAGTTCACCCGCCACAGCCAGGTCTTGAGCGGCACCCACCAGCCGCCCACGCCGGTGCCGAGCTTGATGTTGATCGAGAGCGGCTCGCCGATCGCGCCCTGCTCCAAAAGCTCCTTGGCCTTGCGGTAAGGAGGATAAAAAACAAAGTTCTCGAAGACCTTGAACTTGACCCCGGCCGCCCGGGTGGCGGCGATCATTTCCTCGGCCTCGGGGATGCTGAGACACATCGGCTTCTGCACCGACACGTGTTTACCTGCCTGGGCCGCGGCCTTGACCATGGGGTGGTGGAGCCGGTGGGGAGCCAGGATCTCGACCGCGTCAATGTCCGGGTCGGCCAAGAGCTTCTGGTAATCGGTATAGGCCTTTTTGGCCTTCCATTGCCCGAGCCGCATCTTGACCAGGTCCTCGTTCACGTCGCAGACCGCGTGCACCTCGCAGCGGGGGTGGTCGAGGTAGCCGAGGATGTTCAGGTCAGCGATGCGGCCGCAGCCGATAATGCCGATTCGGACTTTGTCCACACTTCCCTCCGGCCGCCCCATCTCTAGCGAAATCGCTGAGGAAAGTCAAGCCAGCGGGCTCCGGCGCTTATCGCTTGCACGATCACCTCATTATCGGGGCTGCCTGGTCAGGAGGGGTTCGGCTTAATGGACCCTGCGCTTCTTGCGGGTCAAATAATCCACCAGCAGGTATTGGCCCAGTTGCTCGGGCGCGGGGTCGCCAGCCCGTGCCATCCCTTAATCGAGGATCAGCTCTGCCGGAGGAAGGATTTCCACGCCCTGTTCCCGCATCCAGGCGAGGAGCTTCGGGTCCGCTAACAGGTCGCGGTCTCCGGTCACCAGATGAGAAGCCTGGCCGGCCAAAGCCGTCCCCAAGATCGGGAGATCCTTCGGATCTCGGATTTCAAGATTCACGTTTATCGGTTCCACTATTTCCAGCCGGGTTTGCAAGGTCAGCAAAAACGAAATAATTTCTTCTCGGCGAAGCTGATAACGGAACGTCAACCGCCGCGTCGAGAGGGTTCTTTCGATTTCTCCCAGAATGTAATTGGAAATAATTCCCTGATGGCGGCCCTGGATCAGGGCCGTGACCAGATCAGAGGATTTGCTCCGCCGAATGATGAAGCCGGAGATCCAGACATTCGTGTCCAGGACAATTCGTTTCACTTCCGCGGGGCCTGGCCCTCTTCCCGAACTTCCTTGATCGCCAGTTCGATGTCGCGTTCAATTTCTTCGGTCGGAATCCCCCGGTTCCTGTCCTGGACGCTCCGCAAGAGAGCCTCGAACCGCTTCACTACCCCCTCGGGGTCAACCGTCAGCTCAACCTTGGATTCATCCGGCAGGTCCAGCGGCTCCAGGGGCCTTAAAACCCCGTCTTTATAGAGGGCGCGAATCGTCTGACGTTTGCTTCCCATAGTTTTGACTTTACTCTATTTCGTAATCATTTTCAACTGCGGCCAAGTTTGGTGTCCTCAATTAATGCACCCTGCGCTTCTTGCGGGTCAAATAATCCACCAGCAGGTATTGGCCCAGTTGCTCGGGCGCGGTGAAGAAGGCGCGGCCCGTCCTGGATAAAGGATATCCCGGGTTCCCATTGAAAATCCCGCCTCGCCCCGTATAATAATCTCCTGCACTTTGCGTGCTGAAGGGAAAGCAAACGGAAGCTTTACGCCCCGGAGGATGAGAGCGGTCACCTCCCGGGCGCGATCAACTCCGTCCCCGATCAACCGGAAAACCGCTAAGACCTTATTCGGATAGATTTTTCTTGACAGTATCCAATGAGTTGAATAAAATTACCTTGACCATTTGATAATCCACAAGGGTGTGAGGGGAGGGTCCCCGCGCAGGTTGAAGGGGAATGGTCGGGCCGCCATTCTTGAGTTAGCCTCAATGAGGAGGTTGAAGAGAGAGAGCGGCCACAATTTTCGCCGCCCAATCATCTCGATAGCAGGAAAACAGAACTACCGCTGCTTCAGGTTCAGGCCAGGGGCCGCTCGAATTTGAGGATCCTTTCCTTTCACATCCACAGCTCATGGTTTTGTCAATCCAGTCCCCCAAGCTGCCTCGAAGCCGAGTCGTTGTAAAACAATTGACGTTTCCTTGTCCGCATTTCACCCTGATCGGCGCCAGGTAAAGAGTCCGAGGCGATCAGCCCGAGACTCTGGGTCTCTTCGAGTGATCTATGGCACGAAGGAGGTTATGACGATGAAGCATCCGACGATGAGAGGAATCTTGGGAACCGGCTGGCTGGTCCTGGCCCTGGCAATGGTCAGTGGATGCGAGGGCAGCCCCAGCGGGGGAGGCGGCTGGAACGCTCAATGTTTGGATTTAGATGGGGACGGGTATGGCCGGCTTTATCCGGTAGATCCTCTGCCCCGGATCTTTCCGGGCCGGAATGCCCCTTTGCCGGAACCGGCGCCGTGGCCGGAGATTCCCTGCTCCCTGCTCGAAGACGTGAACGATCAGGATCCTTCGGTGTGGTTGTCCGGCAATATGCCGCAGATCATTTCCCAGCCCTTGCCGACGGTCCCGGAAGGACAAGTTTATAGTTACGACATCGTTTGCGAGGACGCGGACCAGTCGCCCAACCTGGTCCTGGCCGTGGGCCCGCTCGACGACTGCGGGGGAGTGCTCACGGACAACGGCGACGGGACCGGGAATTATTCGTTTCCCACCGACGAGAGCATGGGGGGCAGTGTGTGCCAGGTGATGGTGATCTGCCTGGACCTGCAGTCCGATCTTCAGCAGGCCGGAACCCAGCTTTTTGAATTGGCGATAGTGGAGACCAATTCGGCGCCCAGCCTCACCCTTTCCTGCCCGGCCGCAGTGGACGAAGATACGGGCAGCCAATGCACGATCACCTCGGTTTCCGACCCCGATCTCCCCCCTAATCCGGTCACCTGCGCGCTCAATCTCGCGCTCACCACCTGTTCCGGCGTGAATTTCGTTGACTGCGTCACCCCGATCACGGTGGCGGCGCCGGGCGAGGCCGCGGGCCCGGGCTCGTGCGTGGTGGCGGTGGATGCGGACGATGGCCAGGGCGGAGTAGGCACGGACGCCCAGACTCTTGCCATCAACGAGGTAAACCAGGCGCCTTACTTCACCAACGCCGGTCCGGCCCAGGCAACGGAGGCAGCCGCCTATAGCCACGCCGCCTCTTACGCCGACGACGACCTTCCCGCCAACCTTCTGAGCTGCGCGGTGACCGCCGACACCTGCCCTTGGCTGTCCGTGATCTCGGGTTGCACGGTCTCCGGCATCCCGGGGGAAACCGACGGGGGTTCGAACTGCTCCTACACCCTGAGCGCCGCCGACGGGTCAGCTACTACCGATCAGGTAGTCGCCGTCGCGGTTGTCGAGGACAACCAGGCGCCAACGATCACCAACCTGCCGGCCACGGAAAGCGGACATTGGGGAAATCCCGACAGTTTTGACGTCAACGCCGGCGACCCGGATGACCCCGCGGACACCTTGTCCTTCAGCCTCGGAGCCGACACCTGCTCGTTCGTGCTTTCCATTGACGCCGTCACCGGCGTGGTGAGTTGGACCTGCAACGGCGTCGAAACCTGCTCCGTGGGTATCACCGTAACCGACGACGGCACCCCCGCGCCCGCGCTCAGCGACGCCGACACCCTGACCATTGAATGCACCAACAACTCTCCCCTAATTATTCCCATCGTGCCCCCGGATGGCACCGAGAACCTTGCCTATTCCTACCCGGTGACCTGCACCGACCCGGACGGCGATTCCCTTAGCCTCGGTGTTTCCGCGGGCAATAACTGCGGCGGAACTATCACCGTGGACAACGGCGACGGAACCGGCGTCTATAGTTGGATCCCGACCGAGACCCTGGGCGGGACCACCTGCACGGTCGGGATCTCCTGCACCGACACCCAGAACCCCGCGACCGCGGAGGCGATCATCAACATCATCGAAGACAACCAAACCCCGACCTGGAATACGGCCCCGGCGAACCTGTGCTTGGCCGTGGACGCGGTCATTGACCAGAACAACGGCGTGGCCGCGGATGCCGACATCCCCAACACCGCGGGGACTTACGGGTTCATCGGCTGCTCGCTGGAAACCACCGATTGTTCTTTCACGATCACGGTCAGCAACGTGGGGACCGGACAAGGCGCCGTCACCTGCCACCTGAGCTTCACCGCGCCGAGCGTGGGCGAGCGATGCTCGGCGACGCTCAAGGTGGAGGACGCCGGCGGCAAAAATGTTACCCAAACCATCACCATCACCGTCAACCCTCTGGTGCTGCACGCGGACGCCACAGTTGCGGCTCCCCCCGGCGGGCCGGGTTTTTCCTGGGCGGACGCTTTTAAGCATCCCCAGGACGCGATCACCGCTTCCTGCAACATCCCGGGCGTGCAAATCTGGGTCAAAAAGGGGACTTATTACCGGCCCACCGGCGCCGGCAGCGGCCCGGTCATCCAGATGCGAAACAACCTCGGTATCTACGGCGGCTTTGCCGGGACCGAAACCGCTCTGTCCCAGCGCACCCAGATCAATGCCAACCCCTCGATCCTGGACGGGGAGACGCAGAGTTATCACGTGGTCAACGCGGCGACCGACAACATGGTGGACGGGTTTATCATTCAAAACGGCAACGCCCCATTTGCCCCCAACAACGATGACCACTACGGTGGGGGACTGAACAATGTCCGCCAGACCAATATCACGATCAAGAACTGCATCTTCCGGAACAATTTCGCCATCTCCGGCGGCGGGGCCATCGCCAATCTCGAGGGCGTCACGGATATTTTCAATTGCGCTTTTATTGATAATCAGACCTTCGGGGTGGGCGGCGCCGTGGATAATGAACAGAACACTTCTTCCATCACCAACTGCACGTTCACCGGCAACCAGGGGAGTCTGGGAGGCGCGCTGGCTTACCTGTCCGGCGTGGGCACCCTGACCAGCGGCATCTTGTGGGGCAACAGCGCCACGGATATTTACATCCAGTCGGGCGGCCCTAGCGTCAGCTTCTCCCAAATCGAGCAGAACGGGGACGCGGACCCGGTCTTTGCCGCCGGCAGCTACGGCAGCCTTTATCTGAACCAGTCTACCAGTCCCTGCGTGAATAAGGGGGCGGTCACTGCGGCGAGCGCCGGCCTGAATACCTTTACTACCAGCCCGGCGAACGTCCTGGACACCGGCACCGTGGACATGGGGTATCATTACTCGCCCTAGTGCTTTGTCAAACGATAAATGCGGGATAAATTCTTGGTAGGGGCGGGGCTTGCCCCGCCCTGATTCTGGGCACGGCAAGCCGTGCCCCTACATTAGCCGTTGGATAAGAATTCAATTCTCATCCCGATCATCCTGCGGCGGGGACTCCTTCCCGACGGGTGGAAATGAATCTCCGGAGTTTGCCTAATCCGCGTTTTTCCGGTATCCTAAAAAGCAGTGATGCGCCCTTGACCCTGACAGCCGGGCGCGAGGTCTTGACTCTTCGCCCCTAACCGGAGAACCGATCATGCCTGAAAAATACAAAGTCATCATCCGCAAGTGCGACGACTATGACAACCTGGATCAGATCCGCGGGATCATCCGCGAGGGCATCCAGGAGCTGGGCGAGAAGCCCCGGGGCAAGGTGCTGCTCAAGCCCAACCTGATCTTCGCCCACTCCCGTTACGGACGTTACGGCTTTACCGAGCCGCGCATTATCGAGTCCATTATTGACGTGCTCGCGGCCATGCCCGAGGTGGAGAAGATCACGATCGGCGAGCGGACCGCGGTCACGGTCCCGACCCGCTACTCCTTTTACGGGGCCGGCTACGGATATCTAGAAAAAAAGCCCAAGGTGGAGATTTGCTTTTTCGAGGAAGCGGAGTTGGTCGAGGTCCCCTTGACCAAGGGCACGCTCCACCATTCGGTCAAGCTCGCCCGGGCCCTGGTTGAAGCCGACTACAAGGTCTGGGCGCCCAAGCTCAAGCACCACGCGTCCACCAAACTCACCCAGGCCCTCAAGCTTAACATCGGCATCCTCAACGCCCACGAGCGGCTCTCTGGCCATGACTGGCGCCTGGAAGAGAAGATCGCGGACCTCTACGAAGCCGGCTACCCCAACCTGGTGGTCAGCGACAGCATTTTGATCGGGCAGCAGGGTGAGCTGGTGCCCAAGCCCTTGCATCTCGGGGTGATCATGATGAGCAACAACGGCGTGGCGATTGACTCGGTGGGAGCCCGCCTGATCGGGTTCCAGCCCGACCAGATCGAGCACCTGCGCCTGGCCCGCTCGCGCGGCTGGGAGCCGGTGACCGACGATCAGATCGAATTGATTACCGAGGTTCCGATGGAGACGCTCCTGGCCAAGACCAAAAACTTCGACCGGACCTTCCACGACCCCACCCAGGTGGATACCCCGATCCGCTTCTACCTGGGCCACCGGCCCGAAGGCACGGAGATCTGCGACACCGGCTGCAGCAACATGATCAAGACCGCGCTGGCCATCATGGAAGCTTACCGTCCGGGCTCGCTCAAAAAGGCCCGGCCGATGGCGGTGGTGATCGGCGAGTATGAGGGCGACGTGGACGGGCAGGGACTGCCCGTGCTTTTGGTGGGGGACTGCACCAAGGTCAAGGGCAAGCTCATCGGCAAGACCCGGCGGATCGGCGGCTGCCCGGTAGTGGTGCCGTTCTTTATGAACTACGGGTCTTACTACTTCAAGGTCCCCAATCCCTACCTGGACCCGGTCGCTTTGGCCACCTTCCCCTATCACCTGGTCCGATCCTTTATCGGTAAAATTAAAAACCGGGGCCTCCTGAACGCGGATTTCTTCAGTTGATATGAAAAACAAAATCTTTTTTGCCGGGGCGCTGGCGCTCGGCCTGGTCGCGCTTGCCTGGAAAGGGAACTCGGCTGAAAGCCCAGGCCATCTTTTCGGCTTGCAGGTCCAGGAAGGGCGTTTCCTGGACGACGCCGGAAGGCAGGTGATCCTGCGGGGCGTGAACGCGGGCGGCCGGAGCAAGCTGCCGCCCTTTTATCCGTTTGACCCGCAACCGGATTTCGAGACCGCGCTCGATCGCTATGCGGACGGCATCGCCTCCCTGGGGTTTAACGTGGTCCGGTTGCTGATCATCTATGAAGCCGCGGAACCCGTGCGCGGGCAGTATGACGAGCAGTATCTGGCCCGCTACGACCGGATGGTCAAGGCCTTTGCCGAGCGCGGCCTTTACGTAATCGTGGACAGCCACCAGGACCTTTTCAGCCGGCGCTTGTGCGGGGACGGGTTCCCCGACTGGGCCTTGCCCGAAGAATACCGGGGCCTGCCTCAGCACGCCGACTGCAAGCTCTGGTCGCTCAAATATTTCACCCGGCCGGTGGCCGGCACGTTTGACCGGTTCTGGTCGGATCAGGACCAGGTCCAGGAAAGCTATGCGGCTTTTTTCGGGATGCTGGCGAAGCGCTTTCGGGAGGAACCGGCGGTGATCGGGTTCGAGCCGATCAACGAGCCTTTCCCCGGCCGCTGGGGCATGGCCCATTATTCCGCCTGGAACTCGGAGCAGCTTTTCGCTCTTTATGCAAAAGTGGGAGAGGCGGTGCACGCAGTGGATGGCCGTTACCTGATCTTTGCCGATCTCTGTCCCCTGGAAAACCAAGGCGCCTGGAACACCTCGCGGCCCAGGCCCGAGGTCAAGAACCTGGTGCTGGCTCCGCATTATTACGACCCGGGCACTTTCGGGATCTCGATCAGCCCGGGCGGGGACCGCTGGCTGATGCGGCGAGGGCTGAGAAGAGATGGGCAGCTTGGTAAAGCTTGGCAAGCGCCGGTGCTGGTAACGGAATATGGGATCTCCCCGCTTTTTCCCGACGCGCCCCGCTACCTCAACAAGCTCTATTCGGTCTTTGACGAGCTCCTCCTCTCCGGCACCTTCTGGGAAGCTTCGATGAGCGCTACCATCTGGAACGAGGAAAACACCTCGCTCTTCGAGCCGGACGGCTCGCCCCGGCCGGGGACGCCCTGCCTGGACCGGCCCTATCCCCGCGCGGTGGCCGGGGTCATCAGCCGCTTCTTCTATGAGCCCGAGAGCGGCCGGCTGGAGCTCCGCTGGACCGAAGACCCGCAGATTTCCAGGCCCACCGAGCTCTACCTGCCGGCCCGGGTCTATGGCCAAAATCCCCAGGTCGAGTTGAATCCCGGCGGAGATTTCAGCTTCGATCCCGGCGCCCGGACCTTGACAATCGCTCCCCTTCATTCAGAAGTGCAAAGAGAGCTGGTGGTCACTTCCGGTGCCAGGCACTGACTTATGACTTATGCCGCTCGTCTCCGACGACAAGGCCGGGCTGATCTACCGCATTTCTAATTCTGGGGACACCTAATTCGGGGGACACCATACTTAATTCGGCGCCCGCGTCCCGCGACCAAGGAGCGGCTTCGGCCGAGAGCTCAGCCGAAAGGTCGCGGCTACTCATTCGTTCGCGCTCAGGTCCAAGTTCAAGTTCATGGATGAAAAAATCTGCGTAATCTGCCCCTCGACAAGCTCGGGGCTGTGAGCAAAGCCGAACAGCGGATTCTCCCTCTTAAAAGGCTTTCTTCAAAAGCCCGAGCGCGTCCGGCACGGTCACATCCTCCGGGTTCATGGCCACGGTGCCGTCGTTGACCGCGGTCTTGGCAATCGCCTCCAGCTTGTCCTCGGTCACCCCTGTCTCCCGCAAGGTGTTGGGCAGGCCGCACAAGCTCTTCAGCTTCGCGTTCAGGTCGCGGATGGCCGAGACCACGGCCGAGGCGTCCTTTTGGGCGTTGCCGGAAGGAGCGGCGCCGAAGAGGGGAGCCAGCTCGGCGATCATCTCGGCGCGCTTCCCGATATTGTATTCCACGCCCCAGGGCAAAAAGATGGCATTGGCCACGCCATGGGGCACGTGACAGACGCCGCCGGTGGCATGGGCCAGGGAATGGACCACGCCGACTAAAGAGTTGGAAAAGCTGATGCCGGCCAGGAGCGCGGCGTTGGCCATGGCCAGGCGGACGTGCTCGTCCTTGCCGTTTTGCACGGCCTTGACCAGGTTTTCCAGGACCAGCTTGATCGCGGTGATGGAGAGGGAATCCGAAACCGGGTTCTTTTGCAGGCAGTAATAAGCCTCGACCGCGTGGGTGAGGGCGTCCATGCCCGTGGCCGCGGTGATCTTGGGGGGCATGGTCAGGGTCATTTTCGGATCGAGGATGGCGACGTTGGGCAGGATCTTGTAAGAGGTGATGGACATCTTGATGTTCTTCTCGGTGTTGGTGATGACCGCGGCCATGGTCACCTCGCTGCCGGTGCCGGCGGTGGTGGGGACCACGATAAAGGGCTTCATGGTTTTTTTGGTCCGCTCCGCGCCCTGGAACTTGAGCAGGTCGTCGGTGCCTTCGGTGAGCATGAGGTTAGCGCCCTTGGCCGTGTCTATGGAGCTGCCGCCGCCCACGGCGACCAGGCAGTCGCAGCCCTTGCTCTTGAACAGCTCGGCCACCTGGCGGGCCACCTTGTCGCTGGAGTCGGGCGGGGTCTGGTCGAAGATAGCGCCGATCTCGCGGTCCGAGCCTTCGAAGGCGGCCTGGACCTGCTGGATCAGGCCGGCGGCGACCACGCCCGGGTCGGTTACGATCAGTGCGCGCTTGGCGCCGAGCTGGTCCATCTCGTAGGGCAGGTTTTTCAGGGCCTGGTGGCCGCTGAGGATCTTGACCGGACAAAAGAACTCGTAGTAACTGGGAACTAGCATGGGTCTTCTCCTTTACTTGCTCCAGTTGATGAGGAGCGCCGGGGTCAGGGTAAGCATAAGCTTGGCATAGACCGCCCAATCCTGGCCGCGGAGCTTGGGCGGCCGTTTCATGGTCTTCTTGAGAATCAGGCCGGGCATCAAGAATTTCTGGACCATGGCCAGGGCGCGGTTGGCCTGCATGGCCTGATCCAGGCTGCCGTGGACAATGGCGCGGTGCTCGGCAAAGGATTGGTCCGAGCCGAGCTGGCCGGTGAGGACCAGGAAGGCGCTGTCCATGTTCTTGAACAGGAACTTCAAGGTCGCGGCGTGCTCGCCCTGGCCCAGGTAGTTGACGTGGTTGCTTTCCTTGCGCACGGCCATGGCCGGCCCGTCCGGTAAAACCCCCATGGACACCGTCCGGCCCTCCTCCCACCCCGACAGCTCGGCCTGAAGCTCGGGGCAGCTTTTGGAGACAATCTCAAAGGCCGTGCCCAGCGCCAAGAGCGAAGTCCGAACCACCGACCGCTTGGCCCGGAAGCCCAGGGAAAGATTCTTTATTCCAGAGGATTCATCCATTTCCTTCCTCCTTTCTCAGCCCTCGGAAAATTTCACCTTGTTACCACATCCGTCTATTTACTACAACTAATTTTTTTTTACAATCCAGGCGTTGCTTCGCAACTCTCAACCTCGAGAAACGCTTCGGAACATTTTCGAGTATACTGGTATTTACGGAAGCTCAAGGACCATGAAGACCTTTCAATTACTGGTCAAGCCGGTCTCCGCGGATTGCAACTCCCGCTGCGATTATTGCTTCTACCGCCCGGTGGAATCGCTTTATCCGGGCCTGGCCCGGCACCGCATGCCGGCCGAGGTCCTGGAGAAAATGATCCGCGAGTTCCTCGGCCAGCGCCAGGCCGAGACGGTCTTCTCCTGGCAGGGCGGCGAGCCGACCCTGGCCGGCCTGGACTTCTTTGAAGAGGTTGTGCGCCTGGAACAGGCCCATGGCCGCTCCGGCCAAGTGATCGGCAACGCCTTCCAGACCAACGGCCTGCTCCTGGATGAAGAGTGGGCCAAGTTCCTGGCCCGCTACCAGTTCCTGGTGGGCCTGAGCCTGGACGGGCCTGAAGAGATCCACAACAGTTATCGCCGGGATGGCGCGGGCCAGGGGACCTTTGCTCGGGTGATGGCCGCGGCGGAGCTGTTGCGGCGGGCGGGCGTGGCTTTTAACCTCTTGACCGTGGTCTCGCCGGCCAACGTGGAGCGGACGGAAGAGGTTTACCGCTTTTTCCGGGAGCAAGGTTTCCGTTATCTCCAGTTCGTGCCCTGCCTGGAGCGGAACCCGGAGGGCCAGGGGCTGGCGCCGTTCTCGATCACGGCCGAGGCCTACGGCCGCTTCTTGTGCCAGCTTTGGGATGCCTGGCTTCAGGACGGGTTCCCGCAGGTCTCGATCCGCGACTTCGACTCTTACCTGGCCCGCCGGCTTCAGGGCAAAGCCACGCTTTGCACTTTTCAGGCGACTTGCGGCCTTTACCTGGTGGTGGAACATAACGGAGACATTTATCCCTGTGACTTCTTTGTCCGGCCGGAATACTGGTTGGGCAGCCTGAGGGACCGGCCGCTTTCGGATTTCCTGAGTCTGGCCCGGGCCCGAGAGTTTGCCCGGGCCAAGGCGCCTTCTGACCGCGAGTGCATCCGCTGTGCCTGGCGCGGCCATTGCCACGGCGGCTGCCAAAAGGACCGGCTTCAAGCGGACGGGAAGTGGGCCGGCCGCACTTTCTTCTGCGACGCTTACCGGGCTTTTTTTACCCATGCGGAGAAGGACATGGCCAGACTCCGCCGCTCTTGAAGCGAAACCATCTTCTCCGCCTCTCCCGCCCATTGGACGCAAATCAGCCTTAGACAGCGGTGAGGTTTGGGGGGTTCCCTCCCCATGAAAAAAAGTTCAAAAATTGCCGAAAAGACTTGACAAGCTTGATCGGCCTGCTATTATTAGCACTATTATTAGTGTAAATTTACCGGCGATCTTGAGAAGGAGGATGACTAACGTGAAAAGATTAAGTAAGGCGGGTCTAGGCATTTTCATTGTTTGTCTAGGATTGGGCCTTTTGTTGAGTGCGTGTGGCCAGAAACCGACTGCAGAACTGCAACAGGCAGAGGCGGCTTTGGCCCAGGCCAAGGAGGCCGGCGCCATGGAGAAAGCGCCAGCCAAATACAAGAGTGCCGAAGATAAACTGGCCGAGGCCAAGAGAATGATTAACCAGGGCCGCTACAAGAAGGCCAGGCAGCTCTTGGAAGAGGCCACCCAGCTCGCCAAACTGGCCGAGCAGGCGGCGCTGGCCCCGGAGAAAGCGCCGGTGGTGAGTGCGACCAAGCCGGAACCGATCCAGGCCACACCGGGAAGTTACGTAGTGGTCAAGGGCGATTGCTTGTGGAACATCGCGGATCAAAAAGAGATTTACGATGATCCTTTCCAGTGGCCCCTGATTTACCAGGCCAACCGCGACCAGATCAAGAACCCGGACCTGATCTATCCCAAGCAGAACTTCAATGTCCCCAAAGACGCCGCCGAGGACCAGATCAAGGCGGCCCGCAAAAAAGCCGGGGCCGGCGCTCCTTACTGGCCGCCCGGGCCCACCGATTATCCTCCCTCGGTGCGGAGTAAGTATTACCCGGGCAACTAAATTAAGCGGTTTCGGTTATCCTCGCAGGGCGTCTAGGGAAGCCCAAGTCAAGAAAACTGTTCCTTCTTTAACCCGAATCGTGCAGTTGGAAAAAAGATTTTTAACCACAAAGGCACAAAGACACCAAGAAAAGAATAAATGGGTTGAGACCACTGAGCACGGGCGCGAGAGGTCAACTTGGATTGCGAAAAAAATTTCAGCCGAATCGCCAAGAAATCATTCTGACTTAGAGCCTTTGTGTCTTTGTGGTTAAATCCTAATTGCATTTTCCGGGTTTAAAGACCAGATTCTTCTGATCTTCGACTTGAGAGGGCACTCCGTGTTGGCCTGGGCTTTGGTGCGCTCGGCCTTGCCTTTCCAACTCGGCTTCCTCTTTTTCCTGATGCAAGAGCTGGCCG
>MGQK01000081.1:40509-40727 GCA_001797815.1 Deltaproteobacteria bacterium RBG_13_61_14 | reverse complement strand
GGTGTTGAAAAAGACCCGGTTCTTGTCCGAGACATCCGCGTCCCCGATCTTGGCGTTCTGGTCCGGGGCCGTTCCCTCGCCCAGCCGAGCACCGCCAACACCAGGATCGTCAGGACCGCCATCACCCAACACTTCTCCCTTCTTTTGAGAGTTGAAATCACCCGTCGGGTTTGACCCGGACCAGGTGGAGTTTTTTGTCGCCAAGATCAACCGGCGCG
>MGQK01000081.1:37287-40387 GCA_001797815.1 Deltaproteobacteria bacterium RBG_13_61_14 | reverse complement strand
GGATCAGGCGGCGGAGGTAGCGGTGGAGGTGGTCGTTATCCCAGGGTTTGGAAAAAAAGGGCGGGAGCGACCGGCCCCGGAAGCAGCGGATCATGGCCCGGACCTCGGGATAAGCGCTCAGGATGGCCAGCCGGGTCCCGGGGTAGAGGCGGGAGACCTGGCACAACAGCTCCACCCCGTTCATGCCCGGCATGCGGAAGTCGCTGACCACCAGGTCCATGGGGTGGTGTTCCAACTTGCGCAGCGCGTCCAGGCCGCCCTGGGCCACATGGACGTGCAGGTCGGGGTCGCGCCGGAACAGCCGGGCCAAAGCGGCCAGCACCTTGGGTTCATCGTCCACGAACATGATCCGACGGGTCCTCATGTTCGAGAGATCGGATTAGGCCGGGAAAGCTTGAGGAAAAAAATCTGGAAGCAGGGAGGGAAGGCGGGGTCAAGCGCCCTGGAGCAGGCGGTCGAGCTCGCCCCGGTGGTCCAGGGCCTTGAGGTCGTCGAAGCCGCCCACGTGCTTCTCGCCGATGAAAATTTGCGGCACCGTGGCGCGGCCGGTCTGTTCCTGCAGGCGGACGCGGGCCTCGGGCGGGTCGGTGAGGTCAATTTCCTCGAAGGCCACGCCTTTCTGACGTAATAACTCCTTGGCCGCCAGGCAATAGGGACAGACCCGGGTGGTATAGATCCGGACGCGCGGCATCAGGCCTCGGCGCTTTTGCGCAGTGCCTTGGGGTCGGGCAGGATGAACTTGCGCACGCTCATCTTGAGCAGTTTCTTGCGCCGCATCTGGCCGAGGGCCAGGCTCACGGTCTCGCGGGAAGCGCCGATGTAATCGGCCAGATCCTGGTGGGTGATCCGGGCCGCGATCAGGGTGCCTTGCTTGTCGCGCCGGCCAAAGGCGCGGGTCAGCTTGATCAGCGCCGCGGCCAGGCGGGCCGGCACTTCCTTGAAGATCAGGTCCTCCACTTTTTCCCGGTAGAGGCGGGCGCGCTGGTTGGAAAGCTCGAGACAGGCCCTGGCAAAACGGGGGTTCTCTTCCAGGATCCGGCCGACCACCTTGGCGTCGAACTTGATCAGCGTGGCCTGGTCCAGCGGCCGCGCCTCGGTGTCGTGCGTGCCGGAATGGGTCAGGCTCTCTTCCCCGATCACGTCCCCCGGCCGGTAAATATCCAGGATGAAGCGCACATCCTGGTCATTGCTCTTGCTCACTTTGACCCCGCCGTTGGCGATCAGGAATATCGCGTCCATCGGCGACCCCGGACGGTAAACCGCCTCTTTCCGCGTGAAGCCGGCGCGGGCCGCGCTCTGGGCCAGGAGATCAATTTCTTTACGAGTCAGCGAGGAGAAAAGAGAAGCCTGGCGAATGACCTCTACCAGATTATCCATGCGACCTGTCTCCTTGGTTCGGAAATCGGACCCTTACTCAAAGACCGTCAAAATCATAAAAAGCTTTTTCGAAAAATGCAAGCAAAAAAAATTATTTTTTTGTGGCCCAGCTTACTCTGCTTCTTCCAGGGTGAACTTGAACGGCTTGCTCACCCACATGCTCACCGGCTCGCCTTGGCGCTGGCCGGGAAAAAACTTGCACGCCTTTTGGACGTTCTCCAACGCGGCCTGGTCCAGGACGGGAAAGCCGGTGCTCTTGACGATGAAAATCTCGCCCACGCTCCCGTCGGGCAGAACCTCGAACTGAAGCTCTCCCTTCCCTTCCAACCCGCGCTCCTTGGCCGGGCCGGGATACTTCGGCTTCGGACAAACCGCCTCACTCGGAAGGACCCGGGGCTCGGATTCCTCTGGAACTAAGCCCAACCCCCACCGGGCGGTCCTTCTCCCGGTTGGATCCGAGGCCGCCCCCTCGCCCGCTTCTCGCGTCCCTGGCTGCTCGCCCGCTCCGCTTCCCGGTTCCGGCTGCGGCTGATCGAGATCGGCCGGCTTTTTATCCTGCGCCGGCTCCGGCTTCGGCTCCGGTTCCAGGCTGAAGGCTTCTTCCGGCGGGACCGGCAAAAGCGCGCGCTCAACCTCTGGCGCCGGCGCCAGCGAGGGGGTCTGCGCCAGACTCGGCGCCTCCGCGCCTTCCCACAGCCGCGCCACCGCGATCATCCCCGCCCGGGCCGACCGTCCCGCGTGCCCGCCCAGACTGCCCGACAAGCTGGCGAGCAATCCCACGTGGAGCAGGCCGGAGGCCAGCATCAGCACCAGGAGTCGTCCTTCCGGCGGTCGCGCCCGCGAGATCATCACGGAGTTAAGTATAGCGTTTGTCCCGGGTCAAGTAAATCGCTACACTGATTCCCGGTCAAGAGGTAGCGCCGCCTGGCGCCTGGCCTACCTGCGCTAGGGGGCCGCTTCTTCCCCGCCCCGCATTTTCAAGGTTTCCTGGACCATGAGTTCCCGGTCCGTTTCGATCCTTTGTCGGAAGCTCTGCGCTCTGGCTTCGGCGTCCTTGCCGCCGAGCCGGCCGGTCTGCCCAAGGAAGAAGAGGACGCCCAGCGCGAGCCAGCCTAAGAGAGGCCAGGCCATCTGCTTGAGGTCCGCCGCCAGCATGACGATGGCCAACGCCGAGAGCACCATGCCCACGCCCGGACAGAACCATAAGAGGAAACCCCGGAGCCGGAAAGGCGCGCGCTCGTAGATCTCGGGAATTTTCTTGCGCAGGAGCAGCGCGCTCACCATCACCGGGATAAAGATGAAGTTGCCGCCGATGGAGGCGTAGCTGGCAAAAGTCTGGAGCGGGACCTTGCCCAGGAGCAAGGCCGCGACCGAGAGCGCCCAGAGCAAGGTCAGGAACCTTTGCGGCACGCCCCGGCGGGAGGTCCGGGCCAGGCTCGCGGGAAAGAGCTGATCGTGCGCCAGCACCATCAGCGACTTGGTGGCCCACATGAAGGTGGCGTTGATGGTGGTGGTGATGGCCAGCACCGCGCCGCCGAGGATGAAGAAGTGGTAGCCGGCCCGGCCCATGAAGGCCAGCGCGGGCGCGGTCAGGTTCGCCGCCTTTTGCCAGGGGATCACCCCCAACGCCACCACCCCGATCACCAGGTAAATCAGGGTCACGGCGGGAATCGAGATCAAGAGCGAGAGCGGCACCGCGCGGCCCGGGTCCTTGATCTCCGCG
>MGQK01000081.1:34497-37264 GCA_001797815.1 Deltaproteobacteria bacterium RBG_13_61_14 | reverse complement strand
CCCTTGCAAGGTGAAGGTCAACAGGCAGGCCGCCAGGACCAGGCCGCCGATTCCTTTAGGCAACAGGTTCTGGAAATTTTCCGCCTGCACCGCGGGCATTCCGGCCGCGCCGAAGTAAATCAGCGCCGCCACCATCACCAGCACCATCAGGCCCTGCACCCCGGCCGCGATCTGGATCCCGCGCAGGTTGATCAGGTAGAAAAAGGTGAGGATGGCAATGGCCGTCGGCCGGAGGGGGAGCCCGGGGAAGATCGCCTGCAGATATTCGGCGCAGGACTGGCCGTAAAGGGGGAAGGCGCCGAAGACCATGCCCAGGGCGTAAGTCCAGACGCCGAGGAAAGCCCAGGCCGGGGAGAAGAGCCGGCTGGGGTAACGGTAGGTGCCGCCGACCGTGGGCAGGGCCGAGCCGAGCATGGCCACGGTCATCATCACGAACCCGATCGGCACCGCGGCCAGGAGGTAGGCGAGAGGCACCCCGGATCCGGTCATGCCCGCGGCGATGCCGGTGAGAACGAAGACGCCGGCGCCGATGGTGGTGCCGATCTCGATCGCCACCAGCTCTTTCAGCCCCAGGACCCGCTTGAGACCAAAGCTGTCACTCATCCCGTTTCTTTCCTCGGCCAGCACTTTAGCAGAGATCATGACATTGGGCGAGGCCCCCCTTTTAGCAAGAACCAGGATCTAACTTAAGAAAGTGGGGAGATTGACCTCTTGCGAAGATGGACTATAATTTGCCTCGCGGTCTTTCTGCCCTGGAGAAAGCAGTCGTAATGGATCAAACCCGCCGCCGCGAAAAACTGGACCATTTGTTCCACCCGCGCTCCCTGGCCCTGATCGGAGCCACGCGCTCGGTCACCAAGTGGGGCTTCATTGTGCTCGCCCGCATCATCAACGACGGCTACGCGGGCGAGATCTACCCGGTCAACCCCAAGGAAAAAAGCATTCTCGGCCTGCCCGCCTACGCGTCGGTCCTGGACATCCCCGAGCCGGTGGACCTGGCCGTCATTACCACTCCGGCTCCGGCGGTGCCGGAGGTGATGGAGCAATGCGGCCGGAAGGGCGTGCCCGCGGCGGTGGTGATCACCTCCGGCTTCAGCGAGACCGGAGTTGAGGGCGCGGCCCTGGAGCAGCGGGTGTCGGAGATCGCCCGGGCACATGGCATCGTCATGGTCGGGCCCAACAGCATGGGCATCTACAGCGCCGCCGCCCAGCTCACCTGCCTGATGGCGCCGGTCATGCCCCGGCCCGGCCACGTCGCCTGCATCGCCCAGAGCGGCAACGTCGGCACCCATTTCCTCTTC
Source organism: Deltaproteobacteria bacterium RBG_13_61_14 (assembly GCA_001797815.1). GTDB lineage: Bacteria > RBG-13-61-14 > RBG-13-61-14 > RBG-13-61-14 > RBG-13-61-14 > RBG-13-61-14. The sequence goes on along the minus strand of MGQK01000081.1, from coordinate 35,963 downwards.
CGCGGCTACCTGCGCGGGCTCGGCTTTCGCAAGTTCGTCAGCTCCGGCAACGAGGGCGGCCTCGACTTCGTGGACTACCTGGATTATTTCGGCGCTGACCCGGAGATCACCTCCATCATCGCCTACCTGGAAGGCCTCGACCCCGGCAACCGTTTCCTCGAAGTCGCCAAGCGCGTCACCCGGGAAAAACCCATCGTGGTGCTCAAGGGCGGCCGCAGCGCGGCCGGCGCCCAGGCCGCGGCCTCCCACACCGGCGCGCTCGCCGGCAGCACCGGCCTCTACACCGGGCTCTTCCGCCAGACCGGCGTGATCCAGGCCGAGACCAACAAGGAGGTGGTCGAGCTGGCCCGCGCGCTGGAGACGCAAAGCCTGCCCCAGGGCCGGCGCGTGGGCATCCTCACCCGCGGCGGCGGTTGGGGCGTGATCACGGCCGACGCCTGTGTCGAGGCCGGCCTGACGCTTACCGAGCTCGCGCCCGAGACTATTGCCCGGCTGGACCGCCTGCTCCCGCCTTTTTGGAGCCGGGGCAACCCGGTGGACCTGGTCGCGGTGCTTTCCAGCCAGGTTTACCTCGATTGCTTGCGGATCCTGCTGGCCGACCCTGGGGTGGACGCGGTCCTGGCGTTGGGCGCCAATGTGGAGGCGCAGGCCGATAACATCATGCAGGCGTTGGGCCGGATCGAGAAAGTCCCGGCCGAGGAGATGGAGCGGATGAAGGCGAAGAGCCGGAAGGAGGGGCAGGCGTTTGTGGACGGCATTGTCGGGCTGATCCAAACCGGGGGCAAGCCCATCCTCATGGCCGGCCGCTGGACCGCTTCCCGCGAGTGGGACACCCGCCTGCAAATGCTGGCGGAGCCGGAAGAGGCCGCCCGCGTCCTGGCCAAGATGGTGGATTACGCGGAATACCTGCGCCGGTAAGCGGGCGGGGAGAAAAGCGATGAGCATTCTACTCCAAGGTGGGACGGTGGTGGACGGCAGCGGCCAGCCCGCTTTTCCCGGCCAGGTGCTGATCGAGAAGGACCGCATCCAGGCGGTTTTGAAACCGGGAGATCCGCTTCCCGCGGCGGAGGCCGTGCTCGACGTTCGCGGCTCTGTGGTCGCGCCCGGCTTTATTGACATGCACTCGCACGCCGACTGGCTGTTGCCCCTGGAGGATCATCCTTTTCTGCTGAAACGCCTGGTCGAGCAAGGGGTCACTTCCCTGGTGGCCGGCAACTGCGGGATCTCTCCGGCCCCGGTCCGGGCCGAGACGGTGAAGCGGCTCCTGAGCTTTGCCTCCATCACCATCGAGCGGCCGTTTGATTTCACCTGGAATTCCCTGGCCGAGTTTTTGGATCGGATCGAAGAGAACCAGCCGGTCCTCAACCTGGCGCAACTGGTCGGACACGCCTCGATCCGCTACGCCGCGGCCGACACCCGGCGGGGGCGGCTGCGGCCCGCGGAGGTGCAAAATTGTTTAGACCAGG
>MGQK01000081.1:31837-34464 GCA_001797815.1 Deltaproteobacteria bacterium RBG_13_61_14 | reverse complement strand
TGAGCTTCGGCCTGGGGTACGACCCGGGCATGTATTCGCCCCTGGATGAACTGGAAGCCTTCTGCCGGGTCGCGGCCTCGGCCCAGAAGCCGGTGACCGTCCATTTGAAGGCTTTCTCCTGGCTCTCGCCCTGTTATCCTTTAACCTCGCTGGAGCCGCATAACCTCCGGGCCTTGCGGGAGATGCTGGAGCTCGCCCGCCGCACCGGGGTGAAGCTGCAATTGTCTCATTTCATTTTCGTGGGCCGGCGGAGCTGGTCCTCCGCGCCCGACTGCCTGCGCCTGGTGGAGGACGCCCGCGGGCAAGGGGTGGACGTGATGGTGGATGCCTTGCCTTACACCTCCGGCAACACCACCATCCACGCGCCGTTCCCTTACTGGTTCCTGGCCCGGATCCCGGGCGCCTATCGCAACGCCTGGGCCCGGGCGCGGCTCCGCTTCGAGCTCGAGCTCGGCTTCCGCCTGGTGGGTTTCCTTTACCGCGACTTCCAGGTCATGGACGCCGCAGTGCCGGGCTGGGAGGATTTGAACGGCCTGACCATCGCCGAGATCGCGGAGCGCTGGGGCACTTCTCCCTTCGCCGCCATGCTCCAGATGGCCGAGGCCAGCCGGGGCGCGACCCTGATGCTCTTCCATACCTACAGCGGCGAGCCGGGGAAGGAAGGGCCGCTCGAGGCGGTGGTCTCCCGGGATTATTGCCTGTTTGAAACCGACGCCGCGATCAAGAGCACGGGCTACCCCAACCCCGCGGGGCTGGGCACCTTCCCCAAGGTCCTCGGCGATTTCGCGCGGGAGCGCAAGCTCTTCCGCCTGGAGAACGCCGTCCAGCGGATGACCTCGATGAGCGCCGAGCGCTTCGGACTCCGGGACCGCGGCTTGCTCAAGCCGGGCAAAGCCGCGGACCTGGTGGTCTTTGATCCGCAAACCATCGCCGACACCCCGCCCCAGGGACCGGAGCCCGCGGGCAAGCCCCGGGGAATCAAACACGTCTTCATCAACGGCCGGCAGGTGGTGAAAGAGGGGTCCTATATTGAAGGGGTCCGAGCCGGCCGGGTGTTGAGGGCTTAATTCAAAAACTCAAGGATCTCCCGCGGGTTATTCACAATTGCATCAGGATTGGCCGCGATCCGGTCCGCACGCGAGCAAGGGCCGCCTGCAAGCGCGATCACCCGCACGCCGGCGGCCCGGCCGGCCTGGATGTCCACCACGTGGTCGCCGAAATAAAGGGTTTGCTCCGGCTTGACTCCGGTCGCTTCCATCACCCGGAACAGTGAGTCCGGCGCCGGCTTCGCGTGGGCGACCTCATCCGAGCCGCAGAAGGCCTCGAAATAGCGGGCCAGGCCCAGGTGCTCGAGGACGGCGATGATCTCGCGCCGGCTCTTGGTGCTGGCCACGGCCAGGCGAAAGCCCCGGCGAAAGAGCTCCGGAATGGTCTCCGCCACTCCGGGCAGCAGGAACGACTTCTCGGCCATCGCTCCTTCGGCCGCAATCCGGCGGAAGATCACCCGGCCTTGCCCCGGGTCCTGGCTGCCGAAGAGGCGGAAGGTCTCCTCAATCGGGTGTCCGATCCGCTGGATGAGCTTGGCCGGTTCCACTTCCGGCTCACCCATCTCTTTCCGCGCCCGGTTGAAGCAATAGATGATCCCCTTGCTCGAATCAATCAAAGTGTAATCGAGATCGAAGATCAAGAGCTTGAGGTTGGCGAAGTTCACGGCGGGCGGTTCTCTGAGAGCTTCAGGGCCGCGTTCAAGCCCAGCCGGCAGGAAAGCCGGAAGCTATTGAGGAAAGCGGGCTGGGAATAACCGGGTTTCCATTTCAGGGAGGCGAGCTCATCGGAGATCACGAGCAGGCCGGCCAGCTCCACTCCCCGGAAGCGGGCCACGGTGAAAAGCGCGGAGTGTTCCATCTCCACGGCCAGGAGGCCGGCGTCGCCGTAGCGCTTCACCTGGTCCTTGGTCTCCTGGTAGAAGGCGTCCGAGGTCCAGATCGGGCCGCGATGATAAGCCAGGCCGGCTTCCTTGAGCGTCGCTTCCACCGCGGCCAGCGCTTTCTCCCCGGGAAGAGGGGGGAATTTTTCCGGCTGGTAATGGACGCTGGTCCCTTCATCGCTTTTCGCCGAGGTCGGGACCAGGAAATCGCCGATCTTGACCTCCGGCCGCAGCGAGCCGGCCACGCCCAGCACGATCACATGCTTCACGCCCTGGGCCGCGCACCGCTCCAGCACCATCACCGCGGCCGGCGCGCCCAGGGCCGGGCCGACCAGGCTGACCGCCCCCTCCTTATGCTTGATCGTATAGACCCGGGCCGGGATGAGCGGCCGCAAGTGCTTTTTGGCGCGGAACAGCTTGGCGGCCAGCACCAGGTGCGTCTCCACCAACACCATCAGCACCGGGTCCACCACCGGGGCCTCGAACCGGCTCTTGACCGGGGCCACTACCAATTCATCGTAGTCAGGCATCGCGCGGGTTACTCCTGCGACCGTTGATTCAGCCAGACCCAGTTTAGCGCGGACTCGCCCGACATGCAAAAGCGGCGGCCGGCCTCGGGTTTCGTTGACAGCTTTCGCGGGCCGATGTTACTATGTAGGCGAGATCACGAATGCAAATCCTCCTGGGGGTTCATAGCTTC
>MGQK01000081.1:15618-31806 GCA_001797815.1 Deltaproteobacteria bacterium RBG_13_61_14 | reverse complement strand
ACACTTGGGAACTCTCCCGGGCCTTATCTCAGCGGCATCCCGTTTCCATCTGCCACCTGGTCCACGATCCGGAGGCGGGAACTCCCCGGCGGGAGGTGGTTGCCGAGAACAATTTGACCATCCATCGCTTGCGCAAACGGTTGGACCCCGCGGACCTGGAGAACTACTTTTTCGATGAAAGTCTTGATCGGCTCTTTCAGGAAATCCTGGCCGAGGCGCAGCCGGAGGTGGTGCATTTCACTTATTTCCTGGGCGGGCTCTCGGTCCGCTTTCCGCGCCTGGCCCAAGAGGCCAAAGCCCGCACCGTCTTCACCGTGACCGACGACGCGGCCATTTGCCCGCGCGGCCAACTCCTCGACAGCCGGTTCCAGCCCTGCCCCGGCCCGCGCTCCGCGCTCCGCTGCCTGCCGTGCCTGTTTGACCAGCCGGTCTTCACCACCCGCCGCGGTCTTGACCGCCGGCTCATTGAATACGTGCCGCTCGCGCTCGCCGACCGACTCAGGGATCCTAAATTGCTACTCTTGCGCCGGCGGAGCCGCCTCGCCCGCGAAGCGCTTCAGTCCGCGGACCGGGTGATCTTTCCCAACCCGCACATCCTCCGGGTCTATGCCCGGCAGGGTATCCGCCGGCTCCAAAGCCGCGTGCTCGATTTCGGGGTGGACACCCGGCCTTTCCAGGCTCATCGCAAGCGGCCGGCCGACCATTTCCGCCTCGCCTTCATCGGCCAAATGCTCCCGCACAAGGGTTTGCACGTGCTGGTGGAGGCGCTGCGGGACTTGGGCCGGCAGGACTGGAGCCTCAAAGTTTACGGCAGTCTCAACGACCCCGGCAGCCGCGACTACGCCGATTCGCTCAAGCTCGACTCTCTCCCTCGCTCCTCTTACGAGGGAGTCTTTGCCTATGAACAGATGAACAACGTGCTGGAAGCCGCGGATGTCCTGGTGGTCCCGTCCACCTGGGACGAGAACTGCCCGCTCATCGTCAAATACGGCCTGGTCACCGGCACCTGGACCGTGCTTTCCGACGTGCCCGGCATCATCGCCCGCCGCGAGCAGATGGATCATGTCCGCTTCTTTCCGAAAGGCGACCCGAAGGGTTTGCGCGCCGTGCTCCAGGACCTCCTTCTCCGCGGGGAGCGGCCGGCGGGAAGGTTCGTGCCCCACCCGGCCGTGGCCGACATGCAGGAGCATAGCCGCGAGATCGCCGACCTTTACCGGAGCGGAGCATGAAGCGGCTGGTCATCCTCGGCGGCTCCGGCTTCATGGGCCAGAACCTCTTGCGCCTGCTCCCGCCCGGCCGGTGGCAGACCCTGGTCTATGACCAAAAGCCGCCCCGGTTCCATCAGCCGGACCGTTACGTCCAGGGAGACCTGGCTGAGGTGGATCAGGCGAGCGAGCTGGTGGAAGCCGGCGACGTGGTGATCCACCTGGTCCACCAGGGCATCCCCGCGGATTCGGCGCAGGACCCGGCGGCAGAGGTAAGCTCCAACCTTTACCCTTTCCTCCGCCTGCTCCCGGCCCTGGCCCGGCGCCGGCCCGCGCTTTTCCTCTACTCTTCCACCGGCGGCCAGATTTACGGCCATGCCCAGAGTCTGCCCGTGTCCGAGGACGCGCCGACGCGGCCCATTTCCGCCTACGGCGTGGTCAAGCTGGCCATGGAGCACTATCTCCGCATCTTCGCGTCCGCGCAAGCGCTGCCCTTTCTGATCGTGCGGATTTCCAATCCCTACGGCCCCTTTCAGGAAGAGACCAACCGCCACGGCGCGGTCCCGGCGATCATGCGCGCCTTGCTTTTAGACCGCCCCTTCATCATCTACGGCCGGGGCGACACGGTCCGCGATTACATCCACGTGGACGACGTGATCTCGGCTCTGCTCAAACTGATCGAGGCCGGCGCGCGCGACCAGGTCTTCAACCTCGGCACCGGCCAGGGCGCCTCGCTCAACGAGTTGATCGAGCGGATCGAGGACATCAGCGGGAAGAAGCTCAAGCTGAAGAAAGAGGCGATCCGGTCCACCGACGTCCTGGCGAACGTGCTCGATGCCGCCCGGCTCCGGCAGGCCGCCGGCTGGGAGCCCGGGATCAACCTCGACTTCGGCCTCAGCCTGACCTGGGAATACCTGAAGCGCCATGCACACCGCTAAAGCCGGCCTGCCGCTCCTGGTCATCGCCGTGTTCATCGCGGTGCGGCTGCCCAACCTGCGCGCGCCCTTTGTCAACCTGTTCGACACCGGCTTCCAGGAAGCGATTGCGCTCCATCACCTGGCCGGCCGGGCGGCGGACAATTATTTCCTGCCGGTCATCTCCGAAGTGGACGGCGCCAAGGTCTTCCACACCGCCCACCCGCCCCTGCTCCATCTTCTCTATGCCGGACTGTATGGCATTTTCGGCGTGCACGAATGGGTGAGCCGGCTCGCCGCGCTCGCCCTCTACCTCGCTTCCCTCGGGCTTGGGCTCGGCTGCCTGACGACCGAGCGCCGCTCCGGATTCCTCTTCTTCGCCCTGGCGCTGTTTCTACCCTTGCCCTTTGCCCTCGCCCTCACCACCAACTATGAGCCGCTCTCGCTCCTGGCCGTGACTTTGGTGGCGGTCGCCTTTGTCCGCTGGCAACAAGACCCCCGGCGCCTCCGGCTCCTCGCGCTCCTCTTCGCGGTGCTCCTCGCCTGCCTCTCCGACTGGCCCGCTTACCTGGCCGTGCCGGTCCTTTTGCTTTTGCAGATCCGCCGGCACAAACCCCGCAAGCTGCTGCTCGCCTTGCTTCTCCTGGAAGGCGCGATCTTTGCCGCGATCCTCTTCTGGCAATACGCGGCAGCCGGCGAGATCGTTTTCTTCAGCCACGCCGCCACCCGCAACAACCCCCTCACGCTCCTGCAACCCCAGACTTACCTTTTGCTCCGCGACCACCTCCTCGCGCTCCTCGGCCCGGCCCCCCTGCTCCTGGCCGCGGCGCTTTTCCTCTGGCTCCTCAAAGCGCGCGCGGCCCCCTCGCCCGGTTTGCGCTTTTTCTCGCTTTATTTCCTGGTCCTCTTCCTGGCCGCGCCGCAGCTCGTCTGCAAGCACGAGGTCTATCTCTATTACCTCGTGCCGATCCTGGTTTTCGTAGCCCATGATGCCATCATCCGCTCGCCCCGGCCCTGGCTCCTGCTCGCCATCGCCCTGGCCATCTCCTTCCCCCTCGACTTCCAGCACGCCGCCTTCCGCAACTACCGCTACTACTTCATCGCCCAACAGGTGCAACAGTATCCGGAAATCCGGCTGGCTTTTTCCACGCCGGCGATCGGGGTCTTCCGCTACTACGACGGGATCGAAACCCTCTTCCCCACCAGCGCCGCGGCCACCCGCCGGCTGCGGGAGCGGCCCATGGACCTGATCGCCCTGGACCTGATGAACCCGGAAGTGGCGCCGGCGATCAACGAAGTCCGCGAATACCAGGACGGCTTGCGCCTGCGTTTCGCATTCCGCGACGAACAGTATTATATTAGAGAGGACGTGCTGCCCAAGGACTTTTACCTGGCCGTGCTCAGCGGCTGGCAAGGCGCGGGGGACTGGCGGGCGCCCCGGCCCGAGGTGATCCCCACTCCCTTTGGCCCGGCCTATGCCATCCGCCAGCACCCGGCCGGAGGGCATCCCGCCGTCTTCCATTTCATTGAGCCCGGCCGCTTCCGCCTGGACTTTGCCGCGGCGATCCAGCATCCCTTCCCGTTCCGCGTCCAAAGCGACGGCGCCGGCTTCACCATCCTGGCTGAAACCGACGCGGGAAAGCGCCTCCTCTTCTCCCGCTTTCTCCCGGACCCGGGGGGGCGGGGCGCGTTCTCGCCCGACTACTCGCTGGTCACGAACCTTTCCGCCTTGTCCGCACTCTATGTAATTACGGATCCCGGTCCGCGCAACAACTTTGCCTTTGACGACGCCTGCTGGCTTTCGGCCCGGGTTGATCCTCTGGAAGGGAACGCGCCATGACTGCGAAGCTTTCGATCGTGATCCCGGCCCGCAACGAAGAAGCCTCGATCGTGCCGGTGGTCGAGGGCCTGCTCGCCCAGACCCGGACCCCGGCCGAGATCATCGTGGTGGATGACGATTCCACCGACCGGACCAGGGAAGTCCTGGCCCCGCTGACCCTGGCCGGCAAGGTCCGCCTGGTCCGGCACTCGCGCCAGCGGGGCTACGGCGCCTGCCTGAAGAGCGGAATCCACCAGGCTCAGGGCGAATGGGTGGCCATCCTCGACGGCGACGGCACCTACCCCACCGACCGGCTGGATGAGTTCCTGGCCGCGGCCGAGCATGCCGAGATGGTGGTGGGCGCGCGCTCGGGCGACGTGGTGATCGAGCCTTGGCTCCGGTCCCTGGTCAAGCGCCTGATCCGGTTCCTGCTCCGGTTCCTGGCCCGGATCGAGGTGCCGGACCTCAACTCCGGGCTGCGCCTCTTCCGCAAGGCCGCCGCGCAGAAGTATTTCCACCTTTTACCGGACGGGCTCTCTTTCACCGCCACCCTCACCCTGGTCCTGCTCAGCGAGGGTTACCCGGTCGAGTTCCTGCCCGTCAACTACTTTCCCCGGCAAGGCCGATCCAAGTTCCACCCGGTGCGCGACACCGGCAACCTGCTGGTGCTGCTCTTGCGCACCATCCTTTACTTCAACCCCCTCAAAGTCTTCGTGCCCCTGAGCCTCCTGCTGGTCCTGATCGCGCTTTTTGTGGCCCTCTTCAGCATCTTTTACCTGGGCAAGTTCATGGACGTGACCACGGTCGTGATCCTGTTGAGTGCGGTCCAGGTCTTTGTCCTGGGGCTTTTGGCCGATCTGATCACCAAGCTCAAGCGATGAGAGTCCTGCTGGTCAACCCCCCGGCCCACCCGGCCATCCGGGGCATCCTGCCGCCGCGGGTCGAGTTCAGCCGCGGGGCTTTTCCCCCGCTCGGCATCCTCTACCTGGCCGCGGCCTTGCGCCGGGCGGTTCCGGACACGGTCGTGCAGGCGATTGACGCGCCGACCTCCGGCGAGTCGGCGCAGGAGATTGCCCGCTACGCCGGCAAGGGCAGCTTCGATCTGGTCGGCATTTCGGTGATGACCTTCACCCTGCTCGGCGCGGTGGAGACCGCGGCGGAGATCATGCGGCTGCGGCGCAGGATCCCGGTGGTGGCCGGCGGGCCGCACGCGCACCTCTACCCGGCCGAGACCCTGCAACTGGGCCTGTTCGACTGGGTGCTGCGGGGCGAGGCGGAAGACACCTTCCCCGAGTTGGTCCGGAGAATCATGGCCAAAGAAGAGCTCAAGGGCCTGGCCGGTTTGGGGGAAGCGCCCTGCTCCGAGCTGATTTTCAAGCTGGACGAGCTGCCTTTTCCGGCCCGGGATCTCTTGCCGGTGGAGTCGTATTACTCGGTGCTCTCCGGGCTGCGGCCCATCACCACCATGATGTCGAGCCGGGGCTGTCCCTTTCACTGCGTCTTCTGCGACCGGCCGCACCTGGGCAAACATTTCCGCAGCCGCTCGGCCAAGAACGTGGTGGACGAGATGGAGGAGTGCGCGGGGCTGGGCGTCCGGGAGATTGTGTTTTACGACGATAACCTCACCCACCAGCGCGACCGGGTGCGGGAGATGGCGGAATTGATCCTGGAGCGGAAGCTCCCCCTTGACTGGGACGCGCGCGCGCGGGTGGGAGACCTGGACGCGGAGACCTACCAGCTCTGCGCCCGGGCCGGGCTCAAGCGCATCCACTTCGGGGTCGAGACCGGCGACCCCGACCTCTTGCGCCTGCTCCGCAAAGGGATCACGCACAAACAAGCGCGCCAAGCATTTGAAGAATCGCGAGCCGCGGGCATCGAGACCCTGGCTTACTTCATGATCGGCATTCCCGGCGAGACCGAGGGCACCTTGAGCCGGACCCTCCAGTTCGCCCGCGAGCTGGAGCCCGACTATATCCATTTCTCGATCCTGATCCCCTTCCCGGGCACGCCGGTCTATGCCATGGGCCAGGAGCGCGGCATCATCAAGGGCGACCCCTGGCGGGACTTTGCCCGGGACCCCCGGCCCGACTTCGAGCCGCCGCTCTGGATCGAGAACCTGAGCGCCCAAGAACTCCGCGCCGCGCTCGGCAAGCTTTACCGCCGCTTCTACCTCCGGCCCGGCTATCTCCTGCGGCGGACGGCGCGGCTCCGGAGCCTCCACCAGCTCCGCGCCAACCTGCGCATGGGCCTTTCCATCCTGGGGCTGAGATCGTAATGGCCCCGCGCTTTTCGGTGATCGTGCTCCTGGACCGGGACCAGCCCGACCCCTGCCTGCCTTCGCTGTTTAAGCAGACGGATTCCTCCTTCGAGGTGATCGCGGTCACCAACCCCGGCGCGACCTTGCCGGAGGACCCGCGCCTCCGCGTCCAGGAAGTCGCCGATCGAAACCCGGCCCGCCGGCGCAACCTCGCCGCAGAAACGGCCGGCGGTGAAATCCTTGCCTTCCTGGATGACGACGCCTCGGCGCCGGCCGACTGGCTCGAGACCGCGGAGCGCCTGTTCCAGGCGCACCCGGAGCTTACCGGCTTAGGCGGGCCCAACCTGGCGCCGGCCGAGGCCCCTTGGCAAGAGTGGCTTTCGGATGTGATCCTGGCCACGCCTTTGATCGGCTCAGGCAACCCGACTTACCGGGAGGACGGGAAGGCGCAGCCGGCCTTGCCCGGCGACCTCCACCTGTGCAACTTTTTTGTCCGGCGGGAGCGCTTCGAGCAGGCGGGCGGGTTCAACCAGGCCCTGGGCTACGGCGCCGAAGACAGCGAGTTCATCTACCGGGCCCGGCGGGACCTTGACCATCGCTTCGGCTTTTTCCCGGAGCTCACGGTGACCCACCGCCGCCGGCCTTTCGGCCCGGCTTACCTGGCCCAGCGCTTCCGCCTGCGCCGGCAAAACGGGAAACTGTTCTGGGTTTATCCAGACATGTATAAAGGCAACCCCAGCCTCTGGGCCGGGCTGGGGATTCTTCTCTTTGCTTTATTTTCCCTGCTCGCCCAGCCCTCGCTGGTGTGGGGATGGGCGGCCCTCTATTTCCTAATGGTCCTCCTCCTCTCCCGCAAACGGTCTTTCACGCGACCCCGGCTGATCCCCCTGGTCCCCCTCGCTTTTTTCCTCCACCACCTGACCTACGCGCTGGGCTTGGGCTTCGGGTTGCTCGAGGGCCTGCTTAAGGGCCCGAGCCGGCTCCGCCAGCGCCTTGGCCGGCCCGCCAAGTCGTGATACCATAAAGCGGCATGTCTCGATTGGGCCTCTATGTGTCCGCTTCTTCCGGCGGCTTTCTGGCTTACTGGGTCGAGGAATTGCTCACGCTCGCCTGCGGCTGGGTTCCCACCCTGATTGGGATCGGGCTCCGGGCCGCGCTCTATCGGCTCCTGATCCGCGGGAGCGGGTGGTTCGCCGCGGAAGCGGGCGTGCGGATCCGGGGCATGAAATTTATTCGGATCGAGGACGGCGTTTACCTGGACCAGGGCGTTTACCTGCACGGCCGGCCGGGCGGGCTTTTGCTGGGCGCCGGGACCCGGGTGATGAGCGGGGCCGTGCTCCACGTCTATAACTTCCGGGACTTGCCGGCCGCCGGCATCGCGGTGGGCCGGGAAAGCGTGATCGGCTTGGGCGCGGTCATCACCGGCCAGGGTAAAGTGCGGCTGGGCGACCAGGTGATCGTGGGGCCGCGGGCCATGATCCTGCCGGTCAACCATCGCTTCCTGGAGAAAGACCGGCCCATCAAGGAGCAAGGGATCGAAGCCAGGGGCGTCACGGTGGAAGACGGGGCCTGGATCGGCGCCGGCGCGATGATCCTGGACGGGGTCACCGTCGGGCGGAACGCGGTGGTGGCCGCGGGAGCGGTGGTGACCGAAGACGTCCCGGCCCAAAGCCTGGTGGCGGGAAGCCCGGCCAAGCTGGTCAAGGAGTGGGGCGCAAGATGAGAACCTTGGGCCTGATCATAGTATCGGGCCGGCCCCGGCACTGGATCAAGAACCTGATCGTGTTCGCGGCCCTGGCCTTTTCCCAGAACCTGTTCAACCGACCCTTGTTCCTCCAAGTGGCCGCCACCTTTGTCCTGTTCTGCCTGGCCTCGGCCGCGGTTTACCTGATTAACGATATCGCCGACCGCGAAGCCGATCGTTTTCACCCGGAGAAGAAAGATCGGCCCATCGCCTCGGGCCGGCTGGCCGTGGGACCGGCCCTGGCCGCGGCTATCCTCTGCATCGTGCTGGCTTTGGCCGGGGGCTTCCTGCTCCAGCCGATCCTGCTCTGGATTTTGCTCGGCTACCTTCTGCTCAACCTGGCCTATTCCTATTATCTCAAGCACGTGATCCTGCTCGACGCCTTTGCCATTGCCGGCGGGTTTGTTTTCCGGGTGGTGGCCGGGGCGGAAGTGATCCAGGTGGAAATCTCGGCCTGGATCGTGCTCTGCACGGTGCTGGGCTCGCTGTTCCTGGCCTTCAGCAAGCGCCGGCACGAGCTGAGCCTGGCTTCCAATGCCCTGAACCACCGGCCGGCCCTGGCCGAATACAGCACTTACTTCCTGGACCAGATGATCGCGGTGGTTACCGCTTCCACGGTCATGGCCTATGCGCTCTGGACCATGTGGCCGACGGTGGTGACCAAGTTCCACACCTCCCGGCTGCCCTGGACCATTCCCTTTGTCTGCTACGGCATCTTCCGCTACCTCTACCTGGTCCACCAGAAAAACGAGGGCGGCTCTCCGACCAAAATCTTCATCTCCGACCGGCCGATGCTGCTCAACATCGCGCTGTGGATGGCCGCGGTGGTCTTGATTCTGTATTATCAACCGTGAGGACGGCCGGTTCCGGGAAGCAGGGTTTGCCAATGGCTGATAAGAAAAGCGCCAAACCGGAACGGCCGGCGGGACCAAAAAGCGCTTTGCTCCGCCGGAGCAACTCGCCCCGGCCGGGCAGAGCGATGGCCCAACCTTCCCGAATCAAACTTCCTCCGGGTTATACAAAACTGCTTGAAGACCTCAAGGACCGGATTCGCCAAGCTCAGGTCCGGGCGGCCTGGGCGGTCAATCAGGAACTCTTGCTGCTCTATTACGGCATCGGGTTGGAACTGCACCGGCGCTTTGAAGAGGAAGCCTGGGGTACGGGAATTATTAACCGTCTGTCCCGCGATCTTCTCCAGGCTTTCCCTGATTTAGAAGGCTTCTCGCCCCGCAACCTTCGCCGGATGCGGGCCTTTTATCGCGCCTATCCGCTGGACGCCAAGGCCTTGAAAATTTGGCCACGGGCCGTGGCCAAAATGGAGCTGATCAAATGGCCACCGGCGGTGGCCAAATTGCCTTGGGCGCACAACGTGATCCTCCTGGAAAAATGCAAGGACCCCAAGGAAAGGCAATGGTATGCCCAGGCCGCGCTGGAATACGGATGGAGCCGGGACATCCTGGCCCTTCAGATCGAGTCCGGCCTGTTCCGGCGCAAAGGAAAAGCGATCACCAATTTTCGGCAAACTCTACCCGCAACTCAATCCGACCTCGCCCAACAGATCACCAAAGACCCTTACCATTTTGACTTCCTCACTTTGTCTAGCCGGGTCAAGGAAAGGGATTTGCAAACGGCCCTGATTCATCATCTCAAGGAATTCCTGGTGGAGTTGGGCGTCGGCTTCGCCTACCTCGGAAGCCAGGTTCGGCTTCCGGTCGAGGATGAGGACTATTACCTGGACCTCTTGTTCTATCACGTCCGCCTGCGCTGTTACGTGGTGATCGAACTGAAAGAAGGGGATTTCAAGCCGGAATACGCCGGGAAGATGAACTTCTACCTCTCCGCGGTGGATGACCGGATGCGCCTTCCGGACGATAAGCCCAGCATCGGCCTTATCCTCTGCCGGGGCAAGAACCGCATCACCGCGGAATACGCCTTGCGCGATATCCAGAAGCCTATCGGGGTAGCGGATTGGAAAATAAAACTGGTCGAGACCCTGCCGGAAAACCTCAAGGGCAGCTTGCCCACCATTGAGGAACTGGAGGCGGAATTGGGCAAGGCAACGGGGGCAGGGAGGCAAGCTCTTACAAGAACTGTAAGCAACTCAAGTAGGAGGAAATGATGGCTCTAAAAGACATCAATAAGCCGGAATATATTTTGAAAGCAATAAACGAGTATGATCGGCTCGGCAGAGAATTGTTTTTAAAAACGTATAAATATGGACCTTCCAAGCAATACCTTCTACACCATAAGGGGCATTTATATGATTCTAAAGCAATTGTAGGAGTAGCTCATAAGTATGCCAGGCCAGATATAGGACCTATTAGCAGTGGAATACATTTTGAAGAAGTATATGGGGACATTGGTAAAAACTTTATCATCGCCCATCACAATAGGCCGATGGCCAAGGGTCCCCGGAGAACGACTCTGGAAGATATTGATCTCGTCTGCCCTAACTGTCATGTCATGCTCCATAAGAAGGATCCTCCATTAAGTATGCAAGAGCTTTCAAACAGAATGAAAGTGAAATTAGAAAATGTCAAGCACTGAGTCTATGTTACGGATACCACCCAAGCGGCCCACGCCGGGTTACTTCCGGCGCTTCTGGCGCCTGGTGGTGAATTCCGGCCGGCTGACCACCGCCAACTTCACCGACATCTTCGCCGCGGTTTACGGCCAACGGCCGGTCTTTTACCTGGACCGCAACTTGTGCTTCCGGTTTTTAACCGGGAATGAAGTCAACTACCAACAGCTCGCGGAGGTCACTTCCCGGATCGGCAACGGGCTCAAGTCGCTGGGGGTCAAGCCGGGGGACCGGGTGGGGCTGATGACTTACAACCGGGTGGAGCTGGCGTTCTCTGAGTTTGCCTGCTGGAAGATCGGGGCGATCCCGGTGCCGCTCAACTTCATGCTCCACTCCGACGAGGTCCGCTACCAGATGGAGAACTGCGGGGCCGAGGTGATGATCGTGGACCGCAAGGTCTATACTGAGAATATCCAGGACCCGGCCGCAGTTTCCTGCATCAAGCATTGGGTGGTGGTGAGCGAGGGCGAGCCGGCTCCCGCGGGCGCGGTCGCGCTGGAAGAGCTGGCCGATCAATCCTCTCCCGAGCTCAAGCCTTATCAGCCGAAGTCCCCGGAGGAAGTGGTGATCATTTTTTACACTTCCGGCACCACCGGCCAGCCGGCCGGCGCTATGCTCACGCACCAGAGCATGCTGGCCACCCTGCGCCTGTATTCGCTGCTGCTCGCGCTGATCCCGACCAACAAAAAGCAGCTCGCGCTCCTGGTCATGCCCGTGGCCCACACTTCCGGCCACCAGAACCTGCTCATCCTGATCTCCATGGCTATCCCCATGCTCTTTGTCTCACGCTTCGACCCGGCCGAGGTGTGCCGCCTGATCCAGGATTACAAGGCCACCTTCTTCGCCGGGATTCCGGCCATGTTCAAGATGATGCTCCGCGCCGGCGCCGAGAGCTACGACCTCTCCTCCATGTGGGTCTGGGGCGGGGGGGCCGACGCTTTCCCCGACGACCTGGTCAACACCTTCCGCCAGTGGGGCGGCTGGAAGGTCCTGGGCCTTCGGATAAAGCCGCTCTTTGTCCGCGGCTACGGCATGGCCGAGACCGCCGGCCACGTCTGCATCTCTCCGCCCTGGCCGGCCGGGCCGGCCTGCGCCGGCTGGGTGGTGCCTTATCTCAAGCACCGGCTGGTCAACGAGCAGGGACAGGACGTGAAAAAGGGGGAGAAGGGCGAGCTGGTGATCAAGGGGCCCACGATCATGACCGGCTACTGGAACGACCCCCGGAAGACCGCGAGCGCTTTCGCCGATGGATGGTTCCGCACCGGCGACATCATGTTCCAGGGCAAATGGGGCTTGCTCTATTTCGTGGACCGGGAAAAGGACGTGATCAAGGTCTCGGGCTACAGCGTGTTCCCCACCGAGGTGGAACACCATCTGATCCAGCACCCGGCCCTGGAACGGGTGGTGGTGATCGGGATCCAGGACGAGATCAAGGGGCAGCGGCCGGTGGCCCTGGCGGTGCTTCGGCCGGGGGCGAAGGCGACGCCGGAGGAAGTCCTGGCCTGGGCGCGGGAGCACATCGCCGGCTACAAATGCCCCCGCCAGGTGGTGTTTGTGAACGACATCCCCACCACCTTCAGCCTCAAGCCCAAGCGCTACGAGATCCGGGAAAAGTTCCAGCACCTGTTTAAGTAGCCGGGACCGCCCCGATTCTCCCCAGCCCTCTAAGCAGGTGAGCTCTCACTCCTGAGCCGGCAGACCGCGGCGGCAAGGCGTCATCCATCCCTGACTTGAAAAAGGGCGTAGCTGAGATAGTGCATCAGGTAAGGAAGAGGCCCCCCGCCGGGGGCGAAGGACCGGGCGGTCTCCCGATTACTGCTTCAACTCGGCGCCTGTGGGCAAAGGCAGGAAATCGGCTCACCGGTCCTTTACTTCACGGGTCACCGGTTCACCGCGTTCTTCAGGACCCGGCTGGCCTTGAAGGTGACCACCTTGCGGGGGATGATTTTCATGGTTGCTCCGGTCTGGGGGTTGCGGCCGATCCGCTCGTGCTTGGATCGCACCACGAAATTGCCGAAGCCGGAAATCTTGACCTTCTCTCCCTGCTCCAGGGTCTCCTTGATCACCTCCAGCGCGGTCTCTACGATCTCCAGGCACTCCCGGCGGGAGAACCCGACCCGCTCGTAAACCTTCTCCGCCATTTCCACCTTGGTCACAGCCAGGCTCCTCTATTTCCTCTGGTCCTTCAACCCGCACAGCCAGTCCATGGATACCCCGAAGCTTTGCGCAATCCGAGCCAGGGCGTTGACATTGGGCGGAGAACTGCTTAAGTAACGGCTGACCGAAGCCTGGGTCAGGCCGATCTTGGCCGCCAATTGCATCTGGTTCAAGCGCGTCTCCTTGCAGAGCTGCTGGAAACGCTTGCGGAACACCCTGGGATCAAACCCTTTTCTTTTGGCCATTACTCGGCCCTCCTTTTCCAGGCATCAGTCAAACGTCGTTTATCCCGGCCTGACCCGAACTCCACCGGCCTGGCGCTTAGCTTAGCCCATTGGCCAAGCCTGTCAAGCCCGCGGCTTCGACCGCGGCCGGGACGATGCCGCGGCCGAAAATCCTTCGCCCTCCGTTTCAGGTCATGGAGCTTCGTGGTGAAAAAAACAGCCGCGGCGCCTAGGGATTGCCAGGTTATGAACTCCGGACTACAATAGAATATCTTTCGCCATCCTGCAAGAAGAAAACATTGCCAGGCAGGAGAACCTGGCCGGGAAAAAAGGAAAAGGCGGCAGGGGATGCCGGAAGGTTACCTATCCGGCGGCGCTGGGGATGGCGCATTGGGTGGACGAGATGCCCGGGCGCGGGTGATGGAGCTGTTTAAGGCGCTCGCGGGGCGGCCCTGGCGAGTCCAGGAGCGCTTGCGGCCATTCCCGAGAGCCGGGGCCGTTTCCGGATGATCCGGCGAAGGTGGCGAAAACTCTTCCAGTAAAGCAGGGTGAGGACTTGCATACATCTGACCGCAGAATGATCGTAATGGTCGGGCTGGTGATCCTGGCCGTCTATTTGCCCACGCTGCTCGCGGGGCGTTCGCTGGTGGAAGATCCCGGGATCAATGACGTTTCCGCCAACTGGATGACCAACTATCATTGGGCCAGCCAGGCTTACCGCGAGGGAGTGTTCCCCCTCTGGAACCCGCATATTTTCTGCGGGATGCCCCTCCTGGCCTATACCCATTGCGGGGGCCTGTATCCGCCGCAAATCCTGTTCTTCAGCCTCCTGCCCCATGTCTGGGCAGGATCTCTCACCATCGTTTTTCATTCGCTCTTGTGCGCTATCCTGTTTTATATCCTGATGCGGCAATATCGCCTGGGACCGGCCCTTGCAGCCGCGGCCAGCCTGGTCGGTGTGCTTTCCGGATCTTTTTTCGGAACGATCAACATCTTCGAGCATCTCGGGACAATCGCGGGGCTGCTGTTCCTGTGGATCTGCCTTTGCCGCGCCTTTGAAAAACCGCGGCTGCTGACCCTGTTGGGCGGAGCGCTGGGCCTGGCCTGGAGCGCGCTTTCCGGCGAGCCTGAGGTTTTGACCTATAGCTTGATTGGGCTTTACCTGATTTTACTCCTGGAATCCGACGCTGGCTGGCGCGATCGGCTGAAGCGATCCCTCCTGATCTTTGTTGTTACCGTTTGGGCGCTGGTGCTCATCACGGCCCTGCTCCTCCCCACCCTGGAAACCGTGCACTTCTCGGTGCGAGGGCCCTCGTTTCCGTTTCCCCTGGAAGTCCCCCGGATGGGAGAATATCGCTGGCTATCGCTCTACACCTGGGTGATCCCCTTTCGCTATTATCGCCAGATCTTGCCCAGCATTGCCGCGAATTACGGCCTCAGTCCCTTGTATCAAGGCTTCCTGATGCCGGGCCTGCTACTCTGGGGCCTGGCCGGCGCCTGGCGCCATAAGAATCGCGAACTGCGACCCCTGGCCGCAGGCTGGGCCCTGCTCTTGCTCTGGGCCCTGCTCCGGGAGGGGACCACGACCGGGGTTTTCTTTGATCGGCTTCCGGTTCTGGGTTCGCTCCAGTTTGGCGGCAAGGCGTTTATCATGATCCATCTCTTGGGATTGGTCCTGGCTTTTCGGGCGCTGGCTCAAGCCGGGCAAACTGCCGTGGAGAAAAAATCCGCCTGGATCGTCGGAATCCTGCTGCTCGGCAGCGGGGCGATGATGGCTGTTTCAGAGCCCTGGTCCATGGGCGGGAAGGAGCGAGACGTGCTCGGTCTGCTCGCCGGCGCCCTGGGGGCGGCCGTGATGATTCGGCGGGGGGGGAAGAGTCTGGTCTCGGTCCGCTCGGCCGCCGCGGCCGGCGTCCTGCTTTGGGTGAGCGAGATCGTTCTCCTGGCCTGGCAGTATCAGCCGCGCACCGACCCGGCCCGTTACCAATTGGCGCCGGCAGTGGAAAGGTTCGCCCATTCCCTGCCGGCCCAGACCCGATACGTCATCTTCGAGCCGATACAGTCGAACACCCCCCGGAGCCTCCATCCCTTATTTGGCTTGTTTGAGCTGGCCTCCGGCGCCGGCAATCTGGTGGGCTCGCCCCGCATCCCTCCGGCGCGGATTTTCCTTTACTTGAATCAAATTTTTCCGAACCTGATTACCCAAACCCCATCCGGCCAGAAGATCTTTACCAACTTGCAGGGGAAAAATCCCTGGCCGCTGGACCACAGCCGGATGCACCTCTTCCATCTGGCCGGAGTGCGGGAAATTCTGCGCCAAGCCATGCCCCTCTCCGACGCTTCGCCTTATTCGCTGCTGAAGCCTTTCGCCGCGCAATGGCGAATGCTCAGCCGTCCGGGGCCAGGGGAACGGGGGTTCGAAAGCGCCTGGATTCCCGCCCCGTTCAAGGCCGAGACCCCGTTGAGCGGTCTGCCGGGAGATCGGCTCCTTCTGGAATATCAGGTCGAAGCGCAACCCGGCGGCGGGTGGTTGAATCTGGCCGCGGCCCGGCCCGGTTCCGTGCCCAACCGACTGCTCCTGAGCCGTTATCTGGGACCGAGCGGGATGGGGGAGCAGAGGATCAGTCTGGAGCCCCTCTCGATCGCGGAGGGACGGTTTCTTTTGGCGTGGCTGCCGGCCGCGGCCAAAGCCGAGCAACTTAAGTTGAAACGGCTGGAGATCATCAATCCCGTTCGTCCTTTCCAGCGCCAGGCGAGATGGGGAGAGGTGGAAGCGTTTGAGAATCGGGACGCCTTGCCGCGCGCATTCATTGTGCATCAGGCCATGATCTTCCCGGATTGGAACCGCCTGGTCGAGCGCCTGCGCGATTCCACCCGGTTTTTGCCCAGCCAGGAGGTGATTCTCGAAGATACCGACCGGGAGGTGGAAGTGGTTCAGCGCGGGGCCGCCCGGGGGGGAGCGGCCGGGCCAGGGGAAGGGGCGAAGATTGTTCATTACGGATCGCAGAAAGTGGAAATGATCGCCCAGTTGACCCGCCCCGGCTTCCTGGTTTTTTCGGATACTTATTCCCCCGGATGGCGGGCCTACGTGGAGAACCGGGGGATCTGGCAGGAAGTAAAAGTCCGGCCCGCGGACCTGGCCTTTCGGGCCGTCTTTTTGCTGGACGGAATCCATCGCATCCGCTGGGTCTATCAGCCGCTTTCTTTCCGCCTCGGGCTTTGGACCAGCCTGGCTACGCTCGCCAGCATCCTCGGTTTGCTCGTCACCAGGGGGAAGCGCATGGGGC
>MGQK01000081.1:11573-15583 GCA_001797815.1 Deltaproteobacteria bacterium RBG_13_61_14 | reverse complement strand
CCGCAGACGGTCAGGCGCTACGTGAGGGCGATGGCCGGGGAGTTTGTCACCGAGGACGGCGAGCCGCAGTTCGTGGTGGAGAAGAAGGGCGGGGAAGAGTGGCTGGTGAGGCGGCCCAAGCTCGGCGAGGGGTCCGAGACCTCGATCTATCACCTGGTCTCGGTCTATTTCGCGCTCGAGTATTTCAAGATGCTGGGCGAGAACGTGGTGGCCCTTTCGGTGGAAGAGGTGCTGGAGAAGGTGGAGCGCCTTTTGCCCAAGAAGCACCGGGAGCTGCTGGCGGACCTGCCCCGCAAGTTCTACAACGCGCCCTGGGCGCCCAAGGATTACTCGGGGCACGTGGACATTTTGGAGGACGTGATCCAGGCGGTGGTTTACCAGAAGACCGCGGAGATGACCTACAAGCCGGCCGGGAGAGAGCCCGAGCGCTACACCGTCCAACCCCTGACCCTGCTCCATCACAAGGGCGGTTTTTACCTGGTGGCCAAGCCCGCGAAGCGGAAGCAGCCGGTCTACTTCAACATCGAGCGGATCCGGGAGATCAAGCTGACGAAGAAAAAGTTCGATTACCCCAAGAGCTACCATCCCGCGCAGATGCTGGACGGCGCCTTCGGCATCTTCTCCGGGCCGGCCAAAACTTTCAAGCTCAAGTTCCCGCCCGAGCTGGCCGAATACATTACCTCCCGCACCTGGCACAAGAGCCAGAAAATCAAACGAAAAAAGGACGGCTCCATCATCCTGAGCCTGAACGTGACCGACTCCGAGGAAGTGAGGAGTTGGATCAGGAGCTTCGGCAATCAAATCAAAGTTTTAGCAGAGGATTGATGATTTTTAGGAAATTTATCTTGACAAGTAAGCGGGGGGCTATAGTAAAATCAATTGATAAAAAAGATTGATTCGGAAATGAAGGTTGCGGAGGATGGGTTACCCCGCGAAGAGGTAGGGACGCCTCTCAAAGTCAACTAGCGCTATGGAGCATAGGGATAGGAGGAATCAGATGAAAAGGCTGAGCGGAGAGGATTTCCTTGAAATCTTCATTAAAACTACTAGCGAATGTCTAACACCCTCAATTGTCAGAAACAAATACAACAATAATAAGGAATGGACCAAGGTTATGCTTGATTCTAAATCAGGTATCTTGTCCATATTGACTAATAAACTATCTCAAACACAAGATTGGAAGGATGTCCAAGGCAGTAAATTCTATTATATTGATTTTGTTATAGGCTCTGGAGATATGTTCAGAAATTATGGTTTTTATCCTTACTCAATATTGGCCGCTATAGAGCATGAAAATGGATTCGATTTGGGGCCTGAGATGTATCAATTAGCTTTTTTTAGATCTCCTTTAAAGATTATTATTGGATATGATTGGGATGAAGACAAAAAAATAACTGAAAAGCGGAAAAAGGGCATTGATAATGGGTTAGAGATATTTTCAAAGTTTCTTAATAAATGCTCTGAGTATTGCAGAGAAGAACCCGAAGTGGAGTATTTAGTTATTATTGGAGATCGCAAATATTATGGTGCCGATGAAGTAAATTGGAGAGCATGGCGATTCAATTCTCTTGGGAGATACTCGCAAATAAAGGAATGAAGTATGTTAAGCAGATAAATAATAGATTCCTTTGGCATTCAAGATCGGGGTCGGAGCTTTACTTTAGACATAAGAGACAATGGACGGTGAGCAATGCGCTCCGCGAGAAGTCGAGGCCGGCGATTAAGGTCTTCTGCCCCTTGCCTCAAGCCTTCTTTCCGCTCTTTTCCCTACCAACGACCTGCGACCTGCAGTTCCCCGACCGGGGCAATAGCGGCTACCTGACACCTGACACGCTCCCTAAATTCGTTTCGCTTGCCGTGAGCGGCCGGGCGTGCTATGCTTGATTTATTGAGATCGGGAACCCGGGGGGTGAAGCCTGGGCCTGGTCCAAGGAGGTAGGCAGTCATGGAAATCGCTCCCGGAATTACGGTGGAAGAGCAAGTCCGGTTTGGCAAGGCGGTGATCAAGGGCACCCGGGTGCCGGTGGACCTGGTTTTGGGCAAACTGGCCGGCGGCATGACCTACGAAGAGGTGATGGCGGAATATGAGCTGACTCGGGCCGACATCCTGGCCGCGCTGCGCTACGCCTCGGAGCAGTTGGGGCGCGAGGAAATCAAGGCGATCGGCTGAGATGCTCAAATTCGTGGTGGATGAGGACCTGCCCCGGTCAAGCTGCCGGGTCTTGCAGGATCGCGGATTTGAAGTTTGGGACGTCCGCGACCATGGCTTGAGGGGCAAAAGCGACCGGGAGGTTTTTAGGTTTGCCCAGAGCCAAGGGGCCGTGCTCCTGACCGCGGATCTGGGCTTCGGAAATCTCCTGGATTTTCCTCTCGGCGGTCACGCGGGCATCCTTATCTGTCACTTTCCCAACCAAATCTCCACCGCGGAATTGAATCGTCAGCTCGGGGCTCTGCTCGATCAGCTCACCGAAAGCGACCTGAAGGGTAATCTGGTGGTTTTCGAGCCGGGAAAGATCCGGGTGCGCCGGCGATAGGTCTGGGGGTCAGATCGTTATTTTATACTTCCTCATTTTGAATCTTTAGCTATTCGATAATTTCGTCACAGAATAAACCTAAAAATTGCATTGACCGCATTGAGGACTTTTTCATGCTCGATTCCAACGATTCGGATTATTTCGGAAATGTTGTCAGGAGAAGAACGATATAATCTTAATGAACCATGATATAAGGTAGCAGGTTTGGGGTCCGGAAAGGAGTTGTCGGAATCAATCAGAATCAAAGGCGGCTCCTTCCCCTTCCCCTCGTGAACAACCTCTCCGTCAATAATTAAAGGCTTCCCGTCGTAAACAACATCAAGATAGTCCAAGTAGCTTTGCCACCCTTTTTCACCGAGCAAGGTTCGATCTATTATCCCGATAAAGAAAGGTGCGGCGATGATATCAGGAGGATCTTCCGCCCAAAATACACTACCGCCGATGCTTTCCGCGCACTTCTCCAGGGCCGCGGCAAGAGCATCGTTATTAAACCGGGCTAAAATCACCTTCTCCCACCGGCAATTACCTTGCATTTCTGCCAAAGCTTGAAAAGGCGGTTTGCCGAGGTTCACGAAGTCGGCGGGAAAGATTCCGGCCAAGCCGGCGCCGCAAAGGGCGGATTGCATGAACCCTCGCCGATTCACTGAACGTTCATCTTGGTCATTACTCATGGCTATTCTCCTTTTTGCCGAAGTTCTCCCGGCTGGCTATAAATTGGCTGACCGCGATCAGGCATTGGGAAAGTTTCTCTTTGCTGAAACTGGGTAACCGCAGTTTAAGGGATTCGCGCCTCTGCCTTTGCGGCCAGGGGCTTGATCCTCCACAACTTTGCCCGCACCCCTTTCTTCCCTACTTTTCGGGTTTGAGTATATCCCAGGGCAGAATCAACCGTTGACCTATTTCCGAGCGTCCCCGCCGATTTCCTGAATCCCCCGCGAATCTCCCTCGATCTCAATGGATAGGGGCAAGGAAGAAAAAAGACTGAAATTAGAGACTGTTCCAGGCCGGAGCAAAGGTCAAGAAGGAGGTCGCCATGATTTTCCTGCCCCTGGGCACCGAGCAAAGGCTGAAAAGGACCCCTTACCTCACCCTCTCCATCATTGGCCTCAACCTCGTGGTTTACCTCTACCTGAACAGCCTGGATCACGAGGAACTCCATGCCACGATCTTTTTCTTCGGCTATAGCCCGGTCAACCCCATCATTGTTGGACTCATCACCCATCAGTTCATGCAGGTGGACTGGGATCACCTGTTGGGCAACATGATCTTTCTCTGGACCTTCGGGGCCTACCTGGAAACCGTGGTCAGCGAAAAACGCTTCCTCCTCTATTACCTCGGGGCTGGGGTGGCCGGAAGCCTGTTAAGCACTTTGTTGGTGTTAATCTTTCTGCCGGAGATAATTGGCCGTCCGGCCATCGGGGCCTCGGGGGCCATTTCCGGGCTGATGGGAGCTTGGATCGTCCGGTGTTACTACAA
>MGQK01000081.1:4270-11548 GCA_001797815.1 Deltaproteobacteria bacterium RBG_13_61_14 | reverse complement strand
TTCGACATCTTCGGCTGGCTGCCCAAGCGGCTCAAAATCAGCCCCTGGATCTTGATCGGCTATTACTTCGGGCACGATCTGTATGAGGGCCTCAGCCACCTATGCGACCCGAACTGCTACATCGGCTATTGGGCCCACGTCGGCGGGCTTCTGTTCGGGGTGGCCATGACCTGGCACTATCGGGAGCATTGGAAAGCTCAGCTCGACCATTGCCGGGTCAGGGCCCGCTATTGGCTCGGAAAAGGCATCGGATTCAATCAGGTCCGCCAGGATCTAGAGACCGTCATCGCCCGGGATCCGAAAGACGCCTGGGCGCTCCTGGACCTGGCCCGGGTGGAGAGCCGATATGAGCGGGGCCGAAAAGGGCGGGAGCTTTATCGGCGGGCGGTGCTGACCTTCTGGAAGCTCAATGAGAAAGGCCAGGCCGCGTATGTTTTCGCGGAGTATTTCAGGAAGTATCTGGAGGTGTCGTTCGGCCTGATGCCTTTTGCCATTTGCCGGGAGTTGATCCGGGTGGGAGATTACGAGGTCGCGGCCCGGGCTCTGGAACAATTCATCAAAGAGCGCACCGCTTCGTCCACGGGTTTAAACCACCCCCGGTTGGAAGCGGCTTATGTGATGCTGGGGAATCTTTTTGCCAACCGTCTTCACGCCCCGGTCGCGGCGGAGAGATGCCTCGCCGAGTATTTGCAAAGGTTCCCGGCCGGCCGGCTCCGGGAAACCGCGGATCAAATCCTCGAGCTTTTGCGAAAGGTCCAGGCCGCCTGAAATTTTCCGCGGCCGCGGGCCAGCCGAAGCAACGCCTGTGCGCCGATTTCAGGCCTTGCGGATGATTCATCAGTGTGATAAAATCAATTTCAACTTTGAGCAAGGCCGTAAACGCGCCGCCAGAAAAACCAGCGAAAGGCAGGGGGAAAGATTCTCTGGCGGATTGATTTTAAAAGCATACCCCCGTAGCTCAGATGGATAGAGCGAGGGATTCCTAATCCCTAGGTCACGCGTTCAAATCGCGTCGGGGGTACCATCAGATCAAGGAGTTACGCCCTTCACCGGCTTCCGGGCCTCTGTCGGCGGATCAAGCACCGACCCCGTTTCCCGCCTGAAAATGGCCGGAATCATTCGATCCTGCTTATCGGCTCTCCCCCTTCCGGGCAAACGTTGTCAGAAAATTCAACTTGATGGTAAGATAGAAAAAGGAGGCGACCAATGAAAGAATTTCGCGGACGCTCGGTGGTGCCGGGCCAAGCCCAGGCCCCGGCCCTGGTCACTACCCAGGCGCTCAACCTTACCGCCAGTTTCTCCAAGCCGCCCAACATGATCAAGCGCTGGAACGGTGTGATCCAGGACCGGAGGCATGAGCTTTACAAAAAAGACGTGGCCGGCAGAGTCCTGGTCTTCCCCCAATGCATCGGCTCCACCTACACCGGCATGATCCTGCTCGAACTCATCCGCCGCGGCCGCGGCCCCGCGGCCATGGTGGTCCAGAACGCGGACTCGCTGCTCGCCTCCGGCGCGCTCCTGGCTGAGGTCTGGCTCAACCAGAAAGTCCCCCTGGTCGAAATCCCTTCCCCCGAGATCTTCACCGCCATCCGCACCGGCCAGATCGTGGCCGTGGACGGCGATCAGGGGCTGGTCCGGGTGATGTAATCCGAAATCCTTGGGTCCTTTCCCGAATTTGGCCTTGCCGATCCCGGCCCAACCCTGATACAATCACAAGGAACGGGGACTGCTTTCGAGGAACCTAAACCAAGTATGTCTAATCCCGGCACCAGCCGCGGGCCGATCCTGTCGCTCGCCGCCGTCTTGCTCTTGACCGCGGGCCTAAGCCTGATCTCGATCCACGTGCCCTTTGGCCGCGACCAGGGCGTGGCGGCTCTGGTGGCGACCACTATCCTGGACGGCGGCGCTCCTTACCGCGACGTTTATCACTTCAATTTTCCCGGCATCTTCTTTGCCTACACTGCGGCGATGAAGCTTTTCGGCCGGACGATGGAAGCGGTCAATCTCTTTGATCTCTTTTACCGGCTCGCCACCCTGGTCGCCATTTCCGGCGTGGGCCGGGCGGTTTCCGGGAACCGCGCCGGGCTCTTCGCCGGACTTTTCTACGGCCTGTTCTCCACCGTCCTCTACACCGACTACTGGGACATTGCCCAGAAAGAGACCTTCACCCTGCTCCCGGTCTCCCTGGCCGTGCTCTTCGGGTTCCAAGCGACCCGGCCGGAAAGGCTCGGCCTCGGTCGGCTGTTCCTGGCCGGGGTCTTGGTCGCCCTGGCCTGCCATTTCAAGCCCACGATCGGGGTGGTCGGATTGGCCCTGGCGGCCGAGGCGGCCTGGCCCGGGAAAAGGAGGGGGGCCGAGTCGCTCCGCGGCCTGGTCGTGCTGGCCGCGGGCTTTTTCCTGGGATGGATTCCGCTCCTCGTTTACCTCCTCGCCTCGGGCACGCTCCAAGACATGATCGAGGGCGTGTTCACCTACGGCCGTTTCTACGGCGGTCAGGCCTATGCCGGGCTCGGGAAGGCTCTCGGCCTGGCTTTGATCCGGACCGCCAAGTGGGCGCTGGATTGGCGGGTGCTCCTGGCGCTTTCGATCGTGTCCGTGATCCGGGCCGGCCGGGAAAAGCTCCCGGGCTTGCGCCTGCTCTTGCTCTGGACCCTGGCCGCTTACCTGAACGGGATGGTGCAGATGAAGTTCTTCACCTATCACTGGATCCCGCTGCTCGGCCCGCTTTCGGTCCTGGCCGGAATGGGGATCCCGGCGCTTTTTCCCGAGCGACCCCGGCGGCGGGGCCCGCTGCTGCCTTTAGCCGCGGCCTTGTTCCTGGCCTTGCTGCTCCTGGGCTCGCTGTTCGACCCGGCCCGGCGCTACCGGCGGGAGCTGCTCTATGATCTCGGGCTGATCCCGGCCGAGGGTTTTTACCGGGCCTACGGCAACTGGGGCGAGGGCGACATCTGCATCCGGGCGGAGCTGGCGGTGGCGGATTATCTCCGGCGGAACACCGCGCCGGACGAGAAGGTCCTGGTGTTCGGCCTGGAGCCGGGGATCAACTTCCTGGCCGGCCGCAATTCGCCGACCCGGTTTGTCTATGACCTGCCGCTCACCACCGATACCCGGGGCAATGCCGGCTTTGCCGCTTACCAGGAGAAAATCCGGGGGGAATTCCTGGCCGACCTGGGAAAGCATCCGCCCGAGTATGTGGTGGTGGTGGAAAAAGATGCAACCAGCATCGAGCCGAAGGAGTCTTATCAGCAAATGCAGGCCTTTATCCCTTTCCGCGATTGGCTGGAAGAAGGGTATTTCCTGGAAACCAAGATCGAGCATTACTTCCTTTTCCGGAGAAAGCCGGGAGCGTGAGCATGGCCGCAAAAATCAGCGTCATCGTGCCGGTCAAAGACGAGGCGAGGAGCTTGGCTGAGCTTCACCAGCGTGTGGTGGAGGCCTTGGAGAGGATCGGGCAGCCCTTTGAGATCATCCTGGTGGACGACGGCAGCGCCGACGATTCTTTCCAGGAGATGCAGGCGCTGTTCGAAAAGGATCCCCGGGTGCGGGTGGTGAAGCTGCTTCGTAATTTCGGCAAGTCCGCGGCGTTAGCCGCGGGTTTTGACCGGGCCGAGGGCGAGGTGGTGGTCACCCTGGACGCGGACCTGCAGGACGATCCCAAGGAGATCCCCCAGTTCCTGGCCAAGCTGGAAGAGGGTTATCACCTGGTCTCGGGCTGGAAAAAGCATCGGCGCGATCCTTTCAGCCGGCGCGCTCTCTCCCGGCTCTTCAACTTCGCGACCGCGCGGCTGTCCGGGGTCGAGATCCACGACTTCAACTGCGGCTTCAAGGCCTATCGCCGGGAAGCGCTCTCCCGCCTGCGGCTCTACGGCGAGCTGCACCGCTACATCCCGGCGCTCTTGGGCGCCCAGGGTTTCCGGGTGACCGAGATCGAGGTTCTCCACCACCCCCGCCGGTTCGGACAGAGCAAGTATGGGCTCGGCCGCATCCCGCGCGGGCTGTTCGACCTGCTCACCGTGCTCTTCCTGACCCAGTATGCCCGCCGGCCGCTCCACCTCTTCGGCGGCGTCGGGCTCTTAAGCTTCCTGCTCGGCAGCGCTTGCCTCGGCTATATGACGGTCCTATGGTTCCTCGGCCATCGCCCCATCGGCACCCGGCCCCTGTTCCTGGGCGGGATCATGCTCCTGCTCCTCGGCGCCCAGATCCTCTCCCTGGGCCTGATCGGCGAACTGGTCACCCACCTCGCCCACCGGGGTGAAGCGCCCTACCTGGTCCAGGTGGAACTAAAGCGATCATGATCAAACGCGTCCTCCTCATCGCCCTGATCCTCCTGCTCCTGCTGGCCGCGCTCCTGATCTACCTCGACCCTCGCAACCTCGACCCCAACTACCACCGGCCCCAGATCAAGGCCTGGATCGAGTCGCGCCTCAACGCCGAGGTCGAGCTCGGTCTGATTTTCCCGATCCTCTACCCCGGCCTGGGGTTCGAATGCCATGACGTGGAGCTGCGCCTCAAGCCCGAGCCCGAGGCTGTGCCCGAGGATTTTCTTCGGATCAAGAGCCTGAAAGTTATCCTGGACCGGGATGTCCTTTTCAAGGAACGCCGCCTGCTTTGGAAGGAGCTGATCGTGGACTCGCCCTCGCTTTGCCTGCGCCGGGGTCCGGACAAGCACTTCGTGGTCAAGAACCTGATCAAGCCCCAGCCGGCCGCGCCCGCGATCCCGGAGCCGAAGAGCTGGCTGGGCAAAGCGATCTCGGAGAACTTGCAGGCGCAGTTGCCGGACCCGGAGCACCGCTTCGCGGCCATTCTCAACCTGGAGCTGGTCCGGGTCAACAATGCCAGCCTGGAAATCGTGGACCAGGGCCAGCCCAAGCCGGGGCTGGTGGCGCCGCTCAAGCTTTTCGCGATGGATTTCAACCTGCACGGCATGTCGGCCCGCGAGCCGGGCCGCTTCAAGGTGCGGGGCCGCTTCCCCCAAGGCCGCGGTCCGGGTCTGCCCGATGGCCCCCTGGCGTCCTTGTCCGGGAAATTGGAGGTGGACAAAGTCACTCGCACAGCCACCTTGAGCGCGGTGAGCGGCACCTGGGGCGACACGCGGGTGAACCAGGCCAACCTTACCTTTGGGTCGGTCAATCATCATGTTCGGCTGACTCTGGACGCAGACCTGGATGCGGCCCTGGAGCAGCTCAATCTGGTGCTGACCTGGCCGCCCATCCACCGGACCCACGTGGTGGACCCGATCCAGGCCTGGGGCCGCACCCGGGTCAAGGTCCATTTGGAAGGACCGGATCGCAGCCGCGCCTGGCGCATGCGCTACTCGGGCAGCGCCGGCTTGAGCGGGGCCGGGCTCGACCCGGGCCGGGTGATTGCACCGCTCTCCAAGTTCAACGGCACGGCCACCCTGGCCAACGGGGTGATTGATATTCCGGAGACCGAGCTTTTCGTTGGGGGCATTCCCGTCCGGAGTTCGGGCAAGATCGAGGAGGCCTACGCGCCCCGGTTCGTGCTGGTGACCGAGGCCGAGGAAGTTGATTTCTCCAAGTTTTTCATGGGCCATCCCGGGCCGGCGCCGGATCCCGACGCGGAGATGAAGCCGATGCGCTCGCGCTGGGAGGGAGACGCCAAGATCGGCAAGGGCTTTTACGGCAAGCTGGTGGCGCGGGAGATCCAGGGGCACTGGTCGGTGGACACGGATCGGGTCCTGCGCTTTGCCCATCTTACCTGCCGGGCTTACCAGGGGACCTACGAGGACAATTTCTCCTGGGTGAGCTTCAACCATCCCGCGGAGGTGGTTTTTTATTTAAACGGGACCATCCGGAAAATGGACGCCCAGAGTTTTATCGAGGGCATCCTGGACACCACCACCTTTGTGGACGGCGACTTTGACGGCCGGGGGTATGTCACGGGCAGGTTTATCGCCGGGGAGTTTGACACCGCGAGCTTGAACGGCGAGTTCGTGGTCAACGTGCACAACGGCAAGTTGATGGGCTACAACCTGTTCATCAAGGTGCTCGCCTTCCTGGGTCTTCCCTTCAAAGAGGAACAGTATGGCCAGTCGTTTGAAAAGCTGCGCGCGGAGGTCACCTTCCGCGACGGGGTGGCTTATTCCGATAACCTGGTCTTGAGAAACTGGGACCTGGAAGCGCATGCCGCGGGCAGCATTGATTTTGTCCACGAGACCCTGGACCTGCGCATCGCGGTCTATCCCCTGGAAACCCTCTCCACCCTGACCAAACCCATCCCCCTGCTCGGCGCCATCGTCAACCAGACCCAGGAGTCGCTCTTCGGCTATTATGCCAAGGTGCAAGGCAATTGGGACCAGCCCAGGATCAGCCCCTACCTGCCCCTGATCGAGAAAGCGCCGACCCGGCCCCCGCCCCGGAATCTGAGCGACCGCCTCCGCGACGGCGGTAAATCGCTCAAGGAGAAACTCAATGCAGGACAAAATCCACCGCCGCACTGAGGCCGTCGCGCTTTGCCGGCAGGCGGCCGGCCAGGGCCGGAAAGTGGTGTTTACCAACGGCTGCTTCGATTTGCTCCACGCCGGCCACGTCCGCTACCTGGAAGCGGCCCGGGCTTTCGGAGACCTGTTGGTCGTGGGCCTCAATTCCGACGCCTCGGTGCGGCGGATCAAGGGCGAGGGCCGGCCGTTCAACCCGGTCGAGGACCGGGCCGAGGTCTTGGCCGGGCTCCTCGCGGTGGATGCGGTGGTGGTGTTCGAGGAGGACACGCCGGCGGAGCTGATCGCGGAGCTGCTCCCCCACGTGCTGGTCAAAGGGGCGGACTGGGGAGAAGACGAGATTGTGGGCGCGGAGGTGGTGAAGGCCCACGGCGGAAAAGTCGTGCGCCTTCCCCTGCTCGAAGGCCGGTCCACCAGCGCCCTGATCCGGGCGATCCAGGAAGGCGGCCGCAAATCAGCGATCCCCCAATGAATAGACCCGAGTTCGAGCCGCTCCGAAAATGGATCCCCGCGGCCATCACCGGGCTTTTTTTCCTGTCCGGCGCGGCCGGCCTGATCTACGAAGTGGCCTGGACCCGCATGTTTGCGAAGGTGGCCGGCGGCACCACCCATGCCCTGACCGCGGTGTTAGTCGCTTACATGGCCGGGCTCGCCCTCGGCAGTTTCCTCGCCGGCCGCTGGGTGGATACAAAGGTCCGTCGGCCGATCCTGGCCTATGGAATCCTCGAAGGCGGGATCGGGATCTTCGCCATCTTCTCGCCACTCCTCATCCCGGCGCTGCTGCCGGTGCTCAAGCTTCTTCGGCCGCTCCTGGGAGCGCA
>MGQK01000081.1:0-4242 GCA_001797815.1 Deltaproteobacteria bacterium RBG_13_61_14 | reverse complement strand
GTCCGCGGCCGGGCTTAACCTGATGATCCTCCTGGTCGTGGCCATCATCCCGGCGCTGAGAGAGCAGACCGCGGAAAGACGCGTGCTTTTAGAAAAGGCCGGGGCGGAGGCAGAGGGCGCCGGCCGGCTGCTGGGGCTGGTGCTTTGGGGTTACGGCCTGTCCGGGCTTTGCGCCATGGTTTACCAGGTGGGTTGGGCGCGGGTGCTGGCGCTCCTGCTCGGCAACTCCACCTACGCCCTGGGCCTGATCCTGGCCGCCTACATCGGCGGTCTTTTCCTGGGCGGGGCGCTGATCACGCCGCTGGCCGACCGGCTGCAGCGGCCGCTGGCCTGGGCCGCGGGTATCGAAGCGGCGATCGGGCTTTCCGCGCTCGCGGTGATGCCGCTTTTCGAATGGGCGACCGGCCGCATGTTCACCTGGTCGCTCGTGTTCCAGGACCGGTTCGGGGCCTACCAGGCGTTGCGGTTCGCGGCCGCCTTCGGGTTGATCCTGCTGCCCACCCTTTTCATGGGCGCGCTCTTCCCGCTGGTGGTCAAGATCGCGGGGACGCTCAAGCCGGGAGTGGCCGAGCCGGCCGGGCAGGTCTATGCCGCGAACACGGTGGGCGCGATCCTGGGCGCGTTCCTGGCCGGCTACCTCCTGATCCGCACGCTGGGCGTCGAGAACTCCCTGCGCCTGGCTACCGGGTTAAGCGTGGCCGTGGGGCTCGTCTGGCTCCTGGTCTCCGGCGCCGGCCGCTTTCTCCGGCTTCCCCTGGCCGGGACGCTGGCCGCGGCCGCGGCCGCGGGCCTGATCCTGGTCCCGCGCTGGGACCCGCTGCTCATGAACAGCGGCCCCTATCTCTACGCCCGGCTGTTTGAAACCCAGTTGCAGCAGGGCATCGGGATCCGGGAGATCCTGAGCAACGACGAACTGCTGTTCTACCGGGAAGGGGTGGAGGCCACGGTCTCGGTGGTGCAGGCGCGGGACAGCGGCGAGCGGGTGCTGCGGATCAACGGCAAGGCCGATGCCTCCACCCGGGGCGACCTTCCCACCGAGGTGCTTTCCGCCCACCTCCCGCTCTTGCTCCATCCGGCCCCCAAAAAGGTGATGGTGCTGGGCCTGGCCAGCGGGATCACCGCCGGGAGCGCCCTTCTCCATCCAGAAGTGGAGCGGGTGGACTGCGTGGAGATCTCGCCCGAGGTGATGGAAGCGAGCCATTACTTTGCGGACACCAGCCGCCTCGACTACCACGACCCGCGGCTGCACCTGATCCTGGACGACGCCCGCAACTACCTGGCGCTTTCCGACGTGCGCTACGATGTGATCATCATCGAGCCCACCAATCCTTGGGTGGCCGGCCTGGGCATGCTCTTTACCCGCGAGTTCTATCAACTGATCGCGGACCACCTGGAGCCGGGCGGGCTGGCGCTGATCTTCTTCCCCGCCTACGACATGGACGCCGACACGGTGCGGATGGTGCTCCGCACCTATGCCTCGGTCTTTCCGGAGACCGCGCTCTGGGAAACCATCCCGGTCGCCGACTACCTGGTCGCGGGCAGCCGGGAGCCGTTCCGGCTGGACCTGGCCGGCTGGCAAAAGCGAATGGCAGAGCCGGCGGTAGCCGCGGACCTGGCCCGGGTCGAGGTGGAGGGGATCGGCCTCTTGGCCAACTTTGTCATGGGCAGCCAGCGCCTGACCCAAGCGGCCGGACCCGGACCTTTGCACACCGATGATCGCAGCCAGCTCGAGTTCGACATGCCCAGGCTGCTGGGCCGGCCCCGGACGCCGAGGCTCTTGGGCATTCTCCGCGAGGTCCTTTCCGGGCATGAGCCGGCCCCGGTCATCGCGGCTTTGGGAGCCGAAGATGCGCGGGCGCGACTGGAGGGTTTTGACCGGGCGCGGTCGCTGTTCTACCGGGCGTTTCAGGTTTCCCAGGAGGCAGTGGCAGGGCCGTCCGGGTTGGATCGCATGATCCAGGCCTGGCAGGAGGTGCTCCGCGCTTGCGGCGGGAACTGGCCGCGGCAGTTTGCGGCCCGCGAGCTGGCCGGGCCGTTGGCCGCGCGGGGCTCCTTTCGCCTGGCCGAAGGCGACCCGGCCGGCGCGACCGCGGATTGGGAAGAGTCCTTCCACCTGAATCCCTTTAGCTACCAGGCCTCGGACCAGCTTATCGGATTTTATTTCGAGGCCGGCGAGAGGGAACCGGCGCGGGTCTGGGCGATGAATGCGCTCCGGTATTTGCCCGGCAATGCCTATGCCCTGGCCGTGCTCGGGCAGTTGGCCCAGAAGGACGGCGATCTGGTCGGGGCGGAGCGAAGGTTTCGGGAAGCCCTTTCCGCTTCGCCGGGCACGTTGGAGCTGCGCTGGAACCTGGCCCTGGCCCTGATCCGGCAAGGGAAGTTCGCGGAGGCCGAGCCGGAGCTGCGAACCCTGGTGGCGGGTGATTCGGGACAGGCGAAATACTGGGCCGGCCTGGCCTATGCAATGAAAAAGGAGGGCCGGCTCGAAGAGGCCCGGCACTATCTGGAGCAGGCCCGGAAACTGGACCCGAATGCCCCGGAAGCCCCGGAGGTCGAGCCCAAGATCCCCTGAACAGCAGACAAAAAAAATCCCGCGGCCTGGGGATGGGGCCGCGGGATGGGGCGAAGAGAATTCTTTGGAGGGCAAAAAGCCTCCCTTAACCTACGGGGATTTGGGGAATGGGGACTGATCGAGGAAGAAAGGAATAGGTTAAAGGAATTATCCGGCTTTCGATCCTGCCAAAGAACTAGAGTTCTCTTCTAAGGCCAGCAAAATTCAATTCCCGTGCCAAAACCCGACCCTCTTGCTAACTCCATGATTTTCAACAAGACCTGAGCCTGCTGGCCTGGAGCCTGTCCAGTCTAACCTGCTCATTTTTTTCCTGAACAGGAAAATTTTGCATAACATGAGAGCGGTTTTCCGTGCTCATCCTGCCCGCATCCGCCCTCACAAATTACCGTTACGCCCTCACTGCATACGGTTACATCCTCACCCGAGGACATTTTGTCCTCATAATAGGGTGAACCAACCTCAGGTTTTGAGTAAGCAGTAGGTGGCAGGTCGCAGGTCGTAGGTAGGGCCAAGAACCCCTGACACTTGTCATCAAATCACGTTTTGGGTGACCTTTTAATGCTGACACTTGGCCCCTAAAGCCTCTTCATTAAGTATTATGTGGAGCGCTGACCCCAATCCCCAAACTCACGTCCCAATCTCCCAACTCGCCAGATACTTTTTCTGCTGCGGCGTCAGGGTATCTATCTTGATGCCCATGGCCTTGAGCTTGAGGCGCGCGATCTCGCGGTCAATTGCCCTGGGCACGGAATAGACCTGCTTGTCCAGCTTCTGGCCCTGCTTGACCATATACTCGGCGCTGAGGGCCTGGTTGGCGAAACTCATATCCATGACCACCGAAGGGTGCCCTTCGGCCGCGGCCAAGTTGATCAGCCGGCCCTGGCCCAGCACGTAGAGCCGCCGGCCGCTCTTGAGCGTGTATTCCTCCATGAACGGCCGGACCTGCCGGACCTTCCGGCTCATTTTTTTCAGCGCCTTGAGGTTGAGCTCCACGTCGAAATGGCCGGAGTTGGCCAGGATCGCGCCGTCCTTCATGCGGCGGAAGGCGTCCGCGTCAATGGCGGCAAAGTCGCCGGTCACGGTGACGAAAATGTCGCCGACCCGGGCCGCTTCCCGGATGGGCATGACCTGGTAGCCGTCCATAGCCGCCTCCAGCGCCCGCAACGGGTCCACCTCGCAGACGATCACAATCGCGCCCATCCCTTGCGCCCGGCGGGCTAATCCCCGACCGCACTGGCCGTAACCCACCACCACGAAGTGGGCGCCGGCCAGCAGGAGGTTGGTGGCGCGGAGGATGCCGTCAATGGTGCTTTGGCCGGTGCCGTAGCGGTTGTCAAAGAAATGCTTGGTGTCCGCGTCGTTGACCGCGACCACCGGGAAGAGCAGCTTCTTCTGCTCGGCCAGCGAGCGCAGCCGGATCACCCCGGTGGTGGTTTCCTCGGTGCCGCCGATCATGCCCTGGACCAGGTCCCGGCGCTTCCCGTGGATGGTGCCGACCAAGTCGGCCCCGTCGTCCATGGTCAGGTGCGGCTTGAGTTCGAGCACCGCGGCGATGTGCCGGTAATAGGTCTTGGTGTCCTCCCCCTTGATCGCATACACCGCGATGCCCAGGTCCTTGACCAAGGCCGCGGCCACCTCGTCCTGGGTACTCAGGGGATTAGACGCGCAGA
>MGQK01000080.1:59136-59567 GCA_001797815.1 Deltaproteobacteria bacterium RBG_13_61_14 | reverse complement strand
CTCTTGCAAGTGCGAAGGTATACGATAAACTAGTTCAAAAGCAGATTACAAGTTATGCAGATATGCGTAACAACGCTGATCACGGCCACTTTGATAAAATTCGTCATCAAGATGTAGAAGATATTTTAAAATGGTTAAAGCGCTTTGTTACAGATCACCTCTCAACCTGAATTCTGGGGCGAAGATGCCAGGAATCGCCATCCTTTCTTAGATAGTATTGTGTCGCCCGCTGCCTGAGAAGGCAAGCCCTGCCCCTACGATTTTTCTCCGACCAAATCATATTCCAAGGCATCAATAATTTCAATTTCTACAAAATCACTAGGCTTGAAATTGCCCCTCAGCCAAATGACATTGTCCACCTCCTGCGCCTGCCAGCGGGCGCGGCCGACGGCATCGAATTCTTCATCTTTCAGAATCTCGTCCACCAGCAC
>MGQK01000080.1:51608-59125 GCA_001797815.1 Deltaproteobacteria bacterium RBG_13_61_14 | reverse complement strand
TGCCGATCCGGGCCTGGTTCAATTCCTCCACTACTCCGCGCTGAACTTCAAGGAGCTGCTCCAATCGCTCCTCCTCCGCCTCCGCCGGCACTGGGTCAGCCAAGCTCGCCGCCGGCGTGGCATCCTGCGGCGAAAAAGCGAACGCGCCCAGGTGCGTGAAACGCGCCTCGGCCGCAAAGTCCAAGAGTTCGCGGAAGTCTTCTTCGGTCTCGCCCGGAAAACCCACCAGCATGGTGGTGCGGAGCGCCAGCCCGGGGATCTCCACCCGGAGCCTTTGGATCAGCGCCCGGGTCTCTTCTCCGCTCATCCGCCGGCCCATGGCCTTGAGGATCTTGCTGGAAATATGCTGCAGCGGCAGGTCCAGGTAGCGGCAGAGCCGGTCCTCGGTGGCGAGCAGCTCGATCACCCGGTCGTCCAGGTGATCGGGATGGCCGTAGAGCAGGCGAAGCCAGGGCACTGAGGTCTCGGCCAGGAGAGCTTTGAGCAGGTCCGCCAGCGAGCTTTTCGGCCGCAAGTCCTGGCCGTAGTAAGTAATGTCCTGGGCGATGAGGTTCAACTCCTTGGCGCCGGCTTCTTCCAGGAACTTCGCCTCTTTCACGATCTCGGCGAGCGGCCGCGATCGGAAAGGTCCGCGGATGCGGGGGATGGTGCAGAAGGTGCAGGCGTGATCGCAGCCCTCGGCGAGCTTGAGATAACTGAAATGCGGCGGGGTGGTAAGGAGCCGCGGCTCGCGATTGCCCTTTCGTTTGGGCCTCCCCAGCCTCGCGGCCAACTCTTCCGGCAGCCGTTGGATCTCGCGGAGCGGGAGCCAGAGGTCCACCTCCGGGATTTCCTGGCGGAGCTCCTTCTCGTGCAGCTCGACCATGCACCCGACCACGGCCAGGACTTTTACCTTGCCGATCTCTTTCTGATAGACCGCATCCAGGATTTCGTCCACGCTCTCCTGTTTGGCCGGGTCAATGAAGCCGCAGGTGTTGATGACCAATGCGTCCACCGCCCCGGTGGAATCGGTAACCTCAAAGCCGGCGGACTGAAGCTCGGCCAGGAACACTTCGGTATCTACCAGGTTCTTGAAACAGCCGAGGGAAAGATATCCAATAGTAGGCATATCCATCTTGTAACCCGCCCTTCGCTTCGAAGGGTGGGTAGGCATCTCAATCTTGTAGCCCGCCCTTCGTTAGAAGGGTGGGTTTATTTCGACCAGAGCACCGCCAGCTCGACCGCGGCCACCCCTTCGCCGCGCTGATTTTTCGCTTCCACCCGGAAGCGCACCAGGGGCCGGCCCTTGCGGTCGGTGATCTCCTTGACCCGCGCTTGCGCCGTGAGGGTGTCGCCCACAAAGACCGGCCGGTCGAATTCGTATTGCAACTGGAAAAGCACGCTGCCCCCGGGCATGCGGTGGTTGACCAGATAGGCGCGCCGGCCCCAGATGCCGGCAATACCGGTAGGCGCGACTTGCCGGCCTTCCAGAAAGGTCGGCTTTTCGCTCGTGGCGTGGCAGAATGCGGCCACGAACTCCTCGCTGATGGGGAGCACCAGGGGCTCCAGCTTCGCACCTTGCCGGAGGCGCTCCAGGGTGAGGAAGGGTTTATCTTCCATGAGGGCGCTTTCAGAACTGATTGCTTTCATACTGTGCACTGCGCGACTTGAGGCGGATGGCCTCGCGGTAAACCTCGGCCGTGCCGATGGCCATTTGCCGCCAGGTGAAATGTTTCATCGCCCGCTCGTGGCCACGCATCCCGACCTCTTGGCGCAGCTTCTCGTCGGCGAGCAGCTTGCGGATGGCCTCGGCCAGGGCCTTCGCGTTCTTGGCCGGGACCACCAGCCCGGCGCCTTCGTTGCCAACCACCTCGGGCAAAGCGCCGCCGTCGGTGGCCACCACCGGCGTGGCGCAGGCCATGGCCTCGGCCGCGGGCAAGCCGAAGCCCTCATATACGCTCGGCACCACCGCTACCTCGGCCGCGCGGTATTCCTCGGCCAACTCCTCGGCCGGGATCCGGGCCTTGAACGTGACCCGGCCCTGGAGCTTGTATTTCTCGATCAGCCAGTTGGCTAAAAACTTCCACTTCGAGCAGCCGTCCACCACCCGCAGGTGCACCTCCGGAGGCAGCATGGAGAGCGCCTTCATCAAATACCAGATGCCCTTCTTGTGGTCTTCGGTGTTGCCCACAAAGATCAGCCGGCCCGGCACCTTGGCTGTGCCGTTCTTCAGGTTGAACACCCCGTCGTCCACCCCGTCCCAGACCGGCCGCATTTTCGCCGGGTCCAGGCCAAAAGTTTCCTGCACCAGCCGGGCGGAATCATGGGACCCGGAGATGACCAGGTCCAGTTGCCGCGCCACCCACTTCTGCATGACGAAAGGATAGAAGACGATGCGGCGGGCGCGCTCAAGGAGGCCCTGGGTCTGCTCGAAGTCCGCGGCCCGGTCCATGCCCAGGGGGTGGTGGATGGAGGCGATCACCGGTGGGCCGAAGGCCTTCATCAAGAGGTAGCCGTAGCCCAGGCACTGGTTGTCGTGGAAAATATCCCAGCGCTCGCCGGCCTGCCAGAGCTCGTAGAGCTTGGCGTATGCGCGGAGCGAGAAGGTGAGCATCTCCGGAAAGAACCAGGCCCGGGTGACCGCGAACTCATAGAAATTGAGGGGCGTGAAAATTTTGAGGGGATTGTCCTTGGGGAGCCAATCTCTTTTTACGGCATAAAAATTTTCATTGGGGATCTTGATCACCCTGGCCCAGGGCATCTCCGCCGGATAAGGCGGTCCCACCAGCACGGTCACCTCGTGCCCGAGCTTAGCTAGCTCCCGGGTCAGGTAGTAGAGATAAATCCCCTGCCCGCCCGAATACATGTTGCCGCGGTAGCTGAGAATGCAGACCTTCATCGGATCGAGTGCTCCTCCAGAAATCGGAGGGTTCCGGGGTTAGCTTGCTTTTTTTTCTTCCTGGTCCGGCTGGGGCGGCTCCACCTTGATGGTCCAGATGGTCCAGCCCACCCAAAAGGCCAGACCGAGCAAAGTGAGAGTGATGACGGTGACCGGGATGGCCAGGGCCACGTAGCTATGGTTGAAGACCCCGACGATGAACAAAAGCGCTGCCACCAGGATGGCCAGGCAAATCAGCCCGCCGTACATTCGCGTCCGATCCATGTTTACCTCCTCCTCGCTGACTTTCCAAACCCAGCGTGCTCATTCTAGCTCAAATTCATCACCCCGCCAACTCCCTTAATCTAACATTTGGGGTCTGACCCCGAATGTTAGATTAAGGGGAGCGGCGGGCGATGGCCTCCCGATAGAGCCGGACCATCTGCTCGCACGCCACGTCCCAGGAAAAGTTTTGGACGATGCGCTCGCGGCCGGCCCGGCCCATGTGCTCGCGGAGGGCAGGATCCTTCAAGAGTTTGCTGATGGCCTCGGCCAGGGCCTGCGGATTCCGGCGCGGCACCACGAAGCCGGCTTTCCCATCGGCGCCCACCACCTCGGGCAAAGCCCCGCCGTCGCTGGAAACGACGGGCAGACCGCAGGCCATGGCCTCGGCTGCGGGGAAGCCGAAGCCCTCGTAGAGGCTGGGCACCACCGCGATCTCGGCCTCGTGGTATTTCTTCACCAGCTCCGCGGTCGGGATCTTGCCGGTGCATTGGACGCGGTCGCCGAGGTTGAGCCGCCGGCGCAGTTCTTCCATCAACAGGTGGCGCGGGGCGCCGCCGTCCACCACGGTGAGGGTCACGTCCTTGGGCAAAAGCAAGAGCGCCTCCAACAGGTAGCGGATGCCTTTCTTGCGGTCTTCGGTATTGCCGACAAAGATCAGGCGGCGCGGGACCTTGGTTGCGGCAGGATCGGGCCGGAAGGTCTCCAGGTCCACGCCGTTGTAAATCACCCGGATGCGCTCCTCGGGAATCCCGAAGGCGCGGGCGCACGAGCGGGCCGCGGTCTGCGACACGGTGACCAGCTCATCCAGCCGGGGCGTGACCAGCCGGTGCATGAGCACCGGGTAATAGACCGCGCGGCGGAAGCGGTCGTTGAAGTTCGGTAGCTGCTGGAAATCCTCGCGCAGGTCTTCGGCCAGGGGATGATGGAGGGTGGTGACGACCGGGATGCCGAGCGCCTTGATCAGGAGGAGGCCGTAGGCCAGGGTCTGGTTGTCGTGGACGATATCAAAGGACTTTTCAGCGGAAAGCTGGACCAGCTTGCGATAGGCGCGGAAGCTGAAGGCGGCCATTTCCGGAAAGAAGCCGAAGCGGGTGGCTACGAACTCGTAGAAGTGGAGCGGGTGGAAGAGTTGGAGGAGGTTGACGCCGGCCGGGATGAACTTGGTGAAGAACTTGCGGGTGGCGAAGAAGTTGAAGTTGGGGAGGCGGTGCATGGTCACGCCGGGCATGTCCCAGGTATAGGGCGGACCCTGGATGAGATGGACCTCGTGGCCCATCTTGGCCAGGTGCTTGCCCAGGTAATAGACGTAAACGCCCTGGCCGCCGCAATACATGTTGCCGCGGTAGCTGAGGAGACAAATTCTCATGAGCGGAAAGGCCCGCGAAAAAAGAAGCGGAAGAATTCAGCCGATCCCGCCGCGGCCGACCTGGTAGTCGCGGACGGTGCGCATGGGCGGCCGCTCCTGGACCTGGACCCGAGTTTCCTCCAAGGTGTAGAGGGAAGGACCGCAGACCAGTTTGCGGTAATGGTCGGCGAGCGGCCCGGCCAGGCGCACTCGCTCGGACTCTTCCAGGCGGGAGAAAAAGGCATGAAGGATTTCAAAGCCCATTTTGCCGAGTTCATTGACCGGCTGGTGGCGATGGACGCGGCGGTCGAGGTTGACCTGGGCCATCACCCCGGGGCCGAAGCGGGTGAAGATATCAATCAGCATGCCGGTCTCGATCCCGTAACCGGCCGCAAAGGGCAACTCTTCCAGGATGCCCCTGCGGGCGGCCACCTCGCCGGCGCAGGGCTGATAGACCCGGGCCAGTTCCGGGAAAAAGCAGAAGAGCAAGGGCCGGACCAGGATCTCGGTCACCCGGCCGCCGCCGTATTCCCAATCATCGCCCGGGATTTGCAGGGGCCGTTCGTAGAAGGCCTTGACGAACTGGAGGTGGTCGTGGTGGAGCAGGGGCCCGACCAGGCCGTAAACGAACTTGGGATGGATGTTCTTGATATCGCCGTCGAGCCAGACCAGGATATCGCCGGAAAGCAGGTAGAGGCTCTTCCAGAGGTTGTCGCCTTTGCCCGGCCAGTGGCCGAATTGGGGAAGGCATTCCTGGGCAGAATAAATATCGGCCCCGGCCGCGGCGGCGAATTCCAGGGTTCGGTCAACGCTCCCGCTGTCAATGACCGCGATCTCGTCCAGGAGCGGCCGGCGTTCCATGAGTTCGCTGCGGATCGCTAGAATCTCGTGTCCGATGGTGGCTTCTTCATTCAAGGTGGGGAAGGCGAGGCTGATCCGGTGCCCTTTCGCTTGCTTAAGCTCCACCAGGCGGGCGATGTCAGCAAACTCCGAATGGTGAAAAGTATGTGTCTTGAGCCAATAACTCATGGCTCCCTATCCTTCTCCCCGGCTACAAATACTTGGACCCCACAGGCAAGAACTTAGCTTTCTATACCAAACCCGCCACAGTCTGTCAAGAAAAAGCGGCAACCCTTTCAGAAATCCCGTAGTTGCCGGATTAAAAGGGGATTGCTAATATAGTATTCAGCGATGAAGATCACCATCCTGGGATGCGGCACCTCCACCGGTGTGCCGGTGGTGGGTTGTCCCTGCAACGTGTGCGTCTCGAAAGACCCCCGCAACTTTCGGACCCGGGCCAGCCTGCTGGTGGAATGGAAAGGGCGGAACTTCCTGGTGGACACCGCGCCCGACTTGCACATGCAGGCGCTGGCCATGAAGCTCCGCCGGGTGGATGCGGTGTTCTATACCCACGGCCACGCTGACCACATCTTCGGCCTGGACGAGCTGCGGGTGTTTAACTTCATCCAGGGCGGGGTGATCCCGATTTACGGCCGTCCGGAGACGATCGAGCAAATCCGGCGCATTTTCGATTACATCTGGGACCCGGGCGCGCCCTTGGGCGGAGGCAAACCGATGTTGGAGACCCGGGTCCTGGACGGGAAAGTGGAGGTCTTCGGACTTCCGGTGCAGCCGGTGGAGATCTGGCACGGCCAGCAGCCCATCACCGGCTATGTCTTTGACCGGGTCGGCTATCTCACCGACTGCTCCGGGCTGCCGGAACCTTCCCGGGCTTTACTCCAGGAGAAGGAACTCTTGATCGTGGGCGCGCTCCGCCACCGGCCTCACCCCACCCACTTTCATCTCCAGGCCGCGCTGGACCTGATTGCGGAGCTCAAACCCCGCCGCGCTCTGCTCACGCACTTGAGCCACAGTTTCGACTACCAGAAGACCTGTGCCGAACTGCCGGCGGGAGTGGAACTCGCCTATGACGGGCAAGCGGTCGAGTTCGAGGATCGGTCATGATCATCGGGGTGCCCAAAGAAATCAAGACCCAGGAATACCGGGTGGGCCTGGTGCCGGGCGGGGCCAAGACGCTGGTTCAGGCGGGGCACCGGGTGCTGGTGCAAGCCGGCGCCGGGGCCGGGAGCGGGTTCCGGGACGAGGAATACCTTGCCGCGGGGGCCGAGCTGATGCCGAGCGCCAAAGCGGTTTACGCTGCGGCGGAGTTGATCGTGAAAGTCAAGGAGCCGCAGCCGATGGAAATCAAATTTTTGCGCCGCGGCCAGATCCTTTTCTGCTACCTCCATCTCGCGCCGGCACCTAAGCTGACCTCCGCGTTGATGGAGCGAGGCGTCCATGCCCTGGCGCTCGAAACGATTCAATTGGAGGACGGCTCCCTTCCTTGCCTGGCGCCGATGAGCGAGATTGCGGGCCGCATGGCCGTGCAGGTCGGCGCCTGGTACCTGATGCGCGAGAACGGGGGTGCCGGCGTGCTCCTGGGCGGCGTCCCGGGCGTGGCCCCGGCCAAGGTCACTATCCTGGGCGCCGGCCAGGCCGGGAGCAACGCCACCCGCATCGCGGTGGGCATGGGCGCGCAGGTCGCGGTGCTGGACATCGCCCTCCAGCGGCTGGCCCGCCTGGAGGAAATTTATAGCGGCCGGTTGATCACGGTGATGTCCAATCCGGCCAATATTGAAACCTATGTGGCCAACGCCGACCTGGTGATCGGGGCCGTGCTCATTCCCGGCAGCCGCGCGCCCGTCCTTGTCTCCAAGGACCTGGTAGCCAGGATGCGGCCCGGCTCGGTCATCGTGGACATTGCCGTGGACCAGGGCGGCTGCATTGCCACTTCCCGGCCCACCACTCACGACCAGCCGACCTACTTCCAACACGGGGTTATTCACTACTGCGTGGCCAACATGCCGGGCGCAGTCCCCCGCACCAGCACCAAAGCCCTGACCAACACCACGCTCCCTTACGTCCTGCGCATCGCCGAAAAGGGTCTGGACCCGGCCCTGGCTGAAGATCCGGCGCTGCGGCGCGGGCTGAACCTGTATAAGCCCGGCTCCGAGACGAAGAGCGTGGTCA
>MGQK01000080.1:47157-51592 GCA_001797815.1 Deltaproteobacteria bacterium RBG_13_61_14 | reverse complement strand
GCCGTTCAAGAGTTATCCCGAGGCCCTGGCCCGGGTGGACCTGCCGAGCCTTTCCTGGGACCGCGGCTCCTCGTTCTGGAAAACACTGGGCCGGCGCCGCTCCCGCCGCGACTATGTGCGCGAACCCATTTCGATGGAAATCCTTGCCCGCCTGCTTTGGGCCAC
The DNA here is from genome assembly GCA_001797815.1 of Deltaproteobacteria bacterium RBG_13_61_14. Taxonomy (GTDB): domain Bacteria; phylum RBG-13-61-14; class RBG-13-61-14; order RBG-13-61-14; family RBG-13-61-14; genus RBG-13-61-14. Next base: position 51,427 of record MGQK01000080.1, on the reverse strand, counting down.
CCAGGGAGTGACGGCCCGAATCAGCGGGTTCTTGCTGCGGACCGCGCCCTCGGCGGGGGCGCTCTATCCGATCGAGACCTACCTGGTGGTGCATCGAGTGGAGGACCTGGAGCCGGGTCTTTACCATCTGGATGTGCAGGGCCAGGCGTTGGAACTCCTGATCGCGGGGAACCTGGAACGAGAGATCATCTCGGCGGCCCTGAACCAGGAGATGTGCGCTAGCGCGCCGGTGGTGTTTATCTGGACCGCGATCGGGGCGCGCGCCAAGTGGAAATATGGGGAGCGCGCTTATCGCTATATCTACCTTGATGCCGGGCATATCGGCGAGAACCTTTACCTGGCCGCGGAGGATTTAGGCCTGGGATGCTGCGGGATCGGCGCGTTTTTAGACGACCAGGTCAATGAGCTCCTGGGCGTGGATGGAAAGACCGAAACCGCGGTGTATCTGGCCGTGGCCGGCAAGGCCCGGGATTGATCCGGAGCCAAGGAAACCGTGATCCCATGTGGAAGAGAACGACGTGGCTGGGGCTGTTCCTGGGCGTGATTCCCTGTTTCGGCGGGGCCGGCGCGACGGAGATTACGCTTTAGCCCTGGCGGGATCAAGGTCCCGGATCACCCGGCGTGCTTTTGCGAACTCGCGTTCCCGTAACCAATAGAATTCCCGGGGCTTTTCCATTTATGGGGCAGCCCATTAGCCCCTGTGCTCCAACCCGGATTCAGCATGAAATTTTTGCACCGGAAGCCAAACCCTTTGACCGGATTAGGCTTTTTAGAGAAAAAAGCTTGAATTAGGCTCCGGGTTGGGTTATTCTGGAAATATCCATGATTGTAGATGCGCATACTCACGTGGTGGTAGAAGGGCATTACCCTGAAGCCTGGTGGGCGGGATTGGCCGATCTCTTTGCCCGCCATTTCCAGGCACTGGGCAGGGATGTCTCGCCGGCCTCGGTGCGCGAAAACATCTTGCCCAGGTTTTTTGACCCGGAAGGCGAGCGCCTGCTCCAGAGCATGGACGAAGCCGGGATTGACGTGAGTGTGCTATTGCCTCTGGATTACGGCCTGGCCCTGGGGGATCCCGCCGATTCCCTGGCCGACCAATGCCGCTGGCTGGGGGCCCTCCAGGAAAAGTATCCCAAGCGGCTGGTGGCCTTTACCACGGTGGACCCTCGCCGGCAGGGGGCCACGGAATTTGTGCGGCGCAGCGTGGAGGAATGGGGCCTGCGCGGGCTGAAACTGCACCCGGGGGCCGGCTTTTACCCCAACTCCCGGGAGAGCTACCGGGTGATGGAAGTCGCGGCCGAGTGCAAGCTGGCGGTGGTGGTGCACACCGGACAGATCGTGTATCCGCTCAAGAGCAAATTTTGCGACCCCATCTATCTGGATGACATCCTGGTGGACTTTCCCGAGCTCAAGGTCCAGGCGGCGCACCTCGGCTTCGGCTGGCGCGATGGGCTCAATCAGATGGGAGCCACCAAGCCCAATCTGTTCACGGATTTTGCCGGCTGGCAGCGCATGGCCACCGGGGGCGGTGAGTCGTTTATACGGGCGCTGCGCGACGCGCTCGACCACTTTGGTCCACCGCGGGTATTTTTCGGGACCGACGGCCCGTATCTACGGGCTCTTATGAAAAATCTGGATTTCATCCGGCTGGTGAAAAACCTGCCGGCCCAGTCACCCCACGGGATCGGTTTTAGTGAAGACGAGATCCGTTGGGTGTTAGGCGACGCGGCCGCCAATTTCCTGGGGCTGCTGGACGTAGGCTGATCGGAGCGAGGGGCATGGAGCGAAAGAAAGTTTTGCTGGTGGACGATGTCCGGTTGTTTTTGCATTTGGAGGAGACCTTTTTCAAGCGGACGGGGTGCGAGATTCTGACCGCGGCCTCGGGAAAGGAAGCCCTGGAGGTTACCGCCCGCAGCATCCCGGACCTGATCCTGCTCGACTACTTGATGCCCGACCTGACCGGTGACCTCGTCTGTCGGGAGATCCGGACGCGGGACGAACTCAAGCACATTCCGATCATGATCGTTTCCACCTCCTCCAACGACGAGGACATCAAACGGTGCTTTGAAGCGGGTTGCAACGACTATGTGACCAAGCCGATCAATCCGCAGGAAGTGTTGACCAAGGCGGCCGCCCTCTTGAATATTCCATACCGGATCCATTTCCGGATCCCGGTGCACTTCAAGGTTCAGGGGGAAGCCTCGCGGTTGACGTTTACAGCTTTCTCCAAGAATATCAGCCGCGGCGGGATCCTGTTCGAGTGCGAGAAAAAGATCAATCTCGGCTCGCGGGTGGACCTGCAGTTCCGCTTGCCGCCCGAAGACCAGTACCTGGAGGTTTCCGGCGAGGTGGCGCGCGTGTCTTTCGATGACCGCAAGGGAGTCTACCTGGTCGGGGTCAAGTTTCAACCGCTTGATCCACAAAACGAACTCACTCTCAAGGATTTTGTCAATTCCCGGACCCCGCCCGGGGTGTGAAGGGGCCTGTCAAGAGCCGGGGTCTGGAGGAGGGTAAGCATTGGCGCTCGAACCTGCCGGTGACGAAAAGACCAAAGCCAAGGCCAAGTCTTCCGCGCCCAAAAAAGCGGTTATGGCGAAAACTGCGCCGGATGAGACCAAGGATCTGGACCAACTCAACCGGGGCATCTTGGAGTCGGCGTTTCGCATCGCCGACCGGGTCCAGGCCCGCGGGCTTTTTTTGATCGTCGGCGATCCCGCTGAATACAAGTTCCCGCCCGTCCTGCTTACGCGCAAAGAATTGGTTCTGGTGGTAGCCGACGCCAAAGTGGAGGAGGAGTTGCGCAAGGAGGGCAAGCAGGTGATGAGCCTGCCCCGGATCAAGCTCACCCGGGTAGGCAAGATCAAACTGGCGGTAATGAGGAGCCTGTCCAAGGGCTTGCTCTCGCTGGGAGATCGGATCGTGTGCGTGACCGGGGTCAACGATATCGGCACGGTGGATACCATCATGGTCCTCCACATCGGGAAGGAATCCGAGATCCTCTCCTCCTCGGAAATCGGCAACCTCGCCACCATGGTCCGGCCCGAGATCTTTGAAGAGCTGCTCACCATTGCCGTGGAGCTGGCCACCCAGGGCCGGGAGGGCAAGTCCGTCGGCACCCTGTTCGTCCTGGGCGACACCGAGAAGGTGTTGCAGTTGAGCCGGCAGATGATCTTCAATCCTTTCCAGGGATACCCGGAGGAGGAGCGCAACATCCTCGACCCGCGCCTGCGTGAAACCATCAAGGAGTATTCGTCCCTCGATGGCGCCTTCATCATCCGGGACGACGGGGTGGTGATCGCCGCCGGCCGGCACCTGAACGCGGCTTTGGAGGACGAGAACCTGCCCCGGGGCCTGGGCGCCCGCCACGCCGCCGCGGCCGGCATCACCTCGGTCACCAACGCCACCGTCCTGGTCATCTCGGAGAGCACCGGGACCGTCCGCATCTTTCGCAACGGCAAGATCTTCCTCGAAATCGAAAAACCCGGCCAATCCAAATCATAATTTGAACTACAAACAAGGACGCTCCGCCCGCGGCGGCTGGTCAGGGCAGGAAACTGGGCCAACGAGCGGGAAGATCGCCGTAAGAAACCGCCTCCCCGGCGAGGGAGACCGCGATCTCCAAGGCGTCGAAGAGGTCGTCGTGGCCGGCTTCGGGGAAGAGGAGCAGTTCTTCGATCAGGTCGGTCGTGTCACCGGTTTCAAACCGGTGACCACTGATTGGGAAAAAGACCTTGCCGTTTTCAAACCGGGCCTGGAGCTTGAGCGCCCGCGTGATCTTGTCGGTCAAAGTCAAGACCGACTTCACCGGGATATCGGTCTCGGCGCGGAAGCGCTGGGGCAGGGCTTCCTGGTAGGCGTTCGCCTCGATCCCCACCCGGAGCACGGGAGAGTTGGGCCGGTCGTGGGTTTGATACCGGCGCTTGATTGTCTGGAACTGTTCCTCGAAACTCAGCCGGCCGTGAAAAGCATCCAGCAGGTAAACATTCTTCTCCCGATCCATTCCGATGGTCACATGGGCAAAGTAGTCCGCGCGATCGCGCTGCGAGATGGCCAGGTCCACCCCCTGGTATTTGCTCAAGGGCACTGGCAGCTCTTCCCAGTAGCGGAACCATTCCGGCTTGAAGATCGCGCCCTTCATCGCCTCCACGTCGTTCTGATACTGCGAGTTGAAGATCACCGGCCCGGCCTCTTCCCGCTTCTTCTGGAGCAGCGCCAGGGGAAATTTCTCTTCCCACAAGGCCACCGGCCCCTGAAGACCCCGGCCGATCGC
>MGQK01000080.1:46878-47078 GCA_001797815.1 Deltaproteobacteria bacterium RBG_13_61_14 | reverse complement strand
CTTCCGGCGGCTGACCGTGATCTCATGCTCGGTCCAGGGCGAGCCGATGAAGTCGCTGTAAATTCGCTTAAGCCGGGGGTTCTGCTCCAGGTGCTGCTTGATCTCGCGCAGGAAAGACTTGGCCTGGTCAAGCGTGTTGGAAACGATGAGAATCCGGATCTCCCGGTTGAGCGCGATCTTCCAGAGCGAAAAGCTGATGG
>MGQK01000080.1:45022-46855 GCA_001797815.1 Deltaproteobacteria bacterium RBG_13_61_14 | reverse complement strand
CCGCGCGGCGCCAGGATCAGGGAGGCGCGTTGCTCAGCCTGGAACTGCCACCACTCGCGGTGAAAAGGGGCCACTTGATAGCCCAGGACCCGGGGGATGAAGGCGGGCGGGTCCAGGTTGACTTCAAGAAATTCCCGCCATTCCCGTCGGAACCAGCGCCGCGCTCTTTTTTTCAAAGCTCACGCCGGTCCAGGAAGGCCTGGCAAATCCGGGCCAGCGCCGACCCGGGCAGGCAGGCACCCTGCCGAAGGCGCCATTGCGAAATCGCCCCCTCGATCGCCGCCCGCTCCTCCGGCGTCACCACCGCGGCGAAAATTTCCCGCCGGTTCTCTTCTGCCATCCGCTCCTCGATTGCTCCGGCTTCGCCGCGGCCATCCTTGAGCTCCAGGAGTTCCAGCGAGCTTTCGATATCGAGCGGGTCGTAGGGCAGCTCCTTCGCCAGTTTTTCCATGTCGAAGTCCAGGCTGAGATCGAGCAGGAGCCGGGCCAAAAGCTCGGGATCGTTTTCGCCCCGCAAGCCGTTGAGCTGGAGGGTCTTGATCTTGGCCTCGGTGTCCGAAAGCGGGACTACCAGGCAGGGCACCTCGGTCAGGCCAAGCTCGCGTGCGATCCGCAGCCGATGCTCGCCGTCCACCACTTCGAAGTGATCTTCCCGGGGCCGCACCAGCAGCGTGCCCAGCATCCCCCGCTCCGCAATCGCGGCCCGGAGCTTACCCAAAAGCTCGGCCGGGATCCGGTTCGGGTTCCAGGGATTGGGCCGGAGCTTGGGCGTAGGGATCAGGCGGAAATCAAGCGGGTTCGAGGTAGAGTCCATAGTAAGCCAGTAGCCTTTCTTGTTTCCAGCAGAGCTGGAAGGCTTGAATGGAAAAGCCGTAGGCAACGGCCATTTCCTGCCAGAACCGGCGGATGAGCAACTCGTAATCCCGTGCCACCAGCGAATGATACCGAGCAACCGGCGGACCCTCCGGCTCTCGCGCCGAATACCAGTCCGGGTGCCAGGCTGCTCCGCGCAACAGAGCCAGCTTGCCGCCGTCGGTGGCAAAGATCAACATCGGCTCGGTAACCCGGTAACTTTTGAAGAATTGTTTGATCTGCGGATTGGGAGATCCACATGCGTCGAAATCCGCCAGGTTGATGCCCCGGATGCCGGCGACCTGGTCCGCGAGGAACTTCAAATTGTCGCCGCGATGGAGATGGATCAGCGGTAACGCGGGTGAGGGCACCCGCGCCTCCAAGGTCAGGCGCGCCCCCAAGCGCTTTTGCAGAAAGGCGAAGGACTTCGGGTTTTTCTCCACGCAGTGAAGTTCCTCGAAGTCCAGGTAAAACCGCGAGGCAATCTCGCCCCGGCCCGCAAACAAATCCAGGCCGACCCTCGGCCGGATGCGCGGCAACAGGACCTGGCGGAGCAAGAACTTGATCTGCTTGTTGCTGTGGTCCTTGGGTCGAATCGTTCCAAACATGAAGAAGATTTTTCACCACGGAGACACCGAGAGCACGGAGAAAGAAGAGGCTTTAGGCCTCAGGCTTTAAGTCTCAGAACCCTGACACCTGACACGCGCCACTTGACACATTGATCTTTGCCCCCCGGGCAATATGCACTGTCACCGTGCGCCGTGCACTGCCCCCTATTCTTGGAAAAATGTTGCAGTTTTTCTTGACAGGATTGAGAGCCGGAGCCATAATAGGGCGACTATACAGAAATGAGCAATAACAAGAAAAAGCCAGTAGGCGAAGAGGACGGCGAGGCCGGGCACGCGGTGGAGGCCGGAGAAGCGGAGCCGGCTGAGCTGGACGAGATCGCCGGGCTGGAGGCCGAGGCCGAGCTCAAGCGCG
>MGQK01000080.1:22906-44933 GCA_001797815.1 Deltaproteobacteria bacterium RBG_13_61_14 | reverse complement strand
GAGCCGCTGGCCGAGGTGTCCCAGCGCTTCGGGGTCAAGGAGTTTTCGATCCGGGCCTGGAAAGCGCACCAGACCATGGGCACCTACCGCCGGCAGAACGAGCGCAAGAAAGACCAGATCCGGCGGAACCAGGAGCCGCTGTTCAAGTCGCCCTCGGCCAAGCAAGGCCCGCGCTACCTCGAGCGCAAGCGCTATTCCAATTTCATCCACTTTTTCGACAAGACGCCCGAAGGCATCGTCTGCCCCCACTTCCACATCCTGGCCCATGCCAACGGCTGCCCCTACGAGTGCCAGTATTGCTACCTGAACCTCACCCTGCGCCATTACCCGGAGCCGACCGTGTTCAGCAACACCGCGCGCATGTTCCAGGAGGTGCGCGAGTGGCTTTTGGCCGAGGAGCGGCCCGCGGTGCTCAACTGCGGCGAGCTTTCCGACGGCCTCGCCTGGGACGACTCGACCGAACTCTCCCGCAACCTCGTCCCGCTCTTTGCCGGCCAGAAGCGCCACAAACTCCTCTTCCTCACCAAGTCCACCAACGTCGCCAGCCTGCTCGAAATGGAGCCTACGCCCCGGGTGATCGTCAGCTTCTCGCTCAACGCCGAGGAAGTGGCCCGCCGCTACGAGAAAAAGTCGCCGCCGCCGCTCAAGCGGCTGGAAGCGGCAAGGCGGCTCCGGGAGCGAGGCTGGGACGTGCGGCTGCGGCTGGACCCGATCATCCCCATCGAGAACTGGGCCGTGCACTACCGGCCAATCGCCGAGGCGATCAACGCGGTCGCGCCGGAGGTCGTGACCCTGGGCACCCTCCGCTTTTTCAAGACGCTTCCCAACTTCGCCCGCTTCGGCAGCGAGGTCTTCCGCTACGGGGAAGATTTCCAGGACCCGGACGGGAGGCTCCGGCTCGCGCCGGAGCTGCGCCTTTCCATCTACCAGTTTCTCATGGGCATCCTGAACTGCAAAAAAATCGGGCTATGCAAGGAAACGGCCGAAGTCCACCAGAAGCTCGGTCTGCCCGGCGAGAAGCAGTCCTGCAATTGCACGCTGGAGTAAGAGAAAGAGTTCAACACAGAGCACACAGAGAACACGGAGAAGAAAGAAATTCAAAATTTTAAATTATCTTGAACTCTGTGCTCTCTGCCTTCGGCCCGAGCTCAGGCCGAGGGGTGTCTCTGTGGTAAAATTTTCTTCCTGGTTTTCTTTGCTGGAAAGTTTGGCCAGAATTTGCTCCCGCACTTCCCGCCGGGAAAGGATCTCGCCCAGTTCCGGGATTTCAAGCAGAATCTGCCACAGGTCATAGAGCGGCGCGGCCGAGGCCAGGCCGGTGTCGTCCTCCTTCTGCAGCCACGACCAAAGCTTGATCTGCAGGTCCAGGAGCTTGAGATGGGAAGCGATCTGTTTGAGGAGCGCGTCATTCAGGCCTTGCGCCCGGTCGGCCTGGACAATGGCCTGAATGTGGAGCTTGCGGATGAATTCCAGTTCATAATCCGCGCGCTTGCTCTTGGCCAGGAGATTGTCCGAGGGCGTCTCTTCCAGGTCGAAAAGACCGGCGCCGGCATTGGCTTGGCTTTCTTCACTCATTCCGAGGAAGGCATACTCCTACACCCTTGTAAAAATGTTGCAGTTTTTCAGATGGAAAATCCGCTGATTTCCCAGCGCGGCAGGACCGCAACCGAAGTAGGGGCGCGATTTATCGCGCCCTGCCTCTCCGACCGGGGGCGCAATGAATTGCGCCCCTACGCTGGTCTTAGCGACGGTTGAAAAATAACTTTCAAAAAGAAAAGTTGAGGCCAGATTGCAATGCAGATTAGGCAGATTATATAGGGAAGAAATTTATCCACAATTAAACTGAAAAAGATACGAACAGCGCAGGGCAGGTTAGGATACCTGCTCGATGCTTTAGCTTGCATTCGGAATTGGTCTTTAAATGTCGTTTAGATCATTTCTCAAGATTTTCGAATCATTGATAGACCAGACATCGAGAGTGTCATCATTATCAATATTGCCAACCGCCATGCAGGTGAAGCCGGTATCGGAAGTCGCGGGCACCTGATCCACCGGCCAGTTTCTGCCAGGCAGAGGCGGCTCTTTCAGGTATCGGGTGTTCTTGTTGGGTATCATCGCGCCCTGGCAATAATAAGCGTAGCGATTCTGCCCCGCCGGCTCCCAATTGATTAGCTTGAAAGTATCCGAGCCGCCGGCATAGGTGAGGTGGTCGCTAAAGTAAGAAAGCTGGGCCATGTAGATGGCGCCAAGGTTGGTTTTGGCTTCGGATTGGGGGCTTTTTGCACTCCTAACTTTAAATTTTAAAAAGTTAGGAATGGCAATAGCGGCCAGGAATATTATGCTTGCAATCACAAAATGGGTGATAACCGGGGATGATGCAGGTCTTTGCTGGGGTGGATTTCGACGAGATTTTATTTTCCTAATTATCAAGACAATGAGATGAATTGGGAAGGTGAGAACTATAAGGGCCGCCAGTCCAGCCAAAGCTAAAATTATCGTCTCTTCCATGACCGTCCTCCTTTGGGTTTTTACTTGATTAAGTATAGCAAGCCTTATGCCATTTGGCGCGGGAAAAAATTGTTTGGAATATCATCCGGTTGGGAGAGAGGGCCGGAATGGAAAGAAATTCCGGGAATGGAGAGAGCTACAGGATTGGGAAGGAAATTACCCAGGTGGAAAAAAGAAGTAAGGTGCGCGGGTGAAGTCACCCACGCCCCTAAAATTATTAGATTGCTGTGCACCAGGCACCGGGCACTACACCTTCAGCGTCCCGATGATGTCCTGCACTCGCTCCAGGCTATTTTCGCGCATCCAGTTCTTGATGCCGTTAATGATCTGGATGGGAGCGCGGGGGTTCACGAACGAGGCGGTGCCGACCTGGATGGCGGAGGCGCCGGCGACGATAAATTCCAGCGCGTCCTTGGCGGTGGTGATGCCGCCGACTCCGACTACCGGGACCTTTACCGCCTGAGCGATCTCGTAAACCATGCGCAGCGCCACCGGCTTGATCGCCGGTCCGGACAGCCCGCCGGTCACGTTGGCCAGGACGGGCTTGCGTTCGTCCAAGTCAATGGCCATGCCCTTCAAGGTGTTGATGGCGGAGATGGCGTCGGCGCCGGCCTGCTCCACCGCCTTGGCCACGGCCGCGATATCGGTCACGTTGGGCGAGAGCTTCACCCAGAGGGGCTTCCCGCAGACCGCCTTGATCCTCTCGACCAGCTTGCCGGCCACCTCGGGCCGGGTCCCAAACTCGATGCCGCCGGCTTTGACGTTAGGGCAGGAGATATTGGCCTCCAGCCCGGCCACGCCTGTCGCCGAAGAAAGCGTCTCAGCCAGCCAGGCGTATTCGTCCTCGGTGTTGCCGAAAAAGTTCACCACCACGGTGACGCCGGAATCGCAGAGCGGCGGCAGTTTCTCGTTCAAAAAGACCTTGAGGCCCACGTTTTCCAGGCCGATGGAGTTGAGCATGCCGGCCGGGGTCTCGGCCATTCTCGGCGTGGGGTTCCCGAGCCGCGGCTCAAGCGAGATGCCCTTGGTCACCAGCGCGCCGAGCTCAGCCGGGTGGTAGAACTCGGCATAAACGTCGCCGTAGCCGCAGGTGCCGGAGGCGGCAGCCACCGGGTTCTTCATGGCGACGCCGGCGATATTGACTTCGAGGTTGGGGCTTAGGCTGGGCAAAATAGACTCCGAAAAGGAAGAAAGGATTTAAACACAAAGGCACAAAGACACGAAGTTTGAAGAAAGGAGGAAAGATTTAAGAGCCAAAGGTGCAAAACTTTCTTAACCTTTGTGCCCTTGGTGTCTTTGTGGTGAGAACTCTTCATCTCACGTTCCAATCAATTTCCTCGGCGCGGAAGACCGGGCCTTCCTTGCAGACGCGGAGGTTCTGCGGAGGCTCGTGGTCCCGGGCGCGGCCGCGGACCACGCAGGAAAGACAGGCGCCCAGGCCGCAGGCCATGAACTCGTCCAGCGAGACCTGGCAGGGAATTTTCTTTTGGCTTGTGACCTCCGCGATCTTTTTGAGCATGGCCCAGGGCCCGCAGGCAAAGACCGCGACAGGGGTTTTCCCGATGTCCTCCAGGATGGGCTCCAGGAGGTCGGTGGCCAGGCCGGGATGGCCGAAGCTCCCGTCTTCGGTGGCCGGCAAAAGCTCGAGGTCCAGCGCCTCCAGATCCTCGCGGCAGCAAATTTCCGAGCCGGTGCCAGCGCCCCAGATCAGGGTGAGGGGCCGCTTATCGCCCTGGACCCGGAGCTGGTCGGCCAGGCCCCGGAGCGGCACGATGCCGATGCCGCCGGCGAGGAGCAAGAGCCGCTCGGCCGAAGGCTCGGGCTGCCAGCCCTGTCCCAGCGGGCCGATCAGGTCGGTGTGCTCGCCGGGCGTCATTCGGGAGAGCAGGTCGGTGCCGCGGCCTTTGACCTGGTAGAGGATTTCCAGCGCGGCTTCGCCTTTTGCCCGGGAGGATTTGGGTTTCGGCGCCCGGCAGTAGCCGAAGTGGCTGAGCGGCCGGCGGAGCAGAGGATCAAGCCCGCGGGAGACGCGGACCATGTAGAACTGTCCGGCCACGGCGTGAGGGAGGGGCTCGAGCGGGAGGAGCCCCATCCGGAAGATGCGGGGCGCGAGGGTGTAGTTGTGGATGACCTGGGCCTGGACCGGCTTCATGTTGGCGATACCTTCTTGACCATGACGATCGCGTCTTCGCCGGTATCCTGGTAATAGCTCCGCCGGCGGTAAGCCTCGCGGAAGCCGAAGCGCTGGTAGAGCGACTGGGCGGCGAGGTTCTGGAGGCGGACCTCCAACCATACCGTTTCGATCCCGGTGGAATGAAAAAATTTTAAACTGTCGGAGAGCAGTGCCCGGCCGATGCCCTGGCGGCGGAGCTGGGGGTGCACGGCAAGACTCATGATCATGGCCTCGGGCGGGGTGAGCCATGAGATCATGTAGCCGGCCACGCAGGCCTCGCGCTCGGCCAGGCGATGGACGCTGTGAGGGGTCTCGAACTCGCGCAGGATCATGGCCTCGGTCCAAGGGGTGGGGAAAGAGATGTTCTCGATGGCCATGATCTCGGGAAGATCGGTCCGGCTCATGTCGCGGAAGCGGAGCTCCAAGCTCGGCGCGGAGATGGCAGGCTCGGAGGTCATTGCTAAGCAGGGTAGCATAAGGCTGGCAGAGGCTCAAGAGCAGTAGGTAGCAGGTCGCAGGTAGGGCGAAGAGAAGATTTTCTCTGCCCGACCTGCGACCTACGATTCTTCATGAAAGCGATCGGACTTGCCCACCACCTTCAGGCTGGGCATCACGATTTTCTTTTCCGGGTCTTTGACCGCGTGGCCGATGACCTGGGCCGGGATCCCGAACTCCCGGCTGATGCGGATGACTTCCTCGGCCTCCGGCCGCGGCACCACCACGCACAGGCCGATGCCCAGGTTGAAGGTGTGGGCCATCTCGGTATTCTCGATCCCGCCCTCCTTCTGGATCAGCTTGAAAATGGGCGGGATTTCGGGAAAGCGGTCCAGGACAAAGCCCGCAGCCGAGCGGATCCGGCGCAGGTTGCGATAGCCCTCGCCGGTGATGTGGATCAGCGCCTTGACCGAGCATCGCTCGAGCATCTGGAGCGCCGGCTTGACGTAAATGCGGGTCGGCTCCAAAAGCTCCTCCCCCAAGGTGCGGCCCAGGCCCTTGGGCCTCTGGCTGAGCTTGAACTTGCTCAGCAAGACCTTGCGGGCCAGGGTGTAGCCGTTCGAGTGCAGGCCCGAGCTTGCGAGCCCCACCACCGCGTCTCCTTCCTCGATGCCTTGGCCGACCACCAGCTTGTTCAAGTCCACCAGGCCGACCGCGGTGCCGACCAGGTCAAATCCGATCCCCGGCTTCAGGCCCCGGACCATTTCCTTGAGCTGGGCCACCTCGCCGGCCGGAATCGTGATCCCGGCCTGGAGCGCGCCGTGGTAGAGACCCTGGCCCAACTCGCCCAAAAGCGGGTGGCGGGCGTTCTGGATGGCGATGTAATCCAACATGGCCATGGGCCGCGCGCCCACGCAGATCAAGTCGTTGACGTTCATGGCCACGCAGTCAATGCCCACGGTGTCAAAGCGGCCGAGCATCTGGGCGATAAAGAGCTTGGTGCCCACGCCGTCGGTGGAAAGGGCGAGGCCCTGGCCGTGGCCGATATCAATCACGGTGGCGTAAAGCCCGACCTCGGTCTTGACCTCGGGCCGGTTCTGGAGCGTCTTGTTGACCCAGGCGATCAGGGTTTTGAACGAGGCCTCTGCGTCCTTGGCCACCACGCCGGTCCGGGCGTAAGTGAGGCCCTTTTTCGTTTTTTTCGGCATGACCGTCTCCTTGGTCGGGCGCTTGTCGGGTGGCAATCAAAATAGCGCGAAAGCAGCGGCGTGGCAAGCTCCTTGAAATCGCTTTCCATCTCCTTTTAGAATAAACTGGATAAAAAACTTCAACCGGGAGGTTAAAAGAGATGCATTTCTGGGCACAGTCCGACAGCGATCCGGGCCTGGCGGTGGTTTTGATCTGGGTCGCGATCATGGCCGGGGGGATTCTGATCTATTACCTCGGCCGGCGGGGCGAGCGCAAGCATCTTCGCACTTTGGCCCAGGAGCTGGGCGGCGAGTTCGTGTCCAACTTCCTCAAAGGGGGCTACCTTTCCCTGCGCAAGGCTGAGGTCGAGCTTCGGGTGCGGCTGGTCCCGCGCACTCGCTATACTCCGCCTTACCTGGTGGTGGAACAGATGCGGCCGCTCGACTTCCGGCTCCGGGTGGAGGTCAAGGTCCCTTGGTATAAGCGGCAGACCTTTTTCTTTGATCTGCTCAAGAAATTCACGCTGGGCGACCCCAAGTTTGACGAGGCCCACCAAGTCCGGACCAACGACCCGACCCGCGCCGCTTACCTGCTCAACGACGGGCGTCGACGTGAGGCGCTGGCAAATTTGTTCCAGCACGGGTTTACCACCTTCCTGGCGGACAAGAAGACCGTGCAAATGAAAATGCCCAACTACAAGGACGTGGACTTGAGCGCGACCAAGGTTCGGGAATACCTGGAAAAACTTCAAGCAATTACGGCGTTATAAATCAAGAAACCGCCGAAATTCCCAGGGAGCCGGGAAGGCTGGATTCTCGTTTCCTACCTAATCGTTCAATCTTTGGATAAAATCCCCGATTATCTGAAAATATTCCCCGGCGTTGATAAAGAAGATGGTGTTGTGGTCCCCGCGGGGGAAGATTTTGAGGGTGGTGCGGGAAGGATCGGCCCAGGCATAGAGGTCGCGGGCGTTCCCGGAGGGCACGATCTGATCTAGCTCGGTGTGGAGGATGAGCAGGGGCCGGGTGATCTTCTTGATCTTGGCCTCGTGGTCCAGGCTCTCCTGGAAGGCCTGCTTGAGCGCCGGGAAATCGAGGCCGATGCCGCCCAGCATGGGCGCCATGGTCTCGATCCAGCGGCTGAATCCCGCGATCCCGCTCTCGATGATGACGCCCCGGCAATTCCGGCCTTGGCTGGAAGCCAGCTCCAGCGCCGGGATCGAGCCCAGGGAGCGGCCCATCAGGATGATCTGCCCGGCCTGGAGGCCGAGCTCGCCGGTGAAATAAGCCCAGGCCGCGTGGGCGTCTTCCAGGATTGCGCTCAGGCTCGGCCGGCCCTGGCTCAGCCCATAGCCCCGGTAATCCACAACCGCGAAGTTGGCTCCCACCAACTCGACGGCGCGGTGAAAGTCATCGAGGTAGCCCGTAATCACCTCGCCGTTACCGTGGAAGAAGAGCATGGTCGGCCGGTCAGGCAGCGGCCGGTACCAGTAGGCCGAGATCCGGTCGCTGCCGTTTACCAAGATGGTATGCAGCGACCCCTGGGGCAAAGAAGGGAAATCTTCGACCCGGAGCGGGCGAGGGTAAAACAGAAACGAGTTGATCAACGGATGATCAATAATCGAAACCATCTTTGCGCATAAACCTTTCTCGTCGGGTTTGATCGGGCGATCGGTGCCGCTGGCAGGCTCGATCGGAGAACCCTTTTGCAACCGCTTGACTTTAAGTATAAGCACCCCGACCCGTGAAAGCAATCCCAAGGGCTTTCTCCAAAACTTGGCGGCAAGTCGAAGCCGGCTCTTGAAAAAGATGATCGGAAAGGAATAGAATGGAATGGGTGCTGAATTCCCGCGGTAATTGCCATAAGGAATTCAATTTCTGAAAAGAAGCTTGCCTGAAGGAGGGGATCATGATGATCAAAAGAATTTCGGCCATAAATATAGCCTTGACGTTGGCGGTGATGATCGTCGTTCCGGCCGGGGCCGGCGCGGGCGCGAAAATCCCTGCGCCCAAAGGCCCCTACCCCGTGGGGGCCAGGTTGGAGCACATTCCGTATCAGGGCCGGGAGATGGCGATCATTGTCTGGTCCCCGGCTCGAGCCGAGGCCGGCGCCAAGGCCTATCCTTACATCGGCAAGGTCCAGGGCCAAGCCCTGGCCGACGCGCCGCTCAACGACAAAGGCGCGCCGTATCCGCTGATCCTTTTCTCGCACGGCATGGGCGGCTGCGGCACCCAGTCTATCTTCTACACCGAAAACCTGGCCAGCTTCGGCTACGTGGTGGTAGCGCCGGACCATGAGGACTCGGCCATGTGCCACCTGGACCGCGAGCCGGACATCACCCCCGGCCAGATCGCCTGGGCCGCGGTCAAGTCCGGCGGCAACCTTTCCGGGTCGGTGTTTGCCCTCTTCGGCGATCGCTTTCGAGAGAAAGGTTTTGATTTTTCTTACCGGCCGGACGAGGCCAAGGCCGCCATTGACCAGGCCCTGCGCTGGAACGGCGACCAATCTTCATTTATGTATAACAAGATCGCCCCGGACCGGATCGGCGTCACCGGCCATTCCCTGGGAGGTTTTACTTCCCTCATGGTCGGCGGCGTGCCCTTCTTCTGCGATCAACCCGAAGACCAGAACCCGGAAGGCTGCGACTTCGAGAAACTCGATCTGGACCGCGTTCCCAACCCCTGCTGCCTGGACTACGTGCGCAATTCCGACCCGTATCAGTCCCGGGACCCGCGGGTGAAGGCAATACTGCCGCTCGGTCCGGCCGCCTTTTTCCCGCACCTCGATCGCGCCGCGGCTGAAATCAAAATCCCGGTCATGATCATCACCGGCGACAACAAGAGCATGGAAGTGCCCTGGGATCCGATCTGGACCCTTTACGAACACGCGCCGGCGCCCAAATATGTCCTCCGCCTGAAAAAGACCGACCACATGACCATCGCCGACATGACCCTTAACGTCAGCGCCGCCGGCTGGGTGCTGCCCGGCTTCCGTTCCCATTTCGCGGAAAAGGCCCAGGCCTACCAGGATTACTCGGTCGCGTTCTTCAATAAATATTTAAAAGGCGATAACTCGGGCGAAGCGGTCTTGACCAAGCCGGAGAATAAGTTCGTGGAGCTGTGGCATCAGGAGCCGCTATCTTTGGACAAGTAGGGCCGGAGCTCGAAAAACTCCTCGATCGGCCCAAGACAGGCGCCGGTTAAAAACCGCCGGCGCAGCAAGGAATACTGCCAGTCCGGCACCATCCGGGGCACGGTCCGCGCCCGGCACCTCTTCCGGCAAGTGCCCTTCCCGCAGTGCCTGCGCGAACTTCACCGCGCTTTCCTCCGCCTCGCCGGTCACGATGTTGTCCATGTAATCGGCCGCCAGAGCCGTCTCCGGCACCAGGGTCGGATGAATCCCGCCCCACACCACTGACACCCCGATTACCTAGCTTTTTCTGCCTTCTCTTCGAGAAATCCCCGAACTCGGCGTAATCTGTGGATTTTCTCTCTTCTCCTCCCTAAAAACTGCAACATTTTTCCATAGACAAGGAGAGAGAGCGTGTTCGGGAAAAGGTCGCAGACAAAGCGGATCGAGGAGTTGGAAGTGAAGCTGGCCAAGAGCCAGGAATATATCACCGACATCCTCACCTTCTCGGCGGGCGAAAAGGCGCTAAGCGCGTCCGCCTCTCCCAACCCCTACGACAACCGGGAGAAGCTGATTGACGAGCTGGTGAAAAAGTACAAGGGCTATGCCCGCTACGGCAACCAGCTCATCCAGCGCCTGGTGGACACCCGCGCCGCCCTTGCCATGGCCGGAGGCCTCAAAGCAGTAGCCCGCGACCCGTCCGCTTTTTCCCGGGAACTGGCCTTGATCCAGGAGATGGTCCGCCTGAACGAGCTCGACGGCCAATTCGGCCAATCGCTCGCGGTGGAAAAAGAGCTGGAAGGCCAGGTGCTCCTCATCCTGGAGTGGGACGCGGAGGCGGGCAACGTCCGCCTCCGCTTCCTCTCCTGGAACGATACCCGCTACGAGGTGGACTACGACGACGAACTCTACAGCCGGATCCTCCGCATCCGCTACCGCCGGCCGGGCAACGACCGCCAGGAAGTGGTGATCCCGGCCGAGCGCGCGGTCTTGATCAAGTTCAACGCCCGCATCCACAGCCGCGAAGGCATCCCCACCCTCTCCGGCCTTTTGGTCGAGGCGGAGGACATTGACAAGGCGCTCCGCGACTGGCGCCAGATCAACCGCTACTTCGCTTCGCCCACGCCTTACTTCCGCACCGAGGACCTGCAAGAGGCCAAGGACCTGTATGATCGCCTGCTCAGCCCTGGGGTGAACTGGAAAATTGGGAAGGTCTTTGCCGGGCCGGCCGAATTCAGTCTGGTGGGCATGGACTCGGCCGGGGTGGAGAGTATCCGCCAGGAGATCGAGACCAAGGTCAAGATTCTGGCCGGCGGGGCCGGCGTGCCGGTCCAGTTCCTGGGTTTCCCCGAATTCATGAGCAACCGAGCCACTGCTGAAAACACCATGGAGCCGGTGGCCCTGGTCAGCATCGCCGAGCAGCGGAGCTGGATCGGCGGGTTCAAGGACCTCTTCGACAAGGCGGTGCGGCTGCGGAATCTGAACCTGGCCTCGGACAAGGCGCCTTTCCAGGCCGGCGGGGTCGAGCCGCGGATGAAGTTCATCACCCAGGCGCAGGTGGACCGTTTGAGCGCGCTCTACCTGCCGCTCTGGGAAAAAGGCGCGATTTCGCTCAAGACCTTGCTGAGCCTCTTGCCCGACATTGAGCCCGAGGCTGAAGAAGCTGACCTGGAAGGCCGTGACCTTGATGGGGCCGGATTCGAGGAGGAGCCGGAGTGAATTCGGAGAAAGTTTATCTGTGCGCGCCGGTGCAAGAGATGGCGCGGGACGAAGTGAGAGCGCTGATCGGGGAGGAGCGTTATCAGGCGATCAAGGCCCATGATCCCCATCCCTGCTTCGTGGCGCTCACCGCCGGTCATGAAGGCGAAAGCCGAGGCCGAATTTTGTCTAGGGGCACAGGTTTTAAACATGTGCCACGAGGCACCAAGAAGCGCTGGAGCGCCGAGCGCATCCGCGAGCTGGCGCGGCACCTGGCGCAGGCGCCGGTCTATCTCTTCCACAATGCGGACAACTCGCCCCGGAGAAAGGTCGGCGAGATCGTGGCCGCGACCGTGCGCCGGCTAAAGGGCCGGCTCCATGCCCTGGGCGTGGCTTACATCGCGGACCCAGAGGCCCGCGAGCGGATTCGCTCCGGCGAGCTGGACACGTGCAGCATCGAGGCCGAGCTGGAATTTTCGCGGCGGCGGAAGGCCGAGAGCTGGCTGGTGGAAGCGGTGCGCCGGGTCACGGGCCTGGCTCTGGGCTCGCGGGCTTTTGCTTCGCCGGGTTTTCCGGGCGCCGGCCTGCTGGCGGTGGTTCAGGAGTTCGAACCGGTGGAGGGGGGACACCATCCGAATGGTGTCCCCTCCGAAAAGAAAATGCAACACCTGGAGAACCAGCTCCAGCAGCGGGACCAGCGCATTCAGGAGTTGGAGGCGGAGCTTGCCCAATTGAAGCAGCCAACGGACTGGGGACACCATTCGGATGGTGTCCCCTCTGGAGTCTCGGAGCAAATTGCCAAGTTGGTGGAAGAGCAAGTGCAGAAGCATTTGGAGGAGGGACACCATTCGGATGGTGTCCCCTCCTCCCAGAGAAGTTTTCCGGTTCCGCCCGAATCGGACCAGCATCTTTCCCAACCTTGGCAAAGGAATCCCTTGATCCCCAAGGAAAATTAGGCCTGGGGTCAGGTCTTTAGTTGTTCGTTGACAGCCAAGCGCTGAAACCACAAAGGAGGAAAACATGGTAACAGAGAGCGGGCTCAAGCTTCGCACGAAGCTGGAGAGCGCGAAGACGTTAAAGGCCACCACCGGCACCAGCGAAACGCTGAGCGCCGGCGGCATGACCGTGGTCGGAGACACGCTGGGCGTGGTGGTGGAGGATGCCGGGACCAGTTCGGATTTCGTGCTGGTCTATGAGGCGGAAAAGATCGTGGTGCCCAAGGCCACCGGCACCGGCCGCAACCTGGCGGCAGGTTCCAGCGTGTATTACGACGCCACCGCCCAGAAAGTCACGGACGTGGCCACCGGCAACGCCAAGTGCGGCAAGGCTCTGGAGGCCGCGGGCGAGAACGACGACGAGGTTTTAGTGGACCTCATCGTGCTTTCATGATGGGCACCGGTTACAGACCGGTGGCACAAGCTATCTGCGGGTGAGGGCACCCGCACCACGAAGGAGATAAGGATTATGCGCGGCAAGATGATTGCAGATTGGAATAAGGCGGACCTGAGCAGCCCGGAAGGCGTGCGCCAGTTCCTGGAAGCGGTGCAGTACTTCATGGATCGGCCCCGGCGGGCGGCCCCGGCGTTCCGGGCCAGGGTTCAGGAATTCACTACTCCGGGTGATTTCCCGGCCTCGGCGGCGGAGGCCATCGCCCGCTTTCACCAGGTGGACGAGCCGGACCTGGGCTGGGAACAGGTGTTCGAGGGGGTGGACTTTACGGCGACAGCCAAGAACGGCTTTGACCTGGTGGACGTGTCCTCGGGCTTGAGCTTCCGGGCCATTGCCCCCGGCGAAAAAGCCGAAGTCTACAAGGTCTCGGGCGACAAGGTCACCGTCAACTTCGACCTTTACGGCGGGGCCCTGGGTTGGTCCAAGCTGTGGTTCGACGACCAGGAATACTGGAAGATCGAGGATACGGCCAAGGAGTTCCGGGCCAAGTGGTATGCGAACAAGGCCCAGGCCCACTACGACCTGATCTCGAAGAGCCGGGCCGACGCGGACGTGAGTTGGCAGGGCGGCGCTTCCGACACCAAGGCCGTGCGCGACGCCGAGACCATCAACTCCGCCTGCGCCGAGATCCTGGACGAGCTCCAGGGCAAGGGCTTTGACGTCAACGCCAACTCCCGCTTCGTGGTGGTGGCGCCGGTCCAGCTCATGGCCCGGGTGCGCAACGCGCTGAACACCAGCCTGATCAACAGCGGCGCGACCGAGCTCAACTTCAACGTCAGCCTGGCCGTGACCACCCGCCTCAAGACCCAGGACCTGAGCGCGGCCGACACCTCGCATTACTTCGTGGTCCTGCCCGGCCGCAAGCTCAAGAGCGGCATCCGCATGGACCTGACCGTGCTCAGCGAGACCGACATCCTGGCCTATGCCGAGACCGTGGCCGGCTGGGGCCGCTACGGCGCTGCGGCCGGCGAGACCGGGCAGCTCCGCCGCTGCGCCACTTCGTAAACCGCTTTTTCCGCGGGCCACGGGTTTGAAACCCGTGGCCCGCTCCGGAAAGGACCCCCATGAAACTCGCGGTCTGCGTGCCGATCAGTTGGGACTGGGTGCACACGCCGTTCCTGATCTCCTACGCCGCGCTCTTTCGGCCCTCGGTGTTGAGAGCGCTCTCGGAGCTCGGGGTCAGCGAGTTCTGGCAGTTGTTCAACCGGGCCTTTCCGCTGGACCTCAACCGCAACCGCCTGGTCCACGCCGCCCAGGAGCTCGGCGCCGACCTCCTTCTCTTCCTGGACGCCGACATGGTTTTTCCTCAAGAACTGATCCCCAGGCTCATCCAGGGTCTGGCCCAGGCCGGAGAAAAGACCGGCATCTTGAGCGCCCTCTACTTCAAGAAGGCTGCGCCGCATCAGCCCGTGCCCTCCTGGAAAAACGTGGCCGCGGACGAACAACTGATGAACCCCGTCTGGTATGGCCCGGACCGCCGGTCGGTCGGGTGCGACGTGGTAGGCATGGGCGCGACTTTGATCCGGCGCAAGGTGTTTGAGGCCGTTGCGCCTCCCTGGTTCGAGTACGAGCGCTACCAAAAGACCGGCGAGACCACGGTGACCGAGGACGTGTCCTTCTGTCGCAAGGTCAAGGCCGCCGGCTTTGAGATCGTGGTGGATCCTTCCTTAGTTTGCGGACATTTGTCCTCGCGGGCCATTGAGGAACGACACTGGCTCTGCTACCGCGACCAGGTGTTCAACCCGGACGGCAGTTTGCGTCAGACGGAGGCCAGGGCATGAGTGTGCCCTTTTCCATCGGTTATTCCGGCGCGGTGCTGGATGAGGGTTTGGAAACCCGGGAGGGAAATTCCCAGATCCGCCTCAAGACCGTGGATGAGATCCTCGCCCTCTTCCGGTTCAATGATCCTTCTCCAGATTCCTATTTGAGAATTATAACCGACACGGTAATGGGCAATCGAACTCAAGATGCGGCCGTGGGTTATCTGACCACGCATTTTAGCCCGGGAGTTTTTGGAAAATGCGTCAAGTTTCCCAGCGCCAATGCCCGAGTGGTCCTGCCCGGAAACTATGAGCGCTATGGCCAGCTCAGCAACTTCAGCTTGCGCATGCGGGCAAAATTCGACAGCATCCCGAATCAGTATTTAATTAGTAAGTGGGGATGGTCCTATCAGCGGACCTTCACCGTTTTTGTTGGTGGAGGAGCCACCTGGGGAGGGCTTACTCTCTATACCAGCGCTGACGGAAATAATTATGGTGGACCAGCCAATAACAATCTACCCGCTTGGAGTGGATGGCATGATCTCCAATTCGTCATGGGATCATCGAATAAGTATTTAGCAATTTCCTTGGATGGAGAGAAAAAGGCCGAGCAGATAAACTCTCCTTATCTGCCGCTTTTCAATCCCCCCGAAAATCTGTTTGTTCCCGTCTGTCTCAACGGCTATCTCAATGTCGGCGGCCTCTCCAATTTTTTTGTGGATGAACTGATCCTTTATGGGAAAGAGATGCCGACCGACTATGCGCCCGCCACCGAGACCTGCAAGCCGTTTTACCAGACCTCGCCCACCGCCAAGCTGAGCCTGGATTCAGGGATGAATAATTCCGCCTGGGCCCCCGGCTCGTTAACCTTCGCCGAGGAGACGGATCTCGCCGCGGGCGGGATCAAGCTCCGCTATCACCTGGATAACGACAACACCCCCGTCTTTACCGGCGACCCCATGACCCTCGCCGTCTTCAAGACCCTGGGCACCCTCTCCGGGCGATACCTGCATCTGGAATTCACCTTTTATTCCGACGGCGATTCCCCGCGCACCTTGACCAGCGGCAGCATTCAACTCACTCCCAGATCCCTGCCCGGCATCATGGCCCGACGCCAACCGGAAATCGTGAGGAAATAACATGAGCCTCGCCCTGCCTCAATACCAACCCAACCAACCCGGCCGCTTCGACTTCCGCGTGCCCGACAACCTGGGCAACTACCTCTACCCGGACTGGGACGACCCCGGCCTCAAAGTCGAGTTCCGGGATTCCACCGGCACCCTGCGGTTCACCGCTACGACCAGTTCCAGCCCGGCCCTGAGCCAGGAGCAAGATTCCGAGGGCTACTACGTAACGGTGGAGGGCATGGACCTTACCTCCTTTGCCCTGGGCAATGCGGAAGCCAGTATCTATTGCCAGGTCAACGGCGAAGAGGTCATGCCCTACCCGACGATCCTGGTCGCTTTTCAGGTGATTCCGGCGCTGGGTCCGGATCCCCTGTATAGCACCACGGACCGGGTGCTGGAGGAACTCCCGGGTGATCTGCCGGCCGAGCTTTCCACCAGCGTGGTCGCCGGTTTCATCGCCGACCAGAGCCGGCGCATTGACGCCTATCTCCGCACCTGCTACGCGGTCCCCTTCCCCGGCATCGGCGACAACCCTCCCACCCCGGCTCTGATCGAAAGGATCTGCCGCCGGCTCGCGGCCGCGGACTGCTTGCGCTTCCTGGGCCGCAGTGTGCGGGAGGGCCAGCCGGCCACCTGGGATACCGAAGCCCTGGCGGAATTGGAATCTCTGGTGCCTCGGGACCGCCAGGCGCCACGGCTCCGGCTGCCCGGCTACCTGGGACCGGCGCCGGTCTATCAGGGCGAGCTATCCCGGGACGATCAGAGTCCCGGCGACTTGCTGGATTAGGGGGGCCGGGCCATGCCGCTCGCGGACGGCGATTATCTCCAGGTCAGGGGAAAAGTGCTAGCCACCTTACTGGCTGATACCGGCCCGGGAGGACTGTGCGAAGCCGGCGATCCTCCGGTCAAGACCATCGAGGCGCGGCTGCGGGACGAACCCGGCTTCTATGGCCGGCACGAGGTGCCCGCCCTGGTGGTGACGATCACCGGCAAGCGGGAAGGCCTTGCCCCCAACTTCCGGAACCCGGTCAAGGTCTTTGAACTCAGCTTCCGCATCGTCTGCGTGGGCGGTGACCGCACCAGCGAGCTTTTCCGTTGCCAGCAGATCGCCCATCGCCTGGAGGAGTTATGCCGCGAGCAGACGCAGACCGATCGGCAATTTGAAGCTCTGCCCCAGGTGATTGACCAAGCCGAAGGCGTGCTGATCTGTTCGCTGACCCGCACCTCGTTCAGCGCCACGGCCCGGCCGGAAAAGAGCAGCGGCGCTTACACGGCTGAGGGAATCGTGGAAGCCGAGGTCCAAATTCCCTGCCGGCTCGACTGGAACTAGCCGCGGGTGCGGTCACCCGCGCCCCTGTCAGGAGTATAGGTTATGGCCAAGAACTTTCTGGAACAAACCGGCCGCCTGGCCCTCTTCCGTGATCGCGAAGATCCCAAGGGCACGCCGGAGACTGGCAACGGCGTGAGCCTGGATCTGGACCAGGGCTCCGGTCTCGGCCTGGCCCGGACCATCGAGGACAACCGCGATCAGATCACGGGCGGGGAAGGTCCGAGCGAGATCTATTACGGCGGCCACCCCGCCGCAGGGAAGCTCAGCCAAAAGCGGGTCAAGCCCGACTTCCTGGCTTTGGTCCTGGCACATTTCTTCGGCGCCTGCACTTCCACCTCGGTCGGCACCTCGGCCTTCCGCCACGCCATCACGCCGCTTCCCGATCTCGACCACCCCTCGTTCACCCTGGTCCAGCGCCGCGGCCACTCGATCCTCAAAGAGCGCTTGGCCGGGAACCACATCGAGGGGTTCACGCTCGAGCTGGGCGAAAGCTGGGCCAGCCTGTCCGCCGAGGTGAAGGGCTGGGGCAAGCGCGAGGTCAACTACTTCCATGAAGTGGTCTCGGCGCCGGCCAACTCCTCCTCGATCACCCTGGCGGCCAACGCGGTCGAAGGCGCGGATGCAGCCGAGCGGCTGGAGAACGTGTTCCGGGTCCGGGCCAAAGACGTCGGTTCCGAGGTCTGGTCTTTGCCCGGGGTCAGCGAGGTTTCCGGCGATACCCCGGCCGTGCTCAGCCTGGAAAGCGCGGTCGGCACCTCAGCCGATCCGATTGATTTCCACGTGGACTATATCCCCCAGGAGCCGGCCTGGTGCACGTTCCCGCCGGCGGTGGATGAGTCGCCGCTCAAGCTGGTCGAGGCCAAGGTGGTGGTGGACGGCTACTACAACGGCACCGACCTGGTCGGCGGCGAAGTGATCTCCGCCGACGTGCTCAGCTTCTCCATCGCCGGGACCAACAACCTGGTCATCAAGCACGCGCCGGACGGCTCGGGCGCGCTCCACGCGGTGCAAAGCCTGCGCGGCGGCCGCCAGGTGACGATCAAGCTGAGCGAGAAACTGAAAAATACCATCCGCCAATACCAACTGGACCACGCTGACACCGAGCGCCTGGCGGCGGCCCTGGTCCTGCAAGGGGCGGAGATTGATCCGGGCAGTGGCATACGATTTGGGGCTGAGCTGATCTTTCCCTCCTGCGGCATTTTGGCCGCGGCGATTGCGGTGCACGACAAATTCCTGGCCCAGGATGGTGATCTCATCGTGCTCGATGACGGGATCTACGGCGGGGCGATCATCCGCTGCTACAACCGGCAGGCCGGCTATCTCGGGTAGGAGTCGGCGATGAGCTTGCGTTCGGTTCGGGAAGGAACCCTGGAGTTGAAGGTGGGCGAGTCCTTGATCCGGCTGCGCTACCGCCGGCCCACGGTGGAAGAAATGCTCGCGACGCTGGCCATGAAGGTGCCGGGCCCGGATTCGCAAAATCCCGCCCTGGATCTGCTCCGGGGCAACCTGGAGCTGGGGTTCGCTTGCCTGGCGGGAATCCCCTCCGGCGAGCTGGTGGTGGACGATGGGCACGGGCCTCAGCCGATTGGCAGCGATCCCGGTTCGCCCGATTTTAGCGAAGACTGGAAAGAGCTGGTCCGCCAGTGCTTCCCGCTGCTGTTGATCGCCCTGGGCCAGCACCTGTCCACCCTGCCGGCCTTGAGCGAAGAACGGAAAAAAAAATGATCCAGGAGGTCCGCTCCCTTGTTTCCGGAGGGCTGGTCTCCTGCCAGGTCTGCCCGGAACGGCGGAGTCGCTATGCCCAGTGGATTTGCGTCAACTGCCGCGAGGTGACCGAGGAAAAACTTTCGCCCGACACGCTCCGGCTTTTGCTCCTGCGCCAGCTCCTGCGCGCCGGGTATCCCTTTGAGAAAAACGACCTCGATGCGGAGGACTGGCTGAACCTGGGCCAGATCGAGGAGTTGATCGAGGAAATGAGGCGGCAACGGCTATGGCATTAGAACCCAACGATGGATTGGTGAGCGACCTGGAAGAAGCGCTGGAAGCGCGCGAGCAACTGCTCCAGGACTACGCTGCGCGCGAACGAGATCTCCTGGCCCGGACCTCGGCGGAGCGAGCGGAAAAGACTATTTACTGGGAAAATCTGATCACCCAGACCAAGACCCAGTCGCAGAGCCTCCAGGTGAAAAGTTACGCCTCCAGCGCCAAGATCATGGCCCAGTTCCTGGGCCTAGGCATCCGGGAGCAGGCCCTGGTCATGATCCCCTTCGAGATCGCCGAGGCCACCAAGGAGTTCGCCCGCTTCCTCGGCACCGGGGATCCCATGGCCCTGGCCTCCTCGCTCCAGCACGCCCTGGCGGTCAAGCAATACGCCGAGGCCGCCAGCGCCGGGGGCGGCGGTCACGGGGGCGGCGGCGGAGGAGCCGGCGGTGTCTCCCGGCCGCCCGCCGCGCCGCAAGCCGAGGAGGAACCCGCCCGCACCGGCCGGATCATCATCGAAGGGGCCAAACGCGATCCCAACGAGACGATCACCCTGACCGGGGAACAGCTCTACCAGATTGTGGATGGGATCAACAGCAAGTGGAAAGAAGGCAGCATCGTCCTCGACTTTGCGAGGTAAGAAGGAGACGTATGACGTATATAGTATGGCGTATATCGGATAAAAGATAAATCGCGGCCACGGACCGAAATACGATATACGAAATACGACATACGAAATACGATTCAAAATGAATGCAAAGCCCATCATCGCCTGGAATAATCAGGTCCTCAAGGCCGCTCTCCTCGCCTCCACCGAGGCCTCGGGGTTCCCGCAAGAGAACCTGCAGGACTGGCGGCCTTATCTGGCCTGGAAAGGGACCGGCAGCGACGAGCAATGGCTGAAACTGGATGCCGGCGCGGGCGCCACGATCACGGCTGCCTGCCTCGGCCTCTCCGGGCACGACCTCAAGAGCCAGGGCGTCACCAACCTTGCGCTGAAGTATTCGGACAACGACGTGGACTGGTTCGATTGCCTGACGCCCTTTACGCCCGCCACGGACAAGGGCATTTTGACAACCTTCCCCGCCCAGACCCATCGCTATTTCAAGCTGGTCATTCCGACCGGCTACACCGCGCCGCCGCGGCTGGGGGTATGGTTTCTGGGTGAATACTTGCCGTTTCCGGTTTACCCGGAGCTTGGCTTTGACCCGGATGGCCAGGCCAAGGAGAGCGAGGCCCAGTTAAGCCGCGGCGGAAACCTGCTCGGGGTGGTGGAGCGCTTTACCCGTCGGGAGATCCGAGTCGCTTTCCGGCACTTGTCTCCGGCCTGGTGCGAAACCGCCTGGAAGCCTTTCTTTGCCGAACACGGCTTACGCCCCTTCTTTTGGGCCTGGGACCTCCAGAACCACAGCGAACAAGTGTATCTCCTGCGCCTGCTCAAACCGGAACTGGCGATGCCCTACGAAGCCGGATCCTGGCGCTCGCTTAATCTAACTTTGGAAGGGCTGGCGGAATGACCTTCTCCGCCGAGCAAGCGGCCGTGGTCCGCACGCCGACCATCCTGGTCAAGCTCCGGCTGGACTACTGCCAGAACACCTTCGGCCAGGCCCCCTGTGCCGCCATCGGCACGCCCTGCTATTACACTTACGTCACCTGCAAAGATAAGCCGAACTATGCGCGGGGCGTCAAGGACTATCGTTTCTCCGCCTACCAGGGGGCGCCCTTGGCTGATGCGTTGCCCTACCTGACCAAGATGGCCATTGTGCCCACGGAAATCAAGACGGACCAGCACGTCACCCGGGTCGCCGAAATTCACCTTGAGTTTCGCGACGACCGGCCTTTGCCCCTCGCCGATCCAAACAAGGCCGTGCACAACTTCGAGAGCGCAGGGACCTTCTGGCGCAACTTTTTGGCCCGCAACCCCAATTACCGCGGTCGGCTGGCTGAGGTTTGGCGCGGTTTTGGGGGCGTGCCTGAGACCGATTATGAGCTGGTCTTCAAAGGTCTGATCACCAATGTGACCGTAGCCGAGGGCCGATGCACCATCACCCTCCAGGACTACTTGAAAAAGCTGGAAGTCAAGGTCCCGGCGGAACAGTCGAGCGAAAACACCCTGACCGTGGCTTACGCCGGCGGCGCCGAGCTGATGGTGGTGGATGCCTCCGAATTCGCGGATGCGACCCCTGGCCAGCCGGGCCTGGTCAAGGTGGAGGACGAGAACAATGGCTCCGAGTATGTGAGCTATGCCGGCCGCAGCTTGAGCGAGAACA
This sequence comes from Deltaproteobacteria bacterium RBG_13_61_14, assembly GCA_001797815.1. Lineage (GTDB taxonomy): Bacteria > RBG-13-61-14 > RBG-13-61-14 > RBG-13-61-14 > RBG-13-61-14 > RBG-13-61-14. Next base: position 23,886 of record MGQK01000080.1, on the reverse strand, counting down.
AGCTTTTCGGGTGCCAGGGAGGAAGGTTCGGCACCACGGCGGTCAGCCATCCGGTGGGGTGCCGGGTTTCCAACGCGGTGGTCTGGGCCGAGGACAACGGGATGGACGGCTTGCCCCTGGATCAAATTGTGCTCGATCTCCTGGTCACCCATGGCGGGATCTCCGGCCTGGACCTGGCCGCACTCGATCTGGGGGCCACGCTCGGGAGTGACATCGGGCCCACCGATATCTTGCAGTGTGTGGGCATTGAAGACTTTCCAGAAACCGGGGTGGTCCGCATCGGGGACGAGCTGATCCGCTATTCCGGCAAAGGCACCGGCATGGGTTTCCAGGTGGTGGACCAGGAGTTGGGGCCGAAGGACGACGAGCACTCGCTGGATCAAGGAACCGGCCTCGAGCTCTGGCACTTTGTCCGCTTTGAGACCGGGGCGGAAGATAACAGTCTGGACCGCGTTTCGCTTCAGTTCATGCGGACGGGCTCTCTGGCCGGCGATATTTACCTTTATCTTTATTCGGACAACGCCGGCAATCCGGGAACCCAGTTGAATTATCTGGGTTCGAAAAGCCTCTCCCTGGTCCGGGTGAGCACCTATGGGGATCTGGTTTGGGACAGGCACCTGAGCGTCACGCCCGCCACGACCTATTGGCTGGGGTATACGATCCTGGTCACGGGGGGGACTGCCGAGCTCTTCCATGCCTTGAAGGCGGACGCGGTAACCTCGGAATATAAGCATGCCCGCAGTGCTGCCGGCCCTTTTACCGGGATCACCGGCCGGCCGCTCTTCACGGTGGAAAAGAGCGCAGGCACTTTCGACACCCTCTCCGGCTGCCAGCGCGGTGCTTATGGCACCAGCCCGGCCGCACATAGCGCGGGTGCAGTCGTGTGGTTGCTCGAAGTCAGCGACGAGGTCGGCCGCTGGCTGGCCACGGCGCGCTACCGCCGTTTCCTGGAAAAGCCGGTGGCGATCAAGGACCTGCTG
>MGQK01000080.1:21289-22886 GCA_001797815.1 Deltaproteobacteria bacterium RBG_13_61_14 | reverse complement strand
GCTTTCCCACCTGTGGCAAGGCGAAGATTCCCAGGTTCATTTCAAGTGCGCGCCGGTGCCGATCTTCCGTAACCCGCCCAAGCAGTTGACCGACGCCGAGCACCTGGTCCGGCAAAGCCTGGAGCTGGACCGGAACGAAGAAGCTCGCAAGACGCGGATCACGGTCTATTACGATCCGCTGACCGCGGATCCCGGCACTGATCCGGAACAATACCGGGCGGCCCTCCTCCACCTCGACCAGGAAGTGGAAGGGGAAAACTATTACGGCGAGAAGCGAAATTACGAGATCTTCGCCCCCTGGATTTATCGGTCGGCCGAGGCTCTCAATGCCGCGGCCCACTTTCTCATGCGCTTTCGTTACGGCGCGCCGATGGTGAGCTTTGGCCTGGAGCTGAAGGATTCGGACCTCCAGGTCGGGGATTTCGTCAGCCTGGACACGGACATGATCCTGGCCCCGGACGGCGCCACCCGGTCCGACGCCTTGTTCGAGGTGGTGAAGAAAAAGGCGGCGGGGGCAAACCGGTTCGAATACCAGGCCCTGGAAGCCGCGGGCGGGGGAGTCAAGAGCTACGCCGGGATCTCTCCCGCCTCCTACACCGCGGATTACGATAGTTACGGCGATAGCGATCACAGGAAATACGCCTGGATCAGCGACGCCAACGAGAAGGTCGGAGCCAATGATGACCCCGGCTATTACATCAGTTAGAAAGTGCACGGTGCATAGTGCGCAGTGGGAGAAAAGAAAAGTAATGTTCACTAGGCACTGTTCGCTGTGCACTAACGGAGGTTAAATAACATGGCCTGGACCACGATCCTTGCTTCCCAAACCGACGCCGACAGTCCGCTCAACCAGGTGCTCTTCGACGCCATCCGCGAGAACCTGGATTATCTGAAGGACTTGGTCGTCTCGCCGGATAACTATGTCTATTATCATCTCGGCGGCTCGGCCGGAGAGGTCGCGGGGGTAGAAGGCACCGAGATCGCCCTCGGAGGATGTTTCAATCTTCCGGCTCCGCCCAGCGGGAAGAAATGGCGGCTGCATCTGGTCATGCAAGCGAAGAAAACTTCCGGCACGCCCAAGCTGCGCTTCCGTCTCTATGACAAGACCGATACCCTTCTCCTATACGTGGACAGCGCCTACCTGACCTCGACTTATCTCGATTACTCTTTGACCATTGATATCACTACGGCCATTTGGGGCAGACTGCTCACCTGGTTCGTGGGGGCGAGCTCTTATTCATACGCTCGCAACGGCGCGTGCCGCGCTTACCTGGTGAATGTAATAGGATGATTCAAGGTTGTCGGTTGACGGTTGACAGAAAGATTTCTTTCCGCGAACCGCCAACCGTCAACTGACAACTGGAGTTGAAGATGGCGGAATACGACTACGGAAACGGCAGGAGTTACCCCCACCCCCAGGCGGCGTTTGATGCCGGCCAGGAAGCCAACGAGACCGGCGCCAATGGCCCGGTCGCGTTCACCGGGACAGGATTGGACGATCTGAGTACGACCCATCCTCCCGATGCTGGCTCGCCCATCCGCAATTTCCGGGTGGAGATTGACGCGACCGGATCACCTGATACCTTCAAGTGGTCCA
>MGQK01000080.1:0-21223 GCA_001797815.1 Deltaproteobacteria bacterium RBG_13_61_14 | reverse complement strand
AGGGCGTGGCCATCCGGTTTACCAACACCACCGGGCACACGCTGGGCGACCGCTGGGACTGGACCACGCAGTTTACCAGCCAGGATTTTGCCGAAACCAACGCCGTCCGCGGCTACGGCGGGGCCATCCACCATGGGTATGCCGCGGGCGAGCCGGTGCTTCGCCTGGCGCATAGCGTCACCGGCCGGGGGGGCAAGCCCACCCAGGAACATCGGCTGCTCATTGACCGCAACGGCAACGACCAGGTGGACTTTGTGGACGACCAGGATGCCGGATGTATCGTGGGCGGAAAGAGCGACGGAACCAACCTGGCCTCCCATGTCACCATTGACCTCCCCGGCATCCACTCCGCCCAGACCGCGACCGGCAAGGGCATCCTTGTCTGTCCGGACCGGACCGGGGGCGAGACCGCGCGGGATTGGGTTTTCAGGAATATCCAGCTCTATGCCAGTCAATACGGTCTAGTTGTAGGGTGCCTGGATTCGGCCCGGCTGGAGGCCGTGCAATTCCGGGGATTCGGCTCGGGTGCGGCGATTTACGCGGACGGGCCGAGCGGAAGCTACGGCTATTTTACCGGCGGCCTGGCGCTGCTGAACTGCACCGGCCGGGCCGAAGGGCCGGTGATGGACGTCACCGGCGATGTCAGCCTCTGGCTTGTCCATTGCTCCTTCTATTCACAAGATAATGTCGTCCAGTTGTTGACACTTAACAATACGATCGGCCTCTGCCTGATCAACAATATCCTCTATACCGCCGGCGATTCCAAATCTTGCCTGTCCACCGACTTGGACGAGCTCCGCGTCCTCCAAGCCAACGGGAATTGCTATTACTATCCCGGCGCCGGCGCCTCCCTGCTCGACCTGAACGGCACGGACGTGGATTATGCCGGATGGAAGAGCATCTATGGACAAGATGCCAACAGCCTTGAGGCGGACCCGCTCCTGACCGATCCCGCGCAAGGCGACTTTACCCTCCACTCCTTGAGTCCGTGCCGGATGCGCGGGCGGGCGGCTGCCGCCGCGGGAATCGAGGGCAATGAACGGGCGCTCTCGATTGACATCGGCGCCTATCAGTCGTCGCTCCCGGCCAACTGGTCGCTGAACAACCGGGCGGGCGAAATCACGGCGCGCATCGAGGGGCGGATCAAGGTGCAGGGTTTCTGACGAGGAAAGGCCTCGGCGGAGGAAAAAATGGAGGCCATTATTACCGGCGGGGTCATCATGGGCGTCTTCACCGGCTTGATCGCCTACGTCTGGCGCGATGTCCTGAAAGGGATCGAAGCCGCCATGCCCCGGGAGCTTTGCTCGGAACGGCACAAGGCGCTGGACAAAAAGCTGGATGAGATCCGCGAAGACCTGCGCTGGGTGGTACGCACCCTGCGCCACATGAACGGGGAAAGCGATGCCGAATGATCGGGCCACGGGTTTAAAACCTGTGGCACAACCGGCGGCACTGCCCGTGGCACTGATTGATCCGGGCCACGGCGGCCATGACCCCGGCGCGGTTTATGACGGAGTGCGGGAGGCGGACCTCAACCTGGCCATTGCCTTACGGCTGAAATCTATATGGGCCGCCGGTTTCAAACCGATGGCGCTCTATCTGACGCGCGAGGAAGACCGCTTCGTGGCCCTGACGCACCGGGCGGAAATGGCCAACGAGCTGGGCGCCGACCTCTTCGTCAGCATCCACTGCGACGCGTCGCCGCGGCCGGAGGTCTCGGGCTTTTCCGTGCATCACGCGCCCGGGGCCGAGGGCGGAGAGATCCTGGCGCGCTGCCTGCACGGCGCCCTGGTCCGGGCCCTGCCCGGCCGTAGGGACCGAGGGATCATCCCCTCGTCATTCCTGGTCTTGAAGCGGACGGCGATGCCGGCTTGCCTGGTCGAGTGCGAATTCCTGAGCCATGCCGAGTCGCGCGCTTGGCTCCAGACTCCTGAAGCTCAAAACCTTTTGGCCCAGGCTGTGCGGCAGGGCCTCGAGGAGTTTCTCCATGCGGCTGTTTGAGAAAAACGGAAGGTTCTCCAAGACCGCCTTTTGGTTTTCGCTTTTCATGGCGCTCGCTTTTGCCTTCTCCTTGGCCGTGAGCGCGCGGGTGGCGCTGCTCCCGGATGACTTGTTCGCCGAAGTGGCGGCGAGCATCACCGGGCTCTTGGCCGGGCTGACTTCCATGGCCGCCATGATTTATTCCTGGGGCAAAAAACTTGATCGGAAGAGTTAAGCTTTGGCTCTGGCTGGCTCTAATCCTGGCCGCGCTGGCCGCCGGCTTTGGCCTGCGCGGGTGTTTGGCAAAACGCCATCATCAAGCCGAGGAGCAGGAACGTGCGCGTATCCAATCGGAGTTGGACCGGGTGCAAAAGCACCTGGCCCTGGCCGAGACCGACCTCAACTCCAAGCGGAAAGAGATCGTGACCCTGCGCGAAAAAACGAGCGGCCGGAAAATGTCTCCGCCCACTCCGGACTGCCGGCAATGCTTTGCCCAGGCCAGCCTGGAGATCGAGGTCCGGGATGAGAAACGGGGCTGGTGGATCTTCCGAGACCGCGACGTGCTTGACCGCGAGCCGGGCGAGCTGACCCTGACGCCGAAGTTTTGGGAAGAGAACTTGCCGTTGCGAGGCGCGCCAGAGGATAGCGCGGGTGCGGTCACCCGCGCCCCGAAATTCGGCGGCGCGAAGCGGTGGCGCACCGAAAAAGAAATTCGGGCCGGAGTGACGCTTACCGGTTACGAGGTCGGGTTCGATTTTTCGCCGCTGGTGCTGTCCGGCCGCAAGTGGCAGGCGCGGCTCTCCCTCGGCTCGCGCCTGGAGTTCGACCGTTTCGATCATTCCTTGCGCGGCAACCTGGCCGCGGGCCTGGCGTTCAGGTGGTAAGTTAAATAAGGATAAAAGCTCAAGGAGTGCTCATACAGAATTGGAAAATAGGCAACCCGGTTTTACCCGAGACCTTCTAAACGAAACACCGGATAGCTTATAAAGACGATTGCCACTCAGAACTAACTTCTACGACCTCGAAATCAATCACCGTCATTTCCTGCTCAGGGTTCCATTTTCCGTAAAACTTCATCCAACTCTCTTTGAATTCATCAAGGCTCGAATGGCCGTCGGCAATTGCTTCGGTCTCAGTTATCTCCCCCAGCTTCTGCATCCAAACACGGGTAACTCTAATTTTAGCGAACCATCTGGAATCGAACATCCTGGTCTTGCATTGGTAGATCCCTCCCGCTTTGACGAGATTTCGCTTCCAAACCCGGCGCGTGACCTTTTTCGATCCTGCAACGATCATCGGCACGTATTTAGGGTGAAAGAGCATTCCCTCTCCTCCTGAAGCACCCGTCAGGCCAGCGTCCGCTTCATGGCCTTGACAAAGGGCTTGAGTCCCTTGACCAGGCCGGCGAAGGTCTCGGGCTTGAGCGACTGCGCGCCATCGGACCAGGCCTGCGAGGGATCCGGATGCACCTCGATCATCAGCCCGTCCGCGCCCGCGGCCACCGCGGCCCGGCTCATCGGCTCCACCAGCTCCCAATGGCCGGTGGCGTGGCTGGGGTCCACGATCACCGGCAGGTGGGTCTCTTTTTTCAGCACCGGGACCGCGGAAAGGTCGAGGGTATTGCGGGTGGCGGTCTCAAAGGTGCGGATGCCGCGCTCGCAGAGGATGACGTCGGGGTTGCCTTCCTTGAGGATGTATTCCGCGCTCATCAGGAATTCCTCGATGGTGGTCATCATTCCCCGTTTAAGCAGGATCGGCTTTTTGAGTTTGCCCGCCGCCTTGAGCAGAGCGAAGTTCTGGATGTTGCGGGCGCCGATCTGGAGAATGTCCGCGTATTTGGCGACCAGGGCGACATCGGACGGGTTCATGACCTCGGTGACCACGGGCAGGCCGGTGAGCTTGCGCGCCTTGGCCAGGAGTTTCAGACCCTCTTCTTCCATCCCCTGGAAGGCGTAAGGGGAGGTCCGCGGCTTGTAGGCCCCTCCGCGCAGGATCTGCGCCCCCGCTTTCTTCACTGCCCGGGCGGTGGCCAAAATCTGCGCTTCGCTCTCCACCGAGCAGGGACCGGCGATCAAGACAAACTGCTTGGAGCCGATCGCCACCTCGCTTTTCCGGCCATTGGCCCGGACCTTGATCACGGTCTTGTCCTGCGCCATCTTGTGGCTGGCCAGCTTGTAGGGCTTGAGGATGGGCATGACGCTCTCCACCCCGGGCAGGATCTCGAGCGCCTGCAGCCGGGCCTTGCCCCGCTCGTCGCCGATACAAGCCACCACCTTGCGTTCCACCCCGTAAAGGACATGGGGCTTGTAGCCCAAATCCTCTACCTTGGCCACCACCTGGGCCAATTCTTTTTTGGTCGTGCTGGTCTTCATCACGATAATCATGGCCTTCCCTCCGTGCCACAGGTTTGAAACCTGTGCTTTAAAAATTTTTCATCGCGGCGCCGCCATAAAAAAACCGGCGGGAACGCCGCCGGTTCATTGCCTCATCAAAAAGCCATAGACTTAATTGCCTATGGCCTGATCTCCTTCAAGCTCAAGCCGCCGGCGGGTTGGTTCCAGGTCCGCCGCCGACTCACGCTCTCCCCAACGCCGTCAGCGGACCCCGGTAAAGATAAAGGGGTAGCCGCACCAGCCCCGGACGCTAAATCTCTTGGCACAAAGAATGACGGCTTTGTCAAGCATGTCATTATTATGCCCGGATCCTCGCTTTTTGTCAAGCAGGAAATTTACCAGTATAATGATAAAAGTTTCATGAAGCTCAGCCTGGTCATTCCCGCTTACAACGAGGCGGCTCGCATTGAGCAGAGCCTGGCGCAAATTCTCAGTTATCTGGCGGAAGTTTCCCAGCCGGCCGAGATCATCGTGGTGGATGACGGCAGCACCGACACGACCGCCGAGAAGGTGCAGGCGATGGCTGCCAGTCGGCCCGACCTCCGCCTGCTCCGCCTGCCGCGCAACCTGGGAAAAGGCGCCGCGGTGAAGGCCGGGGTGCTGGCTTCCCAGGGGGATGAGGTATTGATCAGCGACGCCGATCTCTCCACCCCCCTCTCCGAGCTTCCCCGCTTCCTGGCCGCGCTGGCCGACGGCTTCGATCTGGCCATCGGCTCGCGCCAGCTTCCAGGATCGAGGCTGATCCGCCATCAGCCCTGGCTGCGCCAGCTGGCGGGAGTTTTATTTGGATTTTTTGTGCGCATGCTCGTCCCCGTGGGGGTGGTGGATACCCAATGCGGGTTCAAGCTCCTGCGCGGTCCGGCTGCACGGGAGTTGTTCCAGCGCCTGACCATACCCGGCTTTTGCTTTGACGTGGAGCTCCTGGTGCTGGCGCAGGCGCTTGGCTTCCAGGTGGCCGAACTCCCGGTGAGCTGGGAGAACATGGCCGGGAGCAAGGTGAGCCTGGTCCGGCACCTGCCCCAAGTGGCCCGGGAACTCCTGCGCATCCGCTGGAACCTCTGGCGGGGAGGATGCCGGCCATGAAAGTGGCTCTGGTTTTCCCCCGCCGCCATTATCCCTCGGGCGATCCTCCCCTGGGCATCCTTTACCTGGCCGCGCGCCTGCGTGAGCGGACCGGCTTGGTCCCGAAGATTCTCGATACCACCTTTGACCGCGACGCTTTTGCTCATCTCCGGCAGGAGCTAATGGCGGAGAAATACGACCTGGTCGGGATCTCGGCCATGGTCACCATGGCCCGGGATGCTAATGCCGCGGCCGATCTCTGCAAACAGGTCCGGCCGGAAACAAAGGTGATCCTGGGCGGTCCTCACCCGACCACCCTGGCGGAGCGCGTGCTGGAGAACCCGGCGGTGGACGCGGTCGGCCTGGGCGAAGGCGAGGACACGCTGGTGGAGGTGGTGGAGCGCGAGGGCTTTGCCGGGGTGCCCGGGGTGTGGTATCGGGAAGGCGGCGAGATCCGGAAGAACCCGCCGCGGCCTTGGCTCCAGGATCTCGACCAGCTTCCCTTCCCGGCGTTTGACCTCCTCGACCTGGAGCCGTATCTCCAGGGCTGGTTTCAATTGGACACGGTGCGACCCGGCTTGCGAGGGACCTCGGTGCTGGCGACCCGCGGCTGTCCCTTCCAGTGCACCTATTGCCAGCCCACCCTGGAGCGGCTGTTCGGTCGGGGATTGCGCCAGCGCTCGCCTGGACACGTGGCGGACGAGCTCCAGGAATTACAAGGCCGTTTTCGGCTGGACGCTTTCCTGTTCGCCGACGACACCTTCATCGCTGACCGGGCCTGGGTCCAGGCGTTTTGCCGGGAACTTCGCTCCCGAAAGCTCGGTATAATTTGGGGTTGCAACGTGCGAGCAGACCTGGCCCGGCGCGAGCTGTTGGCGGAGATGTTCGACGCGGGCTTGCGCAATATTCGCGTGGGTATCGAAACCTATTCGGACACGATCCGTCAAGAGGTCTTCCGCAAAAAGATCACGCGGGAGCAGGTGGAGGAGGTCACCGCTGATGCCCGGGCCATGGGGCTCTCGGTCCAGGGTTATTTCATGCTGGGCGCGCCGGGCGAGACCCGGGAGGATATCCGGGAGACGGTGCGATGGGCGCGCCGGCTTCCGATCCACGATGCGACGTTCAACCTGACCACGCCGCTGCCCGGCACTTACTTGTTTGAGAAGTTTCAGACGCAGGTGGCGGTGGCGGAGGAGGACATGGATTATTACCGGCGCTACGCCTTTACTGAAGGCTCAGGCTTGAGCCAGGGCTGGCTTTCGCGGCAGAAACTCTGGGCGTATATCACGTTTTACCTGCGGCCGGATCACCTGGGACTGCTGCTCCGGCTGGTGTTCGGTCCGGGCGGATGGTCCCGGTTTGCGATGAAGCTCCGGCGCGTGTTATGAACCGCGAAGAGTACGAGAAGACCTACCGGACCGAAAAGAGTTTTTGGTGGTTTGTGGCCAAGCGGCACCTGGTCGAGCGTTGGGTGGAGCAGAGCCTGGAAGGAAGGCCGGGCCGGATCCTGGACTTGGGCTGCGGCACCGGGGCCAGCCTCGAAGCCTTGTCGAAGCTGGGCGAAGCCTATGGCCTGGACAGCGCGGCCGCGGCCTTGGAATGCGCGAGCCGGAGGGGGCTCCCCGGAATCGTAGCCGGCCAGGCCTCCCGCATCCCCTTTGCCGGTCAAACCTTTGAGGTGGTGACCGCGCTCGATCTGCTCGAGCACCTGGCCGAAGACCAGCCGGTCTTGGCCGAGGCGCTTCGGGTGCTTAAGCCCGGCGGGTGGTTGCTGATAACGGTGCCGGCCTATCCCTGGCTGTGGGGCGCGCACGATCAGGCCCTGGGGCACCGGCGCCGCTACCGCCGCCGCGAGTTGCAGAAGCGGCTGGGTGAAGCCGGCTTTGCTTCGATCCGGCTGGCGCATTTTTTCGGGCTGGTTTTTCCGATGATACTTCCGGTGCGGATCGGGCAGAAATGGTGGGGAAGTTCCGAAGAGACCATCTCCTATGAGCCCTGGCCGCCGCTGAATCGGGCGCTCTTGGCCGTGGCCGAAGCGGAGCTCCGGTTGCTGGATTTCTTGCCTTTGCCCTTCGGCACCACGCTGGTGGCCTTGGCGCAGAAACCCGAGGTATGATAAGATAAATTATAAGGAGCGCGATCATGTCCAAGCTGGGGATCATCAAAGAATTTTTCCAGTTCCTGCGCGAGCGCAAGCTCTGGTGGATGTCGCCGATCATCATCATCCTCTTGCTGATGATCCTCTTCATCGTCCTGACCGAGAGCTCGGCGATTATGCCCTTTATCTATGCCATTTTTTAAGCGAGCGCTGGCCATTCCGGTATGACCTCTTCTGACGCCCCGGCTCAATCCGGCCCGGCCCCGGCCGGCCGGCTGGCCTCCTGGCTGGATCGCCAGCAAAGCCGCCATATCTTCCTGCTCGCGCTCCTCGTTTTCCCTTTTCACCTTTACCTTGCGGTCGACCAGACCGGGTTCACTTTCGACGACCTTCCCTTGATCCTGACCAACCCCTACATCCGGGACTGGCGCCACCTTTTCACCGTGCTCAGCGCCGGCCGCGCCGTGCGGGGCTTCACTTTGATGCTCGACTACTCCCTGTGGGGCCTGGACCCCGGCGGTTTTCACGTCACTAACCTCATCCTGCACATCACCAGTGTCATCCTGCTCTACCTCCTCCTTTTCCAGATCTGGCGCCGGCAGCGGCTGGCCTTCCTGGCCGCGCTCCTTTTCGGCTACCACCCGATCCAAACCGAAGCCGTTATCGGCATCGCCCACCGCAAAGAAATGTTGGCCATGAGCTTCTTCTGCCTGGCCTATTTGTCCTATCTCCGCTGGGGCAAAAGCGCCTGGGGGATGGGCTTGAGCTTGGCCGCTTACCTGCTGGCCCTGCTTTCCAAACAGGTGGCCGTGGCCTTGCCCTTGGTCCTGCTGGCCCAGGAGTTGATCCTGCCCCGGGCCGGGCTTTCAAGGGCCCGCCGGTTTTTACCGATCCTGGCCTTTGTCCTTTTGCCCGGGTTTTTATTCCTGCTTCACTTCCAGGATTTCCGCATCTTTGGCCGGTTTCAGCCGGTGGACCTGGCCTCGAACCGCTACCCTGTCATCCTGGCCACCTCGCTGAAAACTTTCCCGACTTATTTGCGCCTGGCTCTCTTCCCCATGCACCTCCGCTTGGATTATCACGTGCCGCTTTTGGCTTCGGTCTTCAATCCGGAGGCGCTGGCCGGAGCGCTCGGCTTGCTCAGCCTGATGGCCTTGATCTTTTTCCTCGCCCGGAAAAAACCCATCCTGGCCTTTGGGCTGGCCTGGTTTCTCTTGAACCTCGCGCCAATCATGAACTTGATTCCGGCCAATGCCTTCCTGGCCGAGCGCTACCTGTATATTCCCTCGGCCGGCATCTGCCTGGTTCTGGCCGGGCTGATCGAGGAACTGGTGGAATGGCCGGAGCCGGTCTTTAGCCAGCGGCTCCTGGCCGTGGCCGAAGCGGAGCTGCTGTTTATTATCCTCTTTTACTCCCTCGGCTTTACGGTCAATCATTATATCCGCATGATTGCGCCGGCAGGAAGCCAGCCCGGCTTCCTGCCACCGGCCTGGGCGCTGATCGTCTCGGGGTCGCTTTTCGCCGCGCTCATGACCGCGGCCCTCACCGGCCTTTCCGCCTGGCGCGAGCGGGGCGGCCTCCCGGCGCGCTCCCTGGCCTGGCGCTGGGCCCTGGTCCCGCTGCTGTTCCTTCTGTTCTATCCGGCGGACCTTGTTCTCACCCGATACCTGGCTATCGGTCAGGGCTCACTCGCCGGGATTGACATCAACGGTGCTTATGCCGGATGGTTCCAATGGCTGCAACGGGAAGCAACGCCCGGCAACCGGGGCATTCTTTACTATTTCCCCGCCGGCTCGCTCTTCACCGAGCTTTTCAACCTCAGCGTCTTCTGGGTCGGGGCGCACTCGGTTATAGTCATTGGGGTCATGGGGCTGGTTCGGCATTGGCGCCGGCGGTCGCCTAACGCCGCCCTCGCCTTGATGCTGATGATCCCGTTTCTGCTGCTCATGCAGGCCCAGATTGTCTCTCGGATCAAAGATTGGGGTTCCGAAGTCAGCCTCTGGAAAGCGACAGTGCGGGAAAATCCCCGCTCGGTCATCGGGTGGAACAACCTGGGACGGGCTTACTCCCTTCGCAAAAAGTGGCCGGAGGCGGAACAAGCCTTGCAACGGGCGTTGGCGCTGGATCCCGACCGTTCGGATATCGCCCTGAACCTGGGCATTCTCTACCTCCAGGGCGAAGACCTGGACCGGGCGCAGGCGTATTTCAAGAAGGCGGTGGAGTTGTCGCCCCTCCATGTCCAGGCGCGGCTCAACCTGGGCAACTGCTATGCGGCCCGGGGCGAACACCAGGAGGCGATCAAGGAATACCTGGAGGTATTAAAGCTGGATCCCCGCTCGGCCCACGCCCATTACAACCTGGCCTGGAACTACCACCAGCTCAAGCAGGAGGAGCCGGCGCTCTATCATGTCCAGGCGGCGCTGGAGATTGCCCTCCAGTACCCGAAGGCCCTGGAGCTGCTCAAGGAAATTCGCGCCGCCATGCAGGCTCAATCTTCGGACCAACAACATTGATCGGGGTCACTTCTGAAGCCTCTTGTCAAGTTCCCCAGATTAAATATTTTCGCCCGATTCTCGGCCTCTTCGGCGGGGCGCCGATTCCCCGCTCCAGCCTTGGAGTGTTGTTTTAGGGTCAGGTCTATACATTTTACATTGTGCTTCGCAATTCCGCGATCGGGGTGGTGCGAAGGGATCGCGGCTACCAACTTTTCCGCCCGGACCCCGCCACAAGCGGCAGAAGATAAAAAGCGCTGTCAAGCCAGCGCCCTCCCCAGAGCGCCCACCGCAATTTTGGTCGTCGAGACACCCAGTTTCGCCGAAATTTCTTGACAAAATTATATACCTTTGCTATTTATTTAGAAAAAATTGTAATAAAAAGATGATAAATTTAGCTGAGCAGCAAGCGTGGCGCCGGGCCGGCCGAGAGCCGCGGCGAGGGGCCGGCCGGCTCCGGGCAAGTCTCTTTCTGGCGTTGGCTTTGCTGGCGGCCCGGCCGGGTGTGAGCGGTATCCAAGACATCGAGGTCGGCCTGCACTACAATGGGGCCTTTCCCCAGTTCGACCTGGCGCCCATGGAGATCGGACAATCGTATGGGCTCCTTGCCCACTACTGGCTGACCGACGTGACCAGCATTGACGGCGCCTTTGACTGGCTCACCAGCACCTGGGGAGTGGAAGTGGACGGGAGCAGGGAAGACCTGGACTTCCAGATGTGGCTGCTGAGCGCCGGGATCCGCTATGAGCCGGAACTCGATTTTTTCCTGGCGCCCTATGCCGGCGCGGGTTTGGGCTACCAGCAATGGAATACCCGGTCCTCGATTGACGGGGTGGATAACCGCAAAGGCAGCGGCCTGGCTTACTATGCGCTGCTGGGCGCGGAATACCGGATCACGCCCCGCCTGGCCATCGGACCCTGGGCGAGGATGGTCTTGATCCCGTTTCAAACCAAGATGGAACGAGAGGTGGTGGCCGGAAGGACCACGGATAAGGACCGCCTTGGTCAGGGAGCTTTGGTGTTGACCGGGCTGGAGTTCACCTTCCGGATTCGCTGACCGGAAACCGGAAATCAAGAGGAGGAGGAATGCGGATGATGCGGACGCGCAAGTGGTGGATCATCGCGGCGGCGGCGGCGGTTTTTAGCTCCGTGGCCCTGGCGCAGGAAACGGCCCCGGCGCCGGCTCCAGCGCCGCGGGCCAGCCTGTCCAGCCGGAGCGGTCATTTGAACGTGGGCGGGGATGCCGGCTTGACCCTGGCCCCGGACCTTTTTGCCGGGCAAGTGATTGTGGACTATTTCATCACCAACGAGATTTCGGTCGGCCCGCTCTTCCAAGGCGGCGCCGGCTCTGACGGCAACTGGTGGGGCTTAAGCGGCCAGGTCAAATATTCCGCCCAACTGGCTAATACCGACATCGTGCGGCCTTACGGCCAGGCCGGGATCGGCTTCGTCAATTTCCATATTGACCAGGTCAACCATCATCGCGCCAAGACCAGTTTTTTTGTGCCGGTGGGCGGCGGCTTCGAGTTCGAGCTGACCGATGAGGTCACCCTGGACACCAACATCATGCTCGAGGCCTCGGAGAAGCTTTTCGTCGGCTTCTTCGTGGGAGCGCGCTACCTCTTCTAAATCAGAGACCGTCATCGGGCACCGGGCTGAAAACAGCGATCGGTCCTCCTTTCCTTTTTTTGCGCCTGGGCTATAATTTCCGCCAGATCGGTTCATCGCGGTTAACTTTCACTGGGCACAAAGGGGCAAGGCCATGAAAAAGATCCAGGTTGGGGTGTGGATTTTATCGGTTCTTCTCCTCGCTCTTGGCTCAGGCCCGGCTTGGCCGCGCCAGAGGCTCGCGCTGCGGGAGGGCTGGAAAATCCAATCTTCCGCCGCGGTCCAAGAGAAAGCGGAGACCATCTCCTTCGCGGGTTTCCATCCGACCGGGTGGTATCCGACCTCGGTGCCGGCCACGGTCCTGGCCGCGCTGGTGGAGAACCAGGTTTATCCCGACCCGTATTACGGGCTGAACCTGAAGGCGATTCCCGGCTACGTGGACGGCCGCTGGCTGGTCATGCCCGCGGACAGCCCCTTTTATCCGCCCTGGTGGTTCCGGACCGAGTTCACCCTCCCCGCGGAATTCCAGGGCCAGAACCTGGTCTTGCACCTGGACGGGATCGCCTACCAGGCCGACATCTGGCTCAACGGCAAAAAGATCGCCGGCAGCGACCAGGTGGTCGGGATGTTCCGGCGCTTCGAGTTCCCGATCAACGACCACGTCCGCGGCGATGGCCCCAACTGCCTGGCGGTGGAGCTGACCGCGGCCGGCCATTTGCCGGACAAGAACTACCACACCAAGCAGGTGGAGGCCGCCACCGGCTGGGACGACCACAACCCCTACCCGCCGGACATGAACCTGGGGCTGTGGCAGCCGGTCTATATCACGGCGAGCGGGCCGGTGCGGATCCAGCACCCCTACGCAGCCTCGGACCTGGACCTGCCTTCGCTGGAAGTGGCCCATCTCACGGTGTCCGCCTATGTGGCCAACGTGAGCCAGGAGCCGGTCGAGGGCGAGCTCGCGGGCGTGATCGAGGACATCACCTTTTCCCAGCCGGTGAAGCTCGCCCCTGGTGAGGAAAAGCTCGTGACCTTCAAGCCCGAGCAGTTCCCGCAACTGAACCTGAAGAACCCCAGGTTGTGGTGGCCGAACCCGGCGGGGCCGCAGGAGCTTTACGAGCTCGCGATCCGCTTCACGGTTAACGGCAAAGTCTCGGACGATGACCAGGTCCGGTTCGGCATCCGCGAGGTCAACACCTATTTGAATGACGAGGGCTGGCGCACCTACGAGGTGAACGGCCGGAAGATCCTGATCCGGGGCGGGGCCTGGATGACGAGCGACATGCTCTTGCGGCTCACGCCCCGGCGCTACGAGGCCCTGATCCGCTACGCCCAGGAAGCCAACCTCAACATGCTCCGCTCCGAGGGCTTCTCCATCCGGGAGACCGAGGAGTTTTACAGCCTGGCGGATGAATACGGGGTGATGGTGACCCAGCAAATCTTCGGCCGCAGTATCCCGGACGAGAAGCTGGCAAAAGCCTGCGTGGACGACATGATGCTCCGCATCCGCATTCACCCCAGCCTGGTCCATTTCCTGGGCCATGACGAGACCTTTCCCACGCCCACCCTGGACCAGGCCTACCGGGACATGATTGCGAAATATGACCTGCGCCGGACCTATCAGCCGCACTCGGGCGCGTTCAATGTGGACCACCGGTTAAAAACCGGCGGCACCAGGACCGGCACGCTTGAGCTTTGGCAATACGCCGGCCCGGCGCACTATTACACGCACCAGACCGACGGCGCCTGGGGCTTTGCCCAGTCGGGAGGGATCGGCGGGGTGGTGGCCTCGCTCGAGAGCATCCAGCGGATGATCCCGCAGGACCAGCTTTGGCCGCTGTGGAGCGAGGCCATGTCCTTTCACACCGTGATCCAGGGCGGGCATTACTACGACGGCCTGGTCAAGGCGCTTAATGAGCGCTACGGCCAGCCGGCCGGAATCGAGGACTTTGTGCTCGCCGGCCAGGTGATCAACTACGAGAGCGCGCGCGGCATGTTCGAGGCCTATGCCCGCAACAAATACAGCTCGACCGGCATCACCACCTGGAAATACGACGCGGCCTGGCCCGCGGCCATGACCTGGGCTTACGTGGACTGGTATCTGCTCCCCACCGGCGCTTACTACGGCGCCAAGAAGGCCTGCGAGCCGCTCCACGTCCAGTATTCCTACGACGACAACTCGATCTACGTGCTCAACAGCTTTTACCGGGAATTCAAAGGGCTGAAAGTCACGGCCCGGCTCTACAACCTGGACCTGACCAAGAAGTATGCGAAGAGCGCCACCGTGGAAGTGGGGCCGGACGGCAAGACCGAGGCGTTCATCTTGGAGAAGCCCAAGGACCTGAGCCGGACCCATTTCCTGAGCCTGACCCTGGAAGACAGCGCCGGGAAACGCATCACCGACAACCTCTACTGGCTTTCGACCACGCCCGACCGGCCGGGCAAGAAGCTCTACGGCATGGTGACCTTAAGCCCCACCTCCCGGCCCGACTTCAGCGACCTGCGCCGGCTGCCGCCGGTGGAATTGAAAGTATCCTGCCGCCGGGACCGCGAGGGACAGGATGAGGTGGTGCGGGTTGAGGTTTCCAATCCCACCGACCGCCTGGCCTTCTTCATTCAACTGGCGGTGACCAAGGGGCCGGGCGGGATGGAAGTGGCCCCGAGCTATTGGAGCGAGAACGATTTCAGCCTGCTGCCGGGGGCGGAGAAGGAACTGCAAGTGAAGTTCGCGCCGGAAGACCTGGAAGGCGCGGAGCCGGTAGTAACGGTAAGGGGATGGAACATAACCAAAGGGGAAAGCAAATTATGATAAGAAAAATAAAAGCTAAGCAGGTAATCATCGTCCTGTTGATATTATTGTTTCTATTCAATAATGCCTGTAAGAATAAGAGCGATCAATTATATGAGGCAATAGAAAACGAGAGATACAGGGAAGCCATGGCCCTTCTTTCTAATAACCCGAAATTAGCAAACTCAAAATATTGGAATGGTTCTATGCCCTTGCATCAAGTTGCTGCGATGGGAGATGAGAGGTATGTTGAGCTACTTCTAAGCTTAGGAGCTGATGTCAATGCCAAAACGGATAAAAGCAAGGCAACTCCTTTGCATTGTGCAGCATTAAATGGGGAGACAAAAGTTGCAAAATTGCTGATTGATCACGGTGCAGAGCTAGATGTGCGAAACGGGGAAGGTAGAACTCCTTTCGATATTGCCCTGACCAATTTTCATAAAGATACGGCGCTGTTATTGCTTTCTTCAGGCGCACATTTGAGCCCTGCCGTGGATAAGGATTTCAATCCTCCTCTTGTTTGGGCTCTTCAAAGGAAGCAATGGGACTGGATAGAAATTCTTCTAGCCCATGGTGCAGATATAAATTTTGCATCCCCATCTGGGTATGCACCAATACATATGGTCGCAATGAAAGGAGATAAGCCAATAGCTGAACTCTTGATCTCAAAGGGCGCAAATATAAATTCAAAAAGTTATAAATGGTTGGAAACGCCTCTTCATCTTGCCGCTCAGTCAGGAAACTTTGAAGTCGCTAAAGTTTTAATCGCTCATGGTGCGATAATAGAGGCTGAGGACTACAATCATTTTACGGCACTTCATCGCGCGGCAGGTGGAGGTAATTGGGAAAAAGTATCGGAAGGCCACTTGAAGATTGTTCAATTGTTGATTGCCAATGGCGCAAATGTCAACGCGCAAAGTGATCATAATTACACTCCTCTTCATTGGGCTTCAAGGAGAGCTGGCTTAAGTAAGGAGGTTATTAAGCTCTTGATTATGAAAGGAGCAGAAATTAACGCGAGAGACGATCAGGGTAAAACACCATTACGTTTTGCGCTAAATTTTAATCGTGGAGAGGTAGCAGACATTCTTCGTCAGCATGGTGGAACTGAATGAATGCCAAGGCTTTGAAAAGGTAAGTCTTCAACTTAACCATTTAATAAGAGGAAGTAAAAATGGCAGCACGGATGAAAGGTTGGCAAAATGCGGGCTTGGCCCTGCTGGTCTTATGCGCGGTTGTAATCGCTTGGCCCGCCGGGGCTATCGAGCTCAAAGCCGGCACCGCCAAAGGCGTGATCACGCCGGCGGACCCGAAAGGCCGGATCACGGTCATGGGCGTAAAGGCCAAGGGCGTGGAGCATGATATTTACGCCCGGGTGCTGGTGCTCGACGACGGCCTTCACAAGCTCGTCCTCGTCACCTATGACCTCAACTGCCTGGACGTGGCCACGCCCATCCTCCGCTCCCGCTGTCTCCGCGAGCTCGGCATTGACCCCGCTTACCTCCTCCTCCTCGCCACCCATAACCACGCCGCGCCCATCCAAATCGTGCCCGCCAACTTCGCTTACGGCCGCTGGCTCGCCGACCGCATCTTCGGCCTGATCTAGGAGGCGATCGCCCGCGAGCAAGGCCCGGTCAAGGTCTTGTTCGGTTACGGTCCCGGCGATTTTATCCGGAGCGACCCGCGCTATCCTTCGATCTACGGCTGGCGGGGCAAGCCGATTGACAACGAGGTCCAGGTGCTCAAGGTGATGCGGGGCGAGGAAGTGGCGGCGCTTTATTTCACCCAGGCCAGCCACCCGCTCCAGGCTTCTTTCAGCATGATCGAGGTCGGCCATCCCGGCTACGCGGTGGAAGAGGTGGAGAAGCGGTTGCCGGCCGGCCTGGCGCTTTACTCGGACGGGGCCGGCGGCGACCAGTTCGTGGGCAACGGCCTGGTGATGTGGGGCACGCTCCGCACGGTCAAGAAGTCGGCGCGTGAGCTGGCCGACGCGGTGCTGGCGATTGCGGCCGGGCCGATGCGGGACGTGACCGGAGCGCTGGCGGCTCGGCTGCAGGTGATTGCGTTGCCGCTCCAGCCGCCGCTCTCGCTGGAGGAAGCGCAGAAATTAGTGAAGAAGGAGAAGATTCCGACCGACATCGGCTTGGTCCCTTACCCGGAGCAGGACCGGCCGACCAACTGGGTCCGGAACCTGCTTCAACATTACGCGCAGAATATTCCCTTTCCCACCACCACTGCGGACCGGATCTGCACCGACGACGGCTTCCTGGTCCAGGAGCTGCCCGAGCCGCGCGAGTTCCCTAGCCGCTACGAGGAAGCAATCGTGGCGAAGATCGGGCCGCTCCTGTTCGTGGCCATGCAGGGCGAGGTCTGCGCGCCGATTGGCTTGGCGATCAAGCAGGCCTTCCGGGACAAAACGCCGATCCTGGTTACGGCTTACATGGGCGAGCACAACCTTTATATCCCCACGCGCCGGCTGGTGGAGATCAAGGCTTACCAGGCCGAGGTGATCCAGACCCAGTATGCCTCGCCGGTGGGCTGGGCGCCGGAGGTGGAAGAGGAAATGGTCAAGGCGGTCGGGCGGATGATCGAAGACATGCTATAAGTCATAAGTCAGTGCCTGGCACCATCTTCTCAATTTCCGCGCTTCGGCTTCAGGTCTTGATTCAGCGTTTGACTTTGAGCATCAAGTCCTCGATCATTTCCCGGAGCTGGCGGACTTCTTCTTCCAGCTTTTTCACCCGGCCCTCCAGATATTCCTGGAAGACTATATCCAGCCCGGACTCGGCCGGCTTCTCCTCTTTGGCCTCGTGAACCTTGCGGATCTCTTCCTGGAAGCCCACTCTCTCGGCTTTCACGTCCTCGGTGACCAATCCCTCGATCGGAGCAGAAGGCTCTCTTAATGGCTCGCGGTCTTCCAAAGGAATAGGTTCTTCTTCTAGAGAGGCCGGAGGCGGCGCGGCCGGTTTTTCAGTTGGAGAAGGGGTTAGGGTTTCCGGCGAGGTGAAGGAAGGCGGGGAAAGGTCCTCCAGAGGAGGAGGCGTGAGTTGATCCAAGGGCGGAGCCGGCTCCGTTTCCGGTAGTGCGATCTCTTCGATCTCATCATCCGGCAAGGGAATTTCTTCGAGCAGCGACAAGTCGGGCGGTGACAAGTCGAGATCAGCCGGCTTTGATAAAAGGGGTTCCTCTGCCGGGCGCGGAGGAGGCGGTTCTTCTGCTTGGCCCGGAGGCTCTTCTGCCGTCTCTTTTCGCGGCTCTTCCAGCGAGGGCGGAGGAGGCAAATCGAAAAGGCTGGGTGGCGGCAATTCCTCGGGGGAAAGCTCCGGGGCTGGAGCGGGTTCAGGCGCGGGCGGAGAGGGAGGCAAAGCTTCCTCTGGCATGGCCCAGAGGTCCTCGGCCGGTTCGGAGGGCGGAGCCGGCACCGCGGCCGGCGGGGGGGAAGGCGGAGGCAAGTCCAGGTCCGGGACCTCCAGGTCAACGACCGCGGCCGGCGCTTTCGGGCCGGGGGGCGCCATTTCCGGCTCGGGTGCTTGGGCTTCCTCGGCGGGAGCGGGCGGTGTTTCCGGCTCAGCCGGCTCTTCATCCAAGGCCACCGGCCCCGCCTTTTCCGCGGGGGGTTCCGCCTCCACCGGAGCCGGGGCTTGCTCTGCCGGCGGCGGAGAAGTTTGGACTTGAATGTGGTCCGGCGCCAGCTCGATATCCCCGTTGGAGTTGCGGATAAACGCCTTCTTGACCGGCTGGACCGCGGCCACCGGGATCTTCGAAATAAGCGCGATCCAGTTCTCGATCAGGCTCTCCAGCCCCAGCACCATCTTGACCGGCTGGCCCGCGGCCTGGGTCAGCTTGGCTTCCAGATCGGGCAGCTCCGCGTCGGCCACTGCCACCACGAGCTCGCCCTCTTTCATTTCCACCGGGACCGCTTTCAGCGCCTCGGCCTCTTTGCGCGAAATCTTGTTGAGGATATCCGGAGGAATCTTTCGATCCCGGAGATCCACCAGGGTCATCTCCAACTGCGCGGCCAGCACCTCGTAAAGCTGCTGTTCCTCCAGGTAGCCGAGCTCAATCAAGCTCTTGCCCAGCTTGCCTTTCCACTTGCGCTGGTGGCTGAGCGCCGCGACCAACTGGAATTCATTGATGAGTCCCCGCTCTTCCAATAAAGCGCCGAGTCTTTTCCTGGCCATGATCTCCTCAACTTGAGCCCGGTCGGATCCGAAACCCGGGCAAAACCTCGACTCACTATACCACGAGCCGGTTGCGAGTCAACCAGAGTTGCCTTTTTGAAGCAACTTTGCTAAGGATGAAACCGCCCTGGGGCTTCTCCTTGCCGCGTCATCCCGGCCAGCGTTATGATCTCCCGTCCTCGCGGGTCTTAAGCCGCGCGCTCCGCCACGTCCGCCAACTGGCCGCAGTCCTGCCGCCAGCCGGCGCCCCGGAGAGCGGCCAGGCCATGGCCCAAACCTGGGTGTCCGACCTGGTATGGTTCCGGCTGGCCGAGGACCGGGAGATGCTCCCGCCCCGCTTCTTTCCCGACCATGCCGAGGGGCTCCCCGCGCTGCTGGCCGAGTGGAACAAAAGCGTCGGCTTTCCCCTTTTTCATCCCGATTTCTATTCCAATCTGGATGACGGGAAAGAGCGGCTGCTCGCCTGGGACCGCGAGCTGCACCGGCGCAAGTTCTGGCCCAAGGGCATGCCCATCGCCCTGCTCGGCCTGCTCGCCCAAATCCTGCCCCAGGGCTCCCGCTCGGCCGGCCGCTCTTACACGCCCGCGGCCATCCGGGAGCGCCTGCTTGATTGGGCCCTGGCCCCCTGGCTTCTTAAACCCGGCCGGCCCTTCACCCTGCTCGACCCGGCCTGCGGCACCGGCTTCTTCCTGCTCGGCGCGCTAAAGCGGATGATCGCGAAAGAGGAAGAGGCGTTCCGCGCCCGCACGCCGCTCTTTTTCGGGCCGTCCGGACGGCCGATCCTTTCCTCGGTCCGCCGGTTCGAGCTTTTCCGGGAACACCTCTTCGGATTGGAGGCGGACGAAGAGGCCCTGGCCGTGGCCCGGCGGGCCCTGTTCCTGGTCCTCCTGGAAGGGGAGAGTCTGCTTCAGGGGACGATCCCGCCCGGCCGGGCGCTCCTTTCGAACTTGCGTTCGGGCGACGGCCTAGTGGACCGGACCATTGCCTTGCAAGAGGACTTGTTCCGGGCCGGCGGCAGGCCCAAGATCCAGCCTTTTTTTTGGTCGGACCCGGAGCAGGGCTTTGGCCGGGTGCTGAGCCGGGGCGGGTTCAGCGCGGTGGTGGGCAATCCTCCCTGGGCCGCGCTCAAGGGCAAGCGCCGGCGGCCGGGTTACCCGCCGGAAGTGGTGGCCTACCTGATCCGCCGATACCAGGCGAGCTCTTCCCGGCCCAGCCTGTTCGAGCTTTATCTCCGCCGTTCGCTCGAGTTCCTGGCCCCGGAAGGGATCCAGGCTTTCCTGGTGCCGGCGCGAATGGTCAGTAGCCCTCAGTTCGCGGGCCTGCGCCGCTTCCTGCGAGAGCAGGGCGAGGTCTTGAACCTGCATTACGGCGAGCCTTTCCCGGGCGTGCCCACGGCCACGGTCTGCTACCGCTTCAAAAAGACCGCCCGGCCCCGCAAGACTTATGCCATCAAGGTCAGCGATGCCAAGGGACGCACGTCCTCCTTGCCCCTGCGCCAGTTCTGCGCCCCGGAATTCGCCGCCAAGCGCAAGCCGCGGGAGCTTGAGCTCGAGCCGATCCTGAAAAAGATCGAGGCCGCGGGCAAGAAGCCGCTCGGCGAATTCCTCGAGTCGGGCGTGGGCCTGATCGCCCGGCCCGGAAAGCTCTTCGCCCATCGCCAGTCCCCGGCCCAGCGGGGCGTGGTGCGGGGCGAGCACGTGCACCGCTATTTCCGGCAGGGCAAGAGCTACCTGGAATTCACCGCGCGCAACTTGGCCGGGGGCACGCGCAAGCTCCAGAAGCTCACCCGGCGCGACCGCATCCTGGTGCGGAAGACCGGAGCGAGGCTCGCCGCCACCCTGGATGACTCGGGCGACCTGGTCGAGCAGTCGCTCTACTTCCTGCACCTGCGCGAGCGCCGCTTATGCCGCGGCTACGACCTCCGCTACTTCCTCGGCATCCTTAACTCCCGGGTGATGAGCTTCTATTACCGCTTCCGCCTGGCCGAAAGGCCCGGCGTCTCGCCCCAGCTCAGAAAGGCCCATCTCGACCGCCTGCCTATCCCGGCCCTGCGCCGGCGCGACGCGGCCCATTTCGAGCAGCACCGGCAACTGGTGGAGGCGGTGGAGCGGAGACTCCAGGCGGGAGAGGCGGCGGAGCCGGAACTGGATACGGCCATCGAGCGCCGGGTGGCCCAGCTTTACGGCTTGGAGGAGAAGGCTTTTGCGCGGATCCAGAAATCCTTGACCGAGCCGGACGCCTGAAGACTTTTTTTCCAGGCCGCGAAAGGCACGGGAGTCCACCGGTCCCGGAGCTGAATTCTCGGTCCGCTGTCCTGGCGGATGGGTGTGTGACATGAATGGTGGTCCATAGAAGCATTGATTCCCATAAGTGTTTAAAATGACTGGAATCAATCAAAAAATCTGCAAGTATTCACTACTACAACATAACTCGTAAAATCAAAGGTTTTAAAAGGGGCTCCTCTTTAGATTTTGTGGGTTAGCGTGTAGTTCTCATGGCCTTTATCTTCAATCTTTTCAAACTGATAGTTTGATGACCCGCACCATCCCGACCGGCTCCTCCTCGCTTAGGGTGATCCGGGGGACCAGTCCCCCAGACCCCCGCTCCGTCGCCAAAGCTAT
>MGQK01000079.1:23878-52844 GCA_001797815.1 Deltaproteobacteria bacterium RBG_13_61_14 | reverse complement strand
GACTTAGAGCCTTTGTGTCTTTGTGGTTAAATCCTAATTGCATTTTCCGGGATTATTCGCGTCCCTTCGTGTCTTTTCGTGGATGGTTTTTTCTTGACCTGACTACCGGCTACCGCTTGCTAGCGCAAGCGATCCAACTGCTGGCTCATCCAGTTTTTGCCGCCGAAGGCAATGGTGGTGGTCTGGCCGGGCGAGATATCCACAAAGCCGTTCCAGTCGTTCTTGGTGCTTTCCGCGCCGGTCATCGCGCTGAAATGGCCGCCGGCGTCATCCAAGGAGGCGTCAATCATCACCGAATGCGGCCCCGCGGGCAGGTTCTCAAAGGTGATCGAAACATTTTCCCAGAAATAATTGATCGCCGTCACCGGCCCGGCCTGACCCAGCTCGGTCATCGCCCGGTCCTGCTTGATCCGCGTGGGCTTGATCACCTGCCGGTATTTGCCGTCCACCACGATCAGCAAATGCGCGTCGGGCTGGTGCGCCTTCACGGTCTCCAAAAGCGGACCCTTGATCTCCACCAGCAAGTTCCCGGAGTTGGCCGAGGGCGATGCCACCGCGAGGCGCAGGCCGCTGGCCGGCGCGGTCCCCGGGGCCGGCGGACCGATGGGTTGAGGAGGAGGCGCCGGTTTGGGTGGTGGCGCAGCAGGGACTGAGGGTGGCGCAGGCGGGGGCACCCGCGCCCCTACCGGTTCAGGCTTGGGTGAAGGAGCCGGCGACGGAGTGACCGGCGCGGGAGCCGGAGCGGGCGCTGCCGCGGGTTTGGGCGCAGGCGCTTCCCGGATGGTCTTGAGATCCCCTGTTTCCCGCGCGGGCTGGGCCAGGCGGATCTGGCTCGGGTCCACCGGGATCAGCTTGGGTCCTTCGGCCTTGGGGGCTGCCACCGGCGGGGGGGCCGGCTTGACCGGCTCTTCCTTCACCGGCTCCGGAAGCGGTTGGGGCTCAGGCGCGGGCACCTGCGCCCCGACCGGAGCCGGCTTTGGCTGCAGTGCGGCATGAAGCCGGCCCTGGTATTCAACAAGACCGAAGACGAACAGGGAGACCACCACTCCGGCCAGGGTGCCGGGCAAAAGCCAGCGTTCGCGCCGGAGGGCCAGGGAGAAAAGCACCACGAACAGCACCAGCAGGCCGAACAGGGGCAGGTAGAGGGAGAGGTCGGTCAGGGCGGAGAGGGCATGGGCAGAGGACGGGGTCATGCGGGTCTCCTATTTCGAGAGAGGGACAAGCTCGACGTCTTTCAGGATCAACATTTTGGCCTGGCCGGCCAGCGCCATGGGTTCGGAAAAGGTTTGATACCTTTTCGCTTTGACCACCAACTCGGCCTCCGACTTGCACACGATGATCTGATAAGCCCCGGTTTCCGGGTCCGACTCGGTGTAAGCAAAATCCTGCCTGGTCTTCGGGTCCAGGAGTGTGATCTGGGCGGCCACCGCCCCTCCGCTCTTGCCATCGCGGACAAACCCGCGCACGACGTGCACGAGGCGGCGGGGAATGAGGAAGGGCAGGGAGATGGAGTAGATGTCCTCCCGGCCCCGGCCGCCGCGCATGTCCGAGCTGAAGTAGGCGAGCTCGCCCGAGCCGGGCAGGGAGAAGTAAATATCGTCCCGGGGCGTGTTGATAATTTCTCCCAGGTTCTCGGGCTTGCTCCAATTGTCGCCGTCAAAGATGGACTTGAAGATATCGGCCTTGCCCAGTCCGCCCCGGCCGGTGGAGCTGAAATAAAGGGTCTTGCCGTCGGGCAGGAGGAAGCCCACGCCTTCCCAGCCCGGGGTATTGATCGCCGGGCCCGGATTTTCGGGAGTGCCCCAGCGGAAATGTTCCGGGAGAAGCGGGACCGCGCCGATCGGGTTTTTCGCCCGGCGGGAGATCCAGAGATCATAATTGCCCAGCCCGCCCGGCCGGTCCGAGGCAAAAACCAGGATCGCGCCGGTGGCGTCAATGGAAGCGTTGACCTCGTTCGACGCGGTGTTGATCGGCTTGCCCAAGTTGAGGGGAGCGGTCCAGCCCTCCTTGGTCTTGCGGGTGATGTAGAGGTCGCATCCGCCCAGGCCGTCCGAGCGATTACACGCGGTAAAGTAGAGGGCGTCCTCCGCAGTCGAAAACACGTCCGGGCCTTCATCCCCCGGGGTGTTCACCGGCGGGCCCAGGTTCTTCGCCGGCTGCCAGACCCCGTTCACCCGCTCCGAGACCCAGAATTCCTGGCCGGCCAGGCCCCCGGGACGATCGGAGGTGAAATAGAGGAAATTGCCGTCGGCCGAGATCACCGGGCCAAAGTCCGAGAACTCCGAATTGACGTTCGGACCCAGGTTGACCCCTTTATTTTCCGCTTCGGATGGCGGCGCCGCGAACACATCCTCCCCTGGCCCCGGCTCCTGGGCCAGGCCGGCGGCTATGCCCAGCCCGGCCGCCAGAATCCCCGCGGAGAGACAGAGGCGGAAAAGATTGAATTTCAGCGCCGGCATTCGATTCCTCAATCCATCCTCTTGCAGCCTAAAGCCCAAGGTCTAAAGCCTAACCCGGCCGAGCCGGAACCAAAAACAAGAACCAGAGTTTCACGCAAAGCCGCCAAGGGGCAAAGACGCCAAGAGTAAAAGCAATGAGAAATGTATAAGGCTTTGCGCCTTTGCTTCTTTGCGCCTTGGCGTGAAAATCTTCCTTCCCCTCCTGCATAATTTCGTGTCCGTTTTGGCGACAATTTCAGCCGTCAGGGACTAATGCCTTTCCGGAGCGGCCCGGAACGTCCGAATCATGAAGAAGAGCGCGCCGGCCATGATGATGCCGACCAGGGTATTCAAGTATCCGACCCGGTGGCGCAAGAGCAGGGTGGACAGCCCGGCCTGGTAGTCCGCGTAACTGCCGATGTGAAAGAGCCGGTCAATGGTGATCAGGCTGAAGATGCCCAACCCCCCCAGGGCCGTGAGCGCCATCCACCCGGCGGCCTTTCCCTGCCCCCGGCGGATCAGGAATTGGGCCATCTGAAAGCCGAAGATGAGGGAACCGAGGTAGCAGGCCATGGCCACCAGTCCCAGGAGCTTCAGCGTCCGCGGCTGAAGCCTACCCGGGTCGAAAAAATACATCCAGCTCCAGTCGGGGTAGAAATAATACAGGTAAACGCCAAAGGGCAAAAAGAAGCAGACCTCGAACAACACCGCGCCCAGGAAATAGGGGTTGAAAAAGGCAGACTCCTCCTCTTTCACCCGGGCCGAGCAGGCGAGCGCGATCACAGCTCCGAAAATGAAGCTCAAGACGATGTCAAAAGGGACTGTTGGACTCACCCCCTCCCGCTTTCAAAACTAGCACAAAGCCTTTGGCCCGTCAAGCAATGAAAAGGCAAGAGGCTGGAAGCAGGAGGCTTGAGAGATTTGAAAAGTGATGACCAACTACCGAACCTGCGGGGCGTGGCTGACCTTAGGGGCGCGGGTGCCCGTTCGGGCTGTCTTCGACCCTGAGGCTCAGACCGAAGGGAGCTCACGGCCGAAGCCGCACCCGCGAACCGCCAACCGTGAACTTTTCCTAGAGGGGGACAGGCATTCCTTCTCGTCAGCCTTTAACCATCCTTGTAGCCCATCCCTCGCTCCGGCGAGGGTGGGTCCACGAACCACCAACCACGAACCACGAACCGAAAGCGCAGATCCTCGCCATGCAATTATGTAAAGTTTAATCTTTAGATTTGACCCTGATCTCTAATCTTCTCCACTATTCCTTCTCTTTCAAGAACTCTTCTTATTTCTTCAAATTTTGCGCTGATATCACCAACTGGAAAACGTATTTGATCCAGCCCTTCAATATTTGAAAATTCATTGCAGCCCTCTTCCAAGAGAATTATTGCTCGCTCAAACCCCAGCTTCCCTTGAAATAATCCAACTTCATGAATAACACTTTCTCGTGCATGCTTTTCGCGATCTGCATGCTCATCTTCAGCTGTCAACACCAAAAATGCAAATCTCGCACCTGCAAGCATTTGCAGAAGTCTTTCCTTTCTTGAATAACCGGCTGTTGCCTCTCTATTATATTCATCATAATTGAGTTTTAAACGCTCGGATAAAAAATCTTTAAGCTCCCTCCAAGCATTGGATCTTCCATGGCCTATAAATATATTGTTACCTATTAGGGATTGTCCATGAGCTTCTACCATTGAACCATCACGTTTTTCTGTAGTTTCTGTTTCCATTGCTTGCTCTTGTGGCGCAGGCCTCAGCACCTTGGCTGATTGCGAATCATCATGTGTTTGGTTGCTATCAAATGAAGAAATAATAAATTTTACTTTAGCTAGAGTGAACGTACGGCCAACAGAAATACTAGGAGTGAATTCTGGTTTTATGTGTAATTTACCTTTTAACCAATCAATGGATTTTAGAATATCAAAAGATGATTTTAAACTATCAAGGTCAATAATCCATTCTTCGTAATTGATAGATTTTAACCAAATAATACTATTTCTTTTTATTGTATCAAGAATTAATAACAATGCTTCCCTTTGATTGAAAACATTTGGGATATTAAATACTATATGAATAATATCATATGAGGTTGCGCCAACTTCTTTTGCTATCCACTGTATTTTATTCGAATCCAGATGGTGAGCTTCAATTGAAATCAACCTTTTCCTCCTTTGACAATCAATTAAAGAGAAATTGGAACCATAAATTGAATCGGATTCCTCGCCCCTCTATATAAATCCAAAATCCGGTAACATCCGGGGACACCATACTTAATTCCTTTTGCCGTCTTGAAATAGGTGACTGTCCCTAATTTCCCTAATTTCCTAATTTCCCTAATTTAATTTAATGATCTTATCTCAAACATTTTTATATTTTCAATAAGTATGCCAATCCATTTGTTCTAGAAATTTTTCTTCTTTCAATAATAAAATCTACAACTGATGGAGCAGCCCATGCTCCCAAAGCAGCTATTGAGCCCATGGTAACAAGCTTGTCCAGCGGTAATCCCCAAAGAACCAACATTGTCATAGCCTTCCAGCCAGGCCTTCCTATGGATTTCGCAAGTGATCCAAATAAATTCTCCCATGATTTAATTAATCTTTCCCTATATTCTCGAGCTTTTGGCATTACTTCCAGACTTATAAGTTTACTAACTTCTTTTTCTATTTCTGCATCGAATGGTTCTTTCTCTATTTTATGCTGAAGTTCAGCTAGGTAACATCTAAATTCAATTAACTCATTTTTATGCTTTTTTCTATATTTTAGTAGATCTTTAATCTTTCTTTTCTTAAGATTATCTGATAAAAGGATATCATCTAATATAGTATTAGCTATAATACCGAAAGTTGATCCCCCAAATAAAGAATTAGGTATCCTATTTGAAGCCCTATGGTATTTTATAGCTAATAACTTGTGATAAGTCATCAAATCAGTAAAAGGAACGGAATCTGTTTCTATAGTTGTTAACATAAAATTATTTAGCATATGAGATGCCTTGCATAAAAGCCAATTTACAATCAATTCTATTCCCTCATTTGAATCTGGGTTGACAATTGCTGAAGGATCAGCTTTTTGTAACCTTTCAAGGCTAAATTCAACATTACTCCAGTCCTTATTGATAATGGAATTTTGAATGCGAGAATATTTCAATTTCTTAAAGTTTGTCATTTTCTCAAGCTCTGGGAAATAACTATCTCCTAATAATGATGGCGGGAAACCTTTGGCTACTGCCTTAGCGGCTAACTGAACCAAACCCAATTCAACAAAAAATGGAACCTTTTTAACGCGGAATGTTGGATTATCTCTCAAAATAACTGATGAAAAAATTGGATCGTTAATTAATCCATCTATAAATATATTAACAAAATCTCGATCATTCATGTCTTCTTCTAGGCTCGTAAGAAGTGGCTGTTTAAGAATTCCTCCAAGTAGTCCCCAATGAGGCTCATGACATATAATATTTATATCTGAATTAGACAATATTTGAGGAAGAAGTCTGAATGGTGAGTCCTGAGCGATTGAACCAAATTTATTATCAATTGTGAAAGAAGGCCTATCCATTATATGAATTTCATCATATAATAGTAAAGCTTTTTTTAATGTTGGTCCACCAGGGGCATGGTAACCATAGTAGAATCCAGAATACTTCGATTTAGAGAAAACCATGCTTAATTCCTTCAATTGAGGCCAAGGCTATAGGCGGACGGTCATTGGCCAGAGAAGAGGAGGGCATAAGCCCGCATTTCCATTTCTGGCTGTCATTAAAGTTTTGGTTTTCAGAACCTTGCCTCATCTTGGCCTCCGGGTCCTCAAAGAGGTGTCAGGGCCTGTCCCGAGTCGTAATCGAGGGATGTCAGTGACCCACCCTGCCGCGGCCGGGTGGGGTGGGCTGCAAACTTGAGTCATGGTTTCTGAGGTCTTCATCTCCGGGTGCTCTGGCCTCCTTTGTCGCCATTCTAGGCCAGGAGCTTGAGCAAAGTCAAGCAAAAAATGCAAAAGGATCAGGATTTTAACACAGAGCTCACAGAGCGCACAGAGGGCACAAAGTATATTATTTCTAAAGAGTTAAGAGCCTGGGCAAAGACAAGAAAAAACAGGAGGATCAGGATTTCAACACAGAGCGCACCCCTCGGCCTGAGCTCGGGCCGAAGGCAGAGAGCACAGGGGTTTTTTGGCTTTAGAGCTCAGTGTCCTCTGTGGTCTCTGTGTTTCAATTTTCCTGGGTTTTTTAGCTTTAGAGCTCAGATTTCTCTGTGGTCTCCGTGTTTAAATCTTCCTTTTCTGGCCTGGAGACTTGAATCAGGAATCAAACACAGAGCGCACAGAGAACGCAGAGAATCATGTTCTCAATGGCTTAAGAGCCTCGGTGATCTCTGTGGTCTCAGTGTTTCAATTTTCCTCGGGTTTTTTGGCTTAAGAGCCTCGGTGATCTCTGTGGTCTCTGTGTTTCAATTTTCCTGGGGTTTTTGGCTTTAGAGCTCAGTGTCCTCTGTGGTCTCTGTGTTTCAATTTTCCTGGGGTTTTTGGCTTTAGAGCTCCGTGTCCTCTGTGGTCTCTGTGTTTCAATTTTCCTGGGGTTTTTGGCTTTAGAGCTCAGTGTCCTCTGTGGTCCCTGTGTTAAAGAATTTCCTTAATCTGCGAAATCTGCGGATAAGCCTTTTTCCTCTTCTTTGGGGAATTATGCTAGGATGATCGGCGGAGGTTGGCATGGCTCAGAAGTCTGCCGCGGAAAGAAAGGTGGAGCCGAAATCGGTGCAGCGGCTGAAGTATTCCTTCTCCCGCATCCTGACCGGCTCGGACCTGTCCTCCCGCCGGCTGGCGCTGATGGAAGCCAAAAGCATCCACCCCGGCCCCATGGTCTGGCTGACCGGGTGCGTGCACGGCGACGAGGTGGGCGGGATGGTGGTGATCCAGGAGATCTTCCGGCGCCTGCGCAAACGGCCCCTGCTCAAGGGATCGCTCTCCGCCTTCCCGCTGATGAACCCGATCGGTTTCGAGACCGCGTCCCGCCACATCGGGGTGAGCAAGGAAGACCTCAACCGCTCGTTCCCGGGCAACCTTGCCGGCTCGGTGGCCGAGCGGATCGCGCACAAGATCTTCAGCTCCATTGTCCAGACCCAGCCGGCCCTGGTGCTGGACCTGCACAACGACTGGATCAAGTCCATCCCTTACGCCCTGGTGGATCCCAACCCCGGGCCCAAGCGCCAGGAAGTCTTTCAAACGGTCAAGCGCTTTGCCGGGCAGACGGGGTTCCTGGTGATCCACGAGCGGGAGTCGGACGTCAAGGTGGAGGAACTAAAGAGAACCTTGACCGGAAGCCTGCTCGAGCAGGGCGTGCCGGCGCTTTCGCTGGAGCTGGGCGAGGCCTACGTGGTCAACGAGATGAATGTGACGCGCGGGGTCAACGCGGCCTGGAAGATCCTGGTGGAGTTGGGCATGGCGGCGCCGGCCGAAGAGACGCCGCCTTATCAGTTGCCGGTGGAGTTCGGAGACAAGCTTCTCTGGTATTCCCACCAGCCGCGCAGCTCTTCGAGCGGGGTGATCCGGTTCATGGCCAAGCCCGGCGACCTGGTCAAGCAGGGCCAGCCCATCGCCCGGATCTACAACGTCTTCGGGAAGCTCCAGGAGACCCTGCTCGCGCCCCGGGCCGCCATTGTTTTGGGCCACGCCGACACCTCGCTGGCTTTGCCCGGGCTGCCGGTCATGGCCTTCGGGATTCCGGAACCGTAGAAGCGCGCTCGTCCGGGTGAAAGACCGGCTCGCCGCGGTTGCGATTAAGACCTGAATTGGAAAAAATAGCGGGGGTAAAGGGATGGATTTCAGCCTCAGTTCAGAACAGTCTTTGCTCCAGGACCAGGTGCGAAAGCTCGCCCGGAGCGAGTTCGCGCCACGGGCCGAGGCCTGCGACCGGGAGAAGCGCTTCCCGGCCGAGAACGTAGCCCGGCTCTCGGAGCTGGGACTGATGGGACTTTGCCTGCCCGAGGCCTTTGGCGGCCAGGGGCTTTCCACCTTCGAGTTCGTGCTCGTGCTCGAACAACTGGCCCGGGCCTGCGCCGCCACCGCCGGGGTTTACCTCATCCACGCCGGCGTGGCTTCCCGCGCCATCGCGGCCTTCGGCTCGGACGCGCTCAAGCAAAAATACCTGCCCGCGTGCGCCTCGGGGGAGAAGCTCGCCGCCTTTGCCATGACCGAGCCGGAGGCCGGCAGCGCGGCCACCGATCTCAGCACCCGCGGCGTGCTCAAGGGCGATCATTTTCTGGTCAACGGCACCAAGCGCTTCATCTCCAACGGCGCCGAGGCCGAGATCTTCACCACCGTGGTCCGGCTTCTGGACCGGCCCGGGGCCAAGGGGTTGGGCGCGCTGGTGATTGACCGCGGCTCGCCCGGATTCAGCGTGAGCAAGATCGAGGACAAGATGGGGCTGGGCGGCTTCTCCTCGGCCGAGCTGGTCTTCGAGGACTGCCCGGTGCCCGCGGAAAACCTGCTGCTGCCGGCCGGCCGGTTCGGCCAGATGATGCAGGCCTTTAACAGCGAGCGCTGCGGCAACTCCGCGGTCTGCCTGGGCCTGGCCGCGGCCGCGCTCGACCTGGCCCTGGACCACAGCCGGGTGCGCAAGCAGTTCGGCCGCGAGCTCGCCGAATTCCAGGGCCTGCAGTGGATGCTGGCCGAGATGAAGATCAAGGTCGAGGCCATGCGCTCGCTGCTCTACCGCGCCGCCGCCTCGGCCGAACCCTTCCCCGAGCCTATCCTCGCTTCGATCACCAAGGCCTTTTGCAACGAGACGGTCAACGAGGTGGTCTCCGCCGCCCTCCAAATCCACGGCGGCTACGGCTACATGAAGGATTATGCCGTCGAGCGCCTTTACCGCGACGCCCGGGCCTGGGCGCTCGCCGGCGGCACCACCCAGATCCAGAAAAACACCATCGCCTCGCTCCTCCTCGACCGCAAAATCAGCCAGCGCAAGCCCTGAACGACCGACGGTCTCGCTTCATCCTCCGCGCGCCCCTCCCGCCGCCGGATCTCCGGTTTGGTCAAAGGCGAGGTCGCCTTGACTTTTGACTTGACAATGTTTTTAACCGGGGATATTATAGAGAGTGCAATTTATGTAGTATCTTCAGATCGGAGGATGAAATGAAAACCGATGAACCGGAAACCGCGGCCCCATACTATTACCGGCCGGTGCCGGGCAGCCGGGAACTGATCACCGGCAGCCTGGACCACAGCCCGGAGCTGAAAGCCCTGGAACTGGCCCGGCCCGGACCCGATGGGCTTCTGCCCCTGCTCTCGGTCGCGGGCGAAGGGCTGGCCGGCGCCCGGGTCGAGGCCGGCTTTGCCGCGATCCCGGTTTCGGTCTGGGACCGGCTCGCCCTGATGCAGACGCCGATCGAGCAGGCGGTTTACCAGCACCTGGTCCGCCTGGCTTACGGCGAGGGCCGCAACTACTGCTGGGTGGGCAAGCGCGAGCTGATGCGCCGCTGCCGGCTCTCGGAGCGCCGGCTGCACGTGGCGCTCGACGGCCTGGTGCGGAAGGGGCACCTCAAGCCCCTGGCGCGGAAGAACCTGGGCACGCTCTACCGCGTGTTCCTGCCGGCCGAGGCGCTGGACGGCGTGGGGGAGCCGGGAGTGCGGCTGGGCGAAAAGCGGGAGGAGGGAGCGCGAGCGGAAGCGGCCCGGCCGGGGGCCGGAATACCGGCAAAGCCAACGGGATTGACTAAAAGAGAAGAAGCTACATATAGTGCACCCCCTATGCCCAAACCGGCCGCGCCGGGTCCAGCCATCCTGAAAAGACCCCCCGGCCGGAGGCAAAAGCCCGTGCCGGCAGGTCCTTCGACTTCCCCTAAAATCCGGGCCGGCAAACCCGGAGCAGCGCCCAAAGAGGCAACGGCGGCGAAGCCGGCCGCGGCCCGGCCGGAAAAGCTCCGCGAGAAGCCTTTGGAGTCGCCGCTCAACGAGGAGCGTTTTGCCGATGTGAACCAGGCCGGCCCTCCCCGGGTGAGCGTGGGCGAGATCGCGGCCGGGTTTTTCCAGGCGAGCGGGGTCAAGGCGACGCCGGAGGAGCGGGACGCGGCCTTGTCCGAGATCACGGCTTTGTTGGAGGACGGGTTTGCCCGGGAGGAAGTGCTGCGGGCGGCGAAGTGGTATGGACAGAGGTTCAAGAAAGCGCGCAAGCTGGATCGGCTGGCCTATTACATCCACCAGGCCCTGGCCGGGGAGGAATAGACGAAGGTGTCATGGTGTCAAAGTGGCAGGGTGGCAAGGTGAAGAGAAGAAGAGGAGGATCCGCAGATTTCGCAGATTACGCAGATTTTTTCGTTCCTGTGCCTAAAGCCAAAAGCCTAACGCCGAAAGTCCCTTGCACCCCTGTCCACTGTTCCCCGTCAGGCAAAACATCTCCCAACCCTTTGATTTTCAATAGCATTTTTCCTATCAAATCTTGTGAAGAAAATGCTTGACTTGGAAATGCCCGGAGCGTAAAATTCCATATTGATCGAGGCGCTTTCCGGTAATGAATGCGCAAGAGAGAATATCCGAATAAGGAGAATTAAGTATGGTGTCCCCCGAATTAAGCGGGTTTGCTTCCTAATAATTTGGTTGAAGATGAACATATGCTTTTATCTCATAGAGTATGTGCTCAAACTGAAACAATGGGTTTAGATGTATTGAATCAGATTGGAACATCTGAGTTTATGGCAAATTTAACTACGAAAAGCCTAAATAATTATGATTTAAGAGTTATTAATATGGGTTACGGAAGCATCCTTCCAAGATATCCCGCTCCAAGAACATTACAAGAAAGTGGCTATGTTTTTCCAAGTGATTATAAATTTCCAGGAGAAAGATAAATGATGGCTTATAAATTGATAAGAAGTATTCTTCTATTTATATTTTTTTATTGTTTAATATTTGTTTTTTTAAGTTCGCATCTTGGGGGAGGTAATGAAGATTGCGATAAGCAAATTATAAATGGAGAAACCTTAAATAATTATACTCTTATAATAAAAACATCATCTATCAACTTTACTAAAAGAATTGCTTACTATACTTTTATAACATTCAATAATGAAAATATTATTGTTGAAGATGAGATTATTACATATAAGAAAAACTTCAAAATTAAAAACAATAGAAAAAGCAGGTCAGTTGTAATTATCAAATGTGAGGATTTTAGTAATTTAATAAGTAATTTAATAAAGGCTAACATTTTTGAACTTAAATCTCCCGAGCAGACCGGTTTTGGAGGAACAAATGTAGAAATTGAAATAAAGAACATAAATAATAATAACTATTTAGGATTTAAGCGCTATGATATAATAAATTATAAGGAAAATATAAATATATTATTTGTATATAATATCATTTCACAATCTTTACAAAAATATAAAATAATTTTATAAATCAATTTATTAGGGAAACTAAGATCCCATTCAGTCAACTGACGCAAGAGCTCTTTGACAATCTGAAACAGGCTAAAAAGTCGGGGAAGCTTTGGGGGCCTCGATCGGCCAAAGCGCAGACCCTGGAGCGTGACGTGCTCTACTACCACAAGGATCAGCTTGGAAGTACGCGGCAAGATGGAAAGATCTATCAATCCTTCAACTGCTTGTTTATCTTTTTACATAGCTCCTTAAATTTGCAATCAATATTTCTGCAAGACATTGGTCCGCGAGCGCAGTTTGAAAAGTAAGACTAATTTTTACTTTATAGGCTTACTCCACCACCTCGAACATCTCCAGCCCGGGCGGGCCGGCCAAAAGCTCTCCGAACTTTTTGCTGGCCTCCTGGAAATGGACTGAACCCATGTGCGCTTTCATGGCCGCATCGTCCCGGTATTTTTCATAGACCAGGAACGTGGCCGGGTCTTTTTTAGAGCGGTGGAGCGTGTAATCGAGAGCGCCCGGCTCGTTTTGCCGGACCGCAGCCACCAGTTTCTTCATGGCCGCAATCAGCTCGTCCTCCTTGCCCGCCTTCGCCTTCAACGTGGCCGCCAACACGATCATTTGCATCCTCTCCTTTCTTGGTTTTCCTCAATCTTCGTTCCCGCTGTCGCCGGCACACGGGGAGTTGACGAGGTGCCGAACTTTGGCTTCCTCCACCGCCTTTTGGCGGGCCTGGCTCCGCTGGTAGCGGCGCTCGCCGCGGTGAAAGGTGAAATCGCTGAACCATCGCATCAGCCCATTGTAGGGGACAAACCAGCGGCCCACCGGGATCTCCTGGGGCCGGGGCTGGATAGCGGCGCCCAGCTCCACCTCGGCCACGATCACCGCCTCTTCCTTTTCCAGGCTGGCGAGCACGTTGCCTTGGGCGGCCACGATGCGGGAGCGGGCGGCGAATTCCGAGCGGAGCGGCACGAGGGGGAGCATGGGGAAAGGCGAGTCCCATTTTCCGGTCTTATTCACCATCACCGCGGGCGCGCCGAGCACGCGGGCGTAGAGCACGGGCAGCTCCAGGTTGGCCTGGATGTTGAGCCGGTTCATGCTCTTGAGCGCAATGGGGATTTCCGGCGCCGAGTAGGTCATAAGCACAATTTCCGGCCGGCCCTGGAGCAGGTCGCGAATGGTGTGGCTCTTGGAGGTATCGTAGCAGATGGCCACGCCGATCCGGCCGAGCGGGGTCTCGAACACCGAGGGGTTCAGCCCCGCGCCCTTGAAGTAACGCGCTTCGAACAGGGCCGGCTCGATCTTGCGATGGACCCAAAGCTCGCCCTCGCCCGGTCCCACCAGGACCAGGGTGTCGTAGAAGTCATCGTCCTTGACCTCGAGGATGCAGGTGGCGAGATAGATCTGATAGCGTCGGCAGAGCGCCTGCATCCAGGCCAGGGTCGGGCCTTCCAGCGGCTCGGCCATCTGCCAGATATCGTCATGGAAGCGGTAGCCGATCAGGGCGAACTCAGGCAGCAGGATCAACCGCGCGCCCTTTTCCACCGCCTCAACCACCATCCGCTCGGCTATGGCCCGGCTCTGCTCGTAGTCGCCGTCGCGGTTGGCGGTTTGCACCGCGGCCACGGTCAGGGTTCGCGGAGGCGCTTCCGCGCCGAATGAAGCTCGCCCCATGCAAGCCAGGATGGCAACCGATACCAGACAGCAGGTTTTTAGTTTCATCGTTTCATTCCTCCGGGGCAGGGTTAGTCCTGGATCAGGTTGCGGGCGATGACGATGCGCTGGATCTGGTTGGTGCCGTCCAGGATCTGCAGCGCCTTGGCGTCGCGCATCATCCGCTCGACCGGGTAATCCCTGGTGTAGCCGTAGCCGCCGAGGATCTGCACCGCGTCGGTGGTTACTTTCATGGCCGCGTCGGAGGCGAAGCACTTCGCCATCGAGACCCGCGACTCGATTTCCGGTTTGCTGCCGCGGCCCTGGTCAATCATCCCGGCGGTGGAATAGATCAGGCTGCGGGAGGCCTCGACCAGGATCGCCATGTCCGCGAGCATGAAGCGGAGGGCCTGGAACCCGGCAATGGGCCGGCCAAACTGCTTTCGCTCGCGGGCATAAGCCACGGCGCATTCAAGAGCGGCCTCGGCAATGCCGAGCGCCATGGAGGCCGCGCCCCACAAGCGCATGACGTTGGCGACCTCGGTCAGGATCTTCCAGCCCTCGCCTTCCTGGCCGATGCGGTTCGCCGCGGAGACCCGGGCGTCCTCCAGGATGACCTGATTGGTCATGGAGCCGCGCAGGCCCATCTTGTCCTCCGCCTTGCCGACCACCAGGCCCGGCGTGTCGCGCAGGATCAGGAAGGCGCTGATCCCTTGCTCCCGCTCGCCCGGACCGGTGCGGGCAAAGACCAGGAAATAGCGGGCGGCCGAGGCCGAGGTGATGAAGACCTTGGCGCCGTTGAGCAGGTAGCCGTCGCCCCGCCGCTCGGCCCGGGTGCGGAGCGAGGCCGCGTCCGAGCCGAAGTCCGGCTCGGTGAGCACGAAAGAGGCGAGCTTGTCGCCCTGGCCCATGTCCGGGAAAAAGCGGTCCGCCTGCTCGGGGCTGGCGCATTCCCGCAGCGCCCGATAGACCGCCTGGGTGGAAAAGACCATGAGACCGCAGGCCGGCGAGACCTTGGCCAATTCCTCCATCACCAGGCAGAGCGTGGTCACGTCCGCCTCCGCCCCGCCGTAGCGCTCCGGCACGGCCAAAGCGAAAAGCTTGGCCCCGGCCAGTGCGCGAAAGGCCACTTCCGGAAAAACCTCCTCCTCGTCAATCCGGGCGGCGAGCGGAAGAAGCTTCTCCCGCGCCAGCCGGCGCACCATCTCCCGCATCATGGTCTGTTCGTCAGTCCAATCGTCCATCCTGGCTTCCTCCCCGTAAACCGGCAGGGTTATTGTAGCATTGTGCATCGGCGGGGCAAAAGTCCAGGTCAGGAATAGAATATCAATCTCGGTAAGAGGTTAGAGCGTCTGGTCGGCGAGAAAGAAGCCGGGGACGGGCTGATTTTCGCGGTGGCCGGGGCAATACATGTCCAGGAAGACTTCGCGGCGGACCGTGCCGTCCCGCGACTCGACCAGGTAGAGGTCCACGACGTGGCCGAACGCGCCTTGGCCCACGCTGCCCAGGCGCTGGTAGCGGACCGGCTGGCCGTCCGGCCCGCGGAGCCGCTTTAGGTATTGATGCTCGCCGGCCGGCCCGTCGCACTTCACCGGGTTCCGGCTCGAGCCGAGCGCGCCGGCCGGGAGCGTCAGCTCCGGGTCGCGGCCTTGCTCCGCTCCTTGGTGCAAGACGGAACAGCCGCCGGCCAGGACCAAAGCCAGCGCGATGATCAGCGTCCGGGCCAGCACTCGCGCCTTTTCTTCCCTTGATCTCATCCGTAAGGCTCGTTTCCTCCTTGGATAGTCAGCTTGACCAAGCACGATCAACGGGATATGTCATCCCGAAGTTGGCGTCAGCGCTTGAGGCGGGCAATGATGCGGTCGAGGTCGTCGAGGGAGGAGTAGGCGATTTCGATCTTGCCGGGCTTGCCGGGCCGGAAGTGGATGGAGACCTTGGTGCCGAGGACGCGCTGGAGGTCTTCTTCCAGCTGGCGCACGTGCACGTCGGGCTTGGCCTTGGCGGGTTTAGCCGGCTTGGCGCCGGTCTGGGCCATCCGCCGGGCCAGGGCTTCGGCCTGGCGCACCGAGAGGTCGTGTTTCAGGATCTGCTGGCGCAGCCTATTCATGTCGGCATTGGATTCCAGGGAAAGGATGGCCCGGGCATGGCCGGCGGAGAGCTTCCCTTCTTCCAGGTCTTTGCGGATCGGGGCCGGGAGCTTGAGCAAGCGAAGCGCATTGGCCACGGTGGACCGGTCCTTGCCCACCTTGTCCGCCACCTCTTCCTGGGTGCAGCCAAACTCCTCGCTCAGCCAGCGAAAGCCCTCGGCTTCTTCGATCGGGTTCAAGTCCTCCCGCTGCAAGTTCTCGATCAGCGACAGCTCGAGCGCCTTGTCGCCGTCAATCTTCTTGACCAGCACCGGCACTTCTTTCAAGCCGGCCCGCTGGGCCGCCCGCCAGCGGCGCTCGCCGGCCACCAGCTCGAACCTGGCGCCCTTGCCCTCGCGGGGCCGGACCAGGATCGGCTGGAGCAGCCCGTTCTCCTTGATGGACCGGGCGAGCTCGGCCAGGGCTTTCTCGTCAAAGCGCTTGCGGGGCTGATGCGGGCTGGGTACGATCTCCTCGATGGGGCAGAGCACCGGCCCGGAGGGAAGCGCCGCGCCTTTTTTCAGGACCGGCACCTCGGCCGCGGCGGCGCCGGTGGGGCTGGCGGGGATCAGGGCGTCGAGGCCCTTGCCCAGCGCCTTGCGTTTGCTCATCGTTTGGCTCCTGCCCGGTCGAGGATCTCGCGGGCGAGGCGGAGGTAGCTCTCGGCGCCGGTGGAGGCGGCGTCGTAGAGCAGGATGGGTTTGCCGAAGCTGGGGCTTTCGGCCAGGCGGACGTTGCGGGGGATCACGGTCTTGAAGACCAGCTTGGGAAAGTGCTTGAGCACTTCTTCCTCCACCTGGCGCGAGAGGTTGTTGCGGCGGTCATACATGGTGAGGAGGATCCCTTCGATGGCGAGCGCGGGGTTGAGCCGCTCGCGCACCAGCGCGACGGTTTTCAGCAGCCGGCCCAGTCCTTCCAGGGCATAGTATTCGCATTGCAGCGGCACCAGGACCCGGTGGGCCGCGGTCAGGGCGTTGACGGTGATCAGGGACAAGGAGGGCGGGCAGTCGAGGATGATGAAGGCATAGTCCTTGGCCACGGGCGTGAGGGCCTGCTGGAGCCGGCGCTCGCGGGATTCGGTCTCGATCAGCTCGATCTCGGCGCCGGCCAGGTCGGGGGTGGAGGGGGCGAGGAAGAGGTAAGGCAGCTCGGTGGGGATGACGGCCTGCGCCAGGGGGAGCTCGCCCAGGAGCACGGGGTAGATGCTGGCCGCGACCGAGGCGCCGTTGCTGAGGAGCCCGGAGGTGGCATTGGCCTGGGAGTCGAGGTCAAGGAGCAGGGTCTTTTTCTCGGCCACGGCCAAAGCCGCGGCCAGATTGACCGCGGTGGTGGTCTTGCCCACGCCGCCTTTCTGATTGGCAATGGCGATGATTTTGGCCATCCGCGCTTGACCCGGCCTCATTATACTGGCTGGCGGAGAAATAGCAACCTACTGCGAAGAGAGGAGAACAAGAGTTTAACACAGAGCGCACAGAGAGCACGGAGAAGAAATTAAAAGCAGGCTCAAAAAAACCAGACCTCATTTCTGAATCTTTGTCCTCAGTGTTCTCCGTGATCTCTGTGTTGAAAATCCTTCTTTCCGGCTTGGCCGGGTCAGGTCACTCCCCGGTAAAAAGCACTTCCACCGCCTGGCCGGTCCAGGCTTTGAGCCGCTGGGCCGCGGAATCTTCGGGCAGGGAAATTTCCAGGAGCCCGGTCGAGCCGATCAGGGCCAGGAGCACTCCGGCCGGAGCGCTCTGGTAGTGGGGAGAGAGGCCCGGGATGTCTTTGCCCATGATGCGGATGGTCGAGCGCGACGGGATCAGCTCGGAGGGGATGTTGGTGATCAGGTTCCCGAACCGGTCCACGTGAATCACCTCGCCCACGATCCGGTCCGGCAAGACCTTGGGCTCCGGCCGGGGCAGCTTCTTGGGGTCAAAGATCGGCTCGCCCAGGCTCTCCAGGTCCGCGCCCTTGGCCAGGTGGCCGGCGACCGGGGCGAAGATGTCGCGGCCGTGGAAGGTGGCCGAGACCCGGGGCCGGAAGAACTCGGGGCGGTTGAGAAGGAAGGTTCTGGATTCGGGTCCGAGAAAGTCGGTGAAGATCCCGTTGTCCGGCCCGACAAAGAAATGGCCTTGCGACTCGAGCGCGATGGCCCGCCGGGACGATCCCACGCCCGGGTCCACCACGGCCAGGTGCACGGTGCCGGCCGGAAAGTAAAGCGCCGAGCTTTTCAAGAGATAAGCGGCATGGGTGATGTCCTGCGCCGGGACCTGGTGGCTGATGTCCACCAAGCGCGCCTCCGGGAAAATGCCCAGGATCACCGCCTTGATGGCGGCCACGTAGCTGTCCTGGTCGCCGAAGTCGGAGGTCAGGGTGATGATGCCGGAGCGGCTCATAAAAGAATTATAACCGACCATCGGGCAAAAACCAAAACCTTCTCCGCCGCGGACAAGTTTTAGTGTCAGAGAATTTTTCTTGCCCACACCCATTTTTTGGAAACCGGGGGTAGGGGCGCGATTTATCGCGCCCTTGCGGGAAAGGGGCGCAATGAATTGCGCCCCTACGCAGGCCGAAAATATGCGGTGCGGATAAAAAATGGGGGTGGGCAAGGAGAATTTTTCCCTTGACATAGAGAACGCTCAAAGCCTAAAATGGAGTTGCCTGAAAAGGGTTGCCCGAGTAGTAGGGCGGGTTTGGAATCCGCCCCGAGCAGCCACGGCCAGGGTGACCGGCGGCTCGACTGAGCTCGCCGAAGTCCGGTCGCCCTGACGAGGTAACCCCGCGATTTTGCGATGATGGAAAGGCGAGGCTGAATCGAAATTTAATTTGGGCAACACGCCCTGAATTTCTGACTCCAAACCCTCAACCTGGGTCTCGCTTAATTCGGACTCGCGCCGTTGCTCGCCGGCGGCTAGTGGGCGGAGGCGGTCTTTTTCGGCGCTTATCATCAGGATCTGCGCAAGGCCAGGAAGTCCTCAAGAGGAATCGCTTTCTTCGTCCTTTGAGAAAAATGATCCACACCTGAACGCGATGAACCTTTGAAGTGTTATCATCGTCGCCAGCGCTGAAAAGTTGATCTCGGCTGGCGGGCATTGCCGGATCAATCGGCTGTGCCCTTACTGGAAAAAGAGACCCGAACCCGATGCCCGAAAAAAGAAAAATCGAACGAGTCTTTTTGCTGTTCCCGCCGGTCCGGTTGGCGCGGGAGACAATGAAAGTAGCTTCATCGCCCTTGGGGGTTTCCTATCTGGCGGCCGTGATCCGAAATGAAGCGGAGGTTCAGATCATGGATGCGGTCGCGGAAAGTGATTACAAAAAAAAACTGGACCCGGTTTTTACCTGGTATGGTTCCCCGCTCTCGGAAATCCAGGCGCGGATGGAACGGTTCCAGCCCGACCTCGTGGGAGTTAGTTGCATCTTCAGCTCGGTTTTTCCGGTGGTCCGGGAAGTGTGCCGGACGGTAAAAAAAATAGATCCCAGGATCTTGACCATCACCGGGGGCGGGTATCCTACTTTCTTGGCTGAAGATTGCTTGCACGAGCCTTCCCTGGACATGATTGCCTTAGGGGAAGGAGAGATCACCCTGCTTTCCGTGATCCGGCACTTGCAGGAGGGCCGCGCGCTCTCGGAAATAGACGGCCTGGCCTTCAAAGAGAACGGACAGGCGGTGATTACTCCCAAAACCCGATGGATTGAAAATCTGGACTCGATCCCCTTCCCCGCCCGGGAGCTTTTGCCGATGAAGCTTTACCCCCGGGTGGGGGCGTCGCACAGCTTAAGCACGACCAGCCGCCACTACGCCCCGATGCTCACCTCCCGGGGCTGTCCGGCCCGCTGTATCTTTTGCTCCAGCACGCACTTTTGGGGCAACCATTATCGGACCC
Organism: Deltaproteobacteria bacterium RBG_13_61_14; assembly: GCA_001797815.1. Lineage (GTDB taxonomy): Bacteria > RBG-13-61-14 > RBG-13-61-14 > RBG-13-61-14 > RBG-13-61-14 > RBG-13-61-14. The sequence goes on along the minus strand of MGQK01000079.1, from coordinate 33,384 downwards.
GCTCGGCGGAGAATGTTTTGGACGAGATCGGCGAGATGATCAACCGGTGGGGGATTGATGAAATCCAATTCGAAGATGACAACATGACCGCGGACCGCAAGCGGGCGAAGGCCATCTTTCGCGGGATGATCGCTCGCGGCTACCAGATCAAGTTCAATTATCCGAACGGCGTGAGTCTGTGGACCCTGGACGAGGAATTAGTGGATTTAATGGTGGCGGCGGGCTGTTACGAGATGACCTTGGCCTACGAGAGCGGCTGTCAAGAAGTGTTGCGCCAGATCGTGAAAAAGCCGCTCCAGCTCAAGCAGGCGGCGGAGATCACCCGCTACATCCGGACCAAAAAGATCCGCACCGACGCTTTTTACATCTGCGGCTTCCCCGGCGAAACCCGGGAGCAAATCCGCGAGACCATTCGCTTCGCCCACCAGATGAAAACGGATCTCGCCTATTTTTTTGTGGCCAATCCCCTCCCCGGCACGGAACTGTATGAAATCGCCAAGTCGCGCCGGTTGCTTCAGGAGGATTTCAATTTCGAAAATCTCTCTTACTCCCGCTCCCCTTACCGGGAAGGGATTTTTGCCGCGGGGGAACTCGAGCGGATCGTGAGCCGGGCGTTCCTCTACTACAGCCTGCGCTCGTTCCTGCGCCGTCCGTGGGTGTTCCTGAAGCGATTCCTGTTTGATCTTCTCTTCCAACGACCGCGCTATACGCTGGGGATCCTGATCCGCATCTGGAGAAGGCTAAACCGCTAGGGTGAAGGATGGATTGGGGATGGGGGGCAGGTCGCAATGCTGTTCATTTAAACCCGAATCGTGCGGTTGGGAAAAAGATTTCTTAACCACCAAGGCACAAAGTCACGAAGAATAAGCGGGTTGAGAGCACGGGGGACCGGCGCGAGCGGTCAACTTGGACCGGGAAGAAAATCCCAGCCGAATCGGCAAGAAATCATTCTGACTTAGTGGGCTATTTCATAAATATCATGGCGTATTCTTGATCTTCATATCAGTCCTGGGACACCGAAAGGCCACCCCCCTCTCCTTATCCTCTCCCCCGCTGGGGGGAGAGGGGAGGGTGAGGGGGAGCGTGATGGGGCAAGGCGGGAGCGAGCAGTGAAAATACCTCATCGAAATTATGAACTGGAGCACTAAGAAACTATCTCAAAACCTCTGGTTTTGGATAATTATACACCATGGCAATTTTGACCCGCGATAAAATCAAGGGCACGGCGTAGGGGCGGCTCGCGAGCCGCTCCTACCTTGCCGGTTTTGAGATAGTTTCTTAGAGCCTTTGTGTCTTCGTGGTAAAATCCTGATTGCATTTTCCGGGTTACTAATGGGAGCGCTATTCATTGGACAGTGAGGAACCCCGGCACAGATTGTAGGGGCACGGCATGCCGTGCCCCTACGGGGTTTGCCCGCCGCGGGAAGTGTCCAATATTTCATGCTCCCATTAGTAAAGCAGGCTCAACTTGGAAGAAGGCGGCAAAGTTTCATTTTTTCGCCGCAAAAAATGCTTGCCTTCTTGGGGTCCAATCGTTTATAATGAAGATCAGCCATGCTCGGGCGGAGTGGAGCGAAAATGCGGATCGGAGTGGCGGCGGTAATAGCAGTCTTTTGGTCTCTCCCGGCCGCAGTTCAAGCCTCGGATTGCACCGCGGCTTACGCGCGCGCGTCCGATCATTATTCCTCTTTTATCCGGTCCCCGGCCCAGAAGAAATATCACGAGCGCTGGGAAAGCCTGGCCGGCGAGTTTGAGGCGGTGGCGGAGAAATACCCGGACTGCCACAAGGCCGACGACGCCCTTTACATGGCGGGCAAGCTCCGCTTCGACTGCTACGCCTTTTCCAAGAACCCGAATGACCTTGAGGCCGCGCTCGGGCCGTTCCAGGCGCTGATCGCCCAATACCCGGACTCGACCCTGGCCGATGACGCCCAGTTCCTGCGCGGCCGCTGCTTTGAGCTGATGGGCGATTATGACCGCGGCCGCATCGAATACCAGCGCGCGATCCAGCGCTATCGCCGGGGCGACATGGTCCGCCAGGCCCAGGCCCAACTGGCCGGGCTGCCCCAAGGCAGCGCCCCTCCGGCGCCTAAGCCGGCGCCGGTGGCTCCATCCCCCAGCCCTGCCGCGCCGTCCGCTCCGGTCAGCCCGGCTCCGGGGGCATCGCCCGCGCAGATCCTCACGATCCGCTACTGGTCGAGCCAGGACTACACCCGGGTGGTGGTGGACCTGGACCGGGAAGTGGAATTCCTGCCGCCCCACCTGCTCAAGCCGGATCCGAACCTGGGCGCGCCGCCCCGGCTCTACGTGGATTTTCCCGGGACCGTGCTCAGCCAGGAGTTCCGGGAGCAGACGCCGCTCCGGGACGGCTTTTACGACCTGCCCATCGGCGACGGCTTGTTGGAAAAGGCCCGCGCCGGCCAGCACGATCAGGACGCGGCCCGGGTGGTGCTGGACTTGAAGAGCATCAGCGACTTTCACTGTTTTCCGCTGCCCGGGGAGGACGGCGGGTTCCGGGTGGTCATGGATATCAGCGGCCAAAAGACGGCTCCGGCGCGCTCTCCCGCGACGCAGCCCTCGGCCTCGGCCTCGCCGGCCACTACTGCTCCCGCACCCGGCCCCCGGCCAACCGCCAAGAAACGCGAGCCGGCTCCGGCCCCAGCCAAGGCCGGCAAGGCCCCGACCCGATCCGTGATCGTGATTGATCCCGGGCACGGCGGCAAAGACCCGGGCGCGATCGGCCCGGGCCGGACGCGAGAGAAGGACGTGACCCTGGCCCTGGCCAAGAAGCTCAAGGCGCGGCTGGAAAAGGAGAACCCGGAGTTGAAGGTGGTGCTGACCCGCTCCGACGACCGCTACCTCTCTTTGGTCGAGCGCACGGCCCGGGCCAATACCCTGGACGCGGACCTGTTCATCTCCATCCACTGCAACGCCAGCCCCAACCGGGAGGCCGCGGGCATCGAGACCTATTACCTGGACAACACCACCGACCGGGCCGCGCTCAAGCTGGCGGCGCGGGAGAACTTTGTGTCCGAGGACAAGCAGACCAAAGCCGACAGCATCACCAACTTGATCCTGGCCGACTTGCAAACTACTACCAAAGTCAACGACTCCGTGCCCCTGGCCGGGTTGGTCCAGGAGTCGCTGGTGCGGGAGCTGAAAAAAGAGTATTCCAACGTCCACGACCTGGGCGTGAAGAAGGCGCCCTTCTGGGTCTTGACCGGCGCCCGCATGCCTTGCGTGCTGGTGGAGACCTCTTTCATCAGCAACCGCCGCGAAGAAAAGCGGTTGGTGTCTTCTTCCTTTCAGGACGACCTGGCCCGGGCCATGGCGCGGGGCATCCGCGAATATCTGAACGAGCATCCCGAGCTGGCCGCCGCCTGGGGCGAGTAAGCCGATGCCGGGCGCGGACAAGGGAAAAGGCCGACCCGGAAAAGGCGCGGCCCCGGGTTTCTTCTCCCGGCTCCAGACCCTGCTCGCCCAAGGCCGCGCCCGGCTCCGGGCCGAGCATGACCGCCACGCCCCGGTGCGGAGCCTGCTCCTGGGTTATACCCGGCTCCTGGATCAACTGATCCTGGAAGCGCAGGCGGCGCTAGTGGCAACGGGTTTTAAACCCGTTGCACGTCAAAATATCGGCTTTGGCTTGGTCGCGCTCGGCAGCTACGGCCGGAGCGAAAACTGCCCCTATTCCGACCTCGACCTCATGCTCCTCTACGACACCGAGCTTGCTCCTCCCCTGCCCGAGCTGGCCGACCGCCTGCTCACCCTGCTCTGGGACCTGGGACTCAAGGTCGGGCACAGCACCCGCCGGCCCCGGGAATGCCTGGAGCTTTCCCGCGCGGATCTCACCATCAAGACCGCCTTTCTCGACGCGCGGCCGATCGGAAAGCCCGGCGCGGCGTTCGCTCACTTCGCCCGGGTGCGCGACCAGGAGATCATCCCGGACCAGGTCGCCCGGTTCCTGCAAGGGAAATTAAAGGAGCGCGAGAACCGGCTGAGGCGCTGGCAGGGGAGCATCTACCTGGTGGAGCCCAACCTGATGGAGGGGTTGGGCGGGCTGCGCGATTACCATGCGGCGCTGTGGGTGGCCAAGGTCAAATTCCGGGTCCAGAGCCTGGATGAACTGGTGCTCAAGGGCCAGATCTCGACCGACGACCTTCAGGTCTTTCGCCGCTCCCTCGCCTTCCTCTTCCGCATCCGCTTCTGCCTGCACTACTTTGCCGGCCGCAAGAACGACCACCTCAGCTTTGACATGCAGGAGCGCTGCGCCGCCTATTTCGGGCTTTCGGACACCCGCTCCCAGTTGGGGGTGGAGCGGCTGATGGAGAACTACTACCGCCACACCGCGGCGGTCCGCCGGTTCAGCGAGGCGCTGATGGACCGGTGCCTGGAGCGGGGCGAGTGGTCGCCCAAGGCCTGGAAGCCGCGGTCGGCCGGAGACGGGTTTGTGGTTACCGGCGGGGTGCTCCGGCACGAGCGGACCGGGTATCTGAGCGAAGCGCCCGGCCCGCCACTGCTCTGGCTTTTCCGCAAGGCGGTCGGGTTCCAGGTGCCGGTGGGCGAGTCGGCGCTGAAGGAGGCCAAGGCGGCGATCCCGAAAATCCGCCGGGCTTTCCGGCAGGACCCGGCCGTGCGCGGACTGTTCCGGGAGATCCTGGAGGACCGGGGCCGCGCCTTCGAGACCCTGCGCCGGATGCACGAGGCCGGGCTTTTGAGCGCGCTGCTGCCCGAGTTCAGGAACCTCACTCACCTGGCCCAGCACGACGCCTACCATGCCTACACCGCGGACGTGCATTCGCTCTTCACCATCCGCGAGCTGGAGGCCCTGGACCGGGGCGAATACGCGGAGGCCGAGCCGGCGCTCTTCCGGGCCATGGCCGAGGTGAAAGAGACCGGAATTCTCTTCCTGGCCGCGCTGCTCCACGACGCGGGCAAAGGCTCGGGCGGCGACCATGCGGAAGTGGGGGAAAAGCTCGCGCGCCGGGCCGGCCGGCGCCTGGGGCTCGCGCCCTCGGAAATCGCCCAGTTGGCCTTCCTGGTCGGCCGGCACCTGCGCCTCAACCACCTGGCCCAGCGCCGCGACATCTACGACGAACGCCTGGTGCTCGACTTTGCCCGGGAGGTGGGCGACCCGGAGACCTTGCGCCTGCTCTACCTCTTGACCTTTGCCGACATCAAGGCCGTGGGCCCGGAGGCCTGGACCTCCTGGAAGTCCACCCTGATCCGCGAGCTTTACGAGCTCACCGCCCGGGTGCTGGAGCGGGGTGGGTTCTTCGGCGAAGAGACCCAGAAGCGGATGGAAAAGACCCGGCAGCAGGTGAAGAAGCTTCTGGCCGGCAAACTCCCGGCGTCTCAGGTGGACCGCCGGTTCACCGACCTGCCGGCCCGGTATTTCCTGGGCTTCAGCCCGGAGGAGATCGCGCGCCATTTTGAGCTGGCCGCGGCGCTGAAAGGGCACACGGTGCTGGCCGAGGTGCGGCCGGTTCCCGAGGAAGGCTCGAGCGAGGTGATCATCGTCACCCGCGACCGGCCCCGGCTGTTCGCCGAGTTGGCCGGGGTGTTCACCTCGCTGAACCTGAACATCCTGGCCGCCCAGATCAACACCCTGGCCGAGGGCATCGCGCTCGACATCTTCCAGGTCAACGACCCGGTGCAGCAGGCCACCAACGGCGAGCGGGTGCTCTCCGACCCGGAGCGGCAAGAGCGGCTCCATCGGACCCTGGAGCAGGTGCTCCGGCGCCAGGTCTCGGTGGCGGAGCGGGTGGCCCGGCGCCAGCGGCCCTCGCTGGTCAAGCCCCGCCAGGTGCCCCTTTACCCGCCAGTGGTCGAGGTGGACAACGCCGTGTCCGATCGCTACACCGTGATTGACGTGTTCGCGCCCGACCGGGTGGGCCTGCTCTACGACATTACCACCGCGCTCAGCGAGCTGGGATTGAATATCCACCTGGCCAAGATCAGCACCAAGGCCGACCAGGCCGCGGACGTCTTTTACGTGTTCCGTGCCGGCGACGGCAAGGTGAAGGAGCCGGAGGCGGTGGAACGACTGAAAGAAAAGATCTACGCGGCCCTGAAGTAGTTGGGGTCAGGTCTTCACATTTCACATTTGACAGGGCGATTAGAGTTGGCTATGATCGGGCCATGGCCAGACCCTGGCGTATCCAGTTCCCCGACGCGGTTTACCATGTCACCGCCCGGGGCAACAAGCGCGCAGACATTTTCCTCGACGACTCGGATCGTCAAACCTTCCTGCAATTACTCGAACAAGCTGGGGAGCGTTACAAGCTCCATCTCTTCGCCTTCTGCTTGATGAGCAACCACTACCACCTCTTCCTGCGCACTCCCCAGGCGAACCTGAGTCAGGCCATGCATTGGCTGAACGTCACCTACACCGTCCGCTTCAACCGCCGGCATCGCACCGACGGCCATCTTCTCCAGGGCCGGTTCAAAGCCGTTCTGATTACCGACGAAAACCATTGGCAACACCTCTCCGTTTACCTCCACCTGAACCCGGTCCGGGCGGGGCTGGTCAAAGACCCGGCGGATTATTTCTGGTCAAGCTTCCGCGAATATACCCGGCCCAGGCCACGCTTCCTTTGGCTTCAATCCCGCGCCATCCTGGGGAGCTATGGAGGCACCGAATCCCATCAACGCCGGTATTACCGTCAGGTCTGCCAGGCGCTGGCCGGAAACCAGGAAGCGATTTGGGATCAGTTTCGAGGCCAAGGGCCGGCCGGCTCGCCCGAGAGTTTGGCGCGCCTGGCGGAGAAATACCGGCCGCAAGGAAACCCGAAAACCGTCCCGCACTATCGGCGGGCAAGAGCGAGGGGGGAACTCACCGTGGCTCTGCATCGGGTGGCGGAGGGCTTGGGTGTCAGCGCGGCCAACTTGCAAAAGGGGCGAGGCGCCGGTCCGTTTCGGCAGATGGCCTATTGGTATTTGGTGTCCCGCCGGGGCTATCCCTTGACCGAAGTGGGCCGGGCTCTTGGAGTCGGTGTTTCCGCGGTCAGCATGGGCGTCAAACGACTCGAGCAAAGGATGCAAAATGATCGGGCTCTGGCCAAGAGAATGCGAGACTTATGTGAAATGTGAAGACCTGACCCCAACTATGGGTTGGACCTGGCGCGAGCGGGCGCTCTTGCGCGGGATCGCCCTGGAGCAGGCCCTGGGCCGGGGGTGGCTGCGCTGGCGCTACCGGGACCGGGTGCGCTTCGGCCGCGGCTGCCGGGTGGACTGGCGCACGTTTGTGTTCCGCGGCCTGGGCGAGCTTGTGCTGGGCGAGGGCGTGATCATCGAGCGGGGCATCCACCGGGTGCTCTTCAACCTGGAGCCGGGAAGCCGCGTCACCTTTGGCCCGGGAGTGTGGATCCAGACCTTGAACGACGATTGCGTGTTTTCCTGCAAGGCCGGGGCAGAAATCACCATCGGTCGGAACTGCTGGTTTTCCGGCGGGCTGTATGGAGCGAGCGAGAGGATCAGCATCGGAGAACATACCCTGATCGGTTACGGCTGCATGATCCTGGACTCGGACCTCCACCAGCTCGACAACCAGGCCCGGCTCGAGACCCGCCCCATCAGCATCGGCTCGCACGTCTGGATGCCCTCGCACGTGACCGTGCTCAAGGGCGTGACCATCGGCGACCACTGCGTGATCGGCACCGGCTCGCTGGTCACCGAGGACATCCCGGACCATTCTTTGGCCGCGGGCCGGCCGGCGCGGGTGATCAAGAAGATCGGCGACCGGGACCGGGTCGCCTAGCGCTCCGACCCACAAAAAATGTCGAATATGTCCAAAAAAATTCGTCGGGAGAATCTCGTATTCGCCCCCGTCTGCCCGCAAGAGTTGCCCGCGACCATCATTGACAGGATAAGCCGGAATGCTAAAGTCAGAAACCGGCCATCGCGCACCCGAACCAAATCAGACTTTTCCGGCTGATTCCGGGCCTGGCCAAGGAAAGTAGATTTTCCCATGACACGGATCGAGACGGAGATCGTCATCGTCGGCTCCGGACCGGCCGGCGCCACTCTGGCCCGGGAGCTCTGCCGGCAGGGCCGCAAGGTGGTCCTGCTGGAAAAGGGCCGCTGGCACCAGTGGCCCGTGGGCCGGTTCGCCTCCATGGGCACCATCACCCGGACGGTCCGCTCCCGGCAGGGCGGGCTGATGGCCCGGGGAATCACCGCCGGCGGGTCCTCGGTCGTGTTCAACGGCAATGCCTATGACCCGCCCTCCTGGCTGGGCTCGGAACTGGGGATAGACCTCTGCCCGGAGACGGCCGCGACCAAGGCCGAGCTCGGAATCAAGCCCCTGCCCGAAAGCTTCTACCAGTCCTGGCCCGCGACCCGCCGGCTGGTCGAGTCCGCGGGCGAGCTCGACATCCCGCTCCATCCCCAGGCCAAGTTCATTGATCCGGAGAAATGCGACCCGCGCTGCGATGACTGCATGTTCGGCTGCCGGCAAGGGGCCAAGTGGACGGCGCGAAGCTTTCTGGAAGAAGCGCGGGAGCACGGCGCGCGGGTTTTACTCAACGCGGAGGTGGATCGGGTCATCCTGGAGGCCGGCCAGGCCAAGGGCGTGAAGCTGGCTGGACCGGGCGGGCTTCAGGAGGTCCGCGGCGAAAAGGTGGTGCTCTCGGCCGGCGGCCTGGGCACGCCGCTCATCCTGATGCGCTCCGGGATCGAGAAAGCGGGAGAGGGCTTTTTCATTGATCCCATGAACGTGGTGCTGGCCGTGGGCAAAGAGCACGGCACCCGCGGCGAGATGACCTTTGCCTTTGCCTCGGAGGAGTTCGTGGAATCGGACGGCTTTCTGGTCGGCACCGTGGGCGCGCTCATGGTGTTGGGCGCACAGCTTGCCCAGCGCCGGTCCTTCCGGGCCTGGCGCCGGGTCCTCGACCTCCGCCGCATTATGGGCATGTTCACCAAGATCGGCGACACCCCTGGCGGACGGATTGACCCGGACGGGACGATTGACAAGCCTTACCCGGCGGAAGACCGGGAAAAGTTCCGCAAGGGGACCGAGGCCTGCCAGCGGATCCTGCTCAAGGCCGGGGCTGACCCGGACTCCATCCTGATCGCCCATGACATCGGCGGCCATCCGGGCGGCACCGCGGCCATCGGGAGGGTGGTGGACCGAGAACTCCAGGCCTTGGCGGCGAAAAATCTTTACGTGTGCGACGCCTCGGTCTTCCCCCGCTCGCCCGGCCGGCCGCCCACCCTCACCCTCATCGCCCTGGCCAAGTATCTGGCCAAGAGGATTTAAGCGTCGGCCTTGGGTCAGGTCAAGACCACCAGGGTGATGGTCTTGGCGATCCCCTTGATGGATTGGATCTTGATGGCCACGATCTGGGTGATGTCGGTCATGTCCTTGGCCTCGATCCGGGCCACCACGTCGTAAGGGCCGGTCACGTATTCGGCGGACTTGACGCCCTTGATCCGCAGGATGTCGCCGCGCACGTTTTTCACGTTCTTGCCGGGAACCGTCTCGATCAGGACATAGGCTGCTACCATAG
>MGQK01000079.1:21104-23847 GCA_001797815.1 Deltaproteobacteria bacterium RBG_13_61_14 | reverse complement strand
AACTCTATAGCGCATCCGGCTGGCCGGCGCAAGCTCTCCAAGGAAAAAGGAGGACTCTTCATTGAGGTGAAGGCTTATTAGCCTGAGATAAGATCGAACGAATTAGCGAATCCCGCGCACGCGGATTGCCTTGGTGCGGTGGATCGGCTTATCGGGCTTTTCCGTGGTTACCAACTCATCGGCCTTGGCCGCCACGGCCGCGGCTACGTGGAGGGCATCCATGGCGTTCAAGCCATCCACTTGCGCTTGGTCAAAGGCGGCGGCAAGGATCGGATAATCCTCCGGCATCCAATGTTTTACCTGGGGAAAGAACTCTTGGTAAAAAGCCGTTTCTTCTGTTCGTCCAAAGTGAATCGGCTTGGGCAGAACTTCCAGCCGCACGTAACCACTGGAAGCAAATTCTCGCTTGGGGTCATCCAGGATCTCGAAGGCTTTCCGGGCAATCTCGTCGTTGCCCCGGAAGGCCGCGATTAAAACGCCGGAATCAATAAAGCTGATGGTCATCAGGCGTTCCGCTCGCGCAAATCCTTTAATTCCCGATCGATCTCTTCCCAATTGAGAAGCTTGCCGCCCGAGGTGATATACCGCGTCCGAATCTGCAAAAGCTTCCGGCCGAACTCGGTGCGCGGTTTATATCCGGGTAGCCCTTCCCCTGCTTCTTCTCTTGGCAGCTTCTTAAGTTTTGCACTCCTGGACATCCAGACCCTCCATCTTTAAGCTTACCCTATCGTCTTGATTTTGACAAACTGTTCAGTTCAGCCGTTGGCCTTTTTCCAGCCCAGGGCATCCAGGGCGATCAACTGGCGCATGATATTGGAAGCGCCCTCCCCGATCTGGTAGAGCTTGGCGTCGCGCAGGAGCCGGCTGACCGGATACTCCTCGGAATAACCGTTGCCGCCGTAGATCTCGACCGCGTCGTTGGCCGCGGCCACCGCCACCTGGCTGGCGAAATATTTGGCGATCGAGCTTTCCAGGGTGTCGCGCCGGCCCTGGTCCTTGAGGAACCCGCACTGGTAGAGGAGGAGCCGGGCCGCCTCCACCCCGGCGCGCATCTCCGCGATCTTTTGCTGGACCATCTGGTAGGTGCCGATCAACTGGCCGAACTGCTCGCGCTCGCGGGCGTAGCGGACCGCGGCATCCACGCAGGCCTGGGCCACCCCCACCGCGCCCGCGGCCACGGAGAGTCGCCCCCGATCGAGCGCGGTCATGGCCACCTTGAAGCCCTCGTTCTCCGGCCCGACCCGGTTCTCCTCCGGCACCTCCACGTCCTCCAAAAAGAGGGTGCCGGTCGGGGAGCAGCGGTGCCCGAGCTTGTCCGCGATCTCCCGGGCCGAAAGCCCCTTCATCCCCTTCTCGATGAGGAAGCAGGAGATGCCCCGGTGCCGCTCCTTGGGGTTGGTCTTGGCAAAGACCAGGCCGGCGTCGAACACGGTGGCGTTTGAGATCCAGGTCTTTTGGCCGTTGAGGATATACCGGCCGCCCTTTTTGATGGCTACGGTCTTGATCCCGGCCACGTCCGAGCCTACGTCCGGCTCGGTGATCGCGAACAGCCCCATCCACTCCGCGCTCACCAGCTTCTTCACGTATTTCTCTTTTTGCGCGGGCGTGCCCCACTGCAGGAGGGTGGCCGGGCAGGTCATGGCCTGGAGGTTGAAGGGCGTGCGCAGGCTGGAGTGTGCCCGCGAGATCTCCTCGCACAGGATCGCGTGGCAGAGGTAGCCGGAGCCCGTGCCGCCGAACTCCTCGGGAAAGGCCGCGCCGAAGAAGCCGAGCGATCCCATCTTCTGGATGGTCTCTTTGGGGAAGGTGCAATTCCGCTCCTGCTCCGCTACCTTGGGGTAGATCTCCTTTTCGGCAAAGCGCACCGCGGCATTCCGCACCGCCAATTGTTCCGAGCTTAAATCAAAGTTCATGGCCGCCTCCCTGAGGGAGAGGAAACACTCGCAAAGGCTGAAGCTACCGTTGCACCGTCACTCGGAATTGGAGGAAACTTTCCAATCCTGGCGTAGCTTAGCAAAGATAAAATCGCGAAGCAAACCTGGGGAGACGAGCCGATCCCGCGGGAGCTGAAACCAGGTCATGGGTGGGGCTGGGGTTGTGTCTCGGAAATAAGCGCGATCTTGCCGCGATTAGGGCGCGGGCTACCGGCCGGCCGATTTGGAGATCAGCCGGCAAAATTCCGCGGTCCGCCATTTCCGGGATTGAATCCGAGAGGAACTATCGCTCTGATCCGGGCGGCTGCGGAAGACTCTCCCCCGAAATTTTCCCCGTCTTATCCGTTGGAGATTCTTTTTCCCTCAGCTCCCGACCGAAGCGCAAGACCGGGCAAGGCGCGAGTTGGGAGAGAATCAAACTGATTTTGGCCCTGAGCGCCAACACGTCGAAGGGTTTGGAGACAAATTCATCTCCGCCGTTTCTCCGGACGGCGATCTCCGCCTCGGCTTTCGGTCGGCCGCTGAGAAACAGGATAAAGATATGCCGGGTAAGCGGATCGTTCTTGAGGGCCCGGCACACGGCATAACCCACCATCCCGGGCATGATCACGTCCAGGACCACAAGGTCCGGCAGAATCTCCCGTGTCTTTTGCAATGCCTCGATCCCGTCCCCGGCCTCAAAGATTCGGTAGCCTTCCTCCGCCAGAACCTCTTTCACCAGCTCCCGCACCAGCGGGTCGTCATCGGCGATGAGAATAGTTTTGGACATTTAAGCTTCTCCTCTCGAAATGATTCCCGGTTGCCATCGG
>MGQK01000079.1:17594-21098 GCA_001797815.1 Deltaproteobacteria bacterium RBG_13_61_14 | reverse complement strand
GAGCCGGCGGGCAGCGCCGCTTCAGAGCGATATCCAGTCCTCGCTCTTCCAGCTTACCTCCAGCTCGAAGCTGTCGCCGGCCGGGAGCACCCGGCTGGTCACCTCCTGACCGCCCGCGCGCTCGGCGGTGACCTCCGCCCCGCCCGCCATCTGGTAACAAAAAGCCTCCAGCAATGGCCTTTCCACCGGATCAAGAGACGCATGGATGCGATAGCGCACCGATTGGGGGCTGAGGCTGATCGCTTTCATGCTCGGGTTCCCCTGCATCAGCATCTCCTGGTGCTCGGCCAGATTAAGAAGGCTCTGCTGTGGGTTCCCGGGCACAACGATGTTCTTATAAATTTGCAGAATCTCCTGGATGTTGCGCCGGCCGAACTCCCGGACCCGGTTCAAGTCGTAATGGGCCACTTCCTTGAAAATGGCTATCCCCAGCCGGCAAAAAAACTCGAAGGGATACCAGGTGGAAGCCAAGACCGAACCCTGGATGATTTCCCAGTCAGAGGGACGCAAGTATTGACCCCAATCCATCTGCTTATTCGCCCGGATGGTCTTGACATAGCCCAGCAACATACTTCCCTTGACCTGGGTGTCCACTCGCCCGTCCGGTAATGACAACCGGATGGATTCCTGGGTATTCTGAATGTGGTGGCTGGGTTCCACTGCCCGGCTTGAAAATTCCTCTTGATCGTTTTCCATTTTGCCCAAGATCTCCTCTCTTTTACACTTTCCTTAAGCCCCTCCTCCCCACGCCCGAACAACCTACGGGGGAAGCGCATGGTCCCAATCCCTTTCTAGATCTAAGTGCTGGTGAAATAAGAACGTGCCCGGCATGGATGCAAGCCTACCACTTCCTGGAACCGGCTGAAAAGAACTCATGTAAGGTTTGAACCCGAATGGTCAGGAAAGGCCGCAAAATCCAAGTTTTATATGATTGTGTTTAAAGCAAGCCCTATGCCATCCTGGGATTAAAAACAATTTTTCAGGAAAAATCAGGAGTTACCGCGAGGAGGAGGTTGAGCGTAACCGGAAAAGGCGTGCTGGTTGGCAATAGTTACTAACAACAAGTGCTGCTAACTATCGCCAATTTGCGTCCAGCCCAAGTTAGGGGAACGATGTTCCACTTTGGTTGATTGGCTGATTTTTTCCTTTCGGCCTTTTCCGCTTGATTGTTTTTTCCCCGGCCAACGCATTGCCACCACAACCTTGGGTTAGGTGGGCAAAAGGCAAGCGGCCGATTGGGGGAGCGGACTTTCTTTGCCGGCAATCACTCCGGTGGAAGCAGGGCGTTGCGGACGAGGCAATAGACCGCGGTGTTGTCCAGGTGATCCTTGACCGCGGCGGAGTTGGGCCCGAGGGCAAACAGAGGCACGCGCTGCTTGGAGTGCAGGGCCGGGACGCCGGGAATCGTCTTGGTGGTGAACTTGGCCTTGACCGTGTCGCCTTTTTGGTAATGGTCGCCGGCGATGGTCAGGCCGCCGGTCTCGTGGTCCGCGGTGACGATCAGGAGGGTATCGGCGCGGTTGCCCATCCAGGCGAGCACGGTCTCGACCGCGGCGTTGAACTCGAGCACCTCGGCAATGGCCTTGTCCAGCTTGCCCAGGTGGCAGGCGTGGTCAATCAGGCCGGCCTCGATCATGAGGAAGAAGCCGTCCGGGTCCCGGCTGAGCCGCTCCAGGGCAAAGCCGGCCATCTCGCGCAGGCGCGGCTCCGAGGAATCGGGCGGCCGGTCGGCTTCGTAGGTCAGGTTGTCTTCGGCAAAGAGGCCGAGCACCCGCGGGCTTTTCATCGGGTCGAGCCGGTTCAGCTCCGGCAGGTTATATACTATTGCATAGCCTTCGGCCCGGGCCCGGCTGAGGAGCGGGGCCGGAAATTCGTGGCGCCCGCCCCCGAGCAGCAGCTCGGGCCGGGTCTGACCCAGGTAATCCTCGGCCACGCCTTGCCGCTCCTTGCGCGCCGGCACGTGCGCGCCGAAGGCGGCCGGGGTGGCGTCGGTGATATCGGCGGTGGTGACCAGCCCGGCGTTCTTGCCCAGCTTCTGGGCCAGCTCGAGCAGGGTTTCATACTCTTGGCCTTCGGGCGAGGTGCTGATGTCCTTGACAAAAGCCTTGTGGCCGGTGGCGAGCGCGGTGGCCGCGGCCGCGGAGTCGGTGTAGCCGCTCCGCGAGCAGGTGGTGACCAGAGCGCGGCGGGGCAGGCTCTCCAGGGCCAGGGGCTCTCCCGGCCCGTTGGCCTGGACCCGCGCCGCGAAGACCTGGTTCACGCCCATGCCGTCGCCGATCATCAGGATCACGTTCTTTGCCCGGCCCGCGTCCTTTCCCGCATACTCGGAACAAACTGCGTTTTCCGGTTTGCCTTTGCATTCATCGTAAACCACCTCCGCGCTTTCGAAGCCGAGGACTCCGAGCCCGAGGAGCAAAAGACAAGTGGTCTTCACTATCCGTCCCATTTCCTCATCCTTATTTTCAATGGCGGCTCATTTTTTCAGCGCCAAACTGAACCCATTTGCTCTAAATTTTTTATAAGTGCTTTTTATTTGATTCGGCCTACAACAACGATTCCAGGATAGCAATATCCTTCATCTGGAAAACGACTAATTATCTTTTTATTCATTATGAAATAATGGGCACGGAATGAAATATTATCGAAACCCTTGAACTGGGATGCAAACTCATTACATTTGTCTTTAATGCTTTTAAAATCATCCCTTTTGATTTCACCATGGGATATAGAAAATGGGAAAAAAATTATTGAAGCAGAAAAACGAGGAATCTCTTCTTTCTTGGCCCCCTTCAAATATTGGGTAATTTGCTTTTCTGCATTGGAAAGATACCTTTCTACTTTAGAGATGGCCATTCTTGTTTTCCAAGAAGGCCAGTAGCATTTGGCTTCTATCAAAATGTCTCGTTTGCTAGAAAATCCGATCCAAAGATCTGCTCTTTTACGTTTACGTCTCCAGGCTTTGCCATGGTAAAATTCCAAAGCTACAGGATAATCCAATCGCCCTGAAGCAATTGCTAGATTCCCAACCAATGCCATCTCCGTTGACCAATAAGGTAAGTCCTTGGCTTCATCAAGATAGAAATCATAATAACGCCACATGGCCTTGAAAATCCTTTCGACTTCGGGTACTCTCTTGCCTCTTTGCGTCCATCGGAAATCTCTCGTTTTCATCGTCCCAACTCCTTCCCCATCACAATCTGGTCTTCGCCTTTTTGGTAATAATCCTTGAACCTTCCTTCCCTCTTGAACCCGTTTGCCAGGTAAAAGCGGATCGCCTGGCGGTAGAGGCTGCGGCTGGAAGTATCCACGTAAAGCTTGCGGGCTTTTTTCTTTTTCAACTCCCGGATCACCCGGTCCAGCAACTTTTGGCCGATCCCCTGGCCTTGATATTTTCGGTCCACGTAGGTCCAACCCAGCCAGTAAACCCCGCTGTCCGCATAATCATCATACCAATATCCCGAAACCCCGATGATTTCCTTTCCCCTGCGGGCCACGAATACCCGA
>MGQK01000079.1:11932-17567 GCA_001797815.1 Deltaproteobacteria bacterium RBG_13_61_14 | reverse complement strand
CGCGGCCGGAGAAGACGAAGTAGCCGCAGAAGTTGGCCTTCTCCTTGTCCTGCACCCCTTCGGCCTGGGGCTCGCGGCACTGGTTGTGGGCGTGAGGGTCGTAGAATTGACATTGCACGCAGGCGTGCAGGTCGCGCCGGCAATGGGGGCATTCGTTACGGCGAAAGACCTTGCCCTCGACCTCGACCTCGCCGCCGCAAAAATAACAGAGCGCCATCTCTCAGCCCTTTGCAGGGAAAGGCTATCGCAAAAAGTTGGGGTTGGCAATTTTTTTCATGGAGGAGCGCGATGGGTGAAGAGGGAGAGCAGGGTTTCCAGGAGGACCTGCGGGATTGCATGGAGGACGCGGGGCTTTAAGTCGTGGTAGCTTTGCCGGCCGGAGAAAAGGTCGCGGGTCAGCTCCTGCACTTGGCCGCTGCGCTGCAGGACCAGGGAATAGAGCCAGAGCACTTTCGGATCATAGAACCGCTCGCGCCAGCAATGGGCGCCGGCGTGCCCGATGCCGAGGCGGACCATTTCCTGCCAGCGTTCGGGGTAAGAGCGGCCCTGGTCTTCGGCGATGGCTTCGGCCAGGAGCTTGGCGGTCTTGAAGGCATAGGAGATTCCTTCGCCGGTCACCGGGTCCACCGCGCCGGAGGCATCGCCCACCAAGGCCCAGTTCCGGCCGGCCACGCGGGGCGAGGCAAAGCTCTGCGCAGAGAGCGAGGGGAGCAGGGCCGCGTAAGGTTTGGGGAAGCTCGGGACCGGATGCCCGCTTGAGATCAGCTCCGCTTCGATCAACCGGCAGAGCCTTTGCACCAGCTCCTCGCGGCCCAGGCGGCTGCCGCTGGCGGCGATGCCCGCGGAAAAGAGTTGTCCCGGCCGGGGGAACAGCCAGGCGTAGCCGATCAGGTCCGAATAAAATCGAATTACCAGCCGGAGGTCCCCCGGGCCGGGCAAAAGGAATCCATAGCACCGGCACAGATCGTCCCGGTTCCATTTGCCGACCAGGGACCGCCGCGTTAACCCGGTCGCCCCGTCCGCCCCGACCAGGAAATCCACCTGAAAATTTTCCGCCGCGGTCTCGATCTGAAACCCGGAACTCTCGGAGATGCGCTGGACCCGCCGGCGCAGGAAGGTTGCGCCCGCGGCCTCGGCCCGCTCGAGCAACACCTGCGCCAGCTCTCGCCGCGAGACGGTGTGCCAGGCTCGGGGCATGGCCAGGACGGTGCGCCGGCCGGTCGGACCGATGAAGACCACTTCCCGGATTTCCCGGCGGCTGAGCGGAAGCTCGAGCAACCCGGGGTAATCATCCAGCGCCCGGGGGGTGACGCCGCCGCCGCAGGGTTTTTCCCAGGGCGCGCGGTGGTCGAAGAGCAGGACTTCATGCCCCAGCCGGGCCAGCTTTTCGGCCAGGCTGGCTCCGGCGATGCCGGCGCCGACAATGCCCACGCGCATGGCGCTATTCAAAACGAAAATTGCGGCTCTGTCAAATAGATCCCGGATCCCCGGTTAGAGGCGCCACCCTCGCTTCGGCCTGGGAAGCTTCGGGAAAAATTCCGGTAATGATTTCACCGCCTGCCTTCGATCCCTGCTGGCCGTTCACTTGACACTGAGATGCCTGTATTTGCCCAGGTAGCGCACCGGCTTCTTGAGCGCGTCGCGGCGGAAGGGTTCGGCCAACACTTTTTCCCCGCCCTCGATCACCGCCTCGATCACGCTGGGCTTCTCCGACTTCACCGACTCCCGCACCGCGTCGGCCACGTCCTCCCAGCGCTCGACCCGATAGCCCTTGGCCCCCATGTCCTCCGCCAGCTTGGCATAGCTCGGGTTCTCCCGCAGGTTGGTGCCGAGGAAGCGGTTCTGGTAGTAGTCAATCTGGTTCTTTTTCTCCGCGCCCCATTCGTAGTTCTGGAACACCACCGCGATCACCGGGATCTGCTCCCGCACCGCAGTCATTACCTCCGAGAGACCGCTGATCCCGTAGGCGCCGTCGCCCTGGAGCGCGAACACCGGCGCCTCCGGCCGGCCGACTTTGGCGCCGATGGCCGCGCCGTAAGCGAAGCCGCAGTTGCCCCAGGACAGCGCGGAGAGATGCTGCCGGCCGCCGTTGAACTGGAGGTAGGCGTTGCACATGGAGGACACGTTGCCGATGTCAGTGGCGACGATCGCGTCCCTGGGAATCGCTTTGCCGAGCTCGAGCAAAAGCCGGCGCGGGTGCATGGGCCTGGTATCGCTGCGGGACCACAGTTCCAGCTCCGCGGCCCATGCTTCCTTCTCTTTCTTCACTTCGGCCAGCCGCTTCGCGTTCGGCTTCAGGCCGGGTGAGATCGCCTGGACCGCGGCCACAAGCTCGGCCGCGAACTCCTTGGCATCGGCCAAGATCCCAAGCTCGACCCTCCGGCTCAGTCCCAGCACCTTATGGTCCACGTCCACCTGGATCACCCTGGCCGCCTCGGGCCAGTATTCAATATCGTATTGAGGCAGCGTCCCGAACGGGCCCAGCCGGCTGCCCAGGGCCAGCACCACGTCCGCCTTTGAGATCGTGCGCATCGCCGCTTTGGAGCCGCAATAGCCGATCGGGCCCAGGGCCAGCGGGTGCTCGGCCGGGAAGGTGTCGTTGTGCAGGTAGCTGTTGGCCGCCGGCGCGGTCAGATACTCGGCCAGGGCCACGGTCTCTTTGAGCGCATTGCCGATCGCGACCCCGGCCCCGGCCAGGATCACCGGGAAGCGGGCGCCCGCCAGCAGCCGCGCCGCCGCTTCGATCTGCGCCCGCGGCCCCGGCCCGCGCCAGACCTCCGGCGTTTGATAAATCTCGTCCTCGCACTCGCCGTAAAAATAATCGCGCGGGATGTTGAGCTGGGTCGGGCCGCACTCGGCCTTGGCCAGGTAAAAGCAGCGGCGGGCCAGCTCCGCCATCCGGTCCGGCCGGTTGACCCGCACCTGGAACTTCACGCTTTTTTCGAACATGGCCATCTGGTCCAGTTCCTGGAACCCGCCGGTGCCCATGCCCTTGCTCCCGGTCTCGGGCGTGATCGCCACCACCGGCGAGTGCGCCCAGAAAGCCGCGGTCAGCGCCGAGACCAAGTTGGCCGCGCCCGGACCGTTCTGGGCGATGCACACCTGCGGCCGGCCGGTGACCCGGGCGAGCGCGTCGGCGGCGTGGCCGGCGGCCTGCTCGTGCGCCACCGAGATGAAGCGGATGCCCGCGGCCGGGAAGAGGTCGAGCGCATCCATGTAAGCCGAGCCGACAATGCCGAACACCTCTTTCACGCCCTCGGCGACCAGGGTTTCGACCAACGCCTCGCTTGCCGTCATTTTCACTTTGGCCATGAACCTACTCCTTCCTTTGGTGCCACTGCTCCGGGGCGGCCGGGTATCACAACCGGATATGATGAAAGACGGGCACTCGTGCGAAATAAAGTTGACGACCCCGCGAGAGGAGGAGGCCCGTCAGGGGAAAAGCGGAATTGGTGTAGGCATTCGCGCGAATGGATGCTCACCCGGGTCATTGTAGTCTGAAAGCGGCCGGAAGGAAAGAGTTGGCTGACGGGGGAGGTGGGAGACGCGGGGGAAGCGCTGGATCGCAAAGGGCGAGGGCAAGAAAGACTTGGCGGCGCCCTCACTTTCAGGGTGTTTCCAGGATCTGCACCGGGGGCATGGTCACCAGGCGCGTGTGCACGGCCTGGTCGTAAGGCAACTCCACCTGGACCTGGATGGCCCCGGCGCCTACCCGCATCATCACCATCTGGGCCATGCCGTCCAGCGCGGTCAAGTCATACCGGCCGGCGCCGGAAATCCCTTCCCCGCCCAAGAGCATGCCCGAGCCTGATACAATCGTGAATACCACCCCGAACCCGGCCCGCGGCTTGTTCAGGTCTTTGGTCAGCTGCACCTGGATCCGCACCGTGTCCCCCACCGCCACCGTCGTCGTCGGCGACAACGGCTCCACCAAGCTCAGCTCGGTGGGCGAGCCGGAGACAAAATCGCCCTGCTTGCCGTTGAGGATCAGGGAGAGGATGCTCTTGTCCGGGACCCCGATGATCAGATTGCCGTCCAGGTCCTGGATGATCGGGTCGGCGGGGAAGGCATTGCTATAGTCCGCGCTGCGGCCGTTGAGGATGAGGTTGATCCGGTTCAAGTCCGGGACACCAATGATCAGGTTGCCGTCGGCGTCGCCGAAGTAGCCGCCGCCGGATTTGCCGCGTCTGGGGTCCGCGGCGTCACAGGGGTTGGAGCCGTTGAAAAATTCATGGACGTTGAGTAAGCCGTCCTCATCGCCGTCCCAGAGGGCATCTTCAAAGAGGGCGGTGAGACAGGCATTATGTGTGATTTCCCATCCATCCCACATCAGGTCGTGGTCGGTGTCCGAGTTGAGCGGATCGGTGCGACCCAGGCGGACCTCGATCCCGTCCAGGGCTCCGTCATTATCGGTATCGGCATCGCAGGGATCGGTGCCATTCAGATATTCGCCGGCATTGTTTAATTGGTCGAAATCGTAATCCTGGGTTTGGTCCGCGAGGTAAGGCTTCATGCAGGGGTGGCTGAGTTCCCACTCATTGGGGAGGCCATCACCGTCTTCATCGGGGATCTGGGTATACACACAGGGGTCGGTTCCGATCTCAAATTCCTGGTAGTTGGGATACCGGTCTTGGTCCGGGTTCTCCTCCGCGTCGGGCACCAGGGGATCCATGCAGGGATAAGCGGCTTCCCAGCCGTCGGTCATCCCGTCTCCGTCGGTGTCCGGATTCAAGGGCAGGGTGTAGTAAACAAAGAACTCTTCGCCATCGCTTAACCCATCCAGATCAGTGTCCGGCTCCAAGGGGTCGGTGTCAAGGAAATACACTTCTTGGCCGTCGGTCAACCAGTCTCGATCACTATCCGGATCCAGCGGGTTGGTGTGATAGAGAAACCGTTCGTCGCCATCGGTGAGCAGGTCGTGGTCGGTATCGGCCTGGCAAGGATCGGTTTCACCAGGATCCACATCCGCGTCATTATCCCGATCTTCGCCCCCAGAGGTCCCATCGAGAATGCCATCGTGGTCGGAATCCGGGTCCGCCGGGTCCAGGCAGGGTCGGATCAGCGCCTCCTGATAATCGTCCAGTCCATCGGCGTCGGTGTCCTTCATCGTGGGGCTGCAGAAATAGACGTAGACTTCTTCTCCATCCAGCAGGCCATCCCCGTCCGTGTCCGGGTTCAGGGGATCGCTGTGATAGACCTGGACTTCCTCGACGTCGCTCAGCCGATCCTGGTCCGTATCGGCATTCAACTCGATGTTGGTATAATACCAGCCCCGATATCCGGAAGCGCCCAGAGCCGAAATCCGCACCTCGTTGCGCGCCCCAGCTTCTTCGGGAAAGGTCATGGTCACGCCGAAGGAACAGGCAAACAGGCTCTCGCCCAGGGCGGAACAAGCGGCGGGCTTGGTCGCCACCCAAGCGCGCGGGAGCTCGATCGGCTCGGGTTCAACCTGAAAAGTGAAAGTGATGGTGTCGCCGTCATAAGCCGGGGCCGGCGTCAACGAGAGCAGGGTGATGGTCGGCCGGGGATAGAGGGGGGTGAAGGCTCCGTCCCCATCCCCGTCCACCCAGATCGGGTTGGTAATCGCCATGGTCGGCTTGGTTTGAAACACCACCCAGGAATCCGTGGTCAGGGG
>MGQK01000079.1:0-11896 GCA_001797815.1 Deltaproteobacteria bacterium RBG_13_61_14 | reverse complement strand
AAAAGCCCGGCCTTGTTTGAGGTTGGTGACTAGAGTGTCCGCCAACGCCTGATGGTCAGGTTGTTGGGAAATTTTTTCCACCGGTGCCTGAACAAAGTTGCGAACCCGGTGGGGAGGCTGATCCAGGTAGTGGCTGTCGGTATTGTAGAGCAGCGGGTAGCGGTAGCCCTGGTTGAGGAGCGCATACCATTGGCGGAGTGTTTTTTGACCGCCCAGGCCACTATCTACGATATAAAGCTCGATCCCGTCAAAATCATCCCGCCAATAGGGCAGGCCTTCTTCCAAGACGTGCCCTTGTTCGTCTAACAAATTGAAGTAGTAACCCGAGAGATTGTAATTCTTTTGCAGCCAGGGATGATTGACCTGCAGATACACCGGATGTCCCGAGAGTTGCTGGTGCAAGTTGACCTGATAGAAGAAATGGAAGGGGGTGATATTTGCGTAAACCAAATCCACGGCCGGGGTGGTCTGGGAACCCGTCAGGTCGGCGATGGGGCAATAAGGTTGGCAGCCAGGCTGGGCCGGATCGCAAAAGGGATCGCAGGGAAAAGTGACCGGATCCACCCGATAGGAATACTGGGGAATCACATTGAAATGGCCCCAGTAAGGCCAGGGCCAAGAGATGGGGTAGGATAACGACAGCGCGGTCGAGATCTCGTCCGAGGGAAGGCAAAAAATCGTGTGGCGCAAGCCCATCAGGTCCAGGGTCGCTTCGAAATAACGATACCGGTTATGGGCGGAATGTGCCCAGACTTCCAGACCCAGGGCCAGGTTCATCAAGACCCTGGCCTTTTGCGGCATTGCTTCAGTTTCCGAAGCATGCTGATGAAAGTCCGCAGCCAGATAGTCGCGGGAGTTGATGACGCGGCCTAACCGCAGCAGGAGATGGCCGGCGGGAACGCCGTCAAGCGTGTAGCTGCCATCGCTCGCCACGACCAGTGAAGCATCCTGGCGGTTGTATTCCAAGCCGTGATCGCCAGTCAACAAGTACTCGCCGGGTTGCAGGCAGGGCTGCGGCCCGTCATCACAGTCCGTCCGCACAAAAAAATGCAGGTACCCGGTTCCGTCCATAGTATAGACCGAGTCGTTGGCATACATCTGGTTCTGGTCCCGTTCCTCCAAAGGAAATTCGGGGAGTGCACTGTCCCAGAGGGGTAGGTAGGCATAGAGAGGTGTGAAAAGCTTCGGCAACGGATCGAACTTAATCACCGCGGGACCCGGCGCCGAGAGGCTCGTGCCGGGAAGCGTTCCTGGCTCGACCAGCCAAACCTCGAAAGGAATGGAAAGCGTCTGAGCCTGGCTGAGTAGGCTCCAAGTCAGGGCCATCCCCAACAGGAGGATCAAGCTACGTATTTTTCCCATGACTAGGGCTCCAAAATTAAAATTCCCATCCCGTTGGCACGGAATGAGGCTTCCTCCAAGGACAAGGTGAAATAATCGCCCTTCAACCAGGCCTGAGTGGTATTGCCCAGCCGGCCGCCGTCCGGGTTCTCGCTGTTGCCGGTGGTGGCGTTCCAGATAATTTCCCGGGGATGGCTGAAGTCCACCAGGTAATGGGTGCTGGGCCCGGCCATCATGTCCGCGAAGCCGGTCTTGGGATCGAACATGCTTCCGCTGGCCCGCACCGTCTCCGGAGCGCCGGGCAGCTCGAAGGTGCCGATCAGGTAGGTAACCCGGGGAATGGTGATCACCCCCAGGGTAGTGGACAGGGTGAGGTGGTGCAGTTCGCCCCACCGCCACTGGGCTGGGTCTTGGCCCAGCTTCTTCTCCAGGTAGCGCATCGCCTGATCCATGGCGCGGCGCACGATCTCAGGGCGGGTTTCTTTGGCCTTGGTCGCGCGGTCGTCAAACCACTTGCTGCTCGGGTCCTCGAGGATCCGCTCCAGCGCCGGCGAGAGCATCCCGGCCTGGGCCAGGTTTTCGGCCAAGCGCTGGGGCAGGTCATCGCCGAACACGGCCAGAGGAAATTTTTCGAGGAACATCTCGAAGAGGCAGGGGCCGGCCGCATCCACCGTCGCGCGATAATCCTCTTGTTGCCACTGCGCCAGCACCGCGGCCGCCTGCTGAAGCCGCGGCTCCGGGGCGCCTTCCAGATCGGCGAGAAGGATCGGCACCCAGTGCTGGGCCTCCCACACCTTGACGTCATACTGGATGGTTTTCATGTCCGCGAGATCCAGCCGGGGCTTCTGCTCCAAGAGTTCGGTGATCCGGGACGAGCGGGAAGGCCCCACGTAATCCGAGGTGATGTAATAAGGATACCCGGGCAACTCCACCCGGTTATTGGCCGTGGCGACATAACCCTTCTTCGGATTGAGCAGCCGCGGCAACTCCTCGAAGGGGATATAGCCCTGCCAGTCGTTCTTCGAGTCCCAGCCTTCGCGCGCCCGCACCCCCGAGTTATCCGGCCGGATCGGGATCCGGCCGGTGGCCTGGTAGCCGATGAAACCATTGGCGTCGGCGAAGACATGGTTCCAGGCCATGGGGCCCTGGGCCATGTCCTCGGCCCCGGCCAAAAACTCCTGGGCGTTTTGAGCCTGGGCCATGACCTGGTAGCCGTGGAAGAAGCGGGGAAGGTCGGTATCAATGAACTTGAACACCAGGACTTCGTCCGCCGCGGAGTCCACTTTCCAGCCCGGAACCCCGCTGTCCATGACCACGCCGTGCCGGGTGGTGCGCAAGGTAAATTTGAGCGGCCTCCCGACCAAGCGTTTGACCACTTCCTCCTGCTTCGCAAACGGCACCCACTGGCCGTCGGCCAGGTAAAGGTCCGGGTTCTCCGGGTTCACCTTTTCCCGGAAAATGTCCACGTGGTCGGCCATCACGTTGGTCAGCGCCCAGGCGACGTTTCCGTTGTCCGCGGCGCCGAAGCAGGGGAAGCCCGGGAACATCATGCCGGCAACATCATAGCCGCCGCCCCGGAGGTGGACGTGATACCAGAAGGTGGGCACCAGGAAGGTGGGCACGTGCGGGTCATTGGCCAGGAGCGGCCGGCCGCTCTCGCTCTTCTGGCCGGAGACCACCCAGTTGTTGCTGCCCAGCCGCGGTCCGTTCGGGACCTCCAGCCGGCTCTGCCCGCCGGAGAAATTGCGGTCATCGGTGATGATCGGCCCGCCCGCCGGGTAAAAGGGAACAAAGATTTCCCAGTCCTCGGCCGGAAGCAATCGCCGCAAGCGCTCCAGGTAATATTCCGAAATGATGGACCCCGCGGCCTGGGACATGCCCATCATCTCCGCCAGGGCCAGCGAGTCCTCCGGCCGCCAGGCCGCCGGCTTCTGCCGCAGCATCCGGTAGAAAATCAAGGTCTCCCCCGCGTCCTCCAAAAAACGGTTGATGCCCCGGGCAAAGGACTCGAGCAAGGCCCGCTCCTCCGGGGCCATGGCGGCCAGGCCCTGCTCGGCGCGCTGGCGGAAGCGGAAGGTTCGGAGCGTCAGGTCCACGCGGGACACGCTCAGACCCTGGATCTTGATGGGCACGCCCAGAAGCTCGGCCAGATCGCCCCGGGCGAGGCGCCGCAGGATATCAATCTCGGTGAAGCGGTCCTGGGCCATGGCATAACCCAGCCCGAAGAAGAGGTCATCGGCGTTGTCGGCCAGGATATGAGGCACGCCCTGCTGGTCGCGGACGATCTCTACCGGCGCCGTCACCGGGTAACCGCTGCGGCTGCCGGAGAGGGGATCAAAGCGGGCGACTTTGCCGGCGCAGCCCCAAACCCCTGATAAGCAGATAGTTAGGACGAGAAAAAGATAGATTTTCATGGCCGCTCATTTTCTCCGGGATTCAAGATTTGGATTGCAAGGAAAGGACTCAACCTTCGCGTCAACCGTTAACCGTCAAGGGGGACCGGTCTCCCGGAAACCGATAGACCCAATTATAGCAAAGCGGCAAATCGTCGCAAGTAAATTACCTTCGTTCCCGCGGGCGAGGGAGCAAGGCATCAGGGGCCGGATCAAACCGGCCGGAACTGGTGCAGCACCAGACCGGGAGTCAGTTCCAGGAATTCCATTTGGACGCTTTGGCCGATCCGCAGGGTTTCGAATTTTCCGTCAATCCGGGTGAGCAGCCGGATGCCGCCCGGAAGCTCCACGATCCCAATCACGTCCGGCTTGCCGAAGCGCACCGAGCGCTCCTGCTGGGTAAAGGCGTAGAGCCTGCCTTGCCGGGGCAGGTCCACCCATTCCACGTCGGGCTGGAAGCAGGCCGGGCAGAAGTCGCGCGGAGGAAAGGTCAAGTGGCCGCAGCCGCGGCAGCGGGTGGAGGCGAAGCGGCGCTCCTTTAAAAGCTCATAAAACTTCCGGCTGCATTGGTGGCCGTAAATCTGGAGCCCGTCCTGCGTGCCCTGGTCCAACATACTCTTCAGGTCCGCCATGGCTCGCTCCTATTGCTCCAGGATCAGCACGAAGCCGCCGTTGACCATGCCGTGCTCCGAATGCACCAAGCCCACTTCGTAGGGAGTGGCGCGGGATTCGATCCCGCGCTCCTTCGGAAAATGCCCGCTCAGTTGCCAGACAATTTCGCACAGCTCCATCATCGGCGTGGCTGCGGCCGGGTGGCCCAGGCTCAAGCGGCCGCCGCTGGGGTTCATCCAGACCTGACCCTCCTTGGCGGTGCGGCCTTCGGCTACCGCCCTGGCCGCCTGGCCCTTGGAGAAAAAGCCCAGATCCTCGTAGAGCATGAGCTCGGTCGCGGCAAACACGCCATAGACCTCGGCCACGTCCACCTCCGAGGGCTTCCGCCCGGCGTCGGCAAAGGCCTCGGCCCCGGCCTTGACCGTGGCCTCGAAAGTGGTGATGCTGGCCCGGTCGTCCAGGAAATGCGAGGGATGGTGGTATTCGCCAAAACCCGTAATGAATACCGGCGGCTGAGCCCGGCCCTGGGCCGCGTCCTTGCGGCAGAGCACCACCGCCGCGGCGCCCGAGGCAAAGGGCGAGCATTCGAGCAGGTGGATGGGCGGGCTCAGGATCGGCGAGGCCAGCACCTGCTCGACCGTGATCGGATCGCGGTATTCGGCCAGCGGGTTTGGCTCCGCGTTCCGCCGGAGCCGCACCGCCGCCTCGGCCACCGCCTCGGCCGAGACCTGGTATTCGTGCATGTAGCGCTGGCTGGAGAGCGCATAGAGCGGGATCGGCGCTCCGATCCCATAAGGCCCCAGGTAAGGCCCGTAAAGCCCGATCTGGCGGGCGACGTAGGTGGGCAGGTTTTTAAAAAGGTCGTCACCCGCGGGCATGGCCCGCTGGTCGAGCGCCGCGGCCACGGCCACCCGCACCCGGCCGGTAAGCAGGTCCTGGATCGCGGCCTTGAGCGCGGCCAGCGAAGAGGAACCGCCGCACTCGACCATGACCAGGCCCCGGGTGGGGACGCCCAGGTGGGCCGCCAGGTCGCAGGCGAACATGAAATTCCAGGGCCGGGCAAAGCCGGGCGGGGTCACGTAGAGGCCTTCGACCTCGGTCGGCCCGATCCCGGCCTCGGAAAGAGCCTGAAGGATCACGCGGGTAAAGGTGTCCGTGATTGGACGTTCCAGATCCTTGCGGACCGGGGTCATGGCCGCGCCTAAGATGGCCACCTCTCGCTGGCCGCGCATCATCATAGATCACTATATCCCAGAGGATTTTGAAAAGTAAAGTAGGTGCTTAAGCGCCGATGATCGACAAAATGTTGCCGATGTTAACATTTGGGGTCAGACCCCAAATGTTAACAAGGTGTTGCCTCGGTGGGCGGGCTATGGTAATTTGACAGCCAGGATGAAGGTCGAGGGGATCAACCAGATCGGGGTGGTGGTGCGGGATGTGGAAGCCGCGGCTCGATTTCTGCATGAGCAATTGGGCATCGGACCTTTTGGCATCCTGGAGTTGAATAAGGCCACGGCCCGCTACCGGGATCAGGACATCCGCTACCGCCTCAAGGTCGGTCTTTGCGGCCTGGGGCCGATCGCGATCGAGCTGATCCAGGTGGTCGAGGGCCACCCGATTCTCAAGGATTATCTGCCGGCCTCGGGCCAAGGCGTGCATCACCTGGGCATTTACGTGGATGACCTGGACGCCGCGGTCGCCGAGTGGCAAGCCCAGGGCCATCGGCTGCTCCAGCGCGGGAGCTTCATGCCCGGGGGCGGCAGCGCCTACCTGGATACCCCGGACCCGGCCGGGATCCTGATCGAACTGATCCAATTCCCCAAGGGCAAATCGTGAGCCAGCAAGCGGTCGCCATCGTGACCGGCGCCAGCCGCGGCCTGGGCCAGGCGCTGGCCCGAGCGTTAGCCGGCAAAGGATTTCGGGTTTACGGCGGCGGGCGGTCCTGGTCCTCGGAATCTCCGCAAGAAAATTTTAGCCAGTTGGACCTGGACGTGGATGATGACCGCTCGGTGAACGAGGCGGTGGGGAAAGTCCTGGAAGAGGAGGGCCGGGTTGACCTTTTGGTCAACAACGCCGGGGTGAGCGTGGCCGGTCCGGTGGAAGAGGTGCCGGTGATGGCGGCGCGCCGGCTGTTCGAGACCAACTACTTCGGCGTGACCCGGATGGTCCAGGCCGTGCTCCCGGCCATGCGCCGGGCCGGCCGGGGCACCATCGTCAACATCGGCTCGGCCGCGGGCAGGATCGGGATCCCGTTCCAGGGCCATTACGCGGCTTCCAAGTTTGCCCTGGAGGGGCTTTCCGAGGCGCTACGGATGGAACTCCTGCCCCTGGGCATCCGGGTGCTCTTGATCGAGCCGGGCGACGTGCGCACCACCATCTGGGAGCGCCGCACCCACTTCGAGGCAAAAGGGTCGCCTTATCTCCCGGCCTTGCAGCGGTTTTTGAAAGTCAAGGAGCGCGAGATGGGCGAGCGGGCGAGCCCGCCCGAGGAAGTGGCCGCACAGATCTTGCGGATCATCGCAAGCCCGACCGGCCGACTGCGGCACCCGGTGGGCCGGGGCTCTTGGCTGGCCCTGCTCGGGCGTCGGCTTTTGCCGGATCGTTGGTTTTTCCAGGTAGTCGAGAACAATTATCGGATCAAAAGGAGTGAACCATGAAGCTTTACGATTTCACCAAGTCCTATCAGTGGTTCGAGCGGGCCGAGAAAGTCATCCCCAACGGCATCCAGGGACCGCGCACCCCCCGGTTTTCCGCGTTCGGGTCGGTCCCGGCCTTTTATTCCAAGACGCTCGGCTCGCACGTCTGGGATGTGGACGGCAACGAATACATCGAGTATCTGTGCGGCTTTGGCGCGGTGGCGTTGGGCTACAACGACCCGGTGGTGGAAAAGGCGGCCGCGGCCCAGGCCCAAAAGGCCAACAGCACCAGTTTTCCCAGCCCGGTGATGGTGGAGCTGGCCGAGAGGCTGGTGAGCCTGATCCCCCAGGCCGACTGGGTGGTCTATGGCAAGAACGGCTCGGACGTGACCACCTGGGCCACCCAGGTCGCACGCGAGGCCACCGGCCGCAATATCATCATCAAGGCCAAGCACGCTTACCACGGCTTCCACGCCTGGTGCCAGCCCTCGGTGGGCGTGCCGCCGGAATACCAGACCTACGTGCTGGAAGTGGATTACAACGACCTCAAAGCCCTGGAGCAGGCCGTGGCGGAAAACCCGGGCCAGGTGGCCGGGATCATGCTCTGCCCCATCCGGCACGACACCTTCAAGGACCTGGAAGTGCCCCCGCGCTCCTATTTCGAGGGGGTGCGCCAGCTCTGCGACCGGGAGGGCATCGTGCTCATGTTCGATGATGTCCGCTGCGGCTTCCGGATGCACCTCTCCGGCTCGGCCATGGTCGTGGGCGGCGACCCGGACATCGTCTGCTTCGGCAAGTCCCTGGGCAACGGCCATGCCCTCTCCGTGGCGGTGGGTAAAGAGAAGCTGCGGCCGACCGCGAACAAGGTCTATTTCTCGGGCACCCATTTCCAGGCGGCGGTGCCCATGGCCGCGGCGATCGCCTGCCTCAAGGAGATGGAGGCGCGGGACGCGGTCGAGCACATGAACTCCATTCACGCGCTCCTGAAAAAGGGCATGGAGCAGCGGGGCAAAAGCGCGGGCTTGCAACTGGCTTTCAGCGGGACCGGGGGCCTGTTCTTCATGACCTTCAAGCCCGACCCGACCTTCGAGAAAGCGCGGTTCTTCTGCGGCGAGATGGCCAAGCGCGGCGTGATCTGGCACCCGCACCACAACATGTTCCTGGGCGCGGCCCACACCGAGGAGGACGTCCAGAAGAGCCTGGACGCGGCCGAGGCGAGCTTGAAGTTGACCAAAGAAAAATTCGGTTCGTGAAGCTGTAGGGGCGCGATTTATCGCGCCCAAGCGGGGGTGGGCGCGATAAATCGCGCCCCTACCACGCGATGAAAAAACATTTTTATGCACTTTTGATTGGGTGCTGGGGCCTGGCCCTGGGCCTGACCACGACCGGCCGGGCCCAGGAGAGTTTGCCGGCCAATCTGGTCCTGGCCGGGATGGCGCCGGAACGGGCCGAGCGGATCTCCGGCTACGTCCGGGACAAGATGGAGGAGTTGCACAGCCCGGGCCTGGCCGTGGGGGTGGTGGAAGGCTCGACCCTGGTCTTGGCCGGCTATTTCGGCTGGGCGGACCTCGAGGCGAAGAAGCCGGTGGACGAGACCACCTTGTTCCGGATCGGGTCCATCTCCAAGACCTTCACCGCAATCGGCCTGATGCAGCAATGGGAGCAAGGCCGGTTCCAGCTCGATGACGACATCAACCGCTACCTGCCCCAGCCGCTGATCTTCCCGCCCCACCCGGAGACCCAGCCGGTTACCTTCCGCCACCTGCTCACCCACACCTCGGGCGGAGGCGAGTTTCTCGCTTACCAGCAGGTGTTGATGAAAGGCCAGGGTGTGACGGTGGCGGGCGAGGACTACCTGCCGCTCGAGCATTACCTGGACCTGGGGTTGAAAACCAAGATTGATCCGGGCGTGAAATGGGCCTATTGCAATTACGGCTTTGCTTTCCTGGGCCTGGCCCTGGAGCAGATCTCGGGCGAGCCGTTCCACCGCTACCAGCAAAAACACGTGTTCGCGCCCCTGGGCATGGCCCTTTCTTTCTTCCATCACGACCAGGCGGTCCTGGCGCAAACCGCCACCGGCTACAAGTTCCGCGAGGGCCGCTACCAGGTGGATTCTCCCAAAATGATCGGGATCACCCCGGCCGGAAACCTCTTCACCAGCCTCAACGACATGGCGCTCTATGTGATCGCGCTTTTGAATGGAGGCGCCGATCCAACCGGCCGCATCATCCAGCCCGAGACATTAGCCATGATGACGGCCACCCAATACACCCTGGACGAGCGCCAGGCCGGCTGGGGCCTCGGCTTTCAGGTGTATGGAAATAATTTATGGGGCTTTCGGGTGATCGGCCATGCCGGTTCGATCCCGTTCGGGTTCACCGCCCAGATGCTGCTGGTGCCGGAGGATCGGGTGGGCGTGCTGGTGTTCTCCAACTCCGAGACTTATTCGCCGGGAGTGATCGGCTGGGGCGTGCTCAAGCTGGTCCTGGACATCCGGGAAGAACCTTTGCCCGAAGTGGAGCCGGACCGGGCGGCGTGGCCCAAGCTTTGCGGCTACTATGGTCCGGAGCATCGGGAATTCAAGACCAGCACCCGGCTCTACATGAGCAACATAGGGACCTTTCGGGTGGCCGAGCAGGGCGATCACCTGGTCTTGATCTCCACCTGGCAGGGCAAGAAAAAGGCGAAAGTTTTACACCAGCTCTCTGCGGATGATCCTTACTTTTACTGGATCGAAGACGAGAAAAGCGAGCTCCCGCGCTGGGTGGCCTTTCAGAAGGGTGAATCAGGTAAGATCTATCTGGTGCCGGGGGGGGTAAATGAATATCTCCGGCTTGGTCCCGGCCGCACGTTGAAAGCCCGGCTCATGAAGGGGCCGGGAAGAGTCCTGGCCCGGGTGAATCCTTTTTAAAAAGTCAACAGTGCACGGTGCACAGTGCACAGTGCACAGTCATCCCATGGAACGTGAACGGATTCTTCAGTAGGCAGTAGCCAGTAGTCGGTAGTCAGGTCAAGAAAAAAATCATCCACAGATTACGCAGATTTCACAGATTTTCAGAAAATCTCAAGTTTATAAATCTGGAAGGGGGACAGACATTCTTGTCTGTCATCCATTTGAATCACTGTGCACTGTGCACTGTTCACTGTCCACTGCTGGAGGTGTCAAGTGTCAGGTAGCCGCGACCGCGCTTCGGTCGCGGGTAGGGGCGCGATTGATCGCGCCCAATAGTGGCACGGCATGCCCCTGCCCAAGATACCGGGCGCAATGAATTGCGCCCCTACCCAGGCCAGAATTGGGCGGAGCTTGAAAAAATTGAGGCGTGGCCAGTCTTGCCGATCAGGACCTTACCCAAAAAATCGTAGCTTCTTTTGCTAACTCATCGCCCGGTCATGTTTTTTGACATTTCCGAAGTGGAACGGGCAAATTTTGGGTAAACTTTTTGCGAGATGAAAAAGGGGCCATCCTCTGTTAGGATCAGAAGAAAAACCCCAATCTTATTCTCATGATCCAGAGGAGGCCCCTAACCATGTTAGCACAAACGGCGGTAAAAATCCGGGATCAGATGGCCCGATTTTCGGGTAAACTTTCCCAGGGCTTGTGCAAGCCGGCCCAGCGGTTCGTGGAGGAGATGATCTATGGGATTCAGGCGGCGCAAAGCGTGCAACTGAGCACGATTGGACGTTCGCTGGGAGAAGAGATTCCCCTGCTCAAGACGGTGAAGCGGCTGAGCGAGGACCTGTTCCGGCGGGAGCTTCGCCCGGTGTTGCAGGCGGCGCTGTTGCGGGAGGGGGCGAAGCAGATCCAGGAGGACAGTCTGCTGGTGCTTGACCTTTCCGACCTGGTCAAGCCCTACGCGGAGAAGATGGAGCACTTGGCCTGGGTTCGAGACGGGAGCACGGGAGAATTGGGCAAGGGCTACTGGCTGTGCCAGGTGATCGGGGTGGAGAACCGGGTCGAGGAGGAAGAGACCGCGATCACCCCGCTTTACGGGGAGTTGTATTCTCAGGCGGCCCCGGACTTTGTCAGCGAGAACCACGAGATTTTATCGGCGGTGGAAAAGGTCAGCGCGGCCACGGAGAAGCGGGGAATCTGGATCATTGACCGGGGCGGTGATCGGGGGGAGTTGTATGCGGAGTTGGCGCCGCCGGAGCGAGGCCGTCGCTTCATCATCCGCCAGGTGGGGAACCGGGAGGTGTGCTGGGGCCGGCGGAAGCTGTCCACGGTGGAGATTGCCCGGCGTTGTGCTTTGCCCTATGCGACCACGGTGGTCCGGGAAGATCACGGCCAGGAGAAGGTCGATCACCTGGAATTCGGATTGACGGCGGTGCGTCTGCCCGAACATCCGGAGGTTCCGCTGTGGTTAGTGGTGGTCAAGGGCTTCGGCGAGGAGCTGCTGATGCTTCTGGTCAATTTTCCGCTTCGGAAGAATCGGAGGCTGTTGTGGTGGGTGATTTCGGCGTATCTCACCCGCTGGCGAATTGAGGAAACGATCCGTTTCGTGAAGCAGAGCTATGAGCTGGAGGATATTCGAGTTTTGAGATACGAGCGGCTTCGGAACCTGATGGTGCTGGTGGTGGCGGCGATGTTTTTCGCGGCGGCGGTCCTGGGCCGCAAGACAAAACTCAAGGTCTTGGTGAGCCATGCGCTGGCCTCAGCCAAAAGGCTCTACGGCATCCCGGACTTCTGTTACTACGCCGTCGCCGACGGTCTCCGAGCCATCTTCAGCCGCCACCCCCGGCGCTCGCGCTCGCCTTTGACCCATCACGCTCAAGCCTCCCCCCTGCTCCCGCTGTTTGATACCTGAATTTTTTGGGTAAAGTCCTGCTTCCCTAATCTCCGGGTAAAAAGATTTTAGGGGTAAAAGAAATCGCTCTACTCCGCACGGAATCGAGAGCGGAGGCTTGGCATGGCGA
>MGQK01000078.1:16823-17028 GCA_001797815.1 Deltaproteobacteria bacterium RBG_13_61_14 | reverse complement strand
GGCGCGAATCGCGGCGAGCGGCAGGGAGAAGGGATGGATCTCGCAATAGACTTTCAGCTCCCGCACCCGCCGGGCGATGAGCAGGGTGTATTGGGAGCCGAAGTCGAGGATTAAAACTTTTTCGGTGCGATTCATTTCCGGATTCAATTCGTAGGGGCACGGCATGCCGTGCCCCTACCCTCGTTCACGTTCACGATCATGCTCA
>MGQK01000078.1:16482-16743 GCA_001797815.1 Deltaproteobacteria bacterium RBG_13_61_14 | reverse complement strand
CCCCTGGGGAGTGATCCGGATGAAGCGGGCCTTTTTCCGCAGCTCTTCGATGGTCCGGCAGCCGGTGTAGCCCATGCCCGACTTCAGCCCGCCCACCAACTGATAGATCGAGGCGGCCAGCGGTCCCCGATAAGGAACCCGGCCCT
The DNA here is from genome assembly GCA_001797815.1 of Deltaproteobacteria bacterium RBG_13_61_14. Classification (GTDB taxonomy): domain Bacteria; phylum RBG-13-61-14; class RBG-13-61-14; order RBG-13-61-14; family RBG-13-61-14; genus RBG-13-61-14. Next base: position 16,597 of record MGQK01000078.1, on the reverse strand, counting down.
CGATCCCCTCCGGCACCAGCTTGCCCAGCGAAGCCCCGGTCTCCCGGTCCTGCTCGTAAAGAATGTCCTCCACCGATAACTCCTGGCCGTAGCGGATCGAACTCCCGGTCTTCAT
>MGQK01000078.1:11129-16474 GCA_001797815.1 Deltaproteobacteria bacterium RBG_13_61_14 | reverse complement strand
GCGAGCCCATGCCCCGATAGATCTTGTAGCTCCGGCCTTGATACAAGATCAACTCGCCCGGAGACTCGTCGGTCCCGGCAAAAAGCGAGCCGACCATCACCGTGCTCGCGCCCGCGGCCAGCGCCTTGACCAGATCGCCTGAATACTTGATCCCGCCGTCGGCGATAATCGGCACGCCCGAGCGGGCCGCGGCTTTCGCGCACTCGGCCACCGCACTGATCTGGGGCACCCCCACCCCGGCCACGATCCGGGTGGTGCAGATCGAGCCCGGGCCCATCCCCACCTTGACCGCGGCCACCCCGGCCGCGATCAGGTCGCGCGTCCCTTCCGCGGTGGCCACGTTGCCGGCGATCAACTGGCAGTCCTTGAAGCGTTTGCGGATGGCCTTGGCCTGCGCGATCACACCTTGGGTATGACCATGCGCCGTGTCCAGGCAGATCACGTCCGCCCCGGCTTCGAGTAAGAGCTTGACTCGGGTCAGATCCTCCGGGCCAACCCCCACCGCGGCGCCCACCCGCAGCCGGCCCAGTTTATCCTTGCTCGCGTCCGGGTGCTTCTCGGTCTTCTCGATGTCCTTGATCGTGATCAAACCCTTGAGCCGATACTGCTTGTCCACCACCAACAGCTTCTCGATCCGGTGCTTGTGCAACAGCTCCTTGCTCTCTTCCAGGCGGATCCCCTCCCGCACCGTGACCAGCCCCTTTTTGGTCATCAGCTTCCCCACCTTCTGCTCCAGGTTCTTCTCGAACCGGATGTCGCGGTTGGTGAGGATGCCCACGAGCTTGCCGTTCTTGGTCACCGGCAGGCCCGAGATGTCCCGCGCCTTCATGATCTGGAGCGCGTCCACCAGCTTCTGGTCCGGGTCCACCGTTACCGGGTCCACGATCATGCCCGACTCGAACTTCTTGACCTTGACCACCTCCGCCGCCTGCCGCTCCGGGGCCAGGTTCTTGTGGATGATCCCGATCCCGCCTTCCTGGGCCATGATGATCGCGGTCTGGGCCTCGGTCACCGTGTCCATGGCCGCGCTGAGGAGCGGAATAGAAAGCTCGATCTGGCGGGTGAGCCGGGTCCGGGTGTCCGCCTCCGCGGCCAAAAACCGCGAATAGCCCGGGAGCAGGAGCACGTCATCAAAGGTTAACGCCTCTTTTAACGGCAGTTGCAGCATGAACATTCCCCCCTGTTACTTGGGTTGGAAAAGGATGATCTACTTTATCCCAGTTAGCCGGCACTTTCAAGCCTGGGAAGGCATGAGGCAAGAGGCCGGAGGCTTCAGGCCTCAGGCACTTATGATGCGGTCTCGATCCATCTTACTCGGTTAGGGGCAAGGATAACAAGGCGATTTCGGAATTCTTCGACGGCGTGTTGGGCCAGGAAGGGAACGAGCAAGTCAGCGACTGCGGCCGGAGTTGGAGGATGAACCTTGACCCGGATCACACCCGGATGGCGGCTGAGCGGAAGCACCACCCAATCGCCGAAGTGCTCGTCCAGGGTGATGAGAATTCTTGCCTGGGCAATCGCCTGACTTAAAATTTCCCCGTCATCGGCGCGGTCCTGCCCCGCCTCTTTAGCCCGGACTACATCATGGCCTTGCGCGCGCAGGCGGGTGGCCACTTCGGCTTGAAACATCTGATCCAGGTAAAGGCGCAAGCGCTCAGGAGGCAACCGCTTTTTCCTCGGTGTGTTCGATCAGATCGCGGGCATAATTCAGCGCGGCCTGAAGATCCTCGGGTTTTAGCTCCGGATAGCCGCTTAAAATCTCTTCCCAGCTCTCGCCTTCGGCCAGCAGGGCCAGCAGCACCGAGACCGGGATCCGGGTGCCGCGGATGACCGGCTTGCCGTTGCAAACCGCGGGGTTGATTTCGATGCGTTCGGCTTTGGGCATCGGCCTAAACTCCTGATCCAAAGTATAACAAGTTCAATAAAAGGAAACAAGCCCGAGTGAGCCTAATTTTTTCTTAATTCATGCCGGAGCGCGTTTTCGAGGTCAGGATAATGGAATTGGAAGTCGCTGGCGAGGAGTTGGGCCGGGGCGATGCGGACGCCGTCCAGGAACAGCGCCTGGCCCATCTCCCCGAAAATCAGGCGGATGATGGGGGCCGGCAGTCGGAAAAGGGCAGGACGGCGCAGGACTCTGCCCAGGGTCTTGGCGAACTCGGCGTTGGTCACCGGGTTGGGTGAAGCGGCGTTGACCGGGCCGGAGATGCTTTCGGTTTCGATCAGGAACTGGATGATGCGGACCAGGTCGGAGAGCGCGACCCAGCTCATGAATTGCTTGCCGCTGCCCATCGGGCCGCCCAGACCCAGCCGGAACGCGGGGAGCATGGCCGCAAGCGCGCCGCCTTCTCCGGCCAGGACCATCCCGAAGCGGGCGTTAATTACTCGAATCCCTGCCCTCCGCGCCGGCTCGGTCGCTGCTTCCCAGGCCTGGCAGACCTCGGCCAGAAAGCCGGTGCCCGGAGAACTGTCTTCCCGGACCACCTCGTCTCCCCGATCGCCGTAAAACCCGATGGCCGAGGCAGAGACCAGCACCCGCGGCTTGTTTTGCAGCCCGGCCACTGCCCCGCACAAAAGCCTGGTGCTCTCGACCCGGCTCTTCAAGATTCGGTCTTTGCGCTCGAACGTCCAGCGTCCGGCCCCGATATTTTCGCCCGCCAAATGCACAACCGCATCCGCCCCTTCCAGCGCCGCGGCGTCAATCCTACCCTGGGATGGATTCCAGGCAATCTCCGTAAGTTCCAGCGGCGGCGGCCGCCGCACGAGGCGGTCCACCCGATGGTCTTTCTCCTGGAGAAATATTGCCAGTCGGCTCCCGATCAGTCCGGTCGCGCCGGAAATGACCACCCGCCGGCCGCGGGCAGCATTGCTTGAACTCATCTGTCCTTTTCCCTCCGCTTGAGCTAAAGCCTACCATAATTTTACTTAACATGGGGTCAGGCCCCGAATGTTAACATTTGTGCTTTTCTTGGCTGCCATGTTAGAATGCCGCGCCAGGAATGGTTACCGGATGAGACAATCGGTTTTGGCCGCGAAGGGATTTTGCTTATTCTGCATCGTTCTGATCAATGTTTCTCTGGCTGGGGCCGGAGCAGCCGAGGCTCCGGAGGAGCCGGCGAAGATCGAGCAGCCGGCGGAAGCAGAGGAAGCGGCGGGCAAAGAGGCGCTGGCCGGGCTGGAGAAGACGCCGCTGGGTCCGGCGCTGAAGTGGCTGTTTAACGAGGACCGCAAATATTTTATCTTGCCGATTTTCAGCACCGGGCCGGACACCGGCTGGATGCTGGGCCTGGCCTGGTATCACACCGACCTTTTCGGCAAGGACAAGCGGGACCTGGTGCTGGGCGCGATCATGACCCAGTCGGGCCAGAACAACTTTATGTTCAGTTGGGCCGAGCCGGGCATCCCGTTGAAAGAGGGTCGGGTCGCGCTCTCGTTTTTCTACTCCGACAACCCTTCCGGCGGCATCCGCTATTTCGGCGAGGGCAACCGCAGCCGTTACGAGGAGGTGGCTTCCAACTATCGGGCCAACGTGCGGGGAGTCGGGCTGGCCTACATTTACGATTTCAACCAGCGCCTGACCTTGTTCAGCCATTACGGCTACTCGTTGAGCGAGTTCGATGACCCGACCGAAGACTTCGACCTGGCCGGCGACCGTTTTTCCTCCCGCCCGATCAGCGAGGTCCACCCGGGGCTATTTCAGAGCGAAGAATTCCAGGAGGGTTATCGGACCGGGGAACTGGCGGCGATTTTATCCTACGACAGCCGGGAAAAGAAGCGGCTGATGCGGATCGGGCCGGGTTACAAATGGAAAGGCAGTTTTTCCTGGGCTGACCGCGACTTCGGGGGAGATTACGACTGGGTCATGATCTCTTCTGAATTCAGCCACTACCTGGCCCTGACCGAATCCAAGAAACACCTGCTCTGCTACCGCGGCGCTTACACCCATAGCTGGGGCCGCGTGCCCTTTGACCGGGTGCCGGGAATCAGCTCCGGCACCAACCGCGGCTATTACTCCGGCCGGTTCCGCGCCGACCATGAGATTGAAGGCAACCTGGAATACCGCTGGTATCTGACCAAACATTTCGGGCTGGCCGCGTTCGCGGACTCGGCCAAGGTCTTCCAGAGCGGCGAAAAGATCGGGGACGCCCTGTTCACTGATTACCACCCCGCACTCGGCGGCGGCATCCGGATCGTGATCCCGCCCGAGATCATCTTCCGCCTGGATTACGGCGTCAGCCCCGAGCAGTCCAACTTTTACTTTACGCTCGGCGAAACCTTCTGAGACCCTCTCGTCCCCTCTCCCTGCGGGAGAGGGTTAGGGTGAGGGTGACCGGCTTAGACCGCCTCGATGGTGGAGGGCGGCTTCTGGGCGATGTTGTAAGTAACGCTGACCACGCCCGGGACTTCCGAGGTGATCCGGTCCGCGATCCGGGTCAGGGTGCGGAACGGTAAGGCGGTGGGGGTGCCCGTAATCGCGTCAGTCGAATCCCAGCAGCGGACTTCGATCTGGAAGCCGAATTCCCTTTTGCCTTTGCGCATGCCGGTGACCTTGTCCTGGTGGAGGATGGCCAGGTATTGGAAAGCCTTGGTCCCGGCCAACTCCGCTTCCACGATCCGCGTGGCCTTCCGGACGAGTTCCACCCGCTCGGGCGTGCACTCGCCGATCACCCGGGCGGAAAGGGCCGGGCCGGGGAAGGGCGGCCGGTCAGACACGGACTGGGGGAATCCCAGGGCCTGGGCGAGCTTGCGGATCCCGGTCTTGCGCAACTGGATCACCGGCTCGAGCACGATGTAGCCGTAGCATTTCTCTGTGTCAATGCCGAGCTGGGCCAGGATGTTGTGCTGGCGCTTGATCCCGGCCACGGTCTCTTCCACGTCGGTGTAGTTGGTGCCCTGCAGGAGGAACCTCGCTCCGCTTTTTTTCACCAGCGGTCCGAACACGGTCTTGTAAAAGGTCTGGGTGATCGCTTCCCGCTTTTCTTCCGGGTCGGTGATGCCTTTGAGCGCGCGGAAAAACTGTTGGCGGGCGTCCTTCACCTGCACCGGCACGCCCATCTTTCGGAACAGCGCCACCACCTGTCGGGCCTCGCCTTCGCGCATCAGGCCGTTCTCGATGAAATAGGTCTTGAGCCTCGAACCCAGGGCGCGGTGGCCCAGCAAGGTCACCACCGAGGAATCCACGCCCCCGGACAAAGCGTTCACCGCGCGGCCGTTTCCGACCGCGGCCTTGATCTCCGCCACCTGGTCCGCGATGAAAGCCGCGGGTTTCAAATCCTTGAGTTTGATCTCCTTGATCTTCATGCCTGGCCCCCTTTCCTTTTGACCTTGGCCGCCGGTCCAATTTTTTC
>MGQK01000078.1:2212-11098 GCA_001797815.1 Deltaproteobacteria bacterium RBG_13_61_14 | reverse complement strand
TCCCGGCCGGGCAAGGTTTTTTTCTAGTTGACAGGGCGTTGCCGATGTCCTAATCTTTTCGCCGGTTCGAGGAAGCCTAGTGGCACCCGGGTAGTTCTTCCAACCCGAACCGGCGGTTCAAATTCGGCTTGTCATCGGCAAGCGGCTTGTCCCGGGAGGATTCGGCACCTCCCAGCGGTAACGACCTCGGTCAAGGTAAGATCGGACAGGAGCAGAACATGAAGGGAATCCTGGTTCTGGAAGACGGGCAAGCGTTCGCGGGCCTTTCCGTCGGCGTGGCCGGCGAACGCATGGGCGAGGTGGTCTTGAACACGGCGGTGGTCGGCTATCAGGAGCTGATGACCGACCCGGCCAACGCCGGCAAGATCCTGGTGCTCACCTATCCCTTGATCGGGAATTACGGGGTGGCGGGAAAGTTCAACGAGTCCCGCCGCTCTTGGCTGGCGGCTTTGGTGATCAAGGAGAAGACGCGGATCTGCTCCAACTGGCAGGCCGAAGATCCCTTCGATCACTTCCTGGCCGAGCAGCAGGTGACCGCGATCAGCGGGATTGACACGCGCACCCTGGCCGTGAAAATCCGCGACCAGGGCGAGATGTGGGGGATTGTAGCGACCAAGCCGTCGAATCCGGCCGCTCTTCTGAAAAAGCTGAAAGCCCATAAGGAGCACGCCGACCAGGATTGGATCCGGGAGATCTCCGTAAGCCGCATCACCAAGATCAAAGGACCGGGGAAGGGTCCCAGGCTCGGCGTCCTCGACCTGGGCGTGACCCACAGCCTGGTCCAGCAGCTCAAACACCTGGCTCGGGAAATCTGGTTGTTCCCTTTTCGCACCAGCGCCGAGAAGATTTTGGAGGCGGGTCTGGACGGGCTGGTCATCTCCAACGGGCCGGAAAATGATGCTTCCCTACCCGAGATTGTGCCCACGGTCAAGGCGTTGCTCGGCCGAATCCCCTTGTTCGGGATTTCCACCGGCCACCAGATCATCGCCCTGGCGCTCGGCGGCCGGCTCCAGCGCCTCAAGGTCGGCCATCACGGCGTCAACTACCCGGTCCGCTCCCCCGCTTCTTTCAAAGGCGAGATCACGGTGCAGAATCATTCCTGGGTGGTGGACGCCGATTCGATCAAAGCGCGAAACGAGGTCGCCGTCACCCTGCAAAACGTGAACGACGCGACCATCGAGGAAATGGAGAACGAAGCGCTCCGGTTTATTTCCACCCAGTATTATCCGTCGAGTCCCGGCTTTGATGAAATCCATCCGGTGTGGAGCAAGTTCACGGGGATGATCGCGCCGGAGAAAAGGAGTTAGCATGCCCAAGCGCGCGGACTTGAAGAAGATCCTGATGATCGGGTCCGGTCCGATTGTGATCGGCCAGGCCTGCGAGTTCGACTATTCCGGCTCGCAGGCCTGCAAGGCGCTCCGGGAAGAGGGATACTTCACCATCCTGGTCAACAGCAACCCGGCCACCATCATGACCGACCCGGGTCTGGCCGACGTCACTTACATCGAGCCGCTCACGGTCGAGGCGGTGACCGAGATCATCAAGCAGGAGCGGCCGGACGCGATCCTGCCGACGCTGGGCGGCCAGACCGGGCTCAACCTGGCCTTCTTCCTGATGAAGGAAGGGATTCTCAGCCGCTACGGGGTGGAAAGCATCGGCGCCAGCGTGGACGCCATCTCCCGGGCGGAGGACCGCGACCTGTTCAAGCAGGCGATGCACGAGATCGGAGTCAAGACTCCGAAGAGCGGGATTGCCACCGGCGTGGAAGAGGGCATGAAGATCGGTCTGGACATCGGGTTCCCCTTGATCCTGCGGCCCGCCTATTGCCTGGGCGGCGCCGGCGGGGCCACCGCTTACAACAAGGAAGAGCTGGAGCAGGCGCTCGCGAGCGCCCTGGAGATCAGCCCGGTGCACCAGGTGCTGGTCGAGCAATCGGTGCTGGGCTGGAAGGAGATCGAATTCGAGGTGGTCCGCGACTGCGTGGACAACGTGATCATGATCACCTCCATGGAGAACGTGGACCCGATGGGCGTGCATACCGGGGACTCGATCGTGGTCGCGCCTTCCCAGAGCCTGACCGCGGAGGAATACCTCCAGTTCGTGAACCTCTCCAAGAAGATCATCCGCAAGGTGGGGGTCACCGGCGGCGGCGCCAACATCCAGTTTGCGCAAAACCCGGACAACGGCCAGATCGTGATCATCGAGGTCAATCCCCGCCTCTCCCGCAGCTCGGCCCTGGCCTCCAAGGCCACCGGCTTCCCCATCGCCCGGGTCGCCACCAAGCTGGCCGTGGGCCTGACCCTGCCCGAGATTCTGAACCAGGTCACCGGCCGCACCACCGCCTTTTTCGAGCCGACCGTGGACTATTGCGTGTTCAAGATCTGCCGCTTCACCTTTGAGAAATTCCCCCAGGCCGAGCGGGTGCTCAACACCTCGATGAAGGCGGTGGGCGAGGCCATGTCCATCGGCCGCAACTTCAAGGAGGCGCTGCAGAAGGGCATCCGGTCCATTGAGACCGGCCGCTTCGGGTTCGGGGCCGACGGCAAGGACCGGGTCAAGGACGCGGAGCTGAAGAAGCCCGCGCCGGCGCTTCACCGGGAAATCCAGCAAAAGATCCGGGTGCCCAACGACGACCGGCTGTTTTATCTCCGCTATGGCTTGAAGCTGGGGATGAGCGTGGACGAGCTTTACGATCTCTCCAAGATAGACCGGTGGTTTCTCGACAACATGAAGGAGCTTACCGAGCTGGAAGCCAAGATCGGGAAATACCGGAACGCCCGGCCGACCGGCGCGATCAAGCTGCCGGCCGACCTGTTGAAGACGGCCAAGGCCAACGGCTTTTCCGACGTGCAGCTCGCGCATCTGCTCAACTCGACCGAGGCCAAGGTCCGCGACTATCGGAAGCGGCACGGGATCCAGGCGGTTTACAAGCTGGTGGACACCTGCGCCGGCGAGTTCCGGGCGGAGCGGCCTTACTATTACTCCACTTACGAGACCGAGAACGAGAGCGTTCCCTCCGGCCGCAAGAAAGTGGTGATCCTGGGCGGCGGCCCCAACCGGATCGGACAGGGAATCGAGTTTGATTACTGCTGCTGCCACGCTTCCTACGCGCTCCGGGAAGAAGGCATGGAGAGCATCATGATCAACTGCAACCCGGAGACCGTTTCCACCGACTACGACACCTCGGACAAGCTGTATTTCGAGCCGCTCACCTTCGAGGACGTGCTCAACATCGTGGAGCTGGAAAAGCCGATCGGCCTCATCGTCCAGTTCGGCGGCCAGACTCCCTTGAACCTCTCCGTGCCCCTGCACCGGGCCGGGGTCAAGATCCTGGGCACTTCGCCCGACTCGATTGACCGGGCCGAAGACCGCAAGCGCTTCCAGCAACTGGTGAAAAAGCTCAAGCTCGTCCAGCCCGAGAACGGGACCGCCTCCTCCTTCGAGCAGGCCCGGCGGGTGGCCGGGGTCATCGGCTACCCGGTGGTGGTGAGGCCGTCCTACGTGCTGGGCGGCCGGGCCATGGAGATTGTTTATGATGACCATGACCTGGCCGGTTACATGGAAAAGGCCATCCAGGTCTCGCCGGACCATCCGATCTTGATTGACAAGTTCCTGGAGGACGCGATCGAGGTGGACGTGGATGCCATTGCCGACGGCGAGCGCTGCGTGATCGGCGGGATCATGGAGCACATCGAGGAAGCGGGAATTCATTCGGGCGACAGCGCCATGGTCCTGCCTACTTACACCCTGGGCGCGGAGATCCTGGAGCAGATCCGGCTCAACACCGCGGCCCTGGCCAAGGAGCTCAAGGTCAAAGGGCTGCTCAATATTCAATATGCGGTCAAGAACAATGTGGTCTATATCCTGGAGGTGAACCCCCGGGCCAGCCGCACGGTGCCTTTCATTTCCAAGGCTATCGGGGTGCCGCTGGCCAAGCTGGCCACCAAGATCATGCTGGGCCAGACCTTGCCCGAGCTGGGCTTTACCCAAGAGAAGCCGATCCCCTACGTAGCGGTCAAGGAATCGGTCTTTCCCTTTATCCGGTTCCCGGGCGCCGACGCCATCCTCGGCCCGGAGATGAAGTCCACCGGCGAGGTGATGGGAATTGACACCACCTTCGGCATGGCTTACGCCAAGAGCCAGATCGCGGCCGGGCAGAAGCTCCCCACCCAAGGCAGCGTCTTCATCAGCGTGAAGAACCAGGACAAGCGCCACTTGGTGTTCGTGGCCAAGAAGCTCCAGGACCTGGGCTTCCAGATCATCGCCACCTCCGGGACCGCCGAGGCCCTGGTCCGGAACGGGATCGAGGTCGAGGTTTTGCCCAAGATCCACGAGGGCCGGCCCAACATTTTGGATTACATCAAGAACGACAAGGTGGATTTGATCATCAATACGCCCGCGGGCAAGGCCACCAAGGAGGACGAGACCAAGATCCGCAGCCACGCCATCCTCCACGGCGTGCCCCTGATCACCACCCTGGCCGGCGCCGAGGCTTCGGTCAACGGCATCGAGAGCCTGATCCGGCAGCCCCAGATGCAGGTGAAGTCGCTCCAGGAATACCATCGCGACATTGGGGTCAGAGCTTCACTTTACACTTAACGGTAGAGTAAGAATTCGAGGTTTCCGATTTTTTTCTTGACGGCAAACGGCGCCAGAGTGTAGAATCGCTTTGAGCTTGAAGGTTGGTTAATTCCGTTAGATTCTCATTTCCGGAGAGGAGGGGAGAGGCGTTCATGGATGAGGCATGGCTTGGCGAGATTCCATCAGGGCCAGCTTCTCAGGCGACCGTTAGGCAACCCCTCGCGCTTCGGTGGTATCGGCCAAGTTCCACTGCGTTAAGTGTAAAGTGAAGCTCTGACCCCCATGCCTGGGTCTGGGAGGGTCGCGGCGGCGGCTCGGATAAGCCGCGAAGAAAGTTGCTAAAAATTACATCGGGGGGCTTGACAAGCGACTTCAGAAGTGACCCCTATGCTCTAATAATATAATCATCAATTAAATAGGCATTAATGAGAGGAGGAGTAATAATGAAGATCAAGATGAACAAGAATATGTTTCCTAGGATACCAATTATTATAATTATATTATTAACTATTATTATTTTTTATAAGCCCAACTATGAAAAATATATAATGATTTTCTTTGCTATTCTGTTTGTAATCGCAATGATATTTTACAGAAAATATTTGTATAATATGATAATAAATTTACCAGCGAGCTTTATTTTATGGATTATAGCAGCTATATTTATACCTTTATTATGGTATTTTATAATATATCTTTTGAAAAATACTAAATATCTTCAATATATCGTCGCATTTGCAGTGATAATTTCTTTTATTATAACTATGTTAGGGATTCCCATTATATTAAAATTGTTAAAGAGGACAAATATTAGAAAATAGCTATATTAAAGTTGTCTATAATATATAAAAGATCGGGATAAGAGCTTCACTTTACACTTAACAAGGAAGGTTTTTAATTGAGCAATGAAATGACCATGAGTTTCAAGCACGATAACAGCGGGCAGGTTCTGGCTTACTGCGATACCGGCCTAACCTCCGGCTCGGATTGCACGGGAGCAACTCCGGTCAACCCGGTCTATGTCTACTCTTACAACGAGATTGGGAGATTGGGGTCAGAACTTCACTTTACACTTAAGGCTTGACAAGGACTGAAGGCTTTGTCATGATGGCAGCATGGCCCGACCCTGGCGCATCCAATTTCCCGACGCTATTTACCACGTAACCTCGCGGGGCAATAACCGCCAGGACATCTTTCTGGACGAAGCCGACAAACACCTTTTTCTCGACACCCTTGCCACGGCCAGCTCGCGCTTTGATCTTCAGCTTTTCGCCTTCTGCCTGATGAGCAACCACTTCCACCTCTTTCTGCGCACGCCCCGGGCCAACCTGAGCCGGGCCATGCAGTGGCTGATCGGCACTTACACCCGGCGATTTTTTGGGAGACACCACCGGGGCGGGCACTTGTTGCAGGGGCGGTTTAAGGCGGTACTGGTGGTGGACGAGGGGCACTGGCTGAACCTGTCCATGTATTTGCACCTGAATCCGGTGCGGGCGGGGATGGTGGCGGACCCGGCGGAATATGAATGGTCGAGTTTTCGGGATTACACGCGGGGGCGTTCGCGGTTTGGGTGGCTCAAGCCGGGGGAGATTTTGGCGCAGTATGGCCAGAGCGAGGCGGGGCAGAGGCGGCGGTACCGGAAAGAATGCCTGGCATTGGCCGGGAAGCGGGGGAAGGTTTGGGAAGAAATCCGGAGCGCGGTGGTATTAGGCCCGGGTGCGGTGGTGGAGGAGTTGATGAAGAAGTATGGGCCAGCGGGTAGGTGGGAAGCAGTGCCGGCTTTTGTGCAAGTTAAGCGAGAGGCGGTGAAGGTTGAGGCAGAGGTCGGCCGGGTGGCGGAAGTGTTTGGGGTGAAACGAGAGGAGATGATGCGGCGGCGGCGGAATTTTGTGCCGCGGCTGGCGGCGTATTATCATTTGGTTGAGCATTGCGGGCTGGGGGCGACGGAGGTGGGGAGGGTGATGGGGGCGAAGGCGGCGGCGGTTTCGATGGGGACGAGAAGATTCAAGGAGCGACTGGGCCGGGAGCCGGGGTTGCAGAAACGCACGGAAGCATTAAGTGTAAAGTGAAGCTCTGACCCCAATGAAGGTAAGCGTCATCATCCCGGTCTATAACCGGGCCGAGCTTATCGCCCAGGCCGTTGAAAGCGTGCTCCGCCAGAGCTTCTCGGACTTCGAGCTCCTGGTGGTGGACGACGGCTCCAGCGACGGCACCTGGGAGGCCCTCCAGCGCTGCGGTCCCAGGATTCGGGCCCTGCGCCAGGAGCATCGAGGCGCTTCCGCCGCCCGCAACCTCGGGATCCAAACCGCGGCCGGCGAATACCTCGCCTTTCTGGATTCCGACGACCTCTGGCAACCGCAGAAGCTCGCCCGCCAGGTGCAATACCTGGACCAGCATCCGGAGGTCGCGCTCGTGCACTGCGACGGCTGGGTGATCAAGGGTCAGGAGGTTCCCGCCGATCTGGCTTCTCGCGCCACCTTCTATGCAACCCGCCTGCCTCCGCACGGGCCCGAGGCGCCGGCCCGGCTCATGAGCACCCCCATCATCACCTCGCACCTGATGGTCCGCTCCGAGGCGGTGAAACGCGCCGGCGGGTTCGCCGAAGACCTCTGGCTTCATGAAGACGCGGACTTGATCCTGCGCCTGCTGGAAGCCGGCCAAGCCATCGCCTATTTGCCCGAGCCCCTGGTCGTCAAGCGCGACCTGCCCGACGGTTTGGCTCAGCACCAACTGGCTTACATCCTGGAGTCCATCAAGGTGCAAAAGCGGAGCTTCCGCCGCTCCACTGTCCTGCACCCCATTTTGGTCCCCACCCTGGTCCGCTCCCATCGCCTCGCCGCCTGGGCCTTGTATCAAAACTCCGACCGCCGGGGATTCCTTTGCCATTGCCTCGCCGCCTGGCGCCTCCGGCCCCGATCCCTCCGCCTCCCTCTCGCCCTCCTGGCCTTGCTCCTCCCTCATCCCAGGGGCTTGGTCTTCTTAATCCGACTCTGGAAAATGGGGAACGCTTCTCCGGGAAAATTGTCTTAATTGCTGGATTTTGGCCGGGCCGGGCACCTCCCATTTTTTGCCTACACCGCATATTTTCGGCCGGTGTAGGGGCGCAATTCATTGCGCCCGCTCCCCTGCAAGGGCGCGATCAATCGCGCCCCTGCCGGGGATTCCGAAAAAAATGGGGGTGGGCAAGTTGGCCGGGCCGGTTGACAGCCCGGCAACTCGGCTTAAAATAGAGCCATTAACGGGTTTCCTGGCCCGCCGCGGAGAATGGCCGGGAAGCCTCTTTCTTATCGGTGCCGATCAGCCATGCGGAATTTTCAAATTATCTTGATGGCGGCCATGATCCTCCTCTGGGCCGGCCCGAGCCTGGGCCAAACCCGGATGCCCCAATTGCCCCCGCCCAATTTAGGCCAGCCGGCTGAGCCATCGCCGGCGCCAGCATCGGTCCCTGCGGCGGCAGCCGCCGCGCCCGGGGAAATGCCCGCGGTCACTATCTCCGCCAGGCTGGACCAGACCGAAGTCCATGCCCGCGACCCCTTCCGCTACGTCATCACGGTTACCTGGGACAAGAAGCCGGCCGGGCAGACCGCGGAGCTGGACTTTGATTTCCCGGACCCGCCCCGCTCCGAGGGCATCCGGGTAACCGGCAATTCCTTCAAGGCCAGCGCGGTTGCGGACCAGGGATCGGTTCACGTGGTCCGCGAATACAGCTACGAACTGGCGGCGGACAAGGAAGACAAGCTTTCGATCGGTGCGACCGCCGTGGTCTTTCGCCGGCGCGGGGGAGGCGACGAGCAGAAGCTCATGACCCACCCGCTTGAAATCACGGTGCTCAAGCCGCGGCTCCGATTGACCGAGGTCATCAGTCCCCATCGGGCCAAGCTGATCATCGTTGGCGCGCTGGTGCTCGCGGTGGCCGGACTGGTTTGGATCGTGGTCCGGGACCGGAGAAAGAAGGCGGAAGTAATATCCGAGCCGATTGAGACCCTGGAAGACCGTTGCCTTCGGCAATTGAAAGACAACGAGACCCACCGCATCGCCGGCCATTATGCCGAGTATTTCCTGGGCCTGGCTGCGGTGCTCAAGGGTTATCTGCGCGAGCGCTACCAAATCCGCACCCAGGGCCAGACCACGGACAAGATCGCGGACGCCCTGAAACAGGCGGCCGATCAGGAAACCGCGGACGCGGTGCGCAACACGCTTCATCTCTGCGACCGGGTCAAGTTCGCGGGGGCTCAGCCAGGCCCGGCCGAGATGGACCGGGCCTATGAAGCCGCCCGTTCGATTATTCAACAAAATGTAAGGGCA
>MGQK01000078.1:219-2202 GCA_001797815.1 Deltaproteobacteria bacterium RBG_13_61_14 | reverse complement strand
TGCCCCTACCCGATGTAAGGAGGTAGCAACTGATGGTTCAAGACATGCAGGCCATCCACGAGAAAGTGCAGCAGCAAAGCCAGTTCGTGGACAAGATCTTGGCCGAGACCGGCAAGGTGATCGTGGGCCAGCGCCGAATGCTCGAGCGGATCCTGATCGGGATCCTCAGCAACGGCCACATCCTGATCGAGGGCGTGCCGGGCCTGGCCAAGACCATGACCGTGCGCACCATCTCCGACTGCATCCGCACCAGGTTCCAGCGCATCCAGTTCACGCCCGACCTCTTGCCCGCGGACCTGATCGGCACCTTGATCTTTGACCAGAGGACCGGCGCCTTCACTCCGCGCCAGGGTCCGATCTTTGCCAACCTGATCCTGGCCGACGAGATTAACCGCGCCCCGGCCAAGGTGCAGAGCGCGCTCTTGGAAGCCATGCAGGAGCGGCAGGTCACCATCGGCGATCACACCTATCCCTTGCCCGAGCCTTTCCTGGTCATGGCCACCCAGAACCCGATCGAGCAGGAAGGGACTTATCCCTTGCCCGAGGCGCAGGTGGACCGGTTCATGCTCAAGATCCTGGTGGGCTACCCGGACAAGGCCGAGGAGCGCCAGATCATGGACCGGATGACCGAGCTAGAGACGCCCACGGCCGAGCCGGTGATCACGCCGGAAGAGATCGTGGCGGCGCGCCGGGTGGTGAGCGAGATTTACGTGGACCCCAAGATCAAGGACTACATCGTGGACGTGGTGCTGGCTACCCGCGAGCCCAAGCGCTACGGGCTGGATTCGCTCGAGGGCCTGATCGCCTGGGGCGCTTCTCCCCGGGCCACGATTTATTTGACGATGGCCGCCAAGGCCCACGCCTTCCTCCGCCACCGCGGTTACGCGACCCCGGAAGACATCAAGAGCATCGGCGCCGACGTGCTCCGCCACCGGATCATTGTCACCTACGAGGCCGAGGCCGAGGAGTTAACCAGCGAGGACATCGTCCGTCAGGTCTTTGATCACGTGGAGATACCTTAGAGAAGCCGGAAGAGTTCCACGCAAAGACGCGAAGACGCAGAGTTTAAGGATTGAAGAATCAGTTTAACATAACGGCAAAACCGTCTCCTCAAACCGGAATAGCCGCCAAGAAGCCAAGCCGCAAAGGAGTTGTCCATTGCTTGGCGCTCTTTTTCATGGGTCGGAATGTTGCAGAGCTTGGCCGGAGAGGCACCCTTGCGGCTTAAGATCCTTGGCGTCAAGTCTCTTTATTCTTTTGTCGAAAAGAGCTTGGCGACTTTGCGTCTTGGCGTGAAAAGTTTTTCTTTTTTTGTAAAAGGAATTGGATATGGCCTCGACAACTCAAATAAGTCGTAACCACGGCGACGACCGGCTGAAGGAGATTTTCAAGAAGGTCCGCCGGATCGAGATCACCACCAAGAAGGTGGTGAACGAGGTCATGGCCGGCGAATACCACAGCGTGTTCAAGGGCCGGGGCATGGAGTTCACCGAGGTGCGCGAGTATTACCCGGGCGACGACGTGCGCACCATTGACTGGAACGTGACCGCCCGCACCGGCCGGCCGCACGTCAAGGTCTTTTCCGAGGAGCGGGAGCTGACCGTGATCCTGATGGTGGACGCGAGCTCGTCCCTGGCCTTCGGGACCCGGGACAAGACCAAGGGCGAGCTGGCCGCGGAGCTTTCGGCCCTGATCGCTTTCTCCGCCATCGAGAACAACGACCGGGTGGGCCTGATCATCTTCACCGACCGGATCGAGCGCAGCATCCCGCCCAAGAAGGGCCGGCGCCACGTGCTCCGGGTGATCCGGGAGATCCTGTCCTTCCGGCCCGAGACCAACCGCACCGACCTGGCCCTGGCGCTCGAATACCTCTCCCGCATCCAGCGCCGGCGGGCGGTGGTCTTCCTGATCTCGGACTTCATCGCGCCCGACTACAGCCGCGCCCTCCGGGTCGCCAACCGCCGGCACGATCTCATCGCCCTG
>MGQK01000078.1:0-205 GCA_001797815.1 Deltaproteobacteria bacterium RBG_13_61_14 | reverse complement strand
GCGCGAGCGCGAGATCCCGCCTTTGGGCCTGGTGGAGTTGGAGGACGCCGAGACCGGCGAGAGCCTGTTGCTTGACACTTACGACCAGGCCACCCGCGAGAGCTTTGCCGAGCTTTTCGGGCTTCGGGTGGCGGAGCGGGCCAGGCACTTTCGGGGCATGGACCTCGACAACCTGGAGCTGGGCACCGCGGAGAATTATGAGCGG
>MGQK01000077.1:25544-40088 GCA_001797815.1 Deltaproteobacteria bacterium RBG_13_61_14 | reverse complement strand
GGACCTGCCCCCGAACGAGAAAAGCGGGCTGGTCCATGCCCGGGAGATCCTGGCCGGAATTCCGGGTTTGCATTTTTCTTATTTTTCCGAGCGCGACGTGGTGCGCCATCCTCTGGTCCAAGATATCCTCCGGGCCTATGACCGGGAGGAACTGGTGGCGGGGCCGGAGCCTTCACCCAAAAAAGGAGAGGCCTGATGGCATTGCGCGAGACCGATCGGGCGCCCAAGGTTTCCCTGGGCGTGCCCAAGAGCGGGAAGAAGCTCACCTGGGACAAACGCCTGCACCAGAAATACCTGGCCCATCCCGGGGCCACCAAGTGGGCGATCAACCTGGCCTTGAGCCTGGCGGTGGTGGCGGTGGTTTACTATCCACACGAACAGTTGCCCGAGGACGAGTTTGTGGTGGGCGAGGTGGCGGTCAAGACGGTCAAGGTGCCCCGCGACCTGGATGTGGAAGACACCGCGGCCACGGCGAAGCGGAGGGAAGAGGCGGCGGCCGCGGTGCAATCGGTCTATGATTTGGACACCAAGGCCGGGGCCGTGGCCGAGGAGCGGCTCAAGAAATTTTTCCAGGGGTTCCGGGAATTGAACATGACCCGCCCCGCGGACCGCGGCGGGGGCGGGCAAGTGATCGGGGTGCCTTCCGCCTTCCGGGAAGAGCGGGAGCAGGAACTGCTTAAGGGGCTGGGGGTGCCCCTGGACCAGGATCTGCTCAAGGCGCTCGCGCACCAGAACTATTCCCTGGAGCTGGAGTCCGCGGTGCAGAGCCTGCTCCGGGTGGCCTACGGCAAGCCGATCGTGGTGAGCAGGGAGCTGCTGCTCAAGGACAAGGACAAGGGCATCGTGGTCCGCAAGCTGCCGCAGGACGAGCGGAGCGCGCTGGCCGACTTCTCTTCTATCCAGGACCTGGCTGAGGCCCAGGCCGCGGTGGAAGCGGCGGCGCAGAACCAGTTCAAGGACAAGTCCGCGAGCTTCCGCGCCGCCGCCGGCCGGCTGGCCGCCAAGCTTTTAGCTCCCCCCCTGACCTTTAACAAGGACGAAACCGAGAAAGTGCGGAGCCAGGCCGTGGCCCAGGTGAAGCCGGTCTTCTCCAAGCTCAAGCGGGGCGAGATCATCGTGCGCAGGGGCGACCGCATCACCGAGCCGCAGGTGAAAAAGATCAAGGCGCTGGCCTCGATCCGAGTGCCCTGGGAACTCCCGTTCATCTACGCCGGGCTTTTGTTCCTGGGGCTGATCAGCCTGGCCACCGTGGTCCATTTTGCCAGCCGCAACATCCGCAAGTTCTCCTTCCAGCCGCGCGACCTGATCTTCCTCTCCCTGGTCCTGGTGATCAGCCTGGCCTCGCTTAAGCTGGTGGACCAGTTGTCCGGCCCGGTGCGGGAGGCCTTTACCGGTCTGCCCGAGGAGGTGGATTTCCGTTACCTGATCGCCCTGGCCGGCGGCGCCATGCTGGTGCGGCTGGTGGTCAATTCCGAGGTGGCGCTGGTTTATTCCTTGTTCGCCGGTCTTTTCGGCGGCCTGGTGGCCGGCCGGAGCCTGACCTTTGCCTTCTACACCCTGGTGGGAAGCGTGGTGGCCGCGGCGGAAGTGGGCCAGTGCCGGACCCGGGCCGCCATCTTGCGCGGGGGCCTGGTGCTGGGCCTGGCCAACGTGGCTCTGGTCCTGATGGTGGCTTTAGCGGAAAACCAGTTTCTGGAAGTTCAGGCGCTTCTCTTAAATGGGTTCTTCGCTTTTGCCGGCGGGCTGTTCGCCGCGGTCATCATCACCGGGGTGGTGCCCTTCGTCGAGTCGGTCTTCGGCTACGCCACCGACATCAAGCTCCTGGAACTTTTGAACCAGGACCACCCCCTGCTCAAGGAAATGACGCTGCGGGCGCCGGGCACCCACCAGCACAGCCTGGCGGTGGCCAACCTGGCCGAGGGAGCGGCCGAGGCCATTCATGCCAACCCCCTGATGGCCCGGGTGCTGGCCATGTACCACGACATCGGCAAGATGCAGAAGCCGCACTATTTCGGGGAGAACCAATGGGACGGCAAGAACCCGCACCTGAAGCTGCGGCCCACCATGTCGGCCCTGATCCTGACCAACCACGTCAAGGAAGGAGTGGAGCTGGCGGAGAAGCACCGGCTGCCCAGGGAGGCGATTGACTGCATCGCCCAGCACCACGGCTCCAGCCTGATCAAATTTTTCTACGAGAAGGCCAAGGAGCTGGAGAACCCGGAGGTGGACCCGGTGGATGAGCTGGACTTCCGCTACCCCGGGCCCAAGCCGCAGACCCGGGAAGCCGGGATCATGATGCTGGCCGACGCGGTGGAGTCCGCGGCCCGCACCATGCGCGAGCCCAGCCACGCCCGCATCCAGGGCATGGTCCAGAAGATCATCAGCCGCATCTTCACCGACGGCCAGTTGGATGAGTGCGAGCTCACCCTCAAGGACTTGAACGCCATCGCCAAGTCGTTCAACAAGGTGCTGGGGGCCATGTATCACTCCCGGCCCGATTACCCGGAGCCGGTGGAGAAGGGCGCGGTGCCCTTGAAGAAGAAAAGCGATGCCGATTCGGATAAACGACCGGACAAGAAGCCCAAAAACGGTGAGGGCCTGGATCTCGAGGACAGCGAAGAATATCTTAAGCGCCTTGGCATGTGAGCGGGCTGAGCTCAGCGTGGCGCTGGTGTCCGACCGGGAGATGCGGCGGCTCAACCGCCTCTGGCGCCGGAAAGACCGGACCACCGACGTGCTCGCCTTTGTCCAGGAAGGGCCGGCTAGAAACCTCCTGGGCGACGTGGTCATCTCTTTGCCCGCCGCCCGCCGCCAGGCCCGGGAGCGCGGCCATTCCCTCCAGGATGAGCTTGCGGTCCTCCTGATCCACGGCATCCTCCACTTGCGCGGCTACGACCACGAGCCGGGCGGCCGGAAAGCTCGTCGCATGCGCCGCCAGGAAGCCGCACTTTGGAAGGTGCTCCAGGAACGATGATGAAAACCTTGCGCCCATACCTCTTGGCCGCGGTCTCCGGCCTGATCCTGATCGTCATCTTCCCCAGCTTCCTGAAAACCGAGCTGGGGTGGCTGGCCTGGGTAGCCCTGGTCCCGCTGCTGCTCACCCTCCCGGAAACCAGCTACCCCCAAGCCTTTTGGCGCGGGACGGTCGCCGGCGCCGTGGCCTATCCCGGCATCCTCTACTGGATCGTGCACTGCATGGTCACCTATGCCAACATGTCCCGGCCGTTGGCCTGGCTCATCCTTTTCCTCTTGATCGCGCTCTTGGCTTCTTATTTCGGTCTGTTCATGGTCCTCAGCCGCCTCCTCATGCTTCGCGCCCGCTTCCACCTGATGCTGGCCGCGCCCCTGGCCTGGGTGGCGGTGGAACTGCTCCGGACCTATTTTCCTTTCGGCGGCTTCCCCTGGACCTTGCTCGGGCTTTCCCAGCACGCTTTTCTCCCGGTGATCCAGGTGGCCGAGTTCACCGGCATCTACGGAGTTTCATTCTTGATTGTGCTCGTCAACGCCGCGCTGGCCGCCGCCCTTCTTTCCACCGTGAACCGCCAACCGTCAACCGCCAACTTCCTCCACGCCTGGCGCGAGCTTTGCCTGGCCGGGCTGCTCCTGGCCGGCGACCTGGGCTTCGGCTACCTCCGCCTGCGCCAGGTGGACGAGGCTTTTGCGGATCGGCCCAAGCTGAAACTCGCGCTGGTCCAGGGCAACATTGACCAGGGCGTGAAGTGGGATGAAACGGAGTTCTGGGAAAACCTGGAGACCCATCTCGCGCTCAGCCGGCGGCTGATCCAGGACCAGCCCGACCTGCTCATCTGGCCGGAAGCGGCGCTCACCGTCTTCTTCAACGAGCACTTTCAGGTGGACTCCGACGTGGTCAAGGCGATCAACGGCTTCGACGTGGACTTCCTGGCCGGGAGCTTGAGCCGGGAGGTCTACAACTTCGAGCGGCACTATTTCAACAGCGCCTACCTGCTCTCGCCCCGCTCCCGGACGCTGTGGGGCCGCTACGACAAGATCCACCTGGTCCCCTTCGGCGAATACGTGCCGCTGCAACGCCTCTTTTTCTTCGCCGACGCCATCGCCAAAGGCAACACCGGCAACACCACCCCGGGCCGGGAAGTAGTGGTCTTCGAGCCGCCCGGCTATCGCTTCGGCTGCGTGATCTGCTACGAGGTGATCTACGGCAACCTGGACCGCAAGTTTGTGAAAAAGGGTGCCCAGTTTATGACCACCATCACCAACGACGCCTGGTTCGGCCGGACCTCCGCCCCTTTCCAGCACCACGCCAACCTGGCTTTCCGGGCGGTGGAGAACCGGGTCTATTTTGCCCGGGCCGCCAACACCGGCATCTCCTCCCTGGTCAACCCGGTGGGCCGGGTGGAGGTGGCATCCGAGATTTTTGAGCCGGCCGCGCTCTCGGTGGAGTTGCGCCTGGGTCCGGCCTGGACTACCTTTTATACTCGGGTGGGCGACCTCTTCGCCTACCTGTGCACCCTGGCGGTCCTGGCCGGGGCCGGTTTGCGCTTCCGGGCTCGCGGAAAGGAAGCCGGCTCCTGAGCGTAAACTCTTGATCGGAAACCGACATCGTAATTAAAGGAGAACGGGACCATGCTGGTAGAATCGCAAGAGAAGACCCGAACCCTGGAGCGCGAGCTCGCCCATTTCCGGAGGTTCCTTTGATCTCGAAGGCTGGCGCGCCCGCGTGGCCGAGTTGGAGCAGCCCATGGCCGCGGCCGGCTTTTGGAATAACCCGGAGCAGGCCAAGAAGGTAAACCAGGAAGCCACCCGGCTTCGGGCCCAGCTCGCGCGCTGGGAGAAAATGGAGAAGGACCTGGAGGACGCGCGGGTGCTGCTGGAGCTGGCCGAGGAAGAAGGCGACGAGGCGGCGCTTAAGGAAGTGGACCAGAGCCTGGCCGACTTGGAGGAGCGGCTGGGTAAGTTCAAGTTGGAACGGATGCTCTCGGGCGAGCACGACGCCAAGAGCTGCATCCTCTCCATCAACGCCGGGGCCGGCGGCACCGAGGCCCAGGACTGGGCCCAGATGCTGCTGCGCATGTATCTCCGCTACTGCGAGCGGGCCGGCCTCGCCGCGGAGCTGATTGACGAGCTGCCCGGCGAGGAGGCCGGGATCAAGAGCGCCACCCTGACCGTGAGCGGGGAGTATGCCTACGGCTATCTCAAGGCCGAGTCGGGCGTGCACCGGCTGGTCCGCATCTCGCCCTTTGACGCGAACAAGCGCCGGCATACTTCCTTTGCCGCGGTCTTCGTGCTCCCGGACATCGAGGAGGACATCGAGGTGGAGATCAACCCCGACGACCTCCGGATTGACACCTTCCGCTCGTCCGGCGCCGGCGGCCAGCACGTGAACAAGACCTCGTCCGCGGTCCGCATCACCCACTTCCCCACCGGGATCGTAGTCACCTGCCAGAACGAGCGCTCTCAGCACAAGAACAAGGCCATGGCCATGAAGGTGCTCAAGGCCAAGCTCTACGAGCACGAGCGGGCCAAGCGCGACGAGAGGATGCAAGCCTTCCACTCCACCAAAAAAGATATCGAGTGGGGCAGCCAGATCCGGAGCTACGTGCTCCAGCCCTACCAAATGGTCAAGGACACCCGCACCGGCCACGAGACCGGCAACGTTCAGGCCGTGCTCGACGGCGAGCTGCAGTCCTTCATCGAGGCCTATTTGGCCGAGCAGGCCCAATCGGCCGGCGGCAAAAGCTCCGGGGAGAAAAAGGCCTCATGAGCGATCCAGTGGCCTGGCCCTTCCAGGAAGCCAAAAAGATCAAGCCCGGATCCGCCGGTGAGGCTTTCGGCCGTGAGCTCAGCCGAACGGGCGCCGGCGCCCCTCCGGTGATCTTCCAGGCCGGCTTCGGCCCCTCCGGGCTGCCGCACATCGGCACCTTTGCCGAAGTGGTCCGCACCACTTTCGTGCTCCAGGCCTTCGAGCACCTGACTGGCCGGCAAGGCGTGCTCTATGCCTTTTGCGACGACATGGACGGCTTGCGCCGGGTGCCCAAGAACCTGCCCCGGCCGGATTTGCTGGAGCAGCACCTGGGCCGGCCGATCTCCCAGATCCCGGACCCCTTTGGCTGCTGCGACTCTTACGCCGGCCACATGGAAAAGAAGCTCCAGGAAATGCTGGACGCCTATCAACTCCCCTACCAGTTGAAAAGCTCCACCGAAGAATACCGGCGCGGCGTTTTCAACGAGGGCTTGCGCCTGATCCTGCAAAAGGTGGAACAGGTCAAGGCCGTCATTCTGCCCACGCTAAAGGAGGAGAACCGGGAGGACTGGTCGCCCTTCTTCCCGGTCTGCCCCAAATGCGGCCGGCTTTACACCACCCGCGTCACCGCTTACCACCCGGAGCGGGATTCGCTCAGTTACGTTTGCGACGGCGTCTTCGGCGAGCCGCCGGTAAAGGGTTGCGGTCATCAAGCCGAAGTCTCGGTGCTCTTCGGCAACGCCAAGGTGGGCTGGAAGATGGACTGGGCGCTCCGGTGGCTCTCCTACGGCGTCGGCTACGAGATGTTCGGCAAGGACCTGATTGACTCGGCCAAGCTTTCCGGCAAGCTGGTGCGGCTCTTGGGCGGCGAGGCGCCGGCCGGGATGTCCTACGAGATGTTCCTGAGCGAGGACGGCAAAAAGATCAGCAAGAGCGTGGGCGAGGGCCTGGCGGTGGAGGACTGGCTGCGCTACGCGCCGCTCGAGTCCATGCTCTACTACCTTTACCAGAACCCGAAGAAGCAGCGCCGGCTTTACTTCGACGTGATCCCCAAGAGCGTGGACGACTACCTGGTCGAGCTGGCCCGCTACCCTTCGCTGGAAGAGGGCCCGTCGCAAAGCTCGGTGATCTGGCACTTAGCCAAACTCAAGGGCGAAACCCCGGCCTACACCGGCGCGATCAACTACAGCCTGGTCCTGAACCTGATCCAAGGCATTGGCGCAGATGACGCCAAGTTGCTTTATGGCTATTTGCTCCGCTACGACCCCCAGGCCGCCGAGAACCGCGAGCTGGTCGAGAGCCTGATCTCGGCCGGGCTCCACTACTTCCGCGACTTCATCGAGCCCGACAAAAAGTACCGACAACCCCAAGGAAATGAAGCCTTGCTTCTGGCAACTCTTTTTCAATTATTAAAAAATTACTCCGGGGATAATGCCGAGGTCATGCAGGCAATGGTTTTTCTTATAGCCCAGGTGTTTAAGATCAAACCGTCCGAACTTTTCAAAGTAATTTATCAAGTCCTTTTGGGCCAGGACCAAGGACCACGATTTGGGACATTTGCCAAACTTATCGGGAAAGATCGTTTGGCTGAAATGATTATCCGGGTCCCAAAAGTAAGAGAAGAAGTTGCCAGGGTGCCTTTGGTAATTGAAGAAATAAAAAAGTTTATCGAGGAATCTCCTCCTGAAAAGATGCTGGACTTGCAAAAAATTAAAGTGTAATTTAAAATAACAATTTTTTGGGCCCTAAAAGTAAGGGTAAGGCGCGCAGCGGCTAATTCTTTAAGGTGCCTGTTTGCCACCTTAACCGCAGGACCGGATTCAGGGTCACAAATTGTGCCCTTGAACAAAGGCAAGAAGATCGAGGGCGTAAGAGATGTTTTTGCCGAACCAGGGATGCAGATTAAGAGAGGTAGAGGGGAAGCATGGGTCAGATTATCCCTGTCGAACAGATTGAAAAGCGCATCTATTTGATCCGAGGACAAAAGGTTATGCTGAGCATGCACCTGGCCGAGCTCTACGAAGTGGAACCCAGGGTTCTGGTGCAGGCCGTGAAGAGAAACCTTTCCCGTTTTCCCGAGGATTTCATGTTCCAACTGACTTGGGAAGAATATTCTCTCTTGAAATCACAAATTGTGGTTTCAAGTGCCAAACTATACACTTCTTCAAGATCACAAATTGTGATCTTGAAGAAAGGCAAGAATATCAAATACTTGCCCTATGCCTTCACCGAACAGGGCGTGGCCATGCTCTCCAGTGTCCTCAAGAGCGAGCGGGCCGTTCAGGTCAATATCGCCATCATGCGCGCCTTCGTCAAACTCCGGGAAATGCTGGCCGGAAACCGGGAGCTGGCCCGGAAACTGGAGGCCCTGGAGAAGAAATACGACGCCCAGTTCAAAGTGGTCTTCGACGCCCTCCGCCGGCTTACCACCCCATCCTCTCCCTCCCCTCGCCGGATCGGGTTTCACCGGGGAAACTCCAACTGATCCAACCGGGGATCGCTCCCGATTCCGCTTTACCTTTCACTCCCGCTGTGCTAAAAAGCTCCTCATGAAAAATTCCACTTCTTATCGTCTTGCCTTTTTCATGGACCCGCTCCCGGGCATTCTCCCGGACAAAGACACTACTTTCGCGCTGATGCTGGAGGCGCAAAAGCGCGGCCACCAGGTCCTCTACTTTACCCCGGCCGAGATGCGCATCCAGGCCGGGAGGCCTTGGGCCGCTCTCCAGGAGGTCGAGGTCTTCCGGCCCAAGCGCCCGGGCCAGCCTCACTTCCGGCCGGCCGGCCAGTCCGAAGAGCCGCTGGCCAAGGCCGATATGGTGCTGATGCGGGTGGACCCGCCGGTCACTATCGAATACGTGCTGCTCACCCAGTTCCTGGACCTGATCCCGCCGCCCACGGTGGTGGTCAACCGGCCGGTGGGACTCCGCACCGCGGGGGAGAAGCTTTTCACCCTGCATTCCCCGGACTTGATCCCGCCCACGATCATCTCCCGCCGCATCGCCGAGCTCAAGGACTTCCTGAAAGAAGTGGGCGGCAAGATGGTGGTGAAGCCGATCAACGCGCGGGGCGGCGACGAGGTCTTTATCGTGGAGGCGCGAGACCCCAACTTGAACGTGATCCTGGAGGCCGCCACCCGCTACCAGACCCGCTTCACCCTCGCCCAGAAGTATCTGCCTGCGGCGAAGAAGGGCGACAAGCGAATCATCGTGCTCTCGGGCGAGCCGATCGGCGCCACCCTGCGGGTGCCCCAAGCCGGCGAGCACCGGGCCAACATCCACGTCGGCGGCACCTGCCGGAAGGCCGAGATCACCAGGCGCGACCGCGAGATCTGCGCCCGGCTCGCGCCCTCGCTCCGGAGCCTCGGCCTGCACTTGGTCGGGCTCGACGTGATCGGCGGATTCCTCACCGAGGTCAACGTCACCAGCCCCACCGGCGTTCAGGAGATTGACCGGCTGGACCACGTCTGCCTGGAGGAAAGAATCTGGGACTACTTCGAGTGGCTGGTCCAGACCGCGAAGCAGGCCTCCAAACCCGCATCGGCCTGATTGCCAAGCAGGGGCAAATCTTTAAGGTTTGGGCAAAATCTGCCAGGTGATCTTTTGGTTTTTACTGGCGGGCAAGTCGAATGAAATCCAGTCATTTTGGGTAACGGATTCCACCGGCTTCTCGTCAACCATAACTGTATAAGCTGATCGCGGCTCCCGCAGGGTTACGCACAGGCGGCCTTCCCCGCGCAGCCGGAAGCTTCCCCTCAGCCAACCGCCCTGGCTTTCGATTTTGGCGATCTCCGAGACAAAAGCGAAATCACCCGGGATGACGGGGTCAATCACGTAGCCCTGGGCCGTGGGATTTAATCCCGCGATTCGGGCCGCGGCCCAGAGCCACTCGCTGTGGGCATGGGTGTTCATTACCGGCCACTCCTGGGCGGCCAGCGCGAGGAGCGGGTTCTGCACGAACCATGTCTCGCCCGGCCGGGCCGAGGCCGCCGAGTTCCAGGCGTCCGGTCCGCCCCAGATCCCGAACCATATCTTCGGATACAAATCCGCATGCCAGGCGAGCGCGTTCTGCTTGAGCTGCTGCCAGGCCCAGTCCGGCCGATAGCGGGCCAGCGCCACCATCGCCGGCCCGTTCATGGCCGGCCAGATGCCGCCCTCTTCCTGCTCGCCCGGCTTGGTGAACATCTGGCCGGCGAGGGTCGAGCTGATAGTCATGCCCAGGACCGACGGATCCATCAGCTTGGTCTTGATCTCCTCGAGCAAGATCCGGGTCTGCTCCTCGGTCAGGACATTTCCGGCGAGCAGCGGCCAGATCTGGGACTCCAGGTGAATGTAATCCGCGCCATATTCCTTGCCGAAAGCAGAGTAAGCCCGGTTGAAATAGCGGCCCCGCCATTGCGCCTGGAGCGCCGGCAGCAACTGCTCCACCCAGACCCGGGCGCGGGCGGCGCTCTCCGCGTCGCCATGCATTTCCGCGAGCTCGGCGAAGCGGGGCAGGATCTCGGCGGCCATGCCGCTGTTCATGGTCGAGCCGCCGTCCCGAGCGGTGAGCAGAATGTCAACCGGGTTGGGCCCGCAGACCAGGAAAACCATCTCGTCGTTCCAATCATGAAACTTGAGCTTGACCAGGCCGTGTTTTCCGATCCCCACGTTCTCCTTAAGGTGAATGAAGGAGCGGCGGAGGTGCTCGTAAACCGTGCCGCTCTCCCTTTTCTCTTTTGGATAAAAGGGGACCTCCAGGTCGAGGAAGTCAAAGTCGCGGGTGGCGAAGACGTATTCGACCACGGCATTGAGCAGCCACAGGTCCAGGTCCGAGGGCCGGTAGGGGACCAGGTAGCGGTGGCCGTAGCCTTCCAGGTCGTAGAAGAGCCGGCCGGAAGGCTCCTGCGAGCGCATGATGAATTCCAGGATCTCGCGCGCCTGCTCCGGCCGGTAATAGATCAGGCTCTGGGCAAAGGCGGCCACGTCGCGGGTAGCGCCGTTGGTCCCGGCCACGTAGAGGTAATGGCCGCCCTGGGGCACGTAATGGCGCTGGTAATAGCCGTCGTAGAGCGAGGCGGAGGAAGTGGCGTAATAGTCCCATTTCAGCTCCCGGTCCATCCAGGGAGATCCCGGGACCGAGAGCGCGGGCAGCTCCTCCCGCCAAAGCGCAGCGGTGGCCGCGATCTGATCCGCGCCCGCGGCCCGCATCGCCGCCACCATCGCCTCCGGCTGCTTTCCTTTGGCGTAGCCGAAGAGGAAGCGCAGGGTTTTGGCTTCACCGGGTTTGAGCTTGGCCGGCGAGCGCAGGACCAGGCAAAGCGCCTCGGCGCTCCATCGCCGGTTATTCGGTTCTGAAAGTTCCAGGCCCCGAAGCCCGGCGCCGTCTCCGATCCAGCCGTCGGCGCCGGAGAAGATCCGGGCTTGGTCGTAGCCGATGCCCGCGACCTCGCCCTCGACCTGCGCCAGGAAATAGGAGGGCAGCTCCGGATCCCGGAGCCGCGGCCCGGGCGGAAAGCCGCCTTCCGGGCCCCAGATCTTTTTGCTTTCGGCCGCGAGCAGGCGCTGCGCTGCGTGGAAGCGCATTTGGAATGCTTTGCGCTCCGCCGCCTGGGAGAGGAGCGCCGGCGGCACAAAGCCTAAAAGTTCTTTTGGGTTCAGGTCCCAGTATTCGAACCAGTCCAGGTCGCGCTCCCGCTCCGAGAGGTTTTCAATCGTGACTTCCGCCACCAAAGCCGGCCAATCGCCTCGCGGCGCAAACACCAGCTCGCGCACCCGCAGCTCCCCGGTTTCCAGTTCTTTCTCAAAATAGCCCATGCCGAAAACCCGGCGAAGGATCTTCGCGTCGGGGTTGTGAGTGAGCAAGGTGGAGAAGAAGCGCCCGTCCTCCTCGATCCAACCGAAGCCGCCGGCAAAAGCGCACTCTCCCGGCTCATAGTCATTGAGCCAGTAGGTGCCGGCCTCGGAATAGAAAAGCTCCACGAACCCGGCATTAAAGGCCGCGGCGTTGATCCGCTCGTTGCCGATTTGCGTCCACATCAGGCGGGAGACGGGCTTCACTTTGGGGTCCCACTCGGCCCCGGGTTCGGTGCGCTCGTCCATGGTATAGAGGTAGGCCGGGAGACCGAAGCGGTCCGTGGTCCATTGCCCGAAAATGCCGGAGCCGAAAGCGGGGTCGGATTCCAAACCCTTCGGATGCAATCCGGCGGCACTGATTAAACAAAGGAATACGGCGGTAATCACTTTTTAGTCGCGACCAGGATGGGCGAGTCGCGGTCGGTCATCAGCTCGTGCGGTTCCCCGAACCCGGCTTCTTTCAGCCAGGCGCGGTATTCAGCCCGGGTAAAGGTATCGCCCTGGTCGGTGTTGACCAGCATGTTGACCGCGAAGAGGAGCGGGAAGGGCGGCCCGGTGCGCTGGTCGTTGGGGATCATATCCGCGATCACGATCTGGCCGCCGGGCTTGAGGGCCTTGCCGACTTTCTGGATCAGGGCGGGCGCGTGCCCGGCGCCTTCGGAATGGCAGATGTGGCCGAGGACAGCGAGATCGAACTCGGCGGTGCCGAAGTCCAGCTCGCGCACGTTGCCGGGCCGGAACTGGTAGCGCGCGGCCAAGCCGTGCCGTGCCACGAACTCCTGGGTGGTGGGGATCACCGGCGGCAGGTCCACCGCGGTCACCCGGGCCGAGGCGTCGGCCTCGGCCAAAGGGATACTCCAGGCGCCGGAGCCGGCGCCCACGTCCAGGATGCGCAAACCCTTGAGATTGTCGCCGGCGCCCAGGCGGCGGGCCAGCTCCCGCGCGGTCTGGTAGTTGCGCAGGTAAAGGCCCTTGACCAGGTGGCCGAGGTGCTTGCCCAGGTCCTTGGCGCGCTCGGGGTTGCGCCAGGGCTGGCCGGTTTTCACCACCTCGGTCAGGTGCGACCAGGACTCGCGGACGGCTTTGTTGTGCAGGAGCGAGTCGCCCAGGTAGGCGGGCGCGCCGGGGACGAGGTAGGTTTCGGACACCGGGGTGCAGCCGTAGCGGTCGCCGACTTTCTCGAGCAGCTCGATCCCGACCAAAGCGTTGAGCAGGATGCGGACGCCGCGCGGGTCGGCGCCGAGGTGCCGGGCCAGGTCGTCGCTGGTAGGGTGTCCCTGGTGGATGCCTTCGAACACGCCGAGCTCGACCGCGCTGAGGATCACCTGGCCGGGCGCAAAGGCAAAACCGTGGACCATGATCTTGTCCGGAGATACCGCGGCGTCGTGACTCATGATTGACTCCTGGAGTTGAGGATGGAATGCATCCTGGGGGTTATCTTAGCCGAGGCCGGCGAAAAGTAAAGAGGGGTTGGAGGCAAGTCCCTATGCGCTGTTGAAATTCAGCGGGAAGGTCAGGCGCCGGGGATCTGGGACTGGAGGAGCGCCACCGCTTTTTCCGCGGCCTCGTTCAAGGTCTCGGCCATGGTGAAAGCCAGGCCCGAGTCTCGGAGCATCTGCCGGCCTTTCTCGTAGTTGGTGCCGGAGAGACGGATGACCATGGGCACCTTCAGGCTCATCTGTTTGACCGCGGCGATGATGCCCTCCGCGATCATGTCGCAGCGGATGATCCCGGCGAAGATGTTGATGAGAATGACCTTGACCTTGGGGTCGGCCATGATCAGCGACAGGGCCTGGGCCACTGCCTCGGTGTCGGCGCGGCCGCCGAGATCCAGGAAGTTGGCCGGCGACCCTCCCCGCGCCTTGATCACGTCCATGGTGGTCATGGCCAGGCCGGCGCCGTTGACCAGGCAGCCGATCGAGCCGTCCAGGTGCACGTAACTGACCCCTAACTTGCGCGCCTGCGCCTCGATCGGGTCTTCTTCCGCCTCGTCCCGCCAGGCCTCGAGCTCGGGGTGGCGATACAGCGCCGAGTCGTCGAAATTGACCTTGGCATCGAGCGCGAGCAGCTTTCCCGGTTTGGTCACCACCAGGGGGTTGATCTCGATCAGCGAGCAATCGAGCTCCAGGAAGGCACGATA
This sequence comes from Deltaproteobacteria bacterium RBG_13_61_14, assembly GCA_001797815.1. Lineage (GTDB taxonomy): Bacteria > RBG-13-61-14 > RBG-13-61-14 > RBG-13-61-14 > RBG-13-61-14 > RBG-13-61-14. The sequence continues at coordinate 26,395 of MGQK01000077.1, read as the reverse complement.
CAGGCCGCGGACCAAAGCGCCGAGCTCTTTGCTCTGCTCGCCCGAAAGCTCCAGGGCAAAGGCAAGCTTGCGCACCTGAAAGGGCATCAACCCCGCGGCCGGATCAATCCGCTCGGTGAAAATCTTCTCCGGGGAGTGCTTGACCACGGCCTCGATCTCCATGCCCCCGGCCGCGCTCGCCATCACCGCCACCTGGGCCGTGGCCCGGTCCACCAAGAGGCCCAGGTAAAGCTCGCGGCTGATCTCGGTCGCCGGCTCCACCCAGACCCGGCGCACCTTTTTCCCGGCCGGACCGGTCTGCGGCGTTACCAGCACCTTTCCCAAAATTTCCGCGGCCGCCCGCTTCACCTCCGCCGGGCTTTTCGCCAGCTTGATCCCCCCGGCCTTGCCCCGGCCGCCGGCATGGATCTGCGCCTTGACCGCAAAAGCCGCGCCGCCGATCTCCCGCGCGGCCGCCTCCGCCTCTTCCGGCGTTGTTACCACTTTGCCCTTGGGCACCGGCACTTCATACCGGGCTAACAACTGCTTGGCCTGGTATTCGTGAATGTTCACTGCACTACCTCTTTTACTTCCGTTTTCAAATTAACCGGCGCTAGATTAGCATTTCACGCCAAGGTTCGCAACTTTCCGTTCCTTGACTCCTCGGCCGGATTTGTTAGGGTGAGGGAGCCTGCCCTTCGAAGAAGGGCGGGCGGCGGCGATGATCGAAACCTACGGATTCGAGCGCCAAGGCCGCGACCTGGTCAAGCCCTTCCACGGCCGGGTGCTCACCCTCACCCGGCTCGACACCGCGCCGGAGATCGAGCCTTACATGGACCTCTACCAGGAGATCTGGGGCTTGGACGAGCGCG
>MGQK01000077.1:23767-25417 GCA_001797815.1 Deltaproteobacteria bacterium RBG_13_61_14 | reverse complement strand
TCACCACCACTCCAACATCATGGGATTCAAAGCCGAATACCAGAAGATGGGTCTGGGAATGGAAGCCAAGCGCGCCCATGCGCTCCTGGCCCGCGAGATGGGCGTGAAGCTCGTCACCTGGACCTTTGATCCTTTCATGCTCCCCAACGCCAACCTCAACTTCCGCAAGCTCGGCGGGATCGTCCGCGCCTACTTGGAGGACGCCTACGGCCCTTATGGCGGCCGCTACGGCACAGGTCTGCCCTCCGACCGCTTCCTGGTCGAGTGGCGGCTGGACCGCGAGCGGGTGCAGACGCGCCTGCGCGGGGATTGGCCTTTGATGGAGGAGCTCTGCCGGCGCGGGCAAGCTGCCCCGGTTTTTCGGGACCCGGCGGAGGAACCGACTGCCTCGGCTTACCGGGTGGAGGTCCCTGCCAATCTGCTCGAGCGCGCCCAGCAAGACCCGGAAGCCGGCCGGGAGGAGCAGCGCGCTTTTCGCTCCCGCATCCAAGGCCTGCTCCGAGCAGGTTTCACCGTCACCGAGTTTCTGAGCCAGGCAAGTGCTCCGGCCTATTATCTGCTGGAAAAAATTCCTCGCTAAACCAAGGTCTTCAGTCTAATGCCTAACGCCCAACGCCTAATGCCTATCTTTCTTTCCGGCTGATCAGGGCGAGGAGCGAGGGGAGCAGGACGATGGCGGCGATCAGGCAGAAGCCGATGCCCATGGTCATGGTGCGGCCCATGCCGGCCAGCCCGCGCCAGGTGGCGGTGGCCACCGCACCGAACCCGATCATGGTGGTGAGGGCGCACAGGGCCACGGCCCGGCCGGTGCTCTCCACCGTCACCTTCACCGCGAGCTTGCTCTTTCCCTCCCCGATCCAGCGGTGCACCACGTAAACCCCGTAGTCAATGCCCACCCCGATGATCAAGGGCAGCATCCCGATGTTGATGACGTTGAACTTGATGCCCAAGAGGTTCATGGTCCCGACCATGGCGATGCCGCCGGCCGCGAGCGGGATCAGGGTGAGGAGCGTATAGAGCGGGTTCCGGTAGTCCAGAGAGATGACTACGAACACCGCGAAGAGCGCGTAGAGCGCGATCCGGAAAAGGTCGTGCTTGATCTGGTCCAGGATGCGGTTGAAGAGCACGCCCACGCCCATGGCCTCGGCGGATACCGACTTCAAGTCCGCCACCACCGCCTTGAGGTTGTGCTCGTCCCAGATCACCAGCGAGGGATAGGCGTAGATCAGGAAGCGGCCGTCCTTGCCCTCGAAGCGGTCGGCCAGCTCCGGGTAATCGCGCTTTAAGTCGGTCAAGGTCAGGCCCTGGCTGCGGCTCAGCCGGGCAAAGCCCTGAAGCGAGGATTGGACCGACCGGGCCGCCTGTTGGTCAAGACCGGCCAGGTTGCGCCGCACCCGGGCCGGGTCTTCCTGGCCCCAGGCGGCAAGCAGCCCGTCCAGCTCATCCATCACCTGGCCGGCGCCGGCTTCCACGTCCTCCAGGTCGGAGAGGAAGGCCAGGCCCTTGATCCCCTTGATCTTCTCCCGCACCTCCGCGAGCGAGCTTTTCAGCTCGGCATAGTCCCGGACGGAAAATTCCGGAGCGTCGGGGTCGGCCGTCGCGTTCGGCGCCGGGGTCGCTTCGGCATAAGGCTCTAGCAGGCTCTCCAGC
>MGQK01000077.1:3849-23757 GCA_001797815.1 Deltaproteobacteria bacterium RBG_13_61_14 | reverse complement strand
AAGGCAGCTTCTGGCCCTGGTTTTCCGGCAGGTAGGCGCTGATCGAATCCACCAGGCTGACCGTGGGCTTATCTCTCAGCGCCCGCGAAAACTCGCGGTCTTCCTCCATCGAGCCGGAGACGATCAGGCCGAAGTTGGTGTCAATGTTGAACCATTCCGGGATCTGGTTGATGAGTTGGATGCTCTCGACCCCGGCCGGCTCCAGGTTCAGATAGTTGTATTCCAGGGAATAGCGGGGCGAGACATAAGCCAGGCCGGCGACGGCCAGGGCCAGGACCGGGAAAATCACGGGCGCGCCCCGGCCCACCCCCCTCGCCAAAAGCCGCATGATCCGGGGGTTGACCCGGGCCTGGGCCGGGCCGCGCAGGGTGCGCCGGCCGTCCCAGGTGATGAGCAGCGAGGTCTGGACCAAGAGCATGACCGCGAGGAAGATGAGGATGCCGGTGCCGGCCACGATCCCCATTTCCTGGGAGCCGCGGAAGCTTCCGGCGGTGATGGTGAAGAAGGCGATGGAGGTGGCGAGGGCGCCGGTGAGGATGCCCTTGCCCGCCTTGGTCAGGGTGATGTCGAGCGCCTGCTTGATGGTGTAGCCGCGGTGGCGCTCTTCGGTGTAGCGGGAGAGGATGAGGATGGCGTAGTCAATGCCCAGGCCCAGCAGGATGGCGCCGAAGATGGCGGTGATGGGGGTGAGGTAGCCGAAGATCAGGTAGGCCGCGCCGAGCGACCAGAGGATGCCCAGGCCCAGGGAAAAGCCCACGATCAGGATCGAGGACAGCGAGCGGAAGGAGTAGGCGAAGAGCGCCATGATCAGGAAGTAGGCGATGAGCGTGGTCCGCATCATGTCCCGCCGGATCACCCGGTTGTCGTCGCGCATCACCGCGGCGTTGCCGGTCGCGCCGTGCCAGACCCCCGGGATCTCCTGGTCCACCGCGGCCATCTCGCCCTCCACGAACTCCATGAACCGGGTGCACCACTCGAAGTTCTCGGCTGGCCGGGCCGGCTCGACCAGGAAGAGGAGGTGCCGGCGGTCGCGGGAGAGCTGGTAAGCGTCGGAGAGGTCAAAGGGCAGCTTCTGGCCCTGGCCGAGGAAGCTTGAGAACAGGCTTTCGCGGAGAGCAGAGGACCGGGCTTGGGACGGGCCGTGGAGACCGTAGTCCTTGAAATAGGCGACCAGTTCCTTCTGCGGGGTGAGGAATTCGGCCAAGTTGAACTCTTCGGGCTTGTCGGGGAGCTGGCCCCGGCTGAGCAGGCGCTCGAGGACGCGGTCGAGGCCGTGGACCACTCCGAGGAGCCCGGGCCGGTCGTGCAGATCTTTCAGCACCTCGGGGTTTTCCTCCACCATCCGGGCCAGCTCCTTGAGCGCCGGCTCGGGCAGGAACAAGAGGCCGTGATCCAGGAAAAGGTCGAGGTCCACCTTGTAGTGGACGCGCTTGACGAATTCCGGGCGCTGGAGCAGCCGGGGGGCCAGGGCATCGGCATAGGCCTTGGCTTTGTCCACGTCCTCGGCCGAGAGCACCACGAAGAGGAAGGAGAGCGAGCCGAAGTTGCGGGTGGCGTAGCGGTATTGTTTGACTGCCGGCTCGTCCTCGGAGAGCATGTCCAAAAAGGTGAGGTGGAGCTCGAGCTTGGAGTAGAAGTATCCGGCCAGGCCGGTGACGATCACGGCCAGGAGGAGGATCAGGCGGTGGTGCAGGTAGATCAGGTCGGAGATGCGCTTGAGCAGGCGTTCACGCAAAGATAAAGTCCCTCGAAAAAACTCGCGGTATTATTGCACGAGCAAAAGGAAGAGTAAAGAAGATCAGAAACAGGCTTTCTCGCCGGTCAGCATTGCTATTCAGACTTGCTTAATTGAAAATTGAAGCACTGACCTAATGCTGTTCACTTAAGGGAGATCTCAGAAGGAGGAATTCTCGCGCAAAGCCGCAAAGTAGCAAAGGCTGACAAAGCCAAGAGGCTTGGCGCCTTGGGAACTCATCCTCTTCTCCGGCTCAAGTCGGCCGGCTTAGTCGCAAAGGATTTTAAGCCGCCAATCGTATAAAATTTTTGCGCCTTTGCGTCTTGGCGTGAAAATCCTTTCTTAACTGAACAGCATTGAGCACTGATCCCAATAGGTCAGGGATGGCGGTGGATGCGGAACTCCGCGGCCGGGCCGGCGGTGACGATGCCGTGGCGCGCTCCCCCAAATCCGCGGCTCATTCTATTTGTTTAAGGATGGCCTGGATTTCCTGTTGAAAGGAGGGCAGATCGTGGCTCACGACCAGCCAGACCAGGTTGAGATCAATATCGAAGTAGTCGTGGACCAGGATATGGCGCATACCAATGATGTCAGCCCAGGGGATTTCGGGGTGGCGCCGGCGCAGTTCGGGGGAAAGCGCCCGGGCGGCTTCTCCGATCACCTGGATGTGCCTCACCATCCAGTTCTGAATCAAATCGCTCCGGCGAAACGCTGCCTCGCCCTCGCGGCTGTATTTTTCGATCATGGCGATGGCATCCAGGATATGCCGGAGCCGCTCGCGGTCGTCTTTCATAGGGGCACGGCCTCTTTCAGGACCCGCTCCCGGATGCGCTCCCGGAGGCCGTTCGCGGTGACCAGGTCCACCTTGACCCCGAGCAGTTGATGGAGGTCAGTCCAGAGTCCGCCCAGGTCGAGCAAGCTTCGGCCGGGTTCCATCTCGACCAGGAAATCCACGTCGCTCTCCGGATCGTCCTCGCCGCGCGCCACCGAACCGAAAACCCGGAGGTTCCTTGCCCCCCGCCGAGCGGCTACGCGCAGGATTTCCTCCCGCCGCGCTCTTAATTCCTTCAATCCCATGAATCCGCTCCGTCCTCTATTTTTCTCCCGGATCCGCTCAAGCTTCAAGCTTTAGTTTATCCGAGCGCCTGTTCATGGTCAAGTGGAGCGATGCAAGCCAAATTAATCCGTGACCGAAGAGTGGTCGCGGCGACAATTTGCTACGGAGCGCGGTTTTCGCCGTTCTATCTATTCTGATTTGCCACATACGACATAGTCTCCTCGGCTCACGGCCTATGAATCTGGAAAGTCGCGCTGGGCGCTACGGTGACGATGCCGTGGTGTAGGCCGATCCAGATTTCCACCGCGTCGCCGGCCGCCCAAGCCGGGTCCAGGTCCCAGGCATAGGGCCGCAGGCCCAGGGGCCCAGGCGGCAGGCTGGCCAGCATCAGACGCGCGGCGTCCTCCGCGTAGGGCCGGTAGGACTTGAGCACGGCAAAGGCGGTGTTATAGGCCGCGGCCGCGATCAAGGCGCGGGTCTTGTCTTCTTCCAGGAGCAGGATGAGGAGGGTCTCGATCAAGGTGTTGCGGCTGGAGCGGGCGTTGTCCTGCCAGAGCGCCTCGCCGGTCCGGCAGTCGGTCAGCTCCAGCTTGATCCCCACCGAGACCGAGGAATACAAAACTACATACTTGGTGTTGAAGTCGGTGACCGTGCCGAACATCACCGCGTCGGTCTGCAGCATCTCGCCCAGTTCTTCGGGAGTGAAAGCATAAACGTCGTGGGAGATGAGGACGCCGTTTTCCTGCAGGACCTGGTCCACCTCGGCCAGGTCCTTCATCTGAAAGCCCTTGGCCCGCAGGCGCTCGTTCACAATCGGCCGGATGAGCGGGGTGGCGTCGAGGTCGGTGCTCATGTTGTCAAAAGGCAGGACGGCGACGGTGCGGGGCCAGATCTGTTGGTAGTCGGGGTTAAGGGAGGGGACGCCCACTTCCTTGGGCGCGCACGAAAAAAGCCCTCCCCCGGCCAGAAGCGCCAGGACCGCGAAGAGATGAACCGAGCGCCTGGGCATGGCGCGCCCCGATCCCCGCACCAAGAGCTTCTGCCTATTCGGCCAGGACCACCAGGTCCCCGCGCTTGACCCCGGGCGAGCCGTTCATGCGGGCGATGCTCAGGTCTTCTCCGCTCAACTCCTCCACCGTGCCCTCGCCCAAGGTGCGGGTCTTGTAACCCATGAACTCGCTCGTCACCGGATCAGTGATCTCGCCGATCACCTGCTGGACCACCACCTTCTGTCCTACCTGCATCCCCGAGCGCCGGCCGGCGTTTATGTAAACCCGCTCCACCCCGCCGACCTGGTCCACCTCCGCCACCCGGCCTTCCCAGGCGATGCCGTCCACCGCCTTGACCATCCGACCCATGAACTGGGCCAGGGCCGCCCGGAGCGCCTTGTCCGCCGCAGTCTCGTCGTAGCTCGCTTTCTCGCCAAAGCCGAGCACGCTCTCCAGCTCGTGTTCGGTCCGGCCGGTGCCGGCGTCGGAGAAGATGACCCGGCCGGTGGTCACGTCCACCACCCGCACGTCCACCGTGGCCTCGGCGATCTCCACCTTCTTCTTATAGACGCCGTAGTCCTTGGCCTCCTCCCAGATCCCGAACTGGGTGATGGTGCCGATCACCACCGCCTGGATGCCGGTCAGCTCGCCGAAGCGGGCCGCGGTGGCGGGGTTGACCCGGCCGGACTCGATCAGCCGATGCTCCTTCTCCAGCTCGGCCAGGTTCGCGCGCTCGTAGAGCAGGAAGCGGCCGGCCTTGTCCAACTCGGAATACATCACATCGGTCGCGGCCTGCGAGAGCTTGTTCTGGCCGTAGCGGCTCTTGTTCTCGAACTCGAAGATGCCCACCCGCTTCTTCGGTCCGGAAAGTGCGGTCGGCTCGCGGGGGGTCAGCACCGGCGCCGCGGTCGGCTCCGGCTTTTTCTTGGCCCCGCAGCCGGCCAGGTGCAAAATCATGAGCGTCATGATTCCGAGAGCGATCCATCGCATTGGCTTCATTTCCGTTCTCCTTTCCGCGAAATCTGCCATAGTATTGATACTAGCCCATACCAAGGACCTGTCAATCCGAAGAGCAAGTTATGTGCCTGGCCCTGGTGCCGGAAAAATCAAACCATTAAGTGAAGTGAGGTGCTGAAGTGCAAGAAATCCTTTCTTATCCCCGGCCAGATGCCCTTGCTCTTGAGCTTGTCTGGCCGAAGGTCTTTTGGTAACATCTTTTTCATCTAAATCTTTTTATAAGGACAACCGAAATGAGGAAAATGATTCTGACCATTGGGTTGAGTCTGCTCCTCGGCTCGGCCGCCCTGGGCCGGCCGCGGGAGGGCAGCATCCTGGACGGCATCCGGCCCGGCCCGGACGGCAAGATTGACGTGGTCACCATTTTCCCGCACCAGGATGACGAGACCATCTTTGTCGGCGGCACGCTGCTTATCGCCAAGCAAGACCCGCGGGTGCGCACCCACATCGTCTGCTTCACGCTCGGCGACCTCTCCAGCGCCAGGGACTACCTGCACATCACCGGCGAGGAGCTGGCGAAAATTCGGATCGAGGAACTCCAAAGCGCGGCGACGGTGCTCCGGGTGGACGAGCTGATCCAGCTTGACCATCCGGACCAGGGCCTGCCCAAGCTCCCGCCGGAGGCATTGGCGGAAGAGGTGCGGGAGATTATCGAGCGCACCGGCGCGGAGGTGGTGATCACCTACGGCCCGGACGGGATGACCGGCCACTCGGACCACCGGGCCTTGAGCGCCGCGGTCTTCGCCGCTTTCCCGCAGAGCCAGGCGCAAAGGCTCTATTACGTGAGCCTGTCCCGGTTTTGGAGCGGGGTTTTTCCGAACGAGGCCAAGCTGCGGCCGCAGCCGGCCACGGTCAAGGTGGACATCGCGCCGGTGAAGAAGCTCAAGGGCCTGGCGCTCTCTACCCATGCCAGCCAGAAGTTTTACTCCGGATGGCTCCTCAACCTGGGCATGATGAACCGCTTTGACCACGAATGGTTCGCGCGGGCCGCGGAAAAGCAGTAGGAATTCCTGCAACTTCCATCAAGTTAGTGATTTATGGAAGGTTGTGATAAGATGCGACCAGATCGCGTCAGTGAGCGGTCAAGGAGTAACAATGGGCAAGTTTGAAGAAGAGACGAAGAAGACTCAGACGGTTTTAAGCAAGAGCGTGGCCGAGCTGACCGCGGCGGACATGGAGAAGCTCTTGGCGGTGATCGAGACCAACGCGGGCACGATCAAGCTCAAGTTCTTCCCGGCGCAGGCTCCCAACCACTGCAAAAACTTTATCCTGCTCGCGAGCCGGGGCTTCTACAACAGCCTCGTCTTCCACCGCGTGATCAAGGGCTTCATGATCCAGGGCGGCGACCCCAAGGGCAACGGCACCGGCGGACCCGGCTGGAACGTGAACGCCGAGTTTTCCAAACTGCCCCACAACAAGGGCACCCTCTCCATGGCCCGGGCCCAGGACCCCAACAGCGCCGGCTCGCAATTTTTCATTTGCCTGGAGAGACAAGCTTTCCTGGACGGCCAATACACCGTCTTCGGCCAGGTGACCTCCGGCCAGGAGGCGGTGGATAAGATCGGCGCCGCCAAGACCGGCGCCGGGGACCGGCCGCTTGAGCCGCAGGTGATGAAGAAAGTCTCGATCGAAAAGATCGGTTAGCTTCTATCGGGGTCAGGTCCTGACAATTCACAATTTATCTAAATGAGCATAAAACAGAGGCGCTTCCTCGGGAGATGGGTGACCCGATTGGGTCTGGAAATGGGTCTGGAAATGAGATGCAGAGGTTCGGCGGGCTCGATCCTGCTGGAACAAGGCTCGATCAGCTTTTAACCCGAAATTGTGAATTGTCAGGACCTGACCCCAACTTTATTCAAGGGAGGAAACACGAGATGAAACAAGAAGGGAAATCCAGTCGGACGGCTGGGGCTAAAGTTTTCCTGCTGGTGTGGGTCGTCACGGCGCTGGCCGTGATCGGGTGCAAGTCGAGTCAGGCGCCGACACCGGCACCGACACCGGCGCCGGCTCCGAGCTCGGCCCCGAGCCAAGGCAGCGCCATCTTGGAGAAGAAAGCCGAGGACCTGACTGTCGCGGACATGGAGAAGCTGCAGGCCGTAATCGAGACCAATCAGGGCGCGATCAAGTTCAAGTTTTTCCCGGAGCAGGCCCCCAACCACTGCCGCAACTTCATCAAGCTCGCGCAAAGCGGGTTTTACAACAGCCTGATCTTCCACCGGGTGATCGCGGGCTTCATGATCCAGGGCGGCGACCCGCAAGGCACCGGCTCCGGCGGGCCGGGCTGGAACGTCAACGCCGAATTTTCCGACCTGCCCCACCTCAAGGGCACGGTCTCCATGGCCCGGGCCCAGGACCCCAACAGCGCCGGCTCGCAGTTCTTCATCTGCCTGGAAGCCCAGCCCAGACTGAACGGCCAATACACGGTCTTCGGCCAGGTGACCTCCGGCCAGGAGGTGGTGGACAAGATCGGCGCCACCCCGACCGGCCCGGGCGATCGGCCCCTCGAGCCGCAGGTGATGAAGAAAGTATCTATTGAGGAGATACCATAGGCGCGGACGCCGGGTTTCAAGCTTACTTTTAGCTGAGATCCCCGAAGCGGTATTGCAGGACCGCGAGCGCCGCGGGTCCGGCGGTGTCGGCGCGGAGGATGCGGGGGCCCAGGCACAAGAGCTGAAAGCCGGCTTCCTTTGCGGCCTCCACCTCGCTCTCTGCGAAGCCGCCTTCCGGGCCGACTAAAAGCACGACCTCCCGCGTTTTTGTCGCGGGCAGGCTCGCATCCGATGGCGCCCCTTCCCACAGGAGCAATTTGAGACCCGCCCAATCCCGTTTCAGGAGTTCGGCAAAAGGCGTGGGGTAATCAACCCTCGGGACTTTCACCCGGCCGCTTTGGGCCGCGGCGGCCTCCAGGATTTTCTCCCACCGCCGCACCTTGGCTTCCTCTTCCCGCGGCCGCGGTTGCACCACGGTCCGGGCCGTGACCATGGGCACGATCGCCTGCACGCCGAGCTCGGTGGCATCGGTGAGCACGCGGTCAAAGGCATTGCCCTTGAGCAGGGCCTGGGCCAGGGTGAGGCGAAGCGGCGATTCCACCCGGGGCTTTTGGCGGGAAAGGATTTTCAATTCCACCCGCGTCGGCCGCGACTCGGTCACCTCGGCCAGGTATTCCTGACCGGAGCCGTCGAAAAGGAGGACCTGGGCGCCCGGGCCCAGCCGGAGCACGTGGCGCAGGCGATGGATGTTGTCCGGGTCCAGTTCCGCCCAGGGCGTCGGGGCCTCGTGGTGAAGGCGCCGGGGCCGGAGAAAAAACCGGGGCGGCCGGTGGCCGGAGCCGTAACCGGGACCCGGACTCATGGCAGGCTGGGTTGCAGGGCGTGGTCCTGGCTAGGGTCCCGCAGGTAAAACTTTTTCCGGCCGAGCTCAAGAAAATAACCGTCCTCGTCCTGCTCCACCTGGCTCACCAGTTGATAATAGGCCGGCCGTAAAAACCGCGCCGGGAGCTTTTCGCTCTTGACGTTGCAATAGAGGACATTGCCCCCGCCGATCCAGAGGGTGCCGGGGTCGAGGATTTCCGAGCTCCCGTCGTTCAGCTTCAGTTCCACCTCCGCCTCATGAAAGCTGACCTCCCGCACCATGTAGGGCGTGTCCTCCACCTCGATCCGCGCCCGCTCGCGGCCGATTTGGAGCCAATAGCCGCCGTCCGCGTCGCGGCACACGCTCCGGCTGAAGAGCTCGAGGGTGCGCAGGTGGGTGATCTCCACGCCCTCGTGGAACCACCGGCCCTCCTTATCGAGAAAGATTTTGCCCCAACGATCGGGTGAGCTTGGCTCGGCCATGCTGAGTAAAAGTTTAGCCCATTGGTTATTCCTGTCAATGCGGAAAGAAAAATTGCCACCCCCAGTTTTGGGGATACAGGCGCAAAAGTCCGATTGATCGCGCCTCCGAGCGGCCGGGAACGATGAAGGGCGGGGATGGAGATAGAAGCGGGCGGGAAAATGAAAACGAGAAGCTAAGAGGAAGAGGTCGGTCGGGGGCGCAGACGCCAATTTCAGATCACTCCGGCTTTTTCAAACTCCGCGATTTTTTCCTTGCTATATCCCAGTTCCTTGAGCACTTCCTCGGTATGCTCGCCGAAGGTCGCGGGCGGAGTGCGGACGTCGCCGGGGGTGGCGGAGAGCTTGGGCACGATGCCCAGGAGGGTGCGGGGCTTGCCGTGGTCCTCGATCGAGAGCACCATCTCCCGCGCTTGCACCTGGGGGTCGGCCATCACCTCCAGGAGGGAGAGCGCCTTGCCCACGCAGATATCCGTAGCCTTGAACTCCTCGAACCATTGGTCCCGGGTCCGGGTCTTGAACAGCTCCGCCAGCTCACGCTCCACCTGGTCGCGGCGAGGGCCGACCGCCCAGTGGTCCTTTTTCAGGCCCGGCCGGCCGGCCCGGTCGCAGAAGGCGTCCCAGAAGCGCTTCTCCACCGCGCCGATGGTGAAGAACTTACCGTCCTTGGCCTCATAGACGGCATAAGATGGGAAAAGCCCGGTCAGGGGCTGCCGGCCGCGCTCCGCAGCCAGGCCGACGTCGAGGATCTGCATGAAGTTGAGCTGCATGAAGCCGAGGGCCGCGTCCATCAGGGCCACGTCCACGTATTGGCCCTGGCCGGTGCGTTGGCGATGGACCAGGGCGATGAGGATGCCGATGGCGGCGTTGAGCCCGCCGCCGACGTCGGCGATCTGCACCGGGGGGATGATGGGCTTGCGGTCCGGCTCGCCGCAGAGTTCGAGGATGCCGGCAAAGCTGATGTAGTTGAGGTCGTGGCCGACCATATCCCGGTAGGGGCCGGTCTGGCCGTAGCCGGAGAGGGAGCAGTAGATCAGGTCGGGCTTCTTCTTTTTCAGGTCTTCGTAGCCGATGCCCAGCCGCTGGGTGACCCCGGGCCGGAAGCCCTCGACCACCACGTCGGCATTTTTCAGCAGCTTGAAAAATATCTCCTTGCCCACCTCGCTCTTGAGGTTGAGCGACAGGTGCCGCTTGTTGCGCATCACGATGGCGGCGGAGGGGTCGGTCAGGAAGCGGCGGTCTTCGATCCGGAGCACCTCGGCGCCGAAGTCGGCCAGGACCATGGTGGCGTAGGGGCCCGGGAACTGGCGGGACAAGTCCAGCACCTTGATGCCGGCTAAGGGTTTAGTAGACATGACGGGTTTCTCCTTCGCTTTTTCCGGTTGCAAATTCCGCCCCAGGCTCGTAAAATGAAAAGGTTTCGTGGAACGATGGAGCAGGGGCGCGAGGCGACGCCTGGCTTTGCTCATTCCTCGCGCCTTTGTCCTCCGGGGAAAGGTTCTGGCGGCGATTCTTCGATCCGGATGACCCTCAGTTTAACAGAAAGCAGGCCGAGCGAGCAACCCCGAACCCCGGTCCGGTCCGGCCGGGATTTTTGGGCCTGGGGGCTGCTGTTCTCTGCCGGAATTTTCGTGCTGATCATCACTTACGCGGTGGAATACCGGGTGACCCGGGGCCACATCAGCGCGGCGCTGGACGACACCTACATCCACATGCGCTTTGCCGAGAACCTGCTCGCCGGCCAGGGCTTCGCTTTTAACCCGGGCGAGCCGACGCCGGGCACGACTTCGCCGCTCTGGGTCTTGCTCCTCGCGCTCGGGGGCCTCTTCACCGACAACCTCCTCGACGTGGCCCTGTTCTGGAGCAGCTTCTTTTACCTGGCCCTGGCCGTCGCGGCTTATGGCCTGGGCCAAAGGCTCCTGCCCGGCCGGGGCTGGGCGCTGGCCTTCGGGCTTTTGTGCCTGTTCACCGGCCGCATCGTCTGGACCGCGGCCTCGGGCATGGAGCCGACCCTCTTCGCCGCGCTCTCGCTCTGGGCGGTGACCCGCTACACGGATGACCGCATCGATAGGGGCACGGCATGCCATGCCCCTACCGATTTGCCTCGAAGCCGGTTTTCCCTCTTCACCGCGCTCCTTTTCGGCCTGGCCACCAATGCCCGGCCCGAGGGATACCTCCTATTCCTCTGTGCCCTGTTGGATGCGGCGCTGGGGCTGCGCCGGGAAGACGGCCGGCGGACCCTGGCCTGGAAAGGCTTTCCCTGGAAAGCCGCGCTTCTTTATTTGCTGCTGATCGCGCCTTACCCCCTTTTCTCTCTGGCGACCACCGGCAGCCTGCTCCCCAATACCTTCCACGCCAACTCCCTCTATTTCCGCTGGGGCCGAAGCTGGGAATACCTCTCCCTGGTGCTCCAGTTCCTGCCCTACGATAACCTGTTCCTTCACCTCTTTCTGCCCGTCGGCGCGGTCGGGATTGTGGTCCAGGCCTGGCGCAAAGGGACCGAGGCTCTGCCCCCGGGCCGGCTCCTGGTCTTCTTCTGGGCCGTGGGCTACCTCCCGGCCTCCACTCTGCTTACGCCCATGAAATACCATTTCCAGCGCTACCTGATCCCCCTTCTCCCTTTCTTCATTCTGCTTTCCCTGTTCGGGCTGGAAATGGCGCTCGATTTCCTGGCCCGCCGCCGGCCGGCTGCGGTCGGCCGCGTGCGGAGAGCGGCCCTGGCAGTGATGGTGGCCTGGGGCATGGCGCTGGTGGTGCAGTGGCCGGGATTCTTGAACCGGACCGCGGAGCGAATCATCGGCCGGCCGGTGCGGCAATGGCCCTCCCTGGTCGCGCAGTCGGTGGACAACATCAACGGGATGCAGGTGGCGATCGGCGAGTGGATCCGGCGGGGCACCCGGCCGGAGGACGTGATTGCCGCCAACGACATCGGGGCCATCGGCTATATCTCGAAGCGCCGGGTGCTGGACGTGGTCGGCCTGGTCACGCCGGAGATCCTGCCTTACGTCAAGGGCCTGCATATCAACTCGCTCCGGGACCAGCGCGTGCTCGAATTCCTGAGCCGGGAAAAGCCCGAATACCTGGTCGTCTTCCCCAACTGGTACCCCACCCTGGTCGAGAAGCGGGACCTGCTCTACCCGGTCTTTGCCGTGGAGTTGAAAGACAACATCATTTGCGGGGGGGATGTGATGGTGGTTTATAAATGCAGATGGTGATGGGGAGTAGCATTTTTTTCTTGTGTGTGTTTTTTAGTCTGCTATAAAGGGCTTAAAAGAGATGGTTTTGTTCTTTCTGAAAGAAAGGAGACAAAGATGAGAGCAAAAGCAAAGGGTCTGGGGTGGATGGTCTTGACCGCATTACTGGTAGCAGGATTGAATGTTGCACAGGCCGCAACAAGGGAGAAGATCAAGGTGAGCGTGGCCACCCTTGGCGACCAGACCGGCAAGGGCTTGGCCATCAAGGCCACGGATAGCATCACCCAGATATTTTTCCAGCTCAAGTATTTTACCGTGCTCGAGCGTGATCGGCTGGACCAGATCATGAAAGAGATGTCGCAACAGCAGACGGACCTGGTGGACCAAAGCACCGCGGTGAGTCTGGGCAAGCAGATGGGCGCGCAAATAATCGTCGTGGGTAATGTCAACGGCGCCGATTACGGGGTTGAAAAATACAAGTGCGTGAAAGTTGATTCTCAGGGAAACAAGTATAATGCGATCTGCGCCCGTGCTAACGCCATCGTCAAGATGAACATTCGCATGGTCCAGGTCGAGACCGGGGAGATCATCTTTTCGGATGTCTTAGTTGGCAGCCATATTCAAGACTATGATCCCGCCGGGCCGCCGCCATCGGGTCCGGGTATGATTGATATCGCCATGGCCAAAGCCAGCCGGGATCTTTACAAACCGATCCAGAAGGCTTTTCCCCTGGAAGGCATTGTGTTGAAGAAAGAAGGTCAATTCATCTGGGTGGACCTGGGTTCGGATTGGGGCATCCAGAAAGGCCGGGGCATGATCATTTATAAGGGCCAAGGCCAGGAGATCCGGCATCCGGTTAGCGGCGAGGTGGTCGGTTATGAGCGGGAGGAAGTCGCGAAAGACCAGGCCTCGGATGTGACGCCGACGATGTGTAAAATGAAAGTAAGCAAGAAAGAAGCGAACCGGATCGAAGCGGGCGATCCGGTTCAGGCCAAGTTGGAATTATTTTATTAGCGCCGGATAATCGGCCTGGCCTTTTCTAAATCCCGGGTCGCTCCCGAGGGCTTCCCGGGATCTTTATTGGTTGAGGAGGATCGAAGCGTTGAGGCGGGGAATTTTGGGCTTTTGACCCAAGAATTTTAGATTTCGGATTGATGATGGTGGGGGGCAGAATCCAAGAGTTATTTTCTGAAGCCTCTGGCCTTGGCCGCTATCTTCCCGATTTGAGTTCCTGCAGGACCAGCTTGGCCACGGCCTTGAGGGTGTCGAACACGCCTTCGCCGGAGACCGCGCAAGCCTCGAAGTCGGGCACGGTGGTGGGGTTGAGCAGCTTTTTCAGCTCGTCGAGCGGCGCCGAATTGGGGAGGTCGCGCTTGTTGTATTGGACCACGTAGGGGATCTTGTCCAGGTCGTAGCCGTGCTCGGTCAGGTTGGTGCGCAGGTTTTCCAGGCTCTCGATGTTGGCTTCCATCCGCTCGATCTGGGAGTCGGCGACAAAGACCACCCCGTCCACCCCTTTCAGGATCAATTTCCGGCTGGCGTCGTAAAAGACCTGGCCGGGCACGGTGTAGAGGTGGAAGCGGGTGCGGAAGCCGCGGATCTCGCCCAGGGAGAGGGGCAGGAAGTCGAAGAAGAGGGTGCGCTCGGTCTCGGTGGCCAGCGAGATCATTTTGCCCTTGGCCTGGGGATTGGTTTTGTTGTAGATATACTGGAGGTTGGTGGTTTTCCCGCACAGGCCCGGACCGTAATAGACGATCTTGCAGTTGATCTCCCGCGACGAGTAATTGATGAACGACATGCCGCTTTAACTCCTGCTCTTCTTTCTCGCCCCTGCTTTCCGCCCCGGTGCCCGATCGCTATTCCCGGAAGAGGTTGTCAATGTCTTCATCGGTAATCTCGGCAAAGGGCGAGACCCCGCCGACTCCGGCGGCTTCGGCCTCGGCCTTTTTCATCAACTGGTCGAAGATTCCGGCCAGCTCTTCGCCGCACTTCTTGACCCGGAGCCGGACCAAGCCCAGCGAAGAACGGTCGTCGAAGATCACCACCAGGATCACCCGCTGGCCGATCAAGGAGATGTGCAGGTTATCGCGCTCGCCCTCGTGGAACAAGATGGAGAACTCCTTCTCGCCCAGGAGCTTGGCCAGCCCGCCGGTGGCGGCGATGTTGCCGGCGGTGAGCGAGGCCAGGGAGGTGGTGTCCAGGTTTTCCACTTCCCCGCAGGCGGCGATCATCTGGCCGTTCTTGTCCACCAGAAAAACCACCTTGGCATTGGCGTCCTTGACCAGCTTGTCAATCACCGCCGAAATCTTGTGGAATTCCTCCTCATACATGACCATGCCAGGGCCAGCCATCCTCGTTCTCCTTGTCCTTCAAATGGGCCGCAAAAAGTGACTTTACTCTAACAAACCTCTTTAGAAATGGCAAGCACTTTTTTTCGATTTGCCCGCCACCACTTCCTTGGACAGCCTCCTGTAGGGGCGCGATTTATCGCGCCCTCGGCGGACCGGGCGCAATGAATTGCGCCCCTACTATTCGTTCTCCCCGCTAACCGGGGCCGACAAAAAGCGGCGTCAAGCCGCCGCACTCCCTGCCAAACCCTACCGGCAGTCCGGGCAGACCTGGAGTTTCTCATAAGGCACCCCGGTCTTTTTTTCGATCCACTGGAGCTGGAAGACCGGCGCAAAATAGCGCCCGCAGGCTGCGCAGGTCTGCATCTCGAACTGTTTGCTCCAGATCTTCCGCACCGGGCCCTCGTCCTTCATCACGATGATGTTGGTGGGGCAGGAGAAGACGCAGGCCCCGCACCCGATGCAGGTCTCCGAGGCCTCCAGGAAGGGAGTGCCCACCCTTTTCGCGATCCCCCGCTGGGCAAAGCCGAGCGCGTTCACCCCCACCACCTCGGCGCAGGTCCGCACGCACAGCCCGCAGAGGATGCAGCGCTGGTGGTCCGAATCCTCCCCGAAGCGCGACACGGTCACCCCC
Source organism: Deltaproteobacteria bacterium RBG_13_61_14 (assembly GCA_001797815.1). Lineage (GTDB taxonomy): Bacteria > RBG-13-61-14 > RBG-13-61-14 > RBG-13-61-14 > RBG-13-61-14 > RBG-13-61-14. Next base: position 8,953 of record MGQK01000077.1, on the reverse strand, counting down.
TGCTCCGCGGCCAGCTTCCGGATCTCCGGCGCTTCCGGGTGCCGGGCCAGATAAAGCTCCAGCACCATCTGGCGCACCCGCACCGCCCGCTCCCCGTCGGTCCGCACCTGAAGCCCCTCCGAGACCGGGAACAGGCAACTGGTCACGATCCGCTTACGGCCCCGCTCTTCCACTTCCACCATGCACAGCCGGCAGCGGCCGTCCGGCGAAAGCGTATCATTATGGCAGAGCGTGGGCAGCTCGATCCCCAGCGACCGCACCGCCTCCAGGACATAGGCGCCTTCCCGCGCCTGGACCTGCTTCCCGTCAACCGTCAGTTGGACCATTAAAACCATCCTCTTACCATCGCCGTATTCTCGCACATCCTCTTGCAGGTAGGGGCATGGCAGACCATGCCCCTACGATTGAATTTCACATCCGCACCACCGAGTCGAACTTGCACACCTCGTAACAGATCCCGCACTTGATGCAGAGCTTGGGATCAATCAGGTGGTGCTTCTTCTTTTCTCCGCTGACCGCCTTCTGCGGGCAATTGGTGGCGCAGACGTGGCAGCCGGTGCACTTCTCCTTATCAATCGAATAGGTGATCAGCGCCGTGCACACGCCGGCGGGGCAGCGCTGGTCCCGGATGTGCGCCTCGTACTCCTCCCGGAAATACTTGATCGTGCTCAGCACCGGGTTGGCCGCGGTCCCGCCTAAGGCGCAAAGGCTCCCCCAGGTCATGGCCTCGCCCAACTCCTCCATCAGCTTTAGGTCGCTCTCCTTGCCGAAGCCGGTGGTAATCGCGCTCAGGATCTGCTTCAGCCTTCTCAGCCCCTCCCGGCAGGGCACGCACTTGCCGCAGCTTTCCTCTTCCAGAAACTTGACGAAATAGCGGGCCACGTCCACCATGCAGTCGTTCTCGTCCATCACGATCAGCCCGCCCGAGCCCATCATCGAGCCGTGCTCGGTCAGGGTGTCGAAGTCAATGGGCAGGTCGGCCAGGCTGGCGGGGATGCAGCCGCCCGAAGGCCCGCCGGTCTGGATGGCCTTGAACTTCTTGTCGTGGAGGATGCCGCCGCCCACCTCGAAGACCAGGTCGCGGATCGAGATGCCCATCGGCACCTCGACCAAGCCGGTGTTCTTGACCTTGCCCACCAGGCTGAAGACCTTGGTGCCGGTGCTCTGCTTGGTCCCGATCCGGGCGAACCACTCCCAGCCGCGGGCGATGATCTCCGGCACGTTGGCCCAGGTCTCCACGTTGTTCAGGTTGGTGGGCTGGTCTAATAGGCCCCGCTCCACCGTGTGCACGTATTTGGCCCGCGGCTCGCCCGCCCGGCCCTCCAGGCTGGCCATCAGCGCGCTCGATTCGCCGCAGACAAAAGCGCCGCCGCCCCGGTTGATCTTGACCCGGAAATCAAAGCCCGAGCCCAGGATGTTCTCGCCCAAAAGCCCGTATTTCTCCGCCTGGGCAATCGCCTGCCGCAGGTTGCGGACCGCCAGCGGGTATTCGTTCCGCACGTAAATGTAGCCCTCGGCCCGGCTCTTGCCTTGGCCGATGGCGTAGGCGCCGATGATCATCCCCTCCAGCACCGAGTGCGGGTCGCCTTCCATCACCGAGCGGTCCATGAAAGCGCCGGGGTCGCCCTCGTCGCCGTTGCACACGATGTAGTGCACCTCGCCCGGGGCGTTGCGGCAGCTCCGCCACTTGCGGCTGGCCGGGAACCCGCCCCCGCCCCGGCCCCGCAGCCCCGACTTCTCAATCCAGGCGATGATCTCCTCCGGGTCCAGGGTCAGGGCCTTGGCCAGGGCCGAGTAGCCGCCCTCGGCGATGTAGTCCCCGATCTCCAGCGGGTCAATCCGCCCGTTGTGGCGGAGCACGATCCGGTGCTGCTTGGCGTAAAACGGGATTTCCTCGTAGTGGACTTTTTTCTGCTTGGTGCCGGGATCGGTGTAGCAAAACCGCTCGACCAGATCACCTTTGCTCAGGGTGGTCTCCACGATCTCGGCCGCGTCCTTGTCCGGTTGCTTGCGGCCGACCCGCTCGTAAAAGATACCTTGCGGGTCTATCGTCACCAGCGGCCCGTGCTCGCAAAACCCGTGGCAGCCAGAGAGCTTCAGCTCCACTTTCGCCTTCAGCCCGTTCTGCGCCACGGCCTGGGCTAACGCCCGGGCCAGCTTCTCGCTGCCGTTGGACAAACACCCGGTCCCGCCGCAGACCGTGACCCGGGTCTTCTTGGGGTCGCGCTTCTTCAAGAGCGAAGCCCGAAGCCTGGTTAAATCTTCTGCGGTTTGAATCCGTACGCTAGGCATATATTCCCTCTCCAACCCTGCCGGCGGCTATTTATACTTCTGGATCAACTTCTTCACCCCGACCGCGGTCATCCCGCCGTGGTTGTCCTCATCCACCTTGACCAACGGCGCCATCGCGCAAGCGCCCAGGCAGTTGACCGTCTCCAGGGTAAACTTGCCATCCTGGCTGGTCTGACTGACTTCCACGCCCAACTCGCGCTGGAAGGCCTCCACGATCCGGGGCCCGCCCCGCAAGTGGCAGGCGGTGCCCAGGCACACCGTGCAGATGTGGTCGCCCTTGGGCACCAGGCTGAAGGACTTGTAAAAGGTGGCGACCTCGTAGACCCGGGTCAGGGGCACGCCCACTTTCTCCTGGATCCGGTGAAGCGCCTCCCCCGGCAGGTAATGATACTTGGCTTGCACGTCCTGGAGCATCCCGATCAGCGAGCTCGGCTCGGCATCATATTCCTTGATGACCTTGTCCACTTCCTTGAGGTTGACCGGCTTGCCCATCGTCATCCCTTCTTCACGTTCACGCATTTTGCTTTCAGCTTTTCCCAGTCCGCACTCACCCGCTCCTGGATCTGGTTGACCATGTCCTCGGTCAGGTGCCGGAAGCGGCCGTGGCCCTTGAAATATTCCTTGACCGGGAGGAGCTTCAGAAAATCCTTGCTCAGAAAATACTCGCCGTTCACCACCTCGTAGAGCGGAAACGCCCCGGTCTCCACCGCCAGCCGGCCGTATTTGATCGCGGTCCGGGGCGGGATCCGCCACCCGGTCGGGCACACCGAGAGGATGTGCACGTAAGCCGGGCCCGGGGTCTCGATCGCCCGGCTGGCCTTCTCGAACAAGTCCTCCGGGTAACTCGAGCAGGCCGTCGCCACATACGGTATGTCGTGCGCCGCGGCGATGGCCGGCATGTTCTTTTTCCAGGTGGTCTGGCCCGGAATCCGCTTGCCCGCCGGCGAGGTGGTGGTGGCGGCGCCAAAGGGCGTGGCGCTGGAGCGCTGGATCCCGGTGTTCATATACGCCTCGTTATCGTAGCAGAAGTAGGTGAAGTTGTGCCCCCGCTCGAGCGCGCCCGAGAGCGCCTGCAACCCGATGTCCGAGGTGCCGCCGTCGCCGGCCATCCCGGCCACATGGATCTTCTTCCGGGGCAGCTTGCCCTTCTTCATCAGAATCTTCAGCCCGGCCTCGATCCCCGAAGCCACCGCGGCCGCGTTCTCAAAGGCCACGTGGATCCAGGGCACCGCCCAGGCCGTGGTGGGCAGGGGCGAGCTCACGATCTCCATGCACCCGGTGGCCATGGCCACCACCGAGTTCCTGCCCAGCGCCTTCATCACGATCCGCACCGCCAGCGCCTCGGCGCAGCCCTGGCAGGCCCGGTGCCCGGAGCAAAAATACTCCTCCCGCGGCAACAAGACCGGCGAATACAGTTCCAGGTTTCTCATCCCCGCACCCCGTAAATCAGATAGTCGTCTTCCTTGCCCTCCGCCACCTTGGCCTTGGCCTGCTCCACCATCTGCTCGAAATCATTCGGCTGCACGTCCCGGCCGGCCAGGCCCGCGATCATGTTGACCACCCGCGGCGGTTTCTTCTGGTGGTAAAGGGCGTTGCGCAACTCCGAAGCCACCGGCCCGCCCGGCCCGCCGAAAGAGATGGCCCGGTCAATCACCAGGAGCAGCTCGGCCTCTTCCACCGCCTTACGGAATTCCTCGAAGGGGAACGGCCGCCAGAGCCGGAGCTTGACCAGCCCCACCGACTCGCCCTCTTCGCGCAGGGCGTCCACCGCCAACTGGGCGGTCTGGCCCAGGCAGCCCATGGTCACCAGCAGGATCTTGGCCCCCTCGGTCTGGTAAGTCTCGACCGGACGGTAGCGCCGGCCGGTCACCTGCAAGAGCTCTTCCCAGGCCTTGAGGATGATGGGCTTGGACTTGAGCAGGGCCTGGTTCTGGGCCATCTTGGTTTCCGTGAACAGGTCGGGCATGGCGAACGCGCCCATGGTCACCGGCTGGTCCGGATGGAGCCGGTTGACCGGCGAGAAGGGCGGCAGGAATTTCTGCATCATCTCTTTGGTCCAGGGCTCGATCGGCTCGATCACGTGGGAGAGGATAAAGCCGTCCAGGTTGACCGCCACCGGGAGTGAGACCCCCGGGTCTTCCGCCACCCGGAAGGCCCAGGGCATGTGGTCCACTGTCTCCTGGCCGTCTTCGACAAAGACCTGGATCCAGCCGCAGTCCCGCACGCTCATCACGTCCGAGTGGTCGTTCCAGATCGAGAGCGGGCCGGAGAGCGAGCGGTTGACCAGGGCCATCACCACCGGCAGCCGGAGGCTGGCCGCGATAAACATGATCTCGCTCATCAGCGCCAGCCCCTGCGAGCTGGTGGAGGTGAAGGTGCGCGCCCCCGCGGCCGCGGGGGCGCGCACCTTCACCTCCACCAGCTCGCAGGGGCTGGCGCTGATGAGCGAGATCATGTTTATCGCGGCCAGCCTCCGGCTGCCGGTGGTGATGGCCCTGGTCGAGTGCTCGCTCTCCACCGGGATGAACTCCGCTTCCAGCTCCCCGTCCGCCACCAGCTCGGCCAGGTGCTCGACAATGTGGGTCTGGGGCGTGATCGGATACGCCGCGATGCAGTCGGTATCGCAGAGCGCGACCGCCTCCGCCGCGGCAATGCTGACTTCCATGCCCTCCCGAGCCATCTCAGCTTTCCTCCACCAGGCTGATCGCCATCGGCCAGCACTCGGCCGCGCAGATGCCGCACCCCTTGCAGTAGTCCAGGTCCACGGTGTAAAAGCCGTCGGGCTTGCGGACCACGGCCGCGTCCGGGCAAT
>MGQK01000077.1:3476-3753 GCA_001797815.1 Deltaproteobacteria bacterium RBG_13_61_14 | reverse complement strand
GCTCGGCCACCACGCAGCCCGGGAGCAGCTCCTTCCAGGTGTATTGGTCCATGGGTTTGGCCAACGTCGTTACTCCTTGATCTGGGTTTCCTGATACGCCCGCTCGCAGGCGGCGAGGTTGCGGTCCGCCACCCGGCCGAAGCGGCGCTGCAGGGGTTCTTTCATGCTCGCCAGCTTGACCACCTCGGTGCCCCGGATCAAGGCCCCGAGCATGGCGGTGTTGGTGATCGGGAGCTTGAGGACCTCCCGCGCGATCGTGCTCGCGTCCACCAGGCCC
>MGQK01000077.1:0-3420 GCA_001797815.1 Deltaproteobacteria bacterium RBG_13_61_14 | reverse complement strand
CAAGATCAGCAGGCCGTCTTTCTTCAGGCCGTGCGAAGGGTCGAGGATCTCGAGCAGGCTGGGGTCCAGCACCACCGCCACGTCCGGCTCCAGGATCTGGGCCCGCAAGAGAATCCGGCTCGAGTCCACCCGGCAGAACGAGAGCACCGGCGCTCCCCGCCGCTCCGGCCCGAAGCTGGGAAAGGCCTGGCCGAACTGGCCTTCCGCAATCGCCGCCCGCGCCACCAACTCGGCAGTCGTCACCGCCCCTTGGCCGCCGCGGCCATGGAATCGAATTTCCAGCATGGTTCGGATTACTCCCCCAGAAGTTGTCGCTGAACTCCTACGCTATATACCATAGACTTCCGGTGAAATCAAAAACTCTCCGGTTCACTCGCCCATCTGCCGCCGGCCCCGGATCGCCTGGTTCAGGCTCCCGGAATCCAGGTATTCCAGGTCGCCGCCCACCGGGATGCCCCGGGCCAGGCGCGAGACCTTGACCGGCAGCCCTTGCAACTGCTCGGCCAGGTAAACCGCGGTGGCGTCGCCCTCCACGTGGGGGTTCAGGGCCAGGATGACTTCTTTCACCTCGCCCTTCTTTAGCCTCCGCCAGAGCGCATCCAGGGTCAACTGCTCCGGTCCCCGCCCCAGGAGCGGAGACAGGGTGCCATGGAGCACGTGGTAAAGACCGCGAAAGCTCTGGGCCCGCTCCAGCGCCCGCACATCGTGCGGCTCTTCCACCACCATCAGCAGGGTGCGGTCCCGCTCCGGGTCCGCGCAAATCCGGCAGGGATCGCTCGCGCCCAGGTCCTGGCATTGCCCGCAGCGGAGCACCTGGTCCGGGAGTTCGGCAATGGCGCGGCCCAATTCCCGGGCATAATCCGGGCTGCCGCGGAGCAGGAAATAGACCAGCCGGCTGGCGGACTTGTCGCCCAGTCCGGGCAAACGGGCGAGCAGCGCCACCAGGCGGGCGATGGGATCCGGGCTCACTTGGTTTTAATCTCCTCGATCTTGGCGTCGAGTTTTTCCTGAAGCTCTTTCACCAAGGGGTTCTCCATTGCTTCCCGCCGCAGCTTGTCCGCTTCCAGATACTTATGCCGGGGCGCCGGGGGTTCCTCTTCCAGGTTCTCCTCCAAGACCACCACCCGGTGCCCGGCCCCGAAAAAGCCTTCCACCAACTGGTTGAGCTTGGGCGCATTGCCTTTGCTGGTCAGCCGCAAGAGGCCCAAACTATCCGGCGCAAAGGCCACCCGGACCTCATTGCCGCTCACTCCCCGGAACCTCCCGCCCCCCAGCAAGGCGGCCAGCTTGGGATCGTGTTCCTGGGCATGGGCCAGGAACTGTTCCCAGGCATTCCCGGCAGCCGGGGCCGGCTTTGCCACTGGAGTCGAACCCTGTTCTCCCGAAGCCGGGCCCGCGGGTTCGAACAGGGGCGGGTCCGCCTTGGGATCGCTCGCACGGGCGGCGGGCGCGGATCCCAGCCGGGCCTCAAGCTCCCGGATCTGTTCCAGGATTTCGGGGATCGGCACCACCGGCTTCAGGTGGGCCATTTTGGCCACGGTCATCTCCAGCACCAGCCGCGGCTGGTTCGAGTGGGCCATGGCCTGCTCCCCTGCCACCAGGAGATCGAAGAGCAGGAGCAAGGTTTCCTGGCTCGCCTTTTCCGCCTGGGCCTGCACCTCCCGCAACTCGTCTTCCACCAGGTCCATCAGCCGCTCCGGCGCGTCGGCCAGCTTGGCCACGGCCAGGTTGCGGAAATGGCCGATCAGCTCCCGGCAGAACTGGCGCACGTCGTAGCCGTAGCCGAAGACCTCATCCACCACGGTGAGCGCGCGCTTGGCGTCGCCGGAGAGGACCGCGGCGGAGAGCTCGGTGAGGAACTTGCGCTGGGCCAGACCCAGGATCTGCACCACCTGTTCGCGGCCGATCTTGGCGCCGGCAAAGCTCGCCACCTGATCCAGCAGGCTCAAGGCGTCGCGCATGCTCCCTTCCGCCTCCCGGGCCAGGATGCGGAGCGCCTCCGGCTCCGCGGCCAGCTTTTCCTGGGCAGAGATTTTTTCCAGCCGCTCCTGGATCAGGGCCAGAGGAATCCGCCGGAAATCGTAACGCTGGCAGCGGGAGTGGATGGTGACCGGGACCTTGTGCGGCTCGGTGGTGGCGAAGATAAAGACCACGTGCGCCGGCGGCTCTTCCAGGGTCTTGAGCAGCGCGTTGAAAGCGCCGGCCGAAAGCATGTGCACCTCGTCAATGATGTAAATCTTGTAGCGGCCGGACGAGGGCATGTAGCGCACGGTTTCCCGGAGCGCCCGGACGTCTTCCACGCTGTTGTTGGAGGCGCCGTCAATCTCCTGCACGTCCACCGCGCTGCCGGCGGCGATTTCCTGGCAGGGCCCGCAGGCGCCGCAGGGCTCGGCAGTGGGGCCTTTCTCGCAATTGAGCGCCTTGGCCAGGACCCGGGCCAGGGTGGTCTTGCCCACGCCTCGGGCGCCGGTGAAGAGGAAGGCATGGGCGACGCGGCCGGTCTTGAGCGCATTGGTCAGGGTCCGGGTGATGGTCTCCTGGCCGATGATCTCGTCAAAGTTCTGCGGCCGCCACTTGCGGGCCAATACCAGGTAAGACAAATCTTCTTCCTCCACCTGAAAAGCGGAGAGGGATAAAAAAGATTTAACCACAAAGGCACAAAGACACAAAATCTTTTTGGCTTTTATTGCTTAGTGCCTTCGTGTCTTTGTGGTTAAAATTCTTCCCGCTCCCACCGCTGACAGCCCGGCGACCCGGCAACACACGAGCAATCCGACTACCGTTGCTTCCTTCCGGACCTGGCGGGGTTTGCCGGCGCCCGTTGTGCCGGACCGGACTGTCAGCGCTGGAGGCGGTAGGATTCTCACGCCAAGACGCGAAGAAGCAAAATGCTCAAGATCATGAAAACCACCAAGACATGAGGCGCACAAATTAAAGAGCACCTCTTGCTCATGTTGATGGCTTCGTGTTTTGGTGTCTTGATGGTTAAACTCTTCTCTTCGCGTCTTTGTCCCTTTGCGCCTTGGCGTGAAAATCTTGATTTTCTGGCGGAGAGAGGGGGATTCGAACCCCCGAGGCAGGTTTTAGCCCGCCTGCGCGATTTCCAGTCGCGCTCCTTCGGCCAACTCGGACATCTCTCCGCGGTCAACTCTTTTCTTACCACAAAGGCACAAAGACACAAAAAAGAAAAGAAGAAAACCTTTTTCTAACCTCTTGAGCTTGGTGCCTTTGTGTCTTTGTGGTGAAAAAATCATTCCTGGCGGAGAGGGAGGGATTTGAACCCCCGGTGCAGCAAAGCCGCACAACAGATTTCGAGTCTGCCGCAATCAACCACTCTGCCACCTCTCCGCGGCCGGTTGTCGGTTCACGGTTGGCGGTTCGCGGTTTCCAGAAAGAAGTTCTTTCCGCCAACTGCCAACC
>MGQK01000076.1:71417-74002 GCA_001797815.1 Deltaproteobacteria bacterium RBG_13_61_14 | reverse complement strand
CAGGCAGTTGACGCACTTGCTGGCGTCGCGGATAAGCGAGGGCGAAGAGTCATCAATCCGGTGAGTGGTGAAATCGGTGCGGCCCACCCGGATGTCGCGGACGCCGACCAGTTCTGCCACGGCCTGCAGCTCGCATTTGCCGTGTTTCTGGCAGATGTTGCAATCCTGGGGGTGGTCGGAGAGCAGGAACTCGAGCACGGTCTGGCGGGCCTTGCGCACCCGCTCGCTGTTAGTTTTAACCTTCATCCCCTCCGCCACCGGATAGACGCAGGAGGCCACCAGGTTGCGGGCGCGCTCCACCTCGACCAGGCAGACCCGGCAGGCGCCGGGGGCGTGGTTGAGCTCGGAATAAGTGCACAAGGTGGGAATGTTCACCCCGATCTTCTTGGCGGCTTCGAGGATGGTGCTATTTTCGGGGACCGACACTTCGCGATTATCAATGTTCAGGGTAACCATCTTTACTTCTCCTTATCCTCCGGGAGGTCCGGGTTTATTCGACCTTTGCATCGCAGCGCAAGCAGCGCCGGGCCTCGGCCAGGGCCATCTGTATGGTATAGCCTAATTCCACTTCGCGGAAGTCGCCCTTGCGCTCCCCCGCCGGCGTTTCCGGCATCGGCAGCTGCGGCTGTTCCTTGACCTCTTCGTCCACCTCGAAGGGAATCTCGATCGTGTCCACCGGGGCCACCCAGGGCTTCTGCCCGGTGGCGGCCCGAATCGCCTCATCCATCGCCCGGGCCGCCTGCTGGCCGGCGCGGATCGCTTCCACTACCATGGCCGGGCCGGTCACCGCGTCGCCCCCGGCCCAGACCTTGGCGTTCTTGGTCTTGAGCTCCGCGTCCACCTGGATCACGCCCCGCTTGGTCTCCACCCCGCTCTCCTTGGGCAGAAAGCTCAGGTCCGGGTTCTGGCTGATGGCCGGAATGACCATGTCCACGTCCACGGTAACCTCGTTGCCGCGAATCGGTTCCGGCGACTTGCGGCCGGACCGGTCGAACTGGCCGAGCTGCATCCGGGCCAGGGTCAGGCCGGAAACCTTGCCCTGCTTGGTCTCGACCCGGAGCGGCCCGACCAGGTATTCGATCTTCACGCCCTCGGCCTCGGCCGCCTGGATCTCCGCCTCCTGGGCGGGCATGTCCTTGCGCTCGCGGCGGTAGTAGATGGTGACCGCTTGCGCGCCCAGGCGGAGCGCGGTCCGGGCCGCGTCAATCGCGGAGTTGCCGCCCCCGATCACCGCCACCCGCTTTCCGACTTTCACCTTCTTGCCGAGGTTGTAAGCCCGAAGCATTTCCACCGCGCCGAGCACGCCCTCCGCGTCCTCCCCGGGAACCTCCAGCTTGTAGCTCTGGTGGGCACCCACGGCCAGGAAAAGGATGTCAAATTTCTTGCCCAACTCGGCGAAGCTCACTTCCCGGCCCACCCGGGTGCCGCAGCGGAGTTCCACCCCGGTGTCCAGAATGTCCTGGATCTCCTGGTCCAGAATCTCGCGCGGGAGCCGGTAGGCCGGGATGCCCCAGCGGAGCATGCCTCCGGGCTGAGGCAGTTCCTCGAACACGGTGACGGCATAGCCGCGTTTCTTCAGTTCCAACGCCGCGGTGAGCCCGGCCGGACCCGCGCCCACCACTGCGATCTTTTCCTTTTGGGTCACCGGCAGGGGTTCCACTTTCGGTTTCCGCGCGTGGTCACTGACAAACCGCTTGAGATGCATGATCGCCAAGGGTTCATCGAGCTGGCCTCGCCGGCACTTGCTCTGGCAGGGGTGGCCGCAGACGCGGCCGCACACGCTGGGGAAGGGGTTGGTGCGCTTGAGCACCTTGTAGGCATCCTCCACGCGGCCGGCGCGGACCAGCGCGATGTAGGCCGGAATGTCCATCCCCACCGGGCAGGTATGCTGGCAGGGGCTTTTGAACAGGGCGGAGCAGATCGCGGCCGGGCAATGCTTGTCGCGGATATGGGCCTCGTATTCCTCGCGGAAGTAGCGGATGGTGCTCAAGATCGGGTTGGGCGCGGTCTGGCCCAGGCCGCACAGCGCCGCGTCCTTGATCTGGGTGGCCATATCTTCCAAAAGCGCAATGTCGCCTTCCTTGCCCTCGCCCCGGCAGATGCGCTGCAGGATCTCGAGCATGCGCCGGGTGCCGATCCGGCAGGGCGAGCACTTGCCGCAGGACTCGTCCTGGCAGAAGTCCATGAAGAAGCGGGCCATGTCCACCATGCAGTTGTCCTCGTCCATCACGATCATGCCGCCCGAGCCCATGATCGCGCCCACCTTGGTGATGGCCTCGTAGTCGGTGGGAGTGTTGAGGTGCTCGGCCGGGATGCAACCCCCGGAGGGGCCGCCCAACTGCGCGGCCTTGAACTTCTTGCCTCCGGGGATGCCACCGCCGATGTCGAAGATGATCTTGCCGATGGTGGTGCCCATGGGCACCTCCACCAGGCCGATGTTGTTCACCTTGCCGGTGAGCGCGAACACCTTGGTGCCCTTGGACGATTCGGTCCCGATCTTGGCGCATTTCTCGCCGCCCTCCAGAATAATCTGGGGCACGTTGGCGAAGGTCTCGACGTTGTTGAGGATGCTCGGCTTTTGCCAC
>MGQK01000076.1:58702-71403 GCA_001797815.1 Deltaproteobacteria bacterium RBG_13_61_14 | reverse complement strand
CGGGAAGGGCGGCCGCGGCCGGGGCATACCCCGCCGGCCCTCGATGGATGCCATGAGTGCGGTCTCTTCGCCGCAGACAAAAGCGCCGGCGCCCTGGTAAATCTCGACGTCGAAGTCGACCCCCGAGCCCAGGATGTCCCGGCCCAGGAGACCGGAATCGCGCGCCTGCGTGATGGCAATGTTCAGGCGCTTGATCGCCAGCGGATACTCGGCCCGGCAGTAGATGTAGCCCTGGTGGGAGTTGATCGCCTTGGCCGCCGCGATCATGCCTTCCAGCACCGCGTGGGGAGTGGCCTCCATCACCGAGCGGTCCATGAACGCGCCGGGGTCGCCCTCGTCGGCATTGCAGAGCACGTATTTGACCTCGCCCTTGGAAGCCGCGGCGAATTCCCATTTCATGCCGGTGGGGAACCCGGCGCCGCCGCGGCCGCGGAGCCCGGAGGTCTTTATCTCGGCGATGATCTGGGTGGGAGTCATTTCCAGGAGCGCCTTGGCCACGCCCAGGTAGCCGTCTTTCCAGATGTATTCTTCGATGCTCTCCGGGTCAATCTGCCCCATGTTGCGGAGCACCCGGAAGTGTTGCAAGGTGAAGTAAGGGATTTTGTCCACGGTCGGAAGGACTTTTGCGGTTACGGAATCCTTATACATCAAGCGCTCGACCGGCTTGCCTTTCTGGAAATGGCTTTCCACCAGCTCGGGCATGTCGCCGGCGGTGAGCTTCTGGTAAAAGATCCCGCCGGGATAGATGGTCATCAGCGGCCCGACCGAGCAGAAGCCGTTGCAACCGGCCTTGACCAGTTGCACTTCCTTTCCAAGGCCGCGTTTCTGGACTTCCTCGAAAAGCGCGGCCCAGACCGCCTGGCTGCCCGAGGCGTGGCAACCCGTGTCTCCGCAAACTAAAAGGCGGAGACGGTATTTCGCGTTTTCCGATGCGACTCGATCCTTGATGGCCTTCAAGTCATTTAACATCAGTTTCTTTTTTTTCTCGGCCATGTTCTTACTCCTTCATCTTTCTGGATCCCACCCAGGATGTTAACATTTGGGGCCTGACCCCATGTTAAGTCCCGGCCCGGCCCTATTTTTGCCGATATTCCTGGATCATCTGGTCCAGCTTGGCGGTCTTCACCTGCTTGTGGATGTCCTCGCCGACCGTCAAGACCGGCGCCAGCGCGCAGCACCCCAGGCAACGGACCAGCTCCAGGCTGAACTGGCGGTCTTCCGTGCATTCGCCCAGCTCGATCCCCAGTTGCGCCACCAGGTGGTCGAGGTTCCGGTGGGCACCCCGCACATGACAAGCGGTGCCCAGGCACACCCGGACCTGGTGCTTGCCCCGAGGCTTCATGGTGAAAAAGGAGTAGAAGGTGACCACCCCATACACCTGGCCCAAGGGGATAGAAAGGCCGGTGGCCACCCGGCGCTGGACCACCTCGGGTAGAAAGCCGGTCACGCCCTGGACTTCCTCCAACACCGGGATCAAGGCACCCGGCTTGCCCCGATACTTGGCGACGATGGCATCCACCGCCGCCCACTGCTCGGCGGTAAACTCCTCCGCCGGTGCCCGCTGGGCGGAGACACATTCCTGTTCCATCATGACCCTCCTTATTTCTTGGCCTCAAGGAAGAGCTCTTCTGCCCTTCCTCTCTCAAATCAACTTCTGATTCTTCAGGATAAAGCACTCCCTCCCGCAACCAATACCCATGCTCCTCTATTTTTGGAGCAATAATCATGCCTCAATCGGTAAATCATTTAACTCTTTGGAATTACGTATAAAGCTGACTTTTTTAATAAAAATTGCCGCACCCGGGGGTGATGAGATGTCAGCTTTTTTTACGGTCGCAAGCGTTGGGGGAGTCCGTCTTGACCTAAAAATTTGCCGCCGGCGGTCAAATCTTCTATACTGTAAGGCGTCGGTATCTCCGGGCTGAATTGTTAAAGTTTCCTTGAGGAGTTGGATCCAGAATGAAGAGGTGGACGCGTCCGAGTCTGCGCGCCCGGATTTTGCTGCCCCTGGCCGGTCTGGTGATGATTACGCTCGGCGGCGGCGCGGTGATGATCTGGTGGACCTACCGGATCGAGGGTCTGTTCGCCTCGGTCTTGGAGACAAATGTGAGCCGGCTCCGGACCGCGGCGGAGTTGGAGACCGCCCTGATGCGCCAGAAGGGCTTTGTCTCTTATTATTTTCTGGACGGCGACCCAACTTGGCTCAAGCAATTGGAAGAGAGCCGCCAGGCGTTCAAGCGGGAGCTTCTTAAGGCCCGGGAATCTTCGCCTTCGGAGCCCGAGCAAAACGTTCTGGGCCAGATCGAGTCGGACTATGAACAATACACCCGTGAAAAGGACCGGGTGATCGCCCTTTACCAGGCCGGAGACCGGGAAGCCGGGAGTTTATTGCACCAGGAAGTCCGCGCCCAATTTTCCCGGATTCTCGAACTCTGTGATCGTTATAAAGATCTCCAATATCAGATGATCAACCGGACTTGGAAGGAGAGCCATCAGCAAGCCCAGCGGCTCCGGGTGATTGCCGGGACCGCCATGACCGGCGCGGTCATCCTCGGCGCTTTCCTGGCTTTCATGCTGGTGACCGAGATCCTGCGTCCGATCCGGAACCTGGCCGTGGAGGCCGACCGGGCCGGCGCCGGGGCTTCTTCGGTGTCGGGAAACGAGGTAGCCGCGCTGAAAAAGCGGGTTCGGGGCCTGATCTATGACGTGGAGGACACCCATACCGAGCTTCGGCGGAGCCGGGAGCGGCTGCTGCAGTCGGAGAAGATGGCTTTGGTCGGCAAGCTGGCCGCGGAAGTGGCCCACACCATCCGCAACCCCATGACCTCGATCAAGATGCGCCTGTTTTCGCTCGAGCGCACCCTGGAGCTCTCGCCCACCCAGCGGGAGGATTTCAAGGTGGTGGCCGAGGAGATGCGCCACCTGGACAACATCGTCCGCAATTTTCTGGAATTTTCCCGGCCGCCCAAGTTGAAAATGCAGCCGATCAATGTCTCCGAGGTGGTGGATGCGGCCATGCAATTGCTGCAAAGCCGGTTTGAACTCTTGGGGTTGCAAGTGGAGCGGAATCGGCATTATTTGCCGAACGTGCTGGCCGACCCGGAACTGTTGAAGGAGGTGCTGGTGAACCTGCTGGTAAACGCCTGCGACGCCATGGGCCAGGGCGGCCGGCTTCAGGTGACCGAGACCGAAGCGGTGGCCGAGCGGATCGGCCGGGCGGTGGTAATCGCCATCCAGGACACCGGGCCCGGGATTCCCGAGGCGCTCCTGGATAAAGTGTTTGAGCCGTTTTTCAGCACCAAGCCCGACGGAACCGGGCTGGGCCTGGCCATTGCCCAGCGGGTGGTGGAAGAGCACGGGGGGAGGCTGGATTTGCGCTCACGGGAAGGGGAAGGAGCCACGTTCATCATTACGCTCCCGGTTCCGGAGGAAAGCGGATGAGCCGGATCTTGATTGTGGACGACGACGCGCGCTTGCGCACGAGTTTTGAGAAGCTGTTGACCGAGGAAGGCTATGAGGTGGAGACCGCGGCCAGTGGCGAGGCCGGGCTGGAAGCGGTCCAGCAGCGGATGCCGGACCTGGTGATCATGGACGTGCGCATGCCGGGGATGAGCGGGCTGGAAACCCTGCGGGCGATCCGGGAGAAGGACCCCAAGCTCCCGGTGATCGTGATGACCGCCTTTGGCACCACCGACACCGCGATCGAAGCCACCAAGCTGGGCGCTTTTGACTACGTGCTCAAGCCCTTTGATATCCCGGATATCCTGACCGTGATCGAACAGGCCCTGGAAGCGGGGCGGTTCATGCGGGCGCGGGTGGAGTTGAACGTGGTCCCGGAAACCGCGCCGGCCGACGCCATCATCGGCCGTAGCGAGGCCATGCAGGAGGTGTATAAGGCGATCGGCCGGGTGGCCCCCACCGATGCCACGGTGTTGATCCGGGGCGAGAGCGGGACCGGTAAGGAGCTGGTGGCCCGGGCGGTTTATCAGCACAGTCTGCGCTCGGACAAGCCCTTCCTGGTCATCAACTGCGTGGCCATCCCCGAGACGCTCCTGGAGAGCGAGCTTTTCGGCTACGAAAAAGGCGCCTTCACCGGCGCGGTCAACCGCCGGATCGGAAAGATCGAACAGGCCCATGGCGGGACCGTGTTCCTGGACGAGATCGGGGACATGCCCTTGAGCATCCAGGCCAAGATCCTGCGGCTGCTCCAGGAAAAGAGCCTGGAGCGGCTGGGCGGACGGGAATCCATCCCCGCGGACGTGCGCATCCTCGCGGCCACCAACCGGGACCTGGAGTCGGCCCTGGCCGAGGGACGGTTCCGGGAGGACCTCTATTACCGGCTGAAGGTGGTGACCATTGGACTGCCGCCCTTGCGCGAACGCAAAGGCGATTCCTCCTTGTTGTGCGATTATTTCCTGGCCCGCTTTGCCAAAGAAATGGCCCTGGATAACCCCGGGATGACCGAAGAAGCCAAGACCATGATCGCCGGCAACCCCTGGCCCGGAAATGTGCGGGAGCTGGCCAATACCTTGCAGAAATCCCTGATTTTCAGCCGGGGCTACCCGGTCCGGCCCGAGGATATTTCCCAGGCAGTGCAAGGGGCGGCCGGTCCTACTCTGGTCAACACCGAAACCGTGGACAAGGTCTTGCGCCAATGGGCGCGGGAGACCTTGGCCGCCGGCGGCCAGCCGGATTTGTTTGCCTCGCTCATGGACCGGTTCAGCAGTATCCTGATTAGCGAAACCCTGGACTTTACACACGGCAACCGGACCCGGGCCGCCAAGCTCCTGGGAATCTCCCGGCCCACCTTGCACGCCAAAATGGAAAAAGGCGGATTGTCCGGTGCGGGGATCGAGGAAGAAGACTAACCTGCCAAGGGAATACTCCTGATTCATCGTCTGATTTTTTTTCAGCCTGTAAAGAACTATCGCCATTTCCCAGACCGCCCCTAAAGCCTCTCCCAATCCATTTTTTACTTAACTTACTGATTTAGTTTAATTTTGCATATTGGTCCGGCCTTTTCGGTTTGGGCACGGCTATTGCTCATAATAATTAGCAGGAGAATTAAAAAGAGATTAGAACTAACTGGGAGGACGCTGAGACTGGGCAGATTGGAGACGAGGGTGGCACTACCCCCAACCAGCGTCCACGGAAGAAAGCGGAAAATGGCTGTTGCCAAACCGGGAGGAGAAGAAGCCAGGAGCGGAGATCGGCCTCCAGAGCCGAAAAAGCTCGCGCCGGCGTCCCATCTCAAGACCGAAGAATATTACCGCCGGCTGCGGAGGCTTTTGCGGGTGGGCCTGGCCATTGCCTACCTGGTGCCGCTCGCGATCCTGTCGCTTTACTTTCATTTCCAGTTCAACCAGACCATTAAGAAAAGCGGCAAACTGCACCTGGTCATCCTGGCCGAGAGCCAGCGCAACACGATTGACCTTTTTCTCCAGGAGCGGGTGCTCAACATTTTCAACCTGTTTCGGGGGCGCGATTTCAAGCTGGCCCCCGCGCCGGATGACATGAGGCGCCACCTGCAACATCTGCGGGAGATGAGCGACGCCTTCGTGGACGTCGGCTTCCTCACCCGCGAGGGCCTCCAGATCGGCTACGCCGGCCCTTATCCCTATCTCCAGGGCAAAGACTACAGCCGGGAAAAATGGTTCCGCACCTTGATGGACCAGGACCAGAACTACCTGATCAGCGACATCTACCTGGGCTTCCGGAAAAAACCCCATTTCACCATCGCCGTCCGGCAGTTGTTCGACGGCGCGCCGTTCGTCATGCGCGCCACCCTGGACCCGGACAAATTCTACATGTTCCTCCGCACCATCGGCCAGGGCAAGGGCGGCGAATCCGCCCTCATCAACCGGCGGGGCTACTACCAGATCGTGGACCCGGAGCACGGAGAACTGTTGGGCCCGAGCGACTACCTGCCGGCAGAGCCCGCCGGTTCGGGCGCCAACGAGATCAAAGTCCAAGGCGACACCGAGTTGATCGCCTATTCCTGGCTGGAAGAAGTTCCCTGGGTGCTGGTGGTGCGGCAGCCCCTGCGGGTGGCCTATGCCGAGATGTATCGGGCGCGCCAGATCATGATCGTCAGCACCGTGGCGCTGGCCCTGGTCGTGCTCAGCGCCATCTGGATCACCACCGACCGGCTCCTGCGCCGGGCCCAGGCGGTGGAGGAGTCCCGCAAGGAGCTGCGCTCGCAGCTCTTGCACGCGGCCAAGCTGGTCTCGGTGGGCGAGCTGGCCGCGGGCGTGGCCCACGAGATCAACAACCCTCTGGCCATCATTTCCGCCACCAACGGGGTGATCCGGGACATGTTCGATCCTCAATTCGAAATTGAATGGAACCCGGACCAGGTCCGCCAGGAACTGGACCACATTGACCAGGCGGTGGTGCGGGCCAAGGGCATTACCCAGAAGCTTTTAGAGCTCGTGCGCCATACCGAGCACCGGCTGGCGACGGTTGACCTCAACCACCTCTTGGACGAGGTGGTGAGCGGGCTCTTGGAGCGGGAATTCCTGGTGGCGAACATCCAACTGCTCCGGGATTACGCGCCCGACCTGCCCCGGCTCCGGCTGGACCCCGATCAAATCCGGCAAGTCTTCCTGAACATCATTAACAACGCCGGCGATGCCATCGAGGGTTCGGGGACCATTTCTCTTTCGACTCACCGGGACGACCAATTCATCCGGGTCACCATCGCCGACACCGGCAAGGGCATGACCGCGGAGCAGATGGGAAAGATCTTCCTGCCTTTCTACACCACCAAGGAGGCGGGAAAGGGCACCGGGCTGGGGCTCAGCATCAGCTTGAGCATCGTCGAGAGCATGGGCGGCCGGATCGAGGTGCAGAGCATGCCGGGGGCCGGCAGTTCCTTCACCGTGGTGCTCCCGGTCCAGCCCGTTGAGGAGGAAACCGAAAATGTCGGAGAACGTCCCCGTCCGCCCGCCTGAGCCGAAGCCGAGGGTGCTGCTGGTCCATCAGGACCCGGCGTTCCGCGAGGCCCTGGTGCGGCAGTTGGCCATGCGCGGCTACCAGGTGGTGGGGGTGGACACCAGCCAGGCGGCGCTCGAACGGGCGCGGAGCGATCCGCCGGAAGTGGTGATCCTGGACCAGGACGCCTTCGAGGCGAATGGGAGCAATACCCTCCGGGAGATCAAGCAGCTCGGGTCTTTGACCCCCGTGATCTTGCTGCTCCGGAACGGAAGCCGCCTGTCCGAGCATCTCCGCCGCCAACCCCAGATCGTGGACTATTGTTACAAACCCTGCGGCCTGGACGAGTTGATCGCCAAATTGGAGGCGGCTCGGAACGCGCGGTCCCGGCCCAAACCAAAGGGAGTCGCCCGATGGCTGGCCCAGGTGTGGTCCGGCCTGACTCGGAGTGTCGGGCTTGCGGCGAGCTCAGCCGAGCGGAAGGGGGTTCCCTGATCGTGCCTGCCCTGACTGGGCGAGCCCTGAGCTTGTCGAAGGGAGGGAAAGTGCCATCTTCGGACGGGACGCCCATCGGCGCCCGGACCGAAGGGAAAGGAGGAGAAGATGATGTGTCCGCGGCTATCCGGCAGGAGTGCCAAGCTCTGCGCGGCAGTGGAGGGCTTGGTGGTGTTGAGCAGCGGCGAACTGGAAGCCTTTTGCGCGGGCGGGAACTACCCAGCCTGCCCGGTTTACCAGGCCCGCCAACTCCTGGGCCGGAAGATCTCGCTCAACGATTACGGAAGCATCTCCTCGCTCAAGCACGGTCCGGCCTGGTCGCACCTCAGCGGAGATCGTCTCTGAGACCGATCTCCAGGGATGGCAGCCTGTCCTGGGACAGAATATTCCCCCGGGCCCCATGGGGGAGCAAGCGAACATAAGGAGGAGATCATGGAGCGGAGCAAAATCAACTTGTTAATCGTGGACGATGAGGAGCAGTTCCTCGAATCCATCAGCAAGCGCCTGGAGGTGAGGGACTTCAATGTGGTCGCGGTTACCCGGGGGGAAAAGGCCCTGGAGGCCGCTCGCCGCTGTCCGATTGATATCGCCATTGTGGATCTGAAAATGCCGGGCATGGACGGCGAGACCACCTTGGCGGCCTTGAAGCAAGAGCATCAATGGATGGAAGTGGTGATCCTGACCGGCCACGGCTCGATTGACTCCGCGGTGGAGTGCACCAAGAGCGGGGCTTATTCCTATTTGCAAAAGCCCTGCGAGCTGGAGCGCCTGTTGGAGGTCCTGAGCGAAGCCTATAAGAAGCGGGTGATGAACAAGCTCAAGATCCAGCAGGAGCGGATGGACGAGATCTTGAAAATGGCCGGGGTGTCTTCCCCCCTCGGCATCCTCCGCCGCCTGCGGGAACTCGAAGCCGCCGGCCAGTAGCCGCGGAGCCCTCACGCCGGGACCGCCGGCGAGCCTGGGATCGTTATCCGCCGGCTGACACCCGGCCCGGCAAACCGGCGCCAGGGAGCGGACCGTGAAACCACATCTCCGGCCGCCTCCTGGAGGAGCGGCGCCGAACGAGAAGCAGAGGAGAAAAAAGTGGAAAACGATCAGGGGATTCGGGTTCTCCTGGTGGATGACGAGGAGCAGTTTCGCGCCGCCACCTCCACCATCCTCAATCGCCGCGGCTTTTCCGTCACCGCGGCGGCGAACGGCCGGGAGGCGCTGGAAAAAATCCGCAAAGACACGATTGACGTGGTGATCCTGGACCTGAAGATGCCGGAGATGGACGGTAACGAAGTGCTGCGCGAGCTCAAACGACTAAAGCCCGAACTCCCGGTGATCATGCTCACCGGCCGGGGCAGCCCCGACATCGCGCTCGCCGGCCTGCAAGAGGGGCTGTTCGATTACCTGACCAAGCCCTGCAACCTTGACCTGCTCGCCCGCCGGGTGCGCGATGCCTTCGCCCGCCGGCGCCAGCTCTCCCGGCAAGAGCACCGGGTCAAGGACGTCATGGTCCCGCTCACTTCCTTCAGCTCCGTCCGCGAAGACCGGACCCTGGCCGAGGCCATCGAGGTGATCATGATCTCCTTCAACCGCACCCCCTCCACCAGCACGGTCCAGGCATCCATGCATCGCTCCATCCTGGTGCTCGACCCCCGCCACAAGGTGATCGGCCTGGTCAGCTTCACCGACCTCTTGCAAGGCCTGCAAGCGCCGGCTCTCTCAGCCCCCGCCGGCCCCGCGCCGGCCAACGGCCCGGCCTTTCCCACGTCCGGCGCCTTTACCCTGCTCTCCCGCGACCTGGGAAAAAAGCTGGTCCGGGAGGTCATGAGCCCGGCCCCGATCACGATTGACGCCGAGGCCACCTTGCTCGAGGCCGCCCATCGCATGCTCGAGCTTAAAGTCCGCCGGCTCCTGGTCCAAGATAACGGCAAAACCGTCGGCGTCATCCGCGAACAAGACCTCTTCTTCGAAATGGCCATGATCATCCGGGAACAGTCTGAATAATCTCCCCCGGGCAGGCCCTCAGAGTCCCGGCAAGCCTTGTGTATTATGTGAAGCTCTGACCCCGAATTCAAGCCTAACGCCTCTCTTCACAACGCCCGAAAATATTCCGGCCGGATGAGTGGCGAGTCGGGGTCCGCGAGCGCAGAGTCAATCACCTTGAGGAGTTTCTGTTTGTCGCGGGGCAGGTCGCCGCGGAGCGCCAGGTAGTTGCTCGCGTGGTTGCTGCGGAACACGCTGTTTTTGAGCTCCAGCCCCTCCACCAGCCAGCGCAGCTCCTGCAAGGTCTCCATCATGTCGAGAAATTGAAAATCCTCGCCCATGCTCTGGGCGAAATATTTTTCGAGCGGCCCGAGCATGAGGGTGAGCGCGCCGATGTAGCGCGGCTGGATCGCGTTGAGCACGGATGCCGTGTTCTGGGCGTGGCGGCGGCTGAGTTTCTTGCCGGCCAGGCCCAGGAGCACGGTGACCGAGAGGTCGAACCCGGCCCGGTGCGCTCTTCCGCAGCCCTCGATCATGCCCGGGGTCTCGGCCTTCTTTTTGACCCGGCGCAGGATCTCGTCGTCGCCCGACTCGACCCCGTAATAGAGCATGGTCAGTCCGGCCTGCCGGATCGCGTCCAGCTCGGCCTGGCTCTTGACCAGGAGGTTCAAGGGGTTGGCGTAGGAGGTGACGCGCTCGAGCCGGGGGAAGCTCTGGTAGAGGAGTTCGAGGATGGCGAGGAGCTGGGAGGCGCGGATGACCAGGGCGTCGCCGTCGGCCAGGAAGATGCGGCGGGCGGAGGGCAGGCGCTCGGCGCAGAATTCCACGTCGCGCTTGAATTCGTCCAAGCGGCGGATGCGGAAGCGCTTGGTCTTATACATCAGGCAGAAGGTGCAGGAGTTGGCCGAGCAGCCGTAGGTGGCCTGGAGGATCAAGGAATCCGCCTCGCTCGGCGGCCGGAACAGAGGCATATCGTATTCCATGCTTGGGTATTTAACCGTTTTTTCCTTGCCAGTCAAGGGAAGCCTCATTGTCAAAAACTTATAATTCTTCTGCTCGGCCGAAAAAGTAAAGATTGCCTTATCGCGGAAGCAGATATTTTCAAATCTTTCGTGAAACCGTTGGGTCCATTTCGGGATAGATATGCCTGCATTTACCCAGGTCTAGTAGAGACAGCCACTGGTATTGATTCCCTGAAAGACTGTGCTAGGATTTGCTCGCGGCCCGAAGGGCTGGAATCGCGATCCCCGGCGTGGCTCACCACATCTTTCAACAGGGCGCCAATCGCCAGGATGTCCTTTTTCTGGATGGCGGAGGAAAATTTATTTGTCGGTGCTGAGAGAGCAATCGCAAGGGAAAAAACAGGAACGCCGGTGACCGTCGCCAGAACCGACCAAGCGGATTTGCATACCCATTCCCTTTACTCCGACGGCGTGCTCCCGCCCGCGGCGCTGGTGCAAGCCGCGGCCCAAGCCGGGCTCAAGGCCCTGGCCCTCACCGACCACGACACCGTGGCCGGGCTACCTGAATTCTCGGCCGAGGCCCAGCGCCTGGGGATCCTGGCCCTCTCCGGCGTGGAGCTCAGTACTCTCTACCGGGACCTGGAAGTCCATATCCTGGGCTATGGCGTCAATCCAGAGGACCCGGGCCTGCTCGCCGCCCTCGAGCGCTTTACCCGGGCCCGCGGCTTACGGATCGAGAAGATGGTCCAGAACCTGCGGGCGCTCAAGGTCAACCTCACCTTAGAGCAGGTGCTGGCCGTGGCCGGCAAGGGACCGCTCGGCCGGCCGCACCTGGCCGAGGCCATGTTGAAAGCGGGCCTGGTGAACAGTTTTGAGGAAGCCTTTGATTATTGGATCGGACGGCGCTCGCCGGCTTACGTGGAGAAATACCGGCTGCTCCCGGAAGAAGCAATCGCGTTGATTCACCATGCCGGCGGCGTGGCCGTGATCGCTCATCCCCTCATCGGCCGCATGAGTTATGAGGGCATTGTCTCGCTGCTGCCCCTTGGGGTGGATGGGGTGGAGATCCAGCATCCCAAGCTCTGGCCTGACCGGGCCGAGCGGCTGCGTCAGTTGGCGGAGGAGCGGGGCCTGTTGATGAGCGGCGGCTCCGACTTCCACGGGGGAAACCGCAGCCGGATGCCGCTGGGACAGTCCACGGTGCCCCTCGGTTTGGCTGAGGCCATTCAAGCCAAGCTGTCCGCCAGACAAAGCTTAGGAACTTGACCTTTACCTTTACCTTATTGCCTTTCTTCACAAGTAAAGTTCAGAGAGGCAAGGGGCTTGGCCTAAATCGCCTGTTTTTATCTAACCTATTGATCTTAAAGGAATTTATATCATACTTGCACCCATTACTTGCCAATTTTAGCGCAACCTCTTGATAAATTTTACCTTGACATAATTTTGAAAAAATGCTATCTAAATTGCAAATTTATCTAGTGGCAGGCAAGACTGGGATCAAAATAACGTGTATTTTCAGGATGTTATAATCAGGCTGCAAGATTTTTGGGCAGGCCGAAAATGCGTGATTGTCCAGCCCTATGACCTGGAAAAAGGCGCTGGAACCTTTCATCCGGCCACTTTTTTACGCGCCTTGGGCCCCGAGCCATGGCGGGCGGCTTATGTGGAGCCATCGCGCCGGCCCACGGACGGTCGTTATGGCGAGAACCCGAATCGCCTCCAGCATTACTACCAATACCAGGTGATCCTCAAGCCCTCGCCTCTGGAGGTCCAGGAGATTTACCTCTTGAGCTTGAAAGCCCTGGGTATTAATGCGCTCGAGCACGACATTCGGTTTGTGGAGGACGATTGGGAGAGCCCGACCCTGGGCGCCTGGGGGTTAGGCTGGGAGGTGTGGCTGGACGGCATGGAGATCACCCAGTTCACCTACTTCCAGCAGTGCGGCGGGATTGACCTCAAGCCGGTGCCGGTCGAGCTCACCTACGGCCTGGAGCGGATCACCATGTATCTCCAGGGCGTGGACAACGTCTATGACCTGAAGTGGACCGAGGGCGTGACCTACGGCCAGGTGCACCACCGGGGCGAGGTGGAGTGGAGCCATTACAACTTTGAGCAGGCCGAGGTCAAGACCCTGTTCCGGCACTTCGAGGATTACGAGCGCGAGAGCAAAAGGCTGGTGGACCAGGGCCTGGTGCTGCCGGCCTATGACCTTTGCCTCAAGTGCTCGCATCTCTTTAACTTGCTGGACGCGCGCGGCGCGATCTCGGTGACCGAGCGGGTGCAGTTCATCGCGCGGGTGCGGAAACTGGCGCGGGCTTGCGCCGAGGCTTATCTGCG
>MGQK01000076.1:43842-58693 GCA_001797815.1 Deltaproteobacteria bacterium RBG_13_61_14 | reverse complement strand
GGAGATGGGATTTCCCTTGATCGCGGACCCGGAGGAACGGCAAAGGGCCGCCGGGGCATTCCAAGCGCTTTTAGCCAAGAGCGAGGAGCAGGCCGGAGAGGGAGGCAGGGCATGAGGCAGGACCGGGGCAGACTCAGGGGTGCAAAGAGGAGGTCGGGACGGTGTTGGCGGGGCTGGGCCCTGGCGCTGGGCCTGGCGCTCTCTGGGTTGAGCGCCGGCTGCGAAGAAATGGAGGGGCCGGCTCCGCGGCCGCCGAAAGTGGAGAACATTTACGGCGCGGCGATGGACGGAGACCTGTCGCGGGTCCAGTATTACCTGCGCCGGGACCCGGCCGCGATCAATGCCCGGAACGAGAGCGGCCTGACCCCCTTGCACTTGGCCGCCTGGAAAGGTCACATCGAAGTGGTCCGATACCTCTTGAGGGAAGGGGCCAACCCTAATCTCCAGGACGTCAACGGCGATACGCCCCTGCATTTTGCCGCGTCCTGGGGCTATCGGGACATTGTCCAGTTGCTCCTGGCGCAGGGGGCCAAGGTTAACGCCCGCAATCGCGACGGCAAAACTCCGCTCAGCCGGGTCCGGCCCAAGCCGGAAATCGCCAAGATTCTCCGCCGGCACGGCGGGGTGGAGTGAAATCAGTAGGCAGTAGTAGAGTGGGCAGGAGGCAGGGGAAGAAAGCAGTGCGATACCGATTCCGCCTGAATACTGTTTACTGACTACTGGATACCTGTAAGATGAGTCAAGATCTGTTAATTGAAATCGGGGTGGAGGAAATTCCGGCCGGGTTCCTGCCGCCCGCCCTGGCCAAGTGGCAGGAAGCCATGGAGCGGCTGCTCGAAGACAGCCGCCTCGACCATGGGAAAGCCACGACCTACGGCACGCCCCGGCGGATGGTGCTGGTGGTGGAACAGGTGGCCGAGCGCCAGCCGGATACCGAGGAAGTGCGGAGCGGCCCTTACGTGGCCCAGGCCTTTGACGCCGAGGGCAAACCCACCCGCGCCGGCGAAGGCTTTGCTAAAAGCTGCGGGGTTTCCGTTTCCGCGCTCGAGCGCGAGGCCACGCCCAAGGGCGAGAAGCTCATCTGCCGCAAGCAGGTGCCGGGCCAGGCCACGCTGGAAATTCTGGCCGGGAAGCTCCCGGACCTGATCCGGGGCATTCCTTTCCCCAAGGCCATGCGCTGGGGCAGCGGGGAATTCCGCTTCGCCCGGCCCATTCACTGGGTGCTGGCGCTGTTCGGGGAGGACGTGGTGCCGTTTTCGCTGGACGGCTTAGCGAGCGGCCGGAGCACCCGCGGGCACCGCTTCACCCATCCCCAGGCCGTCGAGGTCAAGGACCTGGCCGATTACATGGAGGCGCTGGACCGGGCCGAGGTCGAGGTGGACCCGGTGGTCCGGCAGGATCAGATCGAAAGAGAGATCATCCTCCGGGCTGAGGAGTTGGGCGGGGAGGTCATTCCGGATCCGGCCCTGCTCGAGGAAGTGACCTGGTTGGTGGAGTGGCCGGTGGTGGTGTCCGGCCGGTTCGAGGATCGTTTCCTGAAGCTGCCGGAGGAGGTTCTGATCGAGGCCATGCGCGCGCACCAGCGCTATTTTGCCTTGCGCCAGAAGGGATCGAGCCGGCTCCTGCCCGCCTTCATCACCGTGGCCAACACCCCGGTGCCGGACCTCTCGGTGGTGGCCGAAGGCAACGAGCGGGTGCTCAAGGCCCGGCTTTCGGACGCCGAGTTCTTCTTCCGGGAGGACAGCAAGGTGCCGCTCGAAAAGTTCGCGGAGCGGCTTTCCGGCGTGGTCTTCCAGGCCAAGCTGGGGACTTACGCGGAGAAGTCGGAGCGGATCGAGAAGCTGGCCGAATGGTTAGCCGGCGAGCTCGCGCCGGGAGACGCGAAAGTGCGGGAGCACGCCAAGCGGGCGGCCAGGCTCTGCAAGGCCGACCTGGTCACCCAGATGGTTTACGAGTTCCCTTCCCTGCAAGGGATCATGGGCGGGCACTATGCCCGGATTTCCGGAGAGGCGCCGGAAGTGGCCCAGGCGATCTGCGAGCATTACCTGCCCCGATCCGCGGAGGACATTGAGAAGGGAAACTTGCCGCAATCGGTTGTGGGCGACATCGTAAGCCTGGCGGATAAGATGGATTCCATTGTCGGCTGCTGGGGCGTGGGGCTGGCGCCCACGGGCAGCGCGGATGCCTTTGCCATCCGGCGCCAGACCCTGGGGATTCTTGAGATCATTGAAAAAAAGAACCACTCGATTTCAGTTTACCCATTGATCTCTCAGGCTCTTGAAGGTGTGAGAGGAAAGATCAAGCAAAATCCTGAGGAGATTAACAATGAAATCGGGGGATTTTTTAAAGAGCGACTCCGCAATCGGTTTGATTATGAGCTTTCGATGATTGCGACCGGTGGGGGAAAAATTTCTTCAGGCAGAATTGACGATGTCATCGCCGCAGTTCTATCGGTTTGGAATGGACAAGTATTGGACGCCTGGAATCGGGTATTGGCCTTGTGGCAGTTTAAGAATCAACATCGCGCCGACTTCGATCCGCTGATGATCGCCTTCAAGCGGGTGGTTCGGATCATTGAGGACGAGCCGGGAGCGGTGGATCCAAAGCTTTTCGAGCACGAGACCGAGAAGGCGCTTTACCAGGAGTTCAAGCAGATCGAAAAGCAGGTGCGGCCGCTCCTCCAGGAGCAGAAATACGGAGAGGCGCTTTCGGAGATGGCCAAGTTAAAACCCATCGTGGATCAGTTTTTTGACGACGTGATGGTGAACGTGGCGGACGAGAATTTGCGGCGGAACCGGCACGCGCTCTTGGCGGAGATCCGGGCGATGTTTTGGGAATTCGCGGACTTTTCAAAGATCGTGACCGCTGGGTAGCCAACCGGCGATTAAATCGAGGAGGAAGGACGATGGCGGAGAAATACGTTTACTTTTTCGGCGAGGGCAAGGCCGAGGGCAGCGAGGAGATGCGGAACCTCTTGGGCGGCAAGGGCGCCGGGCTGGCGGAGATGACCAACCTGGGCATTCCGGTGCCGGCCGGCTTCACCATCACCACCGAGGTTTGCACTTATTACTTCCAGCACAACAGTCAATATCCGCCGGAGTTGCGCGACCAGGTGCAGAAGGCGCTGGCGCGGGTGGAGCGGTGCATGGGCGCTCGCTTTGGCGACCCCAACAACCCGCTGCTCTTGAGCGTGCGTTCGGGCGCCCGGGTCTCGATGCCGGGGATGATGGACAGCGTGCTCAACCTGGGCCTGAACCCGGACACGGTCGAGGGCCTGGCCCGGCGCAGCCAGAATCCCCGCTTCTCCTGGGACTCCTACCGCCGCTTCATCCAGATGTATTCCAACGTGGTCATGGGTCTGTCCGGCCACGTCCTGGAAAGCATTCTGGAAGAATACAAGAAAAAGAAGAAAGCGGCAAAGGATACCGACCTGTCCACCGACGACCTCAAGACCCTGGTCCAGCTTTACCGGGAGCGGCTGCGCAAGGAGGGCAAGGAGTTTCCCCTGGAACCCCTGGACCAGCTCTGGGGCGGCATCGGCGCGGTCTTTGATTCCTGGAACATCCCCCGGGCCATCACCTACCGCAAGCTCAACAACATCCCCGAGGACTGGGGCACCGCCACCAACGTCCAGTCCATGGTCTTCGGCAACCGGGGCGACGACTCGGCCACCGGGGTGGCCTTTACCCGCGACCCGGCCACCGGCGAGAAGCGCTTCTTCGGCGAGTGGCTGCCCAACGCCCAGGGCGAAGACGTGGTGGCCGGCATCCGCACGCCTTACCCGATCAACAACGAGAACAAGAAGCGGCCCGAGGAGTTGAGCCTGGAAGAGCACATGCCCGGCTGTTACAACCAGTTGGTCCGGATCTACAACCGCCTGGAGAAGCACTACCGGGACATGCAGGATATCGAGTTCACCATCCAGAACGGCAAGCTGTGGATGCTGCAGACCCGCTCGGGCAAGCGCACCGGCTTTGCCGCGGTGCGGATGGCGGTGGAGATGACGGAGGAGGGGCTGATCAGCAAGGAGCAAGCGATCAAGCGGGTGGAGCCCGAGGCCCTGATCCAGCTCTTGGCCCCGATCTTTGACGCGGCCGAGAAGAAAAAGGCCGCCAACGCCGGCCGACTCCTGACCAAGGCGCTCAACGCCGGGCCGGGCGCGGCCTGTGGCCGGATCGTGTTCTCGGCCGAGGAAGCCGAGAAGCAGGCGGCGAAAGGTCCGGTGCTCCTGGTCCGGCTGGAGACCAGCCCGGACGATATCCACGGCATGGCCGTGGCCCGGGGCATCCTCACCGCCCGCGGGGGCATGACCTCGCACGCGGCGCTGGTCGCCCGCCAGATGGGCCGGCCCTGCGTGGTCGGCGCCGGCGCGCTCGAGATCAGCTATGCCCAGAAGCGGATGAAGGTCAAGGGCAAGGTGTTAAAACAGGGCGACTGGCTCTCGATGGACGGGACCACGGGCGAGGTGCTCGCCGGCCAGCTCGCCACTTATCCCTCGGAAGTGGTGCAGGTGCTGGTCGAGAAGAAGCTCTTGGCCGCGAAGTCCAAGGTCTTCCAGAACTTCGAGAAGATCCTCGCCTGGGCCGACGAGTTCCGCACCCTGGGCGTGCGCTGCAACGCCGACACGCCCCGGCAGGCCCTGGAGGGTCTCAAGTTCGGTGCCGCGGGGATCGGGCTCTGCCGCACCGAGCACATGTTCTTCGAGGGCAAGCGGATTGAGGCGGTGCGGGAGATGATCCTGGCCGAGGACTCGGCCGGCCGGGCCCGGGCGCTCTCGAAGATCCTGCCCATGCAAAAGGGCGACTTCATCGGCATCTACAAGGAGATGCCGGGGCTGCCCATCACCATCCGGCTCCTGGACCCGCCGCTGCACGAGTTCCTGCCCCACACCGACAAGGAGATCCGGGAGCTGGCCCGGCGGATGAAGGTGAAGCCGCAAAAGCTCAAGGCCAAAGTGGTCCAGCTCCATGAGTTCAACCCCATGCTCGGGCTCCGCGGCTGCCGGCTGGGCATCATCTTCCCGGAAATCTACGACTTGCAGGTGCAGGCGATCATGGAGGCGGCCTGCGAGGTGAGCAAATCGAGCAAGCAGCCGGTGACGCCCGAGATCATGATCCCCCTGGTCGGGCACGTGAAAGAGCTGGCCTACCTGCGGGAGCGGACCGAAAAGATCGCCCAGGAGGTGATGGCCCGCTACAAGATCGAGCTCAAGTATTTGGTCGGGACCATGGTGGAAATCCCCCGGGCCGCCATCACCGCCGACCAGGTGGCGAGCGTGGCCGAGTTCTTCTCCTACGGCACCAACGACCTCACCCAGACCGCGCTGGGCATGAGCCGCGACGACGCCGGAAGCTTCCTGCCCGGCTACGTGGAAAAGGGAATTTACAAGCGCGATCCCTTTGAGGCCATTGACCAGGAGGGCGTGGGTCTGCTTATGAAGATCGGGGTGGAAAAAGGCCGCGCCGCCCGGCCGGAGCTGAAAGTGGGCATCTGCGGCGAGCACGGCGGCGAGCCCAGCTCGGTCATGTTCTGCCATCGGATCGGCCTGGACTACGTGAGCTGCTCTCCCTACCGGGTGCCGGTGGCCCGGATGGCCGCGGCCCATGTCGCGCTCCAGGAAAGGGAAGAACAGGCGGCCCTGGAAGAGGCCATGAAAAAGGCCAAGCGCGAGGCGAAAAAGGAAGCCCGCCGCGAGGCGAAAAAAGAAAAGTTGGAAGGGGCGGCCGAAGCGCCAGCCGCCGCAACTCCGAAAAAGGCCCCGCCCCCGGGAGCCAAGGTGATCAAGATGCCGACCCGCCCGATCAAGCCCACGGCCCCCTTTGCGGCCAGGAGCGCCCAGCAAAAGGCGGCCGCCAAGACCGCCAAGCCGGCAACCCAAAAGATTGCGAAAGCTCCGGCCAAGAAGGCGGCAAAGCCAGTCGTGAAAAAGACGGTGAAAGCGCCGGCGAAAAAGGCCCTGAAAAAAGCAGTGAAAGCGACGGCCAAGAAAGCGGTGAAGAAAACAATCAAGAAAGTGGCGAAACCGGCCGCCAAAGCGCCGGCGAAAAAGACGATCAAGAAGCCGGCTCCGAAAAAGGCCAAGCAACTGAAAAAAGCTCCGGCCAAAAAGCCGGTGAAGAAGCCAGCGCCGAAAAAAGTGGTGGAAAAGGCAGTCAAAAAGGCCGCGGCCAGCAGCCGGCCGATGAGAAAGAAAAAGTAGTTACTGCCTGGATCAAGCTAGCGAGGGGCGGTTCTGAGGCCGCTCCTCTTTATTTTTCCAGAGCGGCAAAGCGTTAGCCGACCGAAGCCGCGGCCTGGCCCCGCCGGCTGCGCCGGCTGAAACTGTGCTTTTCGCTCCAGGTTTGCCGACCCTTCCTTTTTTTGATAGCCTGAGAAGGCGGATAAGAGATCGAGGGGAGCGGAAAAACCGAAACCGGCTGGGGCCGGGTTAGGGAGAAAGAGGGATGAAGAAGCGAGCACTGATCACGGGGATCACCGGCCAGGATGGATCCTACCTGGCCGAGTTCCTGCTGGAAAAGGGCTACCAGGTCTTCGGCATGATCCGGCGCTCCAGTTACGAAAAGCTGGACCGGATCGCCCATTTGCAAAAAGACCTGGAGCTGGTCCAGGGGGACCTCCTGGACCAGAACTCCCTGGCCGCGGCCATCCGCCAGTCGGACCCGCACGAGCTTTATAACCTGGCCGCCCAGAGTTTCGTGCCCACCTCCTGGAACCAGCCGGTGCTGACCGCGGAGTTCACCGCCCTGGGCGTGACCCGCCTGCTGGAGGCGCTCCGCCAGATCAACCCCCGGATCAAGTTTTACCAGGCATCCTCCAGCGAGATGTTCGGCAAGGTCCGCGCCTCGCCCCAGGACGAGACCACGCCCTTCTACCCCCGCAGCCCCTACGGCGTGGCCAAGGTTTACGGACACTTCATCACCGTCAACTACCGCGAGAGCTACGGGCTCTTCGCCTGCTCCGGCATCCTCTTCAACCACACCTCGCCCCGCCGCGGCATGGAGTTCGTCACCCGCAAGGTGGCCGCCGGCGCCGCCGCGATCAAGCTGGGAAGGCAGGACCAGATCAAGCTCGGCAACCTCGACGCGAAGCGCGACTGGGGCTATGCCGGCGATTACGTGCGTGCCATGTGGCTGATGCTCCAGCAGGAGAAGCCGGACGACTACGTGATCGCCTCCGGCGAGAGCCACTCGGTGCAGGAACTGGTGGAGCTGGCGTTCGGCCGCGCGGGCCTGGACTGGAACAAGCACGTGGAGATTGACCCGGCGCTGTTCCGGCCGGCCGAGGTCGAGCACTTGATCGGCAACTCGAAAAAGGCCCGCCAAGTGCTAGGCTGGGAACCTAAAGTAAGTTTCTCGGAACTGGTGCGGATCATGGTGGATGCGGAGCTTGAGCGGCAGAAAGCATCTCCTTCCATGAACCGCCAACCGTAAACCGTGAACCGCCAACCTCCAAACCGTCAACTGACATGCGGCACCTGATCACCGGCCAAAGCGGCTTTGTCGGCCGGCACCTGGCCGCGCTCCTGCAAGGCCGGGGCGAAAAAGTGGCCGGCCTCGACCGAGACGCCGACCCGCCGGTGGACCTGCTTGACCGCGACGCGGTGCGCGCTCTCCTGGCCGAATTCCGGCCCGAGCGCATTTATCACCTGGCCGCCCAAAGCGGGGTGGCGCGCTCCTGGCAGGATCCCCTGGGCACTTTCCGGGTCAACGTGGAGGGCACGCTCAACCTGCTCCTGGCCGTGGCCGAGATTGTGCCCCGGGCGCGGGTGCTCTTGGTCAGCACCAGCGAGGTCTATGGCCGGGCCGGTCGCGAGGGCAAGCTCCTGGCCGAGGAAGATCCGCTGGAGCCGCGGAACCCCTATGCCCTGAGCAAGATGACCGCGGAGCTTTATGCAGAATTTTTATGGAGAGAGCGGGAAGTCCAGGTGATCCGGGTCCGCCCGGCCGGGCACATCGGTCCGGGCCAGCCGCTGGGCTTTGTGGCCGCGGATTTCATGAGCCAGATCGTCAAGATCGAGCGGGGCGGGCAGGAGCCGAAAATTCGGGTGGGAAACCTGTCCGCCCAGCGCGAATTCATGGACGTGCGCGACGTGGTCCGGGCTTATGCAGATTTGATTGAACGAGGGAAGCCGGGCGAGGTCTATAACCTGGCCGCGGGTTATGTGCTGAGCATCCGCGAGCTTTTGGAAACCATGCTGGAGCTGAGCGGAGTCAAAGCCGAAATCGAGACCGACCCGGCCCGGTTTCGGACCCACGATGACCAGACCCTAGTCCTCGATGCCTCCCGACTCCGCCACGCCACCGGCTGGCGGCCCTCAATCCAGTTCCGCGATACCCTCCTCGATATCCTGGCCCACTGGCGCCGGCCGACAACTGCTCCTTAGAACTGCACTGCTGAAGGTGTCATGGTGCTAAGGTGCCAGGGTGTCAAGGTTATGAAATCCGTGAACGTGAACGAATTGGGCAGTAGGCGGCAGAAGTAGACAGTGCCAGATGATGTCAGGGATCTGATCCGGAAGCCCAATGCCTAACGCCTCTCTACCTTCTCGGCCAGGCGGCGGATGAATTCGGGGGTTGAGCCGCAGCAGGCGCCCAAAATATTTGCGCCGGCCTCTTTCAGGGCCACCGCCTCCCGGGCAAACTCCTCCGCGCCCTGCTCGTAAACCTCTTTGCCTTCCACCAGACGCGGGTTCCCGGCATTGGGCTGGAAGATCA
Organism: Deltaproteobacteria bacterium RBG_13_61_14; assembly: GCA_001797815.1. Lineage (GTDB taxonomy): Bacteria > RBG-13-61-14 > RBG-13-61-14 > RBG-13-61-14 > RBG-13-61-14 > RBG-13-61-14. The sequence goes on along the minus strand of MGQK01000076.1, from coordinate 49,979 downwards.
AGGGCGCGTCCGTGGCCTGGCGGAAGGCCCTGGCCAGGTCCTTCATGTCCGCCGGGCCGATGGTGCAGTTGGCGCCGACCACGTCGGCCCCGGCCTCGATCAAGCCGGCGGCCGCGGCTTCGGGCGTCACCCCGTTGATGGTGAAATAGCCGCGCCTGGTCCGGCGGAAGGTCATGGAGGCGATCACGGGCAGGTCAGAGGCCTGGCGGACGCCGGCCACCGCGGCCTTGGCCTCTTCCAGGTCAAAGAAGGTCTCCAGGCTGAACAGGTCCACCTCGGCCGAGACGAGGACCCGGGCCTGCTCTTCGAACACCTCCTGGGCTTCCTCCGGCGCCAGCGCGCCGGCCGGGGCGATCAGTTGCCCGGTGGGGCCGATGTTGCCGGCCACAAAACCTTCGGCCGGGCAGGCGGCGCGGGCCGCTTCCACCGCCTGGACGTTGATCATCAAGAGTTTGTCTTCCAGGCCCGCGGTCTTGAGCTTGAGGCGGTTGCCGCCAAAGGTGTTGGTCTGGCCGGCAATGGCGCCGGCGGCGAAATAGTCGGCATGGATGGCCCGGATGGCATCGGGCCGGCTCAGGTTCCATTCTTCCGAGACTCTTCCGACCAGGCCCCGGGCGATGAGCTGGGTGCCGACCGCGCCGTCCCAGATCAGGGGCCGGCCGTCGGACCGGGCCTGCTGCAAGAGGGCTAGAAAATCCCGGCTCACCCGAGTTCCTCCAAAAATTTCTCGATCGCGGCGTTGAACTCCTCCGGCTTTTCCACCGGCAGCAGGTGCCCGGCCTTTGCAAACCGCACCAGCTTGGCGCCGGGGATGTGCTGGACCAGGTAATCGCTGTATTTGGGCGGGGTCAACAAGTCCTCTTCTCCGGAAAGCACCAGGGTGGGCACCCGGATCTCGGATAAGCGCTCGCGCACGTCAAAGGCATCGCAGGCGCGGAAGTCGGCCAGCACCACCGAAGGCTTCTGCTCGCGGGCCTCTTCCAGGACCAGTTGCTTGACCTCTTCCGGCGCCGACTTGGAAAAAGAGAACTGGCCCATCAGCTTGAGGTAGCCCTCGAAATCTTTAGCAACGGTCTCGAAGATGAGGGGCAGGACCTTGAGCTTGGCCCCGGTGCTGGCCAGGACCAGGCCGGCCAGCCGCTCCGGGTAAGTCAGGGCAAAGAGTTGGCTGATCGCGCCGCCCATGGACAGGCCCGCCAGCACCACGCGCTCGAGTTTCGTCTCGTCCAGGAAAGCGCGGATGGCTTCCACGTATTCGGCGATGCTTTCCCGGCCCGGACCGCCTTCGGGCCCGTGCCCGGGTAGGAAGAGGGCGAGGGTGGACCGCTTGGGCTTGAAGTGGCGGAGCTGGTTGAGCCACAGGGTGGCGGACCCGCCGGCACCGTGGACCAAGATCAGCGCCGGCTTCGATCCGTCCTCGGGCCGCAGCCGGCCGCGGAATTCCAAGGGGGGCAGAGAGGTTTCGTCCATGATTCAGGAGTATATCGGAGGGACTCCGGATCGTCAAATGATCCCTTAATCTAACATTTGGGGCCTGACCCCAAATGTTAGATTAGTGAAGCGTGGCCTGGACTTTTTCGGCGAGCACGTCGAGGAGGAAGGGTTTTTGCAAGTAGCCGGAGGCGCCGATGGCCAGGAGTTCTTCGGCTTCCCCGTCCTTGCTGTATCCGCTCATGAGCAGGACGGGCAAGTTCGGCCGCGCCTGCCGCAGGCGCAGGAAAAGCTCGCGGCCCGAAACCCCGGGCATGATCAGGTCCATCACCACCAGGTCCAGGTCCGGATGTTCCTCGACCTGGCGCAACCCCTCTTCGCCGTCCGCGGCCAGGACCACCTCATACCCCAGCCGGTGGAGTTTGGCCTGGGCCAGTCTCCGGATCGAATCCTCGTCCTCGATCACCAGCACCTTGCCCTTCAGCGGCGGGTTCAGCTCCACCGTTTCCTTACCCTCCGTCGCCACCCCCGCTTCGGCACAGGGCAAGAAGATCTTGATAGCGGTGCCCCGGCCGGGTTCGCTCTCCACCTCGATGAAGCCGCCGTGGACCGAGACGATACCATAGGCGGTGGCCAGGCCCAACCCGGTGCCGGCGCCGACCGGTTTGGTGGAATAAAAAGGCTCAAAGAGATGCTCGAGCGCCTCCGCGGACATGCCCACCCCGGTATCGGTAACCGAAAGGACCACATAATTCCCGGCCGGGCGATCCGGTGCGGTATTTTCCCGCCACGTCTGCCGGGCGCTGAGCTCGATCACGCCCCCGTGGGGCATGGCGTCGCGGGCATTGACGCAGAGGTTCATCAGCGCCTGTTCGAGCTGGCTAAAGTCTCCCCGCACCGGCGGGATCGCTTCCTCCACTTCCATCCGGAGCCGGAGGTTCTTGTGCAAGACCTTGCCCAGAAGCGAGGTCACTTCTTGGAGGAGTTGCTTCACCTCGATCGGTTTTTGCCTCGGGGCCTCGTGCCGGCTGAAAGAAAGAAGTTGGCGGACCAACTCCGCGGCCTGCTGGGAGCTGTTCAGGATCAGCTCCAGATTGCCGCGCAGTTCCGGGTCCTCGGCCAGGCGGCCCTTGAGTTCATCGGCGCTGTTCAGGATCACGATCAGGAGGTTATTGAAGTTGTGGGCCACCCCGCCGGCCAGGATGCCCAGGCTTTCCATTTTCTGGGCGTGGAGCAGTTGCCGCTCCAGGGCCTTGCGTTCGGAGAGGTCGGCGATCAAAAGGATATACCCGCCGAGTGCTTGCGAAGCCCCGTTGATCGGGGTGATGGTGATATGGGCGGGAAAGGTCTTGCCGTCTTGGCGGACGAGTTCCCGCTCCAGCTCCACCGGCGAGTGGATGGACAAGGATTGCAGCACCCGATCCAGGCAGCCCTCTTCGCTCACCGGGCACAGGCTCAGCAGCAGCCGGCCATGCAGCTCTTCCGGCCGCCAGCCCAGGATTTTCTCCGCGGCCCGGTTGGCCGAGAGGACTTGGCCCTGGGCGTCAAAGGTGAGGATGGCCTGGCCGGCGTTCTCGATGATCCCGCGGTGGAGCTCGTTGAGCCGGGCGAGTTCCTCGGTCCGCTCCAGGATCTTGCGCTCCAGGTCTTTCTGGGCCTGGGCCAGTTCCTGGTTGACCCGCTCCAGCTCCCGGTGCGACTGGAACAGGCGCTCATACAGGCAGGCCGCGTCCACCGCGGCGGAGACGTTTTCCATGAACAGCCGGATCAGCTCCGGCTCGATCGCCTCGGCCCGGGGGTCTTCCATAATCAGCACGGTCTGGTCATAGGCCACCACGTAAAACGGGATCAGCTCGAACTTATCCAGCCGGACGATATCCTTTTGACCGGCTCGGCTCAATATTTCCCTCCTCAACTCCTCCAGCTCCGGCTGTTCCAGGCTGGGCGGATCGGCAAAACGACCGAGCCCGGCCCGGAACGTGAGCCGCTGACTGATAATGGAAGCGATGAAACCGTGTTCCGACTCGGCCAGGCTGGCCATCTGGCCCAGGGTCACCTCCAGGATGGCGCCCAGGTCAGAGAGGCCCAGGTTCTTCACCTGCGAGATTTTGATCAACAAATCTTTCAGTAATTCCCGCTGGCGCTCTTCCAGGCGGGCCAGGTTCCATTTTTCGGTCAGGGCCAGGGCCAACTGGCGGATCTCCTCCACATCGAAAGGCTTCTTCAGGTAAAGCAGTTTCGAGGGCGCGCCCACCGCGTGGACAATCTTCTCCCGGTCGTGGTCAGAGTAAGCGGTCACGATCACGATCTCCACCTCCGGGTCCACTTCCCGGATCCGCTGCGCCGTCTGCATCCCGTTCCACCCCGGGGGCATGCGCATGTCCACAAAGGCGACGGCAAAGGGCCGGCCTTCGGCCCGGGCCTCCTGCGCCAGAAGGAATCCTTCCCCTCCCTGCCTTGCCGTGACCACCTCGTAGGCCGGCTCGGCCGGCAAGGCGGAGCCGAGGCGTTCTCCAAACAGCTCCTGTTCCAGGGCGTGGAGCTCGCGATCACGGGCATTGAAGTCCCCGGCCAGGATCCGGCGGTAATCCTCCAAAACCTCCTGCTGGTCGTCAATGACCAAAATACGCCGGTTCATCATGTGTCTCCTTCTTCTCAATCTTTTCCGCAATTCTCTCGGGTTCCGGGTTCAGGAGCAGGCGCACGCGAAAAATTGCACCCTGGTCCGGTCCCTCGCTCTCGGCCTCGATGGCGCCTCCCATGCTCTGAACGAAGTTAGCCGAGGAATGGAGCCCGAACCCATGGCCGCCGCGATCGGCCTTGGTGGTAAAGCCGAACTGAAACAGTCGCGGCCGATCCTCGACCCGGATGCCCGCGCCATTGTCCTCCACCACGATCTCCATCCCGCTTTCCGGTTCCGGCCGCATCCGGGTGCTCACCTTGACCCGCCGCTCGCCTTCCGGGTTCTTTTCCAGCGCCTCGGCCGCGTTCTTGAGCAAGTTGTAGATGATCTGCATCATCTGGCTCCGGTCCAGGTTCAGCAACGGCAGCTCGTCCAGATCCTGCTCGACCGCCACCCCCCGCCGGCCGAGCGAGTCCTTGGTCATCTCCAGAGCTTCCTGGATCAACCGGTTCAGGTCCGTGGGCTCGGGGAGGACGCCCGGACGGTGGTAGCGCTGTTCCACCGCCATGATTTCCGCGATGTGCTGGACTTGGTCCTGGACAAAACGCAGCGCTTCCTTCAATTCTTCGCGCGAGTGGGCATGAGCCGCCGCCAGCTCCCGCAAGAAAGGCAGAACTTTGCTCCCCTTGGGGTCTTCCAGCCAGAAGGGGCCGAGGCGGTCCCGGTTCTGTTCGATCAGGCTCAGGGTCTGGGCCAGCACCTCCATCCCGCAATGGTGGTGCACGTGGTTTTTCACCGTCTCCAGGCGCACGCCGATGGAGTTGATCGCATTGCCAATGTTGTGGAGCACGCCCGCGGCCACTTCGGCTTTCCCGGCCAGCCGCGCGGTCTCGGCCAGTTTCGTGTAAGAGGCCTCCAGCTCCCGGGTCCGCTCCGCCACCAGCCGCTCCAGGTTGGCCGAGTATTCCTTCAGCGCCTGCCTCAGGCGCTCGCTCTCGGTGATGTCCCGACCCATTTGAAGATAGCCCGCGAGTCTGCCCTGGCGGAAAATTCCAGAATAGGTCAAGGCCAGGGTTTTGAATTCGCCAGAGGGAATGGGCACAGTGACCTCTTCCTGGAAAACGTCCCCCGGCTTTTGAATCCCCTGCCGGATTTGCTGCCAGGCTTTCCGCCATTTTTCCAGAATGGCCGGAGGCATGTTGTCCGCGATCACCTCAGAGAATAGCCTACCTTGATTCTGCTCAGGATCCCCACCCACGAGGGTGCGGACCCGTGGGTTGCCCGAGACGATCCGGCCTTCCAAATCCATGGACTGGATCATCTCCTGGACGTTCTCGAAAATTTCCCGGTAGCGCGCCTCGCTCTCGCGTAAGGCCTGTTCGGCTCGCTTGCTCTCGGTCACGTCGCGGCCCAACCCCAGGTAACCCACCAGCTTCCCCTCCCGGAAGATGCCGGACCAGGTGAAGGTCACATTCCGGCCTTCCCCGCTGGGAGTAGGCAGGAGCACTTCATTCCGATAGAGGTTCTCCGGAGCGCGAATTTGAGCCTGGAAGTCCTTCCAGTTTCGATTCCACTCTTCCAAGAGATGAGGAGGGGAATTTTCTCCGATCACTTGAAACAGGGACTTTCCTACCACTTCTTTTTCTCTAACTCCGGTGACCCGTTCCATTTGGGGATTGGCCGAAGTGAGCCGGCCTTCCAAGTCCAGAGAGAAGATGAAATCCTGGACATTTTCGAAGATCTCGCGGTAGCGCTGTTCGGATTCCCGGAGCCTCCGGGTGCGCTCTTCCACTTGGCGCTCCAGCTCCCGGTTGAACTCCTGAAGCTGGTCCACCTTGGAAATGAGAACCTGGGGCGAGGGTAGAAGTTGGAATCGTTGAATGGAGGCAAACACCATCATGCAAAATAAGCCGTTGATAATAGACGCCATCCCGGGCAAGGTGAAATTCAGGGCCGGCAAAAGAACATCGCTGATGAGGGCCGGAAGATAGAGCAGGATCAAGGTAATCCCGATCCAACGGGAACGCCGCCGGATCAGGGGATCGGGTTGGTGATGAAAAGAAGAGAAGATGACCCAGACCTG
>MGQK01000076.1:29050-43827 GCA_001797815.1 Deltaproteobacteria bacterium RBG_13_61_14 | reverse complement strand
GAGGATGGAGGGGAGCAGGAGGTAAAACCAGCCGGTGGGAGCCGTGACGTAATGTCCGTCGGCTGGAAAAACCGAGGTGAAGCGTTGGGGGTTGGCGAGGTAGGCCAGCCAGAAGGGCAGCGCCAGGCCGAGAAAGAAAAGCCGGCGCCAGCGGGTCCGGACCAGGCGTTCCCGGCCCAGGAAAAAGGCCAGGAAGATGAACAGGCCCGGACCAAAGAAAAGCCAACCAATGCTGCCCATCCGGGAGGTAAAGAGGAAAAGCTCTTTGGAATCCAATCCGGAGCCGGCAAAAGAGCTTAAGTTCCAGAGCGCCGCGGTGAAGCAATTCACCGCGAACCAAAACCGGACGGGTTCGGATCTCCAGCGGAGGATGACGAAAATGCCGATCCCGAAGGTAAGGGCAAAACAATAAAGGCCGGCCAGGGCGATCGGCTGCTCGGATAAAGGAATCAACATGGCTGGGTGAGGGTTCCTGCTGACTTCATTATCGGAAGAATCTCTTGATCCTTTACTATATCCCTTGGCCAGGCGCTTCGCGCCACTCGTCTCTGGTGCGAAATGGAGATAAGGCCTTTTCGCCGGGCGGCGCTGCACCGGCCAACCTTAATCCCTTACGGCTGAAATTGTTGCCAAAGTGGCCATGATTTTATGCCGGAATGAAAGAAGAGGTTTCACGCAGGCGCTAAGTCCTTCGATTCATAAGTTCGATGACGAACTTATTTACTCAGGACTTAGTGCCGTTCGGCCCGAGCTCACGGCCGAGGGCTGAGTAAGCAAATAAGCCTTTGCGAGAAAATAAATACGTCATTGTATTGGCGAATCGAAGCGCTAAGCCGCGAAAGTGAGGAGAAAGAGGGAAGCAGCCGACGCCAAGAACTTTAAGCCGGCCAGGGTTGTTCCTTTGCGACTTGGCTTCTTGGCGGTGCAGCGGGGCAAAGAGCAAAGCCAGAGGAAGCCGGCGCCGGCCACTGGATGGGCAAGCTTGAACCCTTGGCGTCTTTGCGCCTTGGCGTGAAATCTTCCCCCTTTTGTTTGGTTCCGGCTCGGCCGGGTTAGGGTAAGGAGAAAAGGATTATGACCGCGGATGATTTATGAGATTAAACCAGTTGTTGGTAGTCTCCCTTAGTGGGCTATTTCATAGATATCATTACGTATTCTTGATCTTTGTCAGTCCTGGGACACCGAAAGGCTACCCCCCTTTCCTTATCCTCTCCCCCGCTGGGGGGAGAGGGGAGGGTGAGGGGGAGCTTGATGGGGCAAGGCGGGAGCGAGCAGTGAAAATACGTCATCGAAATTATGAACTGGAGCACTAAGAGACTATCTCAAAAGTCATTCGGTCCTAGATTTTCGGGCGGGTATCCAAACCCGCCCTACGAAAAATCTACCCGCTCCGTAGCGCGCGATTGGATTCGCGCGCGAGGTTCTTCAGTTTTGAGATAGTTTCTAAGTGCAACCCAAATTCTAACCATACCCAGGGATTGCTTAATGTTTTTACCTAGCGCGACGAGCCCAGGCGCTGTCGGCTGGTCTCGAGCTGGCGGAGGTTGTCGGGGGTGGAGGAGTTGAGGCGAAAGGCGGCCGCGACCTTAATCGCGCGAAGCCACGCAGATGATCTCGGGCGAGACCAAGAAATTGGGGCGGTTCTGGCCGATGGTCTTGCGCAGCCGTCTTCCGCCGCGGCGGATGAGCTGCTCCACGATTTTTTCCCAGAGCTTCAACTCGGTTTTCGAGGTCCGGAAGTAAAAAGTATGGTAATAGGAGAGATATTGGATGGTGAAGGGCAGGCCCGAAAAGGCCCGGCGGATGGCGGCGAGGTTCATGATCTTGGTGTTGTGTCTCCGCAGGTTTTCCCGGTCAATCAGCCAGTGGAAGACATATTGCAAGTGGGCGAAGTGGGGCATGGAAAAGATCAGCATCCCGCCCGGGGCGACCAGGTCCGCGTGCCGGCGCAGTACCGCGGGGAAATCATCGAAATGCTCGACAAAGCCGAAAGAGCAGACCAGGTCAAAGCGCTCTTCGGTCTGCCAGGTGAACAAGTCCTGCTCGAAGAGGATGGGCTCGGCCAGGCCGTTGACCCGGAAGGTGGCGCGGGTGCCCTCCAGGCCCCGGCTGAAATCCAGGCCATAAGGCTGGAACTGGAAGGTCTTGGCCAGGTAGCAGAGGAACTTGCCCCCGCTGCAGCCGATCTCGAGCATGCGCTTCCGGGGATCGGGCTTCAGGAACTTCGAGAAGAGGTCCGCGAACTTGACTTTGGTGACGACCTTGGGCTGGAAGTCGGCGAAGAAAGAGTCCCACTCCTCTTGTTCTACCAGATTTTTCACGGTGGCGGTCAATCCGAAAATCCCGGCGCGGCCTGAATCAACCCAGGCATTGCTTATCCTCCATTTCTATCCCTGGCCGGGAGAGTTGTCAAGGCGGGGGCGGCACCTAAATCTCCGGCTAAGTCCTTCGATTCATAAGTTCGATGACGAACTTATTTACTCAGGACTTAGTGCTGAGTGAGCAAACTCATCGAGCAAGCAGAAATGATATGTCATCGTATTTGCGAATCGAAGCACTAAGCCATTTGGAGTGCGCAGGCTTGCTTGCGCTTTTCGGACTCGAGGCTTGCCTCGACCCATTTTTCCGCGTGAAACTCCCCACCCCAAAAACGGCGGCAAGCCGCCGCACTCCAAATCGTTTTGCATCCATTCGGTGTTATACCAAAATGAATAAAAGCTCCCCGGCTAAAGTCTAATGGCAATCTCCAGAATTTAGACGGAGATTTAGGGGCGCCGGCCGCCTCTCATTTTTTCGGGAATCCCGCGTCGTGCCGGGTGGGACGCGCTTGATCGCGCCCTTGCCGGCGGGTGCCACGGCCAAGCGAAGCTTGCCCCTGCACTGGCAAGCCCTTCGGGCTTTGCCAGTGGCACCCAGATCCCGTTCCATTTCTTAAACGAGTCTCAATAGATCGGCAAGCAAGGCCGATTGTTGAAAAAAGGATGGCTTGCCCGTGGCTCGGTTCCGGGGAGAAGGGGCTCGGCTGGAGGGAAGCGCAAGGCCCGGTCAGCCGCCTCATTCCAGCGGCTTTTTCATCTCCAGGTCTCCGTAAGCCACAATGCCTTTGCTCTTGAAATGGCGGATGAACGCTTGCGGTTCCAGGCAGGCCTCGGGCGCATAAACCCCGCCCTCTTCCACCAGCAGTTGCTTGCGGGCCAGCATCAACGTGCCGATGGCCAGCGAGATGCCGGTCGCCTCCCGCATCTGGCCGATGCCGCAGAGCAACCCGTGCGCCTCCTGCCCCTGGCTCTCGCCCCAGACGTCAACCCGCACCGCGCCCCAGTCCGGCTCGCCGCCGCGGGTCTTTTGCTCCAGCCAGTCAATTCCCCGCGCGATCAGTTCCCGCCGGCCCGCGCTGTTGAACAAACCCCACTGGGCCGGCTTCACCACCCAGAGCGAACCCGGGCCAAAGCCCATGAAGAAATTCACTTCCTCCATCCCGGGGATGAAGCGGGGCACGGTCTCCGGCTCGCTGTGGCCCATGTTCCAGACCTTCATCGCGCCGTAACGGGGGAACTCGATGACTCGCTCCTCGCTGCAAGCCCGCACCATCACCCGCCGGCCGCCCCGCCAGGCCGCTACCTCCCCGCTCATGATGTAGAGCATGTGCCGCACCACCGCCGGCCCGCCGCCCGCGTTCAGGGGCTGAAACACCGAGATGTCCGCCCGCCGCGGGCGGTCCATCCGCTCGGCCAGGTAGCGCACGCCCACGTTGGAGATGCCCGGGCTGGTGCCCAGGCCGGTGAGGATAAAAAGTTCTTTCTCCCGCGCCTTCTCGTGGAAGGCATTGATCACCGCTTCCGCGGCTTCCCACTCGTCGCAGATGCTCGCATAGTGCACGCCCGCCTCCACCGCCGCGGCCACCAGACGCATCTCGTAGCGGTGGAAAGGCCCCAGCGCGGATGCGGCCACGTCGTAACCCCGCATCGCCTCCACCAGGTTTGGGTGCCGGTCCGCGTCCACCCCCTTAACGTCCACCAGCGCCGGCGATCCCGCGAGCCGCAGCCGCAGCCGCTCGGCCCCGGTCATGTTGCGGTCGGCGATGGTCACCAGGCGCACCTCCTCGCTCGCGGCCAACTCTTCCACCGCCTTGCTCCCCATGTCCCCCGCGCCTCCGAAAACAATGATCTTCATGGCCGTCCTCCTGCCCCACGCTAGCACCTGGGCAAAAACAGTCAAGCGGCAAAACGCCGTCCAGCACATGGTCAACAGGTTTAGAGGGGTTGATCTGTCCTGAAGAGGATTGCTAAGCCAGGGAGGCTCATCTCTTAACCACGGCCAGCCACTTCCGGAAGCGCGGATCTTGTCCGGCCGTGATTTTCTGGAAGGCTTCCAGGAGTTGGGCGGTGACCGGCCCGGGCGCGGGGAGTTTCTTTTTCTCGATCGAGGCGATGGGCCAGACCTTTTGCGAGGTGGAGGTGTAAAAAGCCTCGTCGGCGCGGAAGAGTTCGGCTCGCGGCATTTTCTTTTCCAAAACTGTATAGCCGAGCCGGCGGGCGACCTCGATCACCGAGCGGCGGGTGATGCCGGGGAGCACCAGGGAAAGCGGCGCGGTCTGGATCCGGCGGTTCTTGACCAGGAAGAGGCTTTCGGTCGCGCCCTCGGCGATGAACCCCTGGGTATCGAGCATGATCGGGATGTCAAAGCCCCGTTCCCTCACCTCTTGCTTGGCGAGCATGGGCGAGAGGTAGTTGCCGGCGGCCTTGCAATGAATGGGCACGGTCTGGGGATGGTATTTGCGCCAGCGGGAGACGGCGGCGCGGGCCGGGGCGCGGCCGGCGTAGTAAGCGGTGCCCAGGTCCCGCGCCGGGTTGGCGGCGACGACGGCGACGCTCACGGTCTTCTGGTTGGGGATCACTTCGAATTCCACCCCGCCGTAATAGCAGATCAACTTGACGATGCCCCGGTCCAGGCGGTTTTCGGCCACGGTGGCAAGGGCGGCATTATGCAGCGCGCGGAGGCTCAAGGGCAGGGGCATGTCAATCAGCTTGGCCGAGTTTTGCAGGCGGCCCAGGTGGTCGTCGAGGCGGAAGACGGCGGGCCCGCGGGGGGTGGGGTGGACGCTCATCACCTCGAAGATGGCGGAGCCGCGGGTGAAGGAGTGGGACATCAGGTGCACCGTGGCTTTGGACCAGGGCACGAAGGAGCCGTTGAGCCAGATTTTGCGCTTCGATAACATCAATTATTCTTTCCAAACAGATTCAATTGGGGAGAAGTGGCAACACTTTCCAGTTTTGAATCCTGCAGGAGATGGGTGGGGAGCGGGAGTTTCTCCAAGGCTCGGGGCTCCACTTTGATGCAACCCGAGCCATAGGATTTCCCGACGCGAAATAAATTCTGGATCGTCTCGGGATGCTGAAGGATTTTCCAAAGCCGTTCGATATAATCCTTCTCCTCGCTTTTCGGATAAACGCATAAGAGGCAGGTGAGCGGAACCACTCCCGCCAGGTTACGGATGAAACGGGCGTTCCGCCGGCCCAAATAGGCGAACAGGAGGGGAGGGGCCTTCCGAAATTCCATCTTATACCAGGGATTTCGGGTGGCGAGCAAGGGACGATGGGGCAGACCGCCTTCGGCGCCTTTTTCCAGGTATCTCCGCACGGAGGGAGGGAATAAATCCCAGGGCCGATCATCCGGGGCAAAGAGAAGAGTAGGCTTGCCGGACTTTTCCAGTTCCAGCATGGTCTCGGCGGTGATGCGATCGCTTTTGACGTCCCGGTTTCGGCCAATAGTCGGGATCAGGAATTCATCGGGAAGCTCCAGCTCCAGGGCTTGCCGGCGCGAAAGAAAGAAAAAATCATTAGCCCCGGTCGCGATTCCGCGCAAGACGCTGGCAAACTGCCCTAAAACCGGGACCTCGGGCTGGATATCCACGGGGAAACGAGAAAGTCCGGCAGCCAGTCCTTCTTTTAGATCTCGCTTTACGCAAACCAGCGAATCGCTCTGAACTTCAGCAAACGGGCGCATGATCCATTCGGAAAGCGCTGCGGCCTCCGGCTGCATGAGGCGGAGCCAAAAGAAGTCCGGCGCGGGGTTCGCTTTCCGAATCATAAAGATTACGGGGTTGGTATCCACGCCGGGGAAGGGCGAGGCTTCCGGGGCAAAGGTGACCACGGCTTCGAGCCGGAATCTTCGGGTGATCCAGTCCCAGAGTCTCGGAGCGGAAACCCCCTCGCAGGTGTCCGCGGGCATGATGAAGGCCAAGCGGCCATCCGGAGTTAAGAGATCAAGGGCGCGTAACAGAAAATAGATGTGAAGCCCGGCGCGGCCATCCAGGGTAAAACCCATCAGCCGCATCGCCAGCTTCTGTAATTGCAATTTGTAATCGGCCGCCAGACGATGATGACGAATGTAGGGAGGGTTTGCGATAATCGCGGAAGCCTGGGGCAGGGAAAGGGTGAAAAGAAAATCTTCAATCCGAACCTCTTGGAGATCAGCCTCTTCCAGTCCGGTTTCTTTCCCGTGTTTCAGCGTTTCCGGGTCGAGCTCGCATCCCGCCAAATGAATTTTCCGTCCCATTTGCTCGGCCAATTTTTTGGCGGTTAAAAAGAAGACTCCTGTTCCTACCGCGGGATCGAAGATAGTATCGGCTCCATCTTTAAGGACATAGGCCACCATGGCCTTGGCTACCCACTCTGGGGTCCAAAACTGGCCCTTCTTGCGCAGGGCCTCCCGCTCGGGTCCTGACCGAGGCAGGATTTGATGTTGAGGAGCCATGCCTGCCCTCACTTTCTCGTGAACTCGCTTAATACTTTAAAAGCATCCGCGCTCAATTTCAATTTGCCACCCTCAAAGCGGACATAAGGCAGAATGTGTCCGTTTTTATCCGTTATGCAATCGGCGACCAGTTGTGGCTCCTCGGATGAGTCACCTAAGCGGTAAGCGTAGTTGTAATAGACTTTGTAGATGATTTTCTGGGTAGTCGCGCCGCCCGGGGCCTGGAAGACTTGTTTCGTGGGCTCGATCAGCCCGTTGGCAATGACTCTCTCCACTTCATCAAAAGCAATGCCGAAAGCGAGGTCATAGAAGACATGCCAGATATGAATCGGCTTTGACCATTGGTCCTGCCAGCGCTGCAACGGAACACGATCTTCTTCCTTGATAATGACCGTCGGAAGGACAGCGCTCTTTTTTAACCCCGGTTTACCGCCCAGGCGTTTTTGAGGGGTCAGGGCGACTCCGTAATTGGGCATCTGTCCGGCTTTCCAAAGGCTATTCTCACACTCCACCGCGAGGGCAGCATGAGAGACGATATGTCTCAATTGTTCGTTCTTGTCCGGGATAAACGGCAATTCGCTTACCCCGCCCAACTTCTCAACAGCGGCTTTAACCGCGTTTTCATCATCTTTTGCGAAGATGAGCAGATCCGGCCTCTTCAGCTTCCCCAGCCCCGCCTGTTCAAGCCTCTCAAAATACAATTCAAATTCACGGACATCTTCCTTCGGGGCGGTGCCACTTGGCCCGAAAGGCAGAGCAAAGAACTGATCAGATTCATTGACTGCCTGAATCAAACGTTTTTCGCTCCAGACCCCTTGCGACCAGCGCATGAGAAAGTCGCTTCCTCGCAGGCGACGCGGGTTCAGAATGAAATCAGCCCAGGAGATTTTCCCCGGACCTCTCAGCTCTATCTCAACTTCCTCGGCCGAGACGCTAAGCAGGCGATCAAACCTGGATAAGTGTTTAAACACGCAAAGCCCCCTCAAACATTTGCAACCTTCTCCCCCATCTCCCTTACCCGTTTCAGGAAGTAGCGGAAGTTTTCCAGCGAGACCTCGGGCGGCACCACGTGGTCCAGGCTGGGCACGTAGCCGCCGCTCGCCAGCATGGCCGGCACCTTGCTCTCAAGCTCCGCGTCAATCTCCTCTTTGCTCCCGAATAAGGCCCGCTTGTCAATCCCGCCCAGGATCCCGAGCTGTTTGCCGTATTGCCGGCGATAAGCGAGGATGTCGTTGTCCGCCTGGACTTCGAAGGGCAGGAGGAAATTGACCCCGGCTTCCAGGAACAGGGGGATGAGTTGGCCGACCCAGCCGTCGGTGTCCACCATGAGCAGGAAAGCGCCCAGTTCGCGCGCCCTCTTCGTCACCTTTTGATAATAGGGCGTCATGAACTCGCGGAAGGTCTTGGGCGAGATCAAGGACCCGTTCCGGTAAGCCATGTCCTCCCAGAACCATACCCCGTGGATCGGCGCGCGCTTGGCCACGCGCTCGAGCGCGCCGGCGCAGAGCTTGACCCATTGCTCGCCAAAGGCATGGATCAGCTCGGGCTGGTCAAAGTAGCTCTCCATCAGGCGCTCGAAGCCGAGGAGATGTCGGGCAAAACCAAAGAGTCCGCAGCAGAGGACATAGAGCGGCACCTTGAGGCCGGGCGACATCTGGATGAAAGGCTCCCAGATTTTATAGCGGCCTTCATCCTCCGGCGAGAGCCGGGCTTTCAGCTTTTGGAAGTCATCGAGATTTTTCACGGCGAAGGTCAAGAATTCCGGCCGGCTCGACGACCCGTCCTTGAACTCTTTCCAGGTGCCTCCGGCCGGGGTGCGGATAATCCGATACCGCTCCGTCTCCTCCACCACCCCCAGCTCCAGGGGCGGCCAAAAGCCCGGGTTCTCGTGGTCGCCCACGCACACCGGCGCCATCAGGTCCATCTGGAAATACAGGACCGCGCTGGCCTCCACCGCGATGCTTTTCGGCAGGCCCTCCCGATGCCAACGCGCAAAGGTCTCCTTCCAATACCCGATGGTCTCGAACCGCACCGGCCGGTCCACCGGCTCGAAGTTGACGGTCCGGCGCCATCTTTCAGTCGCGGTGAGCGCAGCAGTCATGGAACATCCTTCATCCTGGTATGGGGGGATTGCCTTCCTGGCAAAAACTGCCGGTGGCCGACGCGGGATCGAGTCCCACCAGGAAAGAAGCTTTCCTCCTGCCGGACATGATAGCAAAGCCGGGAGCGGATTGACAAGCGTTTCCAGATCGCGTGATAATACCGGCCATGGCCGAGATGATCCGCGAACAAGCCCTGGCGCTGATGCAATCGCGCCTGAAGAACAAGAACCTGCAAAAGCACGTGCTGGCCGTGGCCGCGGTGATGAAGCGCCTGGCCGCGCGCCTGGGGGCCGATGCCGGCACCTGGGAGTTGGTGGGGCTGCTCCACGACCTGGACTACGAGGAGACCCTGAAGGACCCGGACCGGCACGGGCTTGTAAGCGCCGAGTGGCTGCGCGAGCAGGGGGTGGCCGAGGAGATCGTGCAGGCGGTCCTGGCCCACGCCAACAAGGCGCCCCGCGACGTGCCCATCAACCAGGCCGCCTTTTGCGCCGACCCGGTGACCGGGCTGCTGGTCGCCTGCGCCCTGATCCACCCGGACAAGAAGCTCGCCGGCCTTGACCTGCCTTTTGTGCTCAACCGCTTCAAGGAAAAGCGCTTCGCCGCCGGCGCCGACCGCGACCGCATCCGCGCCTGCGAGGCGCTCGGGCTGTCCCTCGAAGAATTCCTGGGCCTGGCGCTTTCCGCCATGCAAGAAATTGCCGGAGAGCTGGGTTTGTAATAAGATAGGAGTATGAGCCGCCGGCTGGTCATTGTCGAGCACGACGCCGAGTTCCTGGGCATGCTCGCCGACTTCCTCACCGCCAAGAAATTCGAGGTGGTCATTGCCCATTCCGGCGATGAGGGACTTAATAAGGTGCGGGAGAGCCGGCCCCACCTGGTGCTCCTTTCCCGCGAGCTGCCCCAGAACGACGGCCGCCCCGGGCCCGACGGGCTGCGCGTGCTCAAGTCGCTCAAGCAGGACCGCGAGCTTTCCCGCATCCCGGTCATCTTTATGGCCGAGCAAGCGAGCGAGCACGACTTTGACCGCTACCGCAAGCTGCGCTTTTCCGCGGAAGATTACCTCAAGAAACCCTTTGAAGATACCGAACTTTTAAGGAGGATCGAAAACCTGATCGGTTTCGATCTTACCGAGAGCGTGGGCGAGATCAAGTCCAAGGTCGAGCAGGCCCTGCAGCCGGGCCTGGACCGGTTTTTCCGGGCCAGCCCCGAGGAGCTGGGGGAGGAAGGTCCGGCTGCCACCCGGCGCGAGCTTTCGGACCTGATGGCCCAGGTGGGCAAGGAGCTCGAGCGCCAGGAAGAGATCCTGCGGGCCGAGGCGCGGCCCCTGCCCGCCCCCGAGCCGGCCGGAGACCTGGCCGCGGAGGTGAAGCGGCTTCGGGCCGAGCTCAAGGAGGCGCAGGAGCAGTTAGCCGTGGAGCAGGCCCGGGCCCAGGAGCTGCGGGCCAAGTGGAAAAAGGCGCTGCAGGTGATGGAAGCCCGCTGGAAGGAGAGCGAGGAGCGGGAGGCCCGGATGCATCAGGAAATGGAGGCGATCCGGCTGCGCTTTTCCGACTTGGAGCTGGACCATACCATGGAGGTCGAGCGGGTGCAGCAGGAGCGCCGCCGGCTGGAAGAGGATTTGCTGGACTTGAAAGAGCGCATGAAGCTTTATGCCGAGCTGCCGGCCAACTTTCTGGAAGAGCTCCAGCGCGCCTCCGCCACTCTCCAGTCCCTGCTCCAGCGCACCCACCGGCCGGAGAAAGAGCCCAAATGAAACGGTCCCCAGGGTGGATGCTGATCCTGGCCGCGGCGCTCATCGCCGGCGCCGGCGGGGCCGAAGAGCTCCGGCCCAACGTGATCCTGATCTCGGTGGACACGCTCCGCGCCGACCACCTCTCCTGTTACGGCTATTCCCGGGCCACCACGCCCAACCTCGATCAGCTCGCCGAAAAGGGCGTCAAGTTCCTCGATGTCACCAGCGCCATTCCCCTGACCAACCCCGCGCTCTCCGCCCTCTTGACCTCCCTGCCCCCCTCCCAGACCGGCGCCACCCGCAACGGGCTCTCGCTTCGGCCCGAGCACCAGACCCTGGCCGAACTCCTGCGCGACCAGGGCTACATCACCGCCGCAGTGGTCAGCTCCTGGCCGCTCCACGGCTCCCGCTCGGGCCTGGCCCGGGGCTTTGATTATTATGACGACCGCCTGGCCCGCAAGTATTACCTGGGCATGAAGATCGAACGCGACGCCCGCTGGGTCACCCGCCAGGCCCAGGCCCGCCTGGTCGCCGGGCTGCCCGAGCCTTTCTTCCTCTGGGTCCATTACGCCGACCCGCACCGGCCGCATCTGACCCAGTCCGATTACCGCTTCCACCACCCGCCCGGCGAGAACAGCAAGCAGGCCCGGGTGGAGGACCGCTACGACTCCGAGATCGTCCACACCGACCGCTGGATCGGGGTGCTGCTCGATGACCTCCAGCGCCGCAGCCAGCATGAGCGCTCCCTCATTATCGTCCTCTCCGACCACGGCGAAAGCCTGGGCGACCAGCACTTCTTCGGCCACGGCCGCCGCCTTTACCAGTCCATCCTCCAGATCCCCTTGATCATCGCGGGGCCCGAGCTGCCCGCGGGCAAAGAGGTGAGTGCGCCGGTGCACATGCTCGACATCGCGCCCACCATCCTGGATTACCTGCGTCTGCCTCCCTTGCCGAACATGACCGGCCAGAGCCTGCTCGCCGCGGTCTCTGCCGACCAGCACCCGGAGCCCAAGCCCATGTTCTATGAGACCTACGGCATGGCGGTGCCCGGCCTGCCCGGGCTGAAGAAACGCTGGAGCCAGACCGGCCCGGTGGTGATCGCCATGCGGCTGGGACCGTTGAAGATCATCTACTCTTTCCGCCACCGCCAATGGGAGCTTTACAACCTGGAGGAAGACCCCAAGGAAGAGCACAACCTTTTTGATCCGGACGACCCCGAAATCCGCGTGCTCGCCGACCAGCTCATGCAGTGGTACCAGGCCCGCAACTCTTCCAGCCAATCCCCGCCCGGGCTATAATTCCTTTCCCCCAGGTTCTCTCCTTTTTCCCTGCCTACTGTCTGCTGCCTACAGCCTACTCTCTTCCGCTCCCACCCAATTCACCGCCGCCGGCGGCCGCAGCACCGGGTTGCGGTAGCGGTGCGCCGGCCGGCCCAGCACCAGCGCCAGGTTCGCCCGCCGGCCTCTGGGCACGGCCAGCCTCTCCCGCAACTTCTTGTCCCAGTCCAGCGCCAGCACCACGAAACCCAGATAGCAAGTGCCATAGCCCTTGGCGTGCGCGTAGTTGGTCAGGTTGGCGCCGGCAATGGCGCAGTTCTCCCGCACGAAGCGGCCGCTCTCCGGACCGTGGATCAGGATCAGGGCCGGCGCGTCGTAACAGATCGGGTCGCGGCCCCGCGCCACCACTCCCTGGTAAAGCTCGATCCGGTCGCCGTAACGCTCCAGGATCTGCATGGTCTCTGACCTTTGGAAAAGCCGGCGCAGGAGCTTGCCCGGAACGGTGTCCATGAACCGCTTGAGCCGGGCGCCCGTGCTGAAGATGCCGAGCCCGGTCTGGCGGATGAGTGCTTGGTCCAGGACCACGGTGTAACCCACGTCCATGGTGTTGCTGGCCGTGGGCGAGTAGCGGGCCGCCTCCAGGATCTCCTGGACCTCTTCCCAGGTGACCGGCTCCGGCTTGAACCACCGCACGCTCCGCCGGCTGATCACGATCTCCCGGTAGCTCTCCGCGTCGAGCTTGTCCCGCTTGATCGGACGCAAATGCCCGCCCCCCAGGCCCCCGTGCTCGATCGCGTCAACGGGACAGATCGCCACGCAATGGCTGCACCGCGTGCACCACTCCGGATGCGCGGCGGCCGGCCGCTCGCCCCGCGGCTGCAAGCACCCGCTCGCGCAGTCCTTCACGCACAGCCCGCAGTTCGTGCACTCCTTTTGATCAATCCGAATGGTAAACGCAACCATCCTGGTTTCCTCCCCACGGCCGAAGGCCGGGTCATGCTCCAGACCGAGATGCTTTGCCACCTTATCCAGTATATAAGCAACCGGGCTACTGTCCAGAGAAACTATTACCGGATGTGGTATAATCCGACCCGTGAGGAACCGGCCATGAACGATCCGTTTGTCCAGGAACCCCCGCTCTTCGAGGAAGTCCAGCGCTTCGACCAGCTCTGGTTCCGGCTCCTCTTGGGCGCACTCGCCGCCGCGGGCCTCTATTTCATCATCGCCGGCAGCTACATCCAGCTCGTCCAGGGCATCCCCTTCGGCAACAAACCCCTGCCCGACATGGGGCTGGTGGCCGTGAATGTCTTCATCTTTTTGCTGGGCGTGGCCCTGCCCGTAGCCTTGATGCGCCTGAAGCTCGAGGTCCGGCTCGACCGCCACGCGCTCATTGCCCGCTACTGGCCGCTCGCGGTCCGGAAGATCCCGCTCCCGAAGATCAAGTCCTGGGAGGCGCGGACCTATCGCCCGATCCGCGATTACGGCGACTGGGGCGTCCGCTATTCCTTGAGGCAGGGCCACTGGATCTATAACGTGAAAGGCAACCGGGGCGTACTCCTGGAGCTGGCCGACGGCAAAAAGTTTATGCTCGGCTCGCAACGGGCCGAGGAATTGGCCCAAGCCATTGCGGAAGCCAAGCAAGGCTGAAAGGCGAGAGGCATGAGGCAAACAGACAGGAGAGACTCCGCCGAAGCGCTTCGTCCTCCGCGAAGGCGGAATGTCTGTCCCCCACCTTGACACCCTGCCACCCTGCCACCTTGACACCTCAAACAGGCGGGAGGCTTTTGATTTCAGGTCATTCCCAAGGCAGGCATTATTAATTGAAAATCGAAATGCAGATAGCTTTAATTAGAGAATTAGCATCATTTTTCTAAGCATTGGAAAATAGGGTAGAGCCCCTTTGATTGGTTGATCTTTTCTAACCATTTGAATTTATTTCCTCTTCAAAAGAAAGGCCCGAAAAATCTTGACGGGGAGATCAAATTATGTCAGAATATTCTTTTACTTTTGAGCTTATTCGAGTAGAAGAGCAGAGAGGAAGGGTCGGGGCGATGTATGCGGTCATTCGCAGCGGCGGGAAGCAGTATAAGGTTGAGCCGGGAGACTTGGTCAAGTTGGAGAAGATCGAGGCCGAGGTTGGCGCGGCCGTCGAGCTGGCCGAAGTCTTGTTGATCGGCGAGGACGACCGGGTGGTGGTGGGGAACCCCCTGGTCAAGAACGCCAAAGTGGTGGGCCAGGTGGAGTCCCAGGGCCGGGGCCGGAAGATCATCGTGTTCAAGTCCAAGCGGCGCAAGGGATATCACAAGAAGCAGGGCCACCGCCAGAGCTACACCGCGGTGCGGATTAAAGAGATCATGACCGAGGCGGCTCAACCGCCCGCCGCGGAAGGAGAGGAACATGGCGCGTAAGAAAGCCGCGGGATCGGCCCGTAACGGCCGCGACAGCCAGGGCCAGCGCCGGGGCGTCAAGATTTTCGCCGGGCAAGTGGTGAAGGCCGGCAACATCCTGGTGCGCCAGTGCGGCACCAAGATCCACCCCGGCCCCGGGGTGGGCCTGGGCAAAGACTACACCCTCTTCGCGTTGCGCGAGGGCCGGGTGGTCTATGCCGCCGCGGGCAAGAACCGCCGGCGCGTTTCAGTGGAGCCCCTCCGCGGCTCTTGACCGCTTGACCCGCCTTTTCCTTTTTTCCAACCATGCAATTTGTGGATGAAGTCACCGTCACCGTGCGGGCGGGTGACGGCGGCAACGGGTGCGCGAGCTTCCGCCGCGAGAAGTATGTGCCCCGGGGCGGGCCCAACGGCGGCGACGGCGGCAAGGGCGGCGACATCATCTTCTCGGCCGAACCCCGCCTCAGCACCCTGCTCGACCTGCGCTACCGCCAGACCTACCGCGGCCACCGCGGCCAGC
>MGQK01000076.1:24352-29040 GCA_001797815.1 Deltaproteobacteria bacterium RBG_13_61_14 | reverse complement strand
GGAGGCGGAGCCGGGCCAGCCGGGCGAGGAGCGGAGGCTGCGGATCGAATTGAAGCTCCTGGCCGACGTGGGCCTGGTGGGGCTTCCCAACGCCGGCAAGTCCACCCTGCTCTCCCGGATTTCCGCGGCCCGGCCCAAGATCGCGGATTATCCCTTCACCACCAAGGTGCCGGTGCTGGGCGTGGTCAAGGCGGGGGACTATCAGAGCTTCGTGGTGGCGGACCTGCCCGGCCTGATCGAAAGGGCCAGCCAGGGCCGCGGCCTGGGCATCCGCTTCCTCAAACACGCCGAGCGCACCCGCGTGCTCCTGCACCTGGTGGACTGCACCAGCCCCGATCCGGCGCGGGACGTGGCCCGGATCAACGCCGAGCTCAGCGCCTTTCACCCGGCCCTTCTCGAGCGGGTGCAACTGGTGGTGCTGACCAAGACCGACCTCTTGCCCCGGCTCTCGGCGCTCGATCCCAAGCGGCGGGCGCTCAAGCGCCGCGGCCATCGCGTGCTCGCCATCTCCGCGGTCACCGGCCAAGGCCTGCCCGAACTGGTGGACACGACCGCGGACCTGCTCTTCCGCTCGGCTGAGCTCGCCGCAAGCCAGCAAAATTCTTCCCCGGCCCGGGAGGCCCGGCCGGCATGAGCGAGCCCGGCGACCGGCAACTGCTCCGGCAAGCCCGCCGGATCGTGCTCAAGATCGGCACCCGGGTGCTGACCAAGCCCGCGGGCGGGCTTGATCCCAAGGTCTTCGCCCGCCTGGCCGGCGAGGTGGCCGAGGCGCGCCGCGACCAGCGGGAAATCGTGATCGTGTCCTCCGGCGCCATCGCGGCCGGCCGCAAGCTCCTTAATCTGGGCGCGGCCCGGCTCACCTTGCCCGAAAAGCAGGCCGTGGCCGCGCTGGGCCAGCCCGGCCTGATCGCGCACTGGGGCCGCGCTTTTCACCGGCAGGGGCTCTTAGTGGCCCAGGTGCTGCTCACGCATGAGGACGTCTCGGATCGGCACCGGTATTTGAACTCGCGCAACACGCTGCTGGCGCTCTTGGCCAAGGGGATCATCCCGGTCATCAACGAGAACGATACCGTGGCGGTCGAGGAGATCAAGGTCGGGGACAACGACAAGCTCTCGGCCCTGGTCGCCGGCCTGGTGGACGCCGACCTCCTGGTCCTGTTTTCCGACATCACCGGCCTTTGCGACCACGACCCCGGGCTCCATGCCCAGGCCCAGGTGATCCCGGTGCTGCGGGAGCTCAGCCGGGCGGTGACCGAATACGCCGGCCCGAGCATCAGCCCCGTCTCCGTGGGCGGGATGAGCAGCAAGATCGAGGCCGCCCGCACCGTGCAGGCGATGGGCATCCCCACCTTCATCGGCAGCGGCAAGACACCCGGCATCCTGCCCCGCATCTTCGAGGGCAAGATCCAGGGGACCTTGATCCTGCCCTCGGGCAAAAAGCTGCGCGGCCGGCAGTATTGGATCGCTTACGCCCAGAAGCCGCGCGGGGAGGTCCAAGTGGACGCGGGCGCGCGCAAAGCCCTGGTCGAAGGCAAGAAGAGCCTGCTCCCTTCGGGCGTGATCCAGGTTCAGGGCCGGTTCGAGCCGGGAGACGCGGTGCGGGTGCTGGACCCCCAAGGCGTCGAGTTCGCCCGCGGCCTGGTCCGCTTCTCGTCCTCGGACCTCCACCGCATCAAGGGCTTGAAGACCTCGGCCATCGAGGCGGTGCTCGGCGCCTGTGATTACGAGGAAGTGATCCACAAGGATGACCTGGTGCTGACAGGATTAGGCATGAGGCAAGAGGCATGAGGCTTGAGGTCTTCCGGGAAAGAACCTGTGCACCGTGCACTGTGCACTTTCTTTCTGTAAACTGGATTTACAATGCTTGCTAAATTGGCTATGCTTAGGCAGCCATGAGCAGCCTTCTCGAACAGATCACCGAGATCGCGCGGGCGGCCCGCCAGGCCTCGCGGGCGCTGGCCGGGGTGAACTCCGAGGTCAAGAACCAGACGCTCAAGGCCATGGCCGAGGCGCTGAACGCTTCGGGAAAGGTAATCCTGGCCGAAAACGCGAAGGACCTGGAGGCCGGGAAGAAGAAGGGCTTAAGCGCGGCCATGCTGGACCGCCTCACCCTCAACCCGGACCGGATCCAGGCCATGGCCCAGGGGCTTTCAGAAGTGGCGGCGCTCCCGGATCCGGTGGGCGAGGTGACCTCGATGTGGCCCCGGCCCAACGGGCTTTTGATCGGCCGGGTGCGCATCCCGCTCGGCGTGATCGGGATCATTTACGAGGCGCGGCCCAACGTGACGGTGGACGCGGCCGGGCTTTGCCTCAAGTCGGGCAACGCCGTGATCCTGCGGGGCGGCTCCGAGGCCATCTCCAGCAACCTCTGCCTGGGCAAGATCCTGGCCGAGGTGGCCGGGAAGCAGGGTCTGCCGCGGGCGGCGATCCAGGTCATTTCCTTCACCGACCGGGAAGCGGTGGACCACCTGCTTGACCAGGAGGAATTCATTGACCTGATTATCCCCCGCGGGGGCGAGGAGTTGATCCGGCGGGTGGTCTTGCGCTCCAAGATCCCGGTGATCAAGCACTACAAGGGCGTCTGCCACGTTTACGTGCACGCGGACGCGGACCTGGATAAGGCTTATCGCATCTCCATGAACGCCAAGGTGCAGCGGCCGGGCGTGTGCAACGCCATGGAGACCCTGCTGGTGGATCAGGCGATAGCGCCCCGGTTCCTGCCGGAGATGGCCCGCCGCTTTCAGGAGGCCAAGGTGGAGTTGCGCGGCTGCGAGAATTCGCGGGAGCTCTGTCCGGCGATGAAGCCGGCGACCGAGGCGGACTGGTATGCGGAGTATCTGGACCTGATCCTGGCGGTGCGGGTGGTGGACGGGTTGGAGTCGGCCATCGCCCACATCCAGAAATACGGTTCCGACCATACCGAGGCCATTGTCACGGAGAACTACAGCGCGGCGCGGAAGTTCGTGCAGGAGGTGAACTCGTCCTCGGTCATGGTCAATGCCTCCACCCGTTTCAGCGACGGGTTCCAATATGGGTTGGGCGCGGAGATCGGGATCAGCACCACCCGGCTCCATGCCTATGGTCCCATGGGCCTGACCGAGCTCTGCACCACCAAGTTCGTGGTTTATGGCGACGGCCAGGTCCGGGAAAAATGATCGGGAAAAACGATGAAGAGGATATCAACCACCAAGACACAAAGGCATCGGGTTTTCAGCCGAAAGAAAGAAATGGCTTTACCCATAGCCTTTCGACTTTTTCTTCTTAGTGTCTTGGTGGTGAAAACTTCTTCTCATTTTTCGACCTAAGGAGAAAGAGTTGAAGATCGGAATTTACGGCGGCACTTTCAACCCCATCCACCTGGGGCATTTGCGCACCGCCGAGGAGATCCGCCAGCGCTTCGGCCTGCGCGAGATCATCTTTGTCCCCTCGGCCCAGCCCCCGCACAAGGTGAGCCCGGACATTGTGGACGGCTCGCACCGCCTCAAGATGGTAGCCCTGGCCATCACCGGCAACCCGGCCTTTTCGGTTTCGGACCTCGAAGTCCGCCGCGGGGGCAAGTCCTATTCGCTCGAGACCCTGCGCGAGCTCAAGCCGTTGCACCCGGAATCGGACCTGGCCTTCATCCTGGGGCTGGACGCCTTCCTGGAGATCAACACCTGGCACCAGTGGGAGCAGCTCTTTGCCGAGGCCGAATTCATCGTCACCTCCCGGCCGGGCACCCCGCGGGTGGCGCCGACCAAGGCCATCCCCGAGGCGGTCCGCAAAGAATTCCGCCATGCTAAGGGCGCGGGTGCCCTCGGTGGCGCGGGTGCCCGTTCGGCTGAGCTCCCTTCGGCCCGAGCGCTCAGGGCCGAGGGCACGGCCGAAAGCCTCACCCGCGCAACCTTTGTCCACACCTCGGGCAAGACCCTCACCTTTACCGAAGTCACCGGCCTGGACATCTCCTCCAAGAAGCTCCGCCAGATGGTCCGCGACAGCGTCTCGCCCCGCTACCTGATCCCCCGGCGCGTGGGCGAATACATCGCCGAGCACCAACTTTACCAGAAGTAGAAAGGAGAGGAACCCCTTCTTCATGGCTGACCCCAAACTCAAGCGGAAACCGTCCCGTCCCCGCCCGAAAACCGCCCGTCAAAAAGCCTTGCTCGTCTGCCGCGCCTGCCTGGATTACAAAGCCGAAGAACCCGTGATCCTCCAGGTGGCCAAGCTCACCTCCTTCACCGACTACTTCGTGATCGTCTCCGGCCGCTCCACCGTGCAGGTGCAGGCCATCGCTGAAGGCGTGGTCGCCGCCATCCGCGGCATCGGCTCGCGGCCGCTCCACACCGAGGGCGAGAGCGAGGGCCGCTGGGTGATTGTGGACTGGGGCGACGTCATCGTCCACATCTTCTCCCAGCCGCTGCGCGAGTTCTACGACCTGGAAAAGCTCTGGGGTGACGCCAAGCGGGTCCGGCTGCCGCGGATTTGAAGAGGCTTTAGGCATTAGAGTTTAGTCTTTAGACTTCGGATGTTCTGTTTAGATAGGTATAAATCTTTCAGATCCTTCGGCCTAAAGCCTAATGCCTAAAGTCTAAAGCCTTCCGATCATGAGAATCACTATCCTCTGCCCCGGCCGCTTGCCCAACGCCGCTTATGCAAAAGTGATAGAGGAATACGGCCGCAGATTACCCAAGGGCATCAAGCTCCAGTGG
>MGQK01000076.1:24167-24335 GCA_001797815.1 Deltaproteobacteria bacterium RBG_13_61_14 | reverse complement strand
GCCTCTCACCCGAAGTCAAAGCCCAAGCCGACCGGCTCCTGGCTCTCTCCCGCCTCACCTTTCAGCACGATATGCTGCGCTTGCTCCTGGCCGAACAACTCTATCGGGCCTTCTCCATCCTTTCCGGCGCGCCTTACCATAAATAGGGCGGTCCCGTCCTGAGGTATT
>MGQK01000076.1:23242-24156 GCA_001797815.1 Deltaproteobacteria bacterium RBG_13_61_14 | reverse complement strand
AAAGCCGGTTGAATTCTTCGTCGCTCTTGCGGGTAAAAAGCCAGTCGTGGTAGTCGGGATGGGGCAAGAGCCGTGAAGCCTCGGACAGTCCCCCGGGCTGGATATTGAAAAGACGATAGGACAAGCCCTGGAGGACCGGCTCGATCTCTTCCACTTTTGAAATCCCGGGCAGGATCTCGCAGACCAGGTCCGGGCCGAAGCGCGCCAGGAACTCGCGGCCCTGGGCAAAGATATCGTTCTCGGTGCCTTCCACGTCAATCTTGACCAGCACCCGGCGGGCGGGGGGAAGCAGGCGGGCGAGCGAGTCGAGGGAGAGGAATTGGACCCGCACCCCGGAAGCGAAGCGGGTCAGGGAGGAGCAGGTGGTGGAGAGCGGGTCTCCCGGCCGGGGCCGGGGCATGGTGAGCAGGCTCTCGGCCTGACCGATGCCGCGGAGGTGGCAGTGGGAGCGGTGGAGGATATTGTTGCGGCAGAAGTTGTGGAAGAGCGCGAGGAAGGCCTTGGGCAGGATCTCGAAGGCGTGGATTTCGGCCGCAGGGTTGGCCGCGGCCGCGACCAGGGAGAAAAGCCCGGTGTTGGCGCCGATGTCGAGGACCACGTCCGCGGCCCGGGCCAGGCGGAAGAAGACCTCCAGGGCCGTGCGGTCTTCGGGCTTGACCCGCTCGCCTTGGCCCCAGAACATTTCCCGGGCGATGCAACAGCCGCAGGGATCGAGCATGACAAAGGTCCGGCCCTCCACCCGGCAGAAGACCTCGGCCCGCTTCACCGGCAAGCGGTAAAAGCGCTCCGCCTTCGGGAGATGCGAGAGCAGGGAGACGAGCGGGACGTTGATCGGCTTGAAGCTTAAAAAACTCTTCAGGTATTGCTTGGCGCCGCGCCGGAGCCGCCGCGGGTTCGGATCATCTTGCGGCCGG
>MGQK01000076.1:17732-23131 GCA_001797815.1 Deltaproteobacteria bacterium RBG_13_61_14 | reverse complement strand
TTCGCCGAGCAGCGCTCTGGCCAGGCCGAGGTGAAAGTGGAAGACGTCGTTGGTCTCAAAGCGGGCGAGGGCCCGGCTAAAAGATTGGGCGGCCAGCCGGTATTCGCCGCGGTTGAGGTGCTCGGTCCCCTGCCGGTAGAGGAACAACGTTTCAATGTAGCGTCCCATCAGCGTCCTCCAATATTTGGGGTCAGACCCCGATTATTAGATTAACTGGCGCCGAGCCATCAGCCGGCATTGAGGTTGCGGCGCTCGGCCAGGGAGACCACCTGCCGGCGGGGGTCGTCCAGCAGCCCCTCGATCTGGGCCCGGTCAAAACGCCAGCGGTTGCCGATCAGCACGCCGGGGATCTTGCCCTCGTTCGCATACTTGTAAACCGTGATCTTGTTGAGCCTGAGCAGCTTGGCCACGTCTTTGGCCGTGAGCACTTCTTTCATCTCCCTTAGCCTCCCGAGAAATGGAAACAATGGCTGATATCTAGCGGAGCAAGCCGCGTGCCAGTTCCGGGTGAAAAAGCCTTCGGGCGCACAAAGGCGAAAATGAGTGATCTTCAGGGAGTTAGCGGCCGGGCCGGGTCCATCTTCTGGCCCGGGCCGGGCAAAAGCTCCGTGAAAAGATGGCGGCCTGTCAAAAAATTGGCGGCGGGCGGCATGAAAAAAGAGGGATACCGGAAGAAAGCGATGGCGGCAAGGGCAAGATTTCGTTGACAAGCCCCGGCCAGCCCTTTATGATTAAGGGGCAGTTTCAAGGCAGGACACAGGGATGAAGACGCGCCAATACTTGCGGGTGCCGCTGCTGCTCCCGGTGCGGATCAAGGCGGTGGACAGCGATCAGGACTTCGAGCTGGCCCGGATCGAGGACATCGGCTGGGGCGGGGTGTTCGTGCGCCGGAACCCGCCGCTGGAATTGGGGGCGCGGGTGATTATCCAGTTCCTGATGAGCGATGATTCGGTGGCGATGGAGATCTGGGGCACCGCGGTGCGCGAGCGCGCGCCGAAAGCGGGCCGGCCCGGGGGCAACGGCATCGCCTTTCAGGAGGTGGACGACAACACCCGCTCGCTGATCCAGAAAATGGTGGACTCCATCATCCAACCCCTGTTCCCCAAGCTATGACCTTGTTCCCGGAGGCGATGCCGGAGTCCGCGGCCTCGCCCTGGCGCCTGGCCGAAGTCGCCCCGGACCTCCCCCTCTTCTCGACCTTTCACTACCGCATCCCGATCAAGCTCCGCGACCAGGCCGGGCTCGGCAAGCGGGTGCTGGTGCCTTTCGGACGGCGCCAGATCACCGGCTACCTCATCGGCTTTGCCCAATCGTGTTCGCTGCCCGAGGACAAAATCAAAGATATCCTTAAAGTGTTGGACCCCGAACCTCTTTTCGATCAGCCGATGCTGGATTTCTTCCGTTTTTCCTCCGTGTACTACTTTGCTCCTCTCGGAGAGGTAATCAAATCCGCCCTGCCCGCGGGGATTAACCTGGCTTCCAGAAAAAGATTACGCCTTTCTGAAGAGGGCCGCAAAGTTTTGGCAAACGGTCATCTCCCCATGCAACTGGAGGAAACGGCAAAAAAATTAAAAGACGCGATCGGTTTATCCGCGACTCAAGTCAAGAAATCCGACCTAATCATTCTTCGCCATCGCGGCTGGATTGAAGAGTTCATTCTGATGACTCAGCCCCGTGTGTCTCACAAAAGTGAATGGGCCTTAGAGCTGGCAACTTCCCCGGATGAAAAGCAATGGCAAGATTTGCGGAGCCGATCCAAGCAACAAGCTCGTTTGCTCGAACAATTAACATCCGGTGAATCCCTTTTCAAAAGCGACCTCTCCAAAGAATTCAAAGACCCGCTTCGCCTGGCCCGACAGTTGCAAAAAAAAGGATTTGTTAAAATCTTTAAAAGAGTCATCACCCGCGACCCGTTCTCTCTCGACCTCAAGCCCGAACCGCCGCCCTCGCGGCTGATGCCGGAGCAGGCCGAGGCGCTTCAGCGGATCGAGGCCGCGCTCGACCGGAAGCAATTCACGACCTTCCTCCTGCGCGGGGTCACCGGCTCGGGCAAGACCGAGGTCTATCTCCGCGCCATCCGATCCGGCCTGGACCGGGGCCGCACCGCGCTGGTGCTGGTGCCGGAGATCGCGCTCACCCCCCAGCTCCTGAGCCGCTTCCGGCACCGCTTTCCCGAGGAAACCATCGCGCTCCTGCACAGCGGGCTTTCCGCCGGCGAGCGCTTTGACCAGTGGTGGCTGATCCGCTCGGGCCGGGCCCGGATCGTGCTCGGCGCCCGCTCCGCGGTGTTCGCGCCGCTAAAAGATCTGGGCCTGATCGTAGTGGACGAGGAGCACGAGACCGCCTACAAGCAGGAAGACGTTTTTTCCTACCACGGCCGCGACTTGGCCGTGGTCCGGGGCCAGCGGGAGCAGGCGGTGGTGGTGCTGGGCTCGGCCACCCCCTCGCTGGAATCTTCGTTCAATGCTCAGCCGCGCAAAGGAATATCGGCGAAATACCAGTCGCTCATTCTTTCCACCCGGGTGGATCGGAAACCGATGCCGGTAGTGGAAATTGTGGATATGCGCGGAATCCACGAATCCGCGGGTGAGGCTTTCGGCCGTGAGCTCAGCCGAACGGGCACCCGCGCCACTCCTGAGGTCAGCCGCGCCCCTAAAGAAGAAGACAAGATTCCTGCGGATGCGAAAGTGAGAGAGTCGGACCGCCGTATGGCCGAGAGCTTCTTCTCGCCGGCGCTGAAGCAGGCCCTGCAACAAACTTTAGCCCGGGGCGACCAAGCCATCCTCTTCCTCAACCGCCGCGGCTTTGCCTCGTTCCTGCTCTGCTACGATTGCGGTCAGCGCTTCCTCTGCCCCAACTGCTCGGTCTCGCTCACCTGGCACCGCAAAGCCTCGAAGGCCCCGCACGACCGGTTCTACGGAGAAGAAAAAGCGCCATCCTTCCTGCTCTGCCATTACTGCGGCTTTCACGCGCCGGCGCCGGAGGTCTGCCCCCAATGCTTCGGGCTGCGCGTCCGGCCGCTCGGGCTGGGCACCGAGCGGGTGGAGGACGAGATTGCGGCGCTCCTGCCCGGGGCGCGGCTCGCCCGCATGGACAGCGACACCATGTCCGGCAAGCGCTCCTATTTCGAGCTGCTCGACAAGCTCCGCCGGCGCGAGCTTGACCTCCTCGTCGGCACCCAGATGGTGGCCAAAGGCCATGACTTCCCCCACGTCACCCTGGTCGGCGTGCTCCTCGCCGATCTCTCCCTCAACTTCCCCGACTTCCGCGCCGGCGAGCGCACCTTCCAGCTCTTGACCCAGGTGGCCGGCCGCGCCGGCCGGGGAGAGAGGCCGGGCCGGGTGATCGTGCAGACCTTCAACCCCGAGCACTACAGCATCCGCCTGGCCGTGAGCCAGGACTACGAGCAATTCTACCAGGAAGAGATGAAGCTGCGGCAGGCGCTCGCCTGGCCGCCTTATCAGCGGCTGGCCAACTTCCGGATCTCGGCGCCCAGCCCGGAGCGCGCGGCCGACGCGGCCTCCGAGCTCCGCCGGCTGGCCAAGACCAAGGCCCGACGCAAAGAATACCGCGAGTCCATCGGTCTCCTCGGCCCGGTGCGGGCGCCGCTTTCGCGCCTCCGGGGCAAATCGCGCTGGCAGATGCTGGTGCGCGCGGGCGCGCCCTCGGTCCTGGCCGGCTTTTGCGGCGAAGTCTTTGCGGAGATGCGAAAGAAGTTTGCCGCCGGCAAAGTGGTGATCGCCCTGGACCGCGATCCGGTGGATTTGCTTTGATTTGGCCCCACCCTTCGCCAGCGCGAAGGGTGGGCTACAAGATGGAAATGAAAAAAGCCTTAGCGATCATAAAATTATTTCTGTTCCTGATCGGCCTGGCCCTGATCGCCCGCGCCGACTGGCTGGCCCGGCAGGAAGCGCTGCCGCTCGACCCGGAGCCGGAGATGCTCGCCCGGCTGCTCCCGGGCGCGGAAGGCAGCCCCCTGATCCTGAAGCCTGTCCCCCACTATCCCGGCGCGGTCACTGACGCCGGCCGGGTGAAGAAGGCCGCGGGGCTGGCCACCGCCCGGCTCGAACCCACGGTCAAGGGCTACGTGGACCAGATCAATATTTTCTTTGTCCTGGATGAGGACGGGATGATCCGGGGCATTGACCTGATCGCCGACCGCGAGACCCCTTATTATATGGACCTGATCAAAAGCTCCGGCTTCTTCGAGAAGTTCATCGGCCAAAACCTGCGCCAGGGCTTTAAAGGCATTGACGCGGTCTCCGGCGCCACCATTTCTTCCAAGGCCGTCATCACCGACCTGGAGGCCGCGGCCGCCAGCGCGGGGGACCAGCTCTTCGGCATCTCCGTTCCCAGGGCTGAAGCCCTGGGTTATGTTCGAATCGTCCGCGAGCCGCGGACGATTACCCTTGGTATCGTGTTGTTGCTTGGACTGCTCACGCGCTATAAAAAATTCTTCCGCTGGCAGCGGGAGGTGGTCTTTGGCATCAGCATCATCACGGTGGGCTTCTGGCTGAACACGCCCTTCTCGCTCGGGCATACCTTCCAGCTTCTCTCGCTCGACTTTCCCGGGTCCGGCAACCCCAGGCTTTTGATCCTCGGAGGGTTCGTGGTCATCACCACGCTCTTGGCCGGACCGCTTTTTTGCGGGTATTTGTGCCCGTTCGGGGGCTTGCAGGAACTGCTCTACCGTTTTATCCCAGTGCGTCATTGGAACGTCTCGGGCAAGGTGCTGCGCTTTGCCCGCGAGCTCCGCTACCTGGTCCTCTTCCTCTGCGTGGCCGGCTACTTCGGGCTTAAAGTCCACGCTTTTGCCGAGGCCGAGCCTTACCCCCACCTCTTCTCCCTCTCCAAAAGCCCCCTCGCCTGGCTCTTCATCCTTCTCACTTTACTCTTCAGCCTTTTCCTCAAGCGCTTCTGGTGCCGCTTCTTCTGCCCCACCGGCGCCGGCCTGGTCCTGCTCTCCGCCCACCGCAAATACCTGAAAGCCATTGCGCGAGGGGTGGAAGATTCCGAAATTGACCCAGGCGCTTCCGTTTGATAGATTAGATGCAATCGTATTGAGGCCGACCCGATCAACCCTAACAAGGAGGAGCGCCATGTATCCCCAGACTCCGGAAGAAATCAAGTGGACTAATACCTTTTTGGCCATCTTTTATGGTGTGCTTCTTATCTTGGCCTATTGGGGCAGCAACCTCCTCACCGGCTTTTTATTGACCCCGTTTGTTGCTTCTTTCATGTCAGCTATGGAAAATACTTTTCGAGACCCCTGGGTGGCTTTTTCTATGCAAAATAGTCTTTACTTGGCGGAATCCAATTGGGGAAATTTGCCGCCAGAAAAGTTGCCAGAAGGAGCCAAGAGGATCGTTTCTCTATGGAAGTGGGGCGGCCTGTCGTGG
>MGQK01000076.1:9898-17705 GCA_001797815.1 Deltaproteobacteria bacterium RBG_13_61_14 | reverse complement strand
GACGGCTTATATGTGGTGGAAAATCAGCTGGTGGGCGTGCGCGATAGACGCCTCATTCTTTTTCAAAACCTGACACCCGGGGAGCCGGGCTATGAATTGAACGCATCTTATAGCATCGCTTCCTGTCCCCACCGCCTGGCCGTGCTTTGGTCGGGACAGGACGGCTTCTTCTACCTTGATCTTTTAAACAAAGACCTTGAGCTCGTGGAACAAAGAAGATTTAAAAATACAGAGGCTCTGGATTTCAGCATGGCTTTCATGAAAATCAAAATTGCCTGCCTGGATGAAGCGGTCCATGTTTGTTGGACGCCGAATCAGGGTGATCCGAAACTGAACCGAATCAAGCCCGATATTTATTGTTCTCCGATCCTGAAAGAGGAATTGGGCGAGAAAAACCTTTTCCCTTATGACGCGACCTACTATAAGTTTGTCCAGTCTACCGGCCGAATCTGGATAATTAGCGATAACCCGGACTATTCCCATCAAACAAGTAAGGAAACCCTTTACCAGGTGACGGAGTTTGATGGGAAAGAATGGCGAGAGCTCCCCGACCTGGTCGTGCCGCGGATGTCGGGCTTCGGACTGACGGCTACCGACTTCAACGGCGAGCTTCATGCCTTTTACTCGGGCTTCCGGGGAGCGAGTTGGCAGGTATTTGACGGAGAGAAATGGAACGATCGGAATCAAGAACTTCACGGAAATGGAGGAAAAGGCAGCGGTGGAATGCCGGACCTTTATGTCAAGATGATGTCTATCATACCTGTGGCGTGGTTGATCACATGCTTAGGCTATGGCATCGTCGTGTTACTTGTCCATTTCCATTTTCACGCTAAAAAAGACCCAAAAATAGTGGCCGGGCAATATCAAGGAGAATTGGCTCCTGTCATGCAACGGTCGGCGGCATACGCAATCGACCGGCTATTGGTGGACACTCCGCGCATAGCCTTTCTCACTTTTTTCATTTTGAGATTTGAAGATATCGTTGCTTTAAAAGGCTCCGCTCTCTCTATCTTGCTGGGAATAGTCGGAGCGGTATTGATTTCCACCGTTTACTTCCTTATTTGCGAGGGCCTGTGGGGGAAAACGCTGGGCAAGAAGATCATGGGGCTGCGCGTCGTAGCGGTGGACGGTCAAGTGCCCTCTTTTTTATCCATATTTCTAAGGAATTTTTTACGGATCATTGACTCAATTCTTATCTATTTGCCGGTAGTGGTCAGTGTTGCGGCCACTCAAAAATATCAGAGGATCGGCGACCTGGCCGGAAAAACGATGGTTGTCAAGGAACCCTGGCTTCGCGCAAAAACCCTACCGGCTGTATCTCGACCCAGTGTGCCATCAAAACCGGCTGCGACTCCATTGTCAACATAATTATGCATGAATCAGTAATTCCACGACCGAAGAGCGGTTACGGCGACGGATTGCGAGACGCATCCCGGCAACAAGCGCACGATGTCAACCTGCGACTTTGCCTCTCGAAACGGTTAATCACGATGATAAAAGGAATTCTTTGAGAATCCTGTGCCCCCGCAGGAACTCGGCGGCGCTCATCCGCCGCTTGCCCGGGGGTTGGAGCTCGATAATTTGGAGCGCGGCCTCGCCGCAGGCGATGAGGAGGCCGTCTTGGTCCGCGGAGAGAACCTGGCCGGGCTTACCCTTGCCGGAAACAACCGTGGCTTTCCACACCTTGATCATCTGGTCTTGCCAAACGAAGAATGATCCCGGCCAGGGGTCGAAGGCCCGCACCCGGCGTT
This sequence comes from Deltaproteobacteria bacterium RBG_13_61_14, assembly GCA_001797815.1. Classification (GTDB taxonomy): domain Bacteria; phylum RBG-13-61-14; class RBG-13-61-14; order RBG-13-61-14; family RBG-13-61-14; genus RBG-13-61-14. The sequence goes on along the minus strand of MGQK01000076.1, from coordinate 15,954 downwards.
CGAGCTCAGCGGCGGACTTGCCCCAGACGATTTGACCGTCCTCTTTCTTGAGCAGGGGCGCCAGGCTGGCTTTTGCGTGATCCTGCGCCCGGGGCTCCAACCGGCCTTGCTCCAGGGCGGATAAAGTCTCCTGGAGAACTTCCGCTCCCAGCCGGGCCAGCTGATCGTGGAGGGTGCCGGCGGTCTCGTCCGGGGCGATGGCTATGCTCTTTTGCATGATGATCGGCCCGGTGTCCAGGCCTTCTTCCATCTGCATGGCGGTGACGCCGGTCTCGCTCTCGCCGTTGAGGATGGCCCAGGCGATGGGCGCGGCGCCGCGGAACCTGGGGAGGAGCGAGGCGTGGACGTTAAGGCAGCCGAGGGGGGGAAGGGTCAGGATATCTTTTTTCAGGATCTGGCCGAAGGCGATGACCACGATCAGGTCGGGCGCGAGGCCGCGGAGCCGGGCCAGGAATTCCGGGGCGACTATTTTTTCGGGCTGGAGTGCTTCGAGGTTGTGTTCGAGCGCGACCTGTTTGACCGGCGAGGGTTCGAGCTTCAAGCCCCGTCCCTTGGGCCGGTCGGGTTGGGTGACCACGGCGAGGACGCGGTGGTCGGAATGGATCAGCATTTCCAGGCCCGGGACCGAGAACTCGGGCGTGCCCATGAAGACAAGACGCATTTGCGGAGGCGTTAGGCTTTAGACTTTAGGCCTTAGCTCGAAGATTGTTCCTGGGCCTAATGCCTAACACCTAACGCCTAAAGCCTCCCTTCTCCTATTTCAGCGAGACCTTCAGGGTCTTGATCTCGAATCGCGTCAGGTCGAGGGCGATGCTGTTGCCCGAGAAGGGCACGGCCTGGGGGTTGAACTCCAAGAGATCGGTCTCGGCCGCGGCGGTCACTTTCCAGTTCTCCCGGAATTTCAGGACCGCCCGGGAATCTTTGCCCGCGGCCTCCACCAGCCGGATGACCAGGTCGTCGTCGTCCTCGGCCTTCTTGATCGCGCCGATCACCACGTCGTCGCCTTCCAGGGTGAGGAATGAAGCCGAGGCCGGCCACGCGCCGGCATGCTGGTCGGTGCGCGCGGCCAGGAGCGGGGTATTGAACTCGTAGCCGGCGCGCCAGATTTTGGCCTGGCGCCAGTCGCCGGGATGGGGGAGGAGCGCGATGGTGAAGTAGTTCTCGCCCGCGTCGGTGTATTGGAAGCGGGGGATCGGGCTCCACAGGTGATGGCTCACGTTTTCGGCGCCGGGGTTGGCGCGGGGGTAATGGGCGCCCTTGATCAGGCTGAGCCGGTAGCCGGTGCCGGTCGGGTTGAGGGAGAAGCCGTATTTGCCGTTGTTGAGGAGTGCGAGCCCCTGCGTCCCGTCGGAGAGGTCTATCCACTTCTGGCAGGGCACCTCGAACTGGGCTTTCTGGGCCGGCGTTTCGGGATGAGTGGGATACTCAATCACCGCGTAAGCGATCTCCGCGGCCACTTTGTTGCCCTGGAGGGTGGTGTCAAACCCCGTTTTCAGGAGGGTGTCCACTTCGTCGAAGTTGATGTCCCAATCCAAATACACCCGGGGATCGCCTTTGACCAGGCGGATGATTTGCCGGATCTGGGAGTGGCGGAACTTGCGGGAGACCGTGACCTCGGAGGAGAGCGGGGTCTGGGGCCCGATCTGCACCGACTTGGCCATGTCCACTTTATAAGGCCGCTTCAGGTATTCGGGGCTGATGTCCCAGGCCGAATACATCTTGGGCCGGTCGTTAAAGGCGAAGAGCTGGTTGCCATAGCCGGCCAGAAGCTCCCGGCCGCTTTGCTTGTCCAGGACCGAGGTCAGGAACCCGCTCTGCTTGTCCACCTTCACCTTGACCAGCTCGTTCTCCAGGGTCACCGCGTCGCCCGAGTCCGCCACCGCCGGGCCTTGGCCAGCGGGCGCTCCGGGCTTCAGGTAGAACACCCGGTAGCCGAGGGCGGGGATGGCGTCGGCCCGAAAGACCAGGCGCTTGCCTTCTTTCGGGGACTGGATTTCGGCCGGAATTTCCCGGCCCTGGTCGTCCTGGACTTTGAACTCTTCGCCGGAGTTGAGCGCCACTTCCACCAAGCCCCCCCGCGGCCAGCTCAAGACGTTCATCACCACCAGGGGCTGCAGGCCCGGCTCCGAGGGTTGCGGCCGGGTGTCAACCGCCGCCGCCAGGCTCTTCAACCCGTCGTCAATCAAGCCCTTGACGCCGTTCTTAATGGTGGCATAGGAGGGCCGGATGTCCTCGTAAACTTCCGGGATACTGCTCCCGGGCAGGATGTCGTGGAACTGGTAGAGAAGCACGGTCTTCCAGGTGCTGAGCAATTCCGGGGCCGGATACGACAGCCCCAGCTTGCCGGTCAGGGTCCGGATCACCTCCGCGGTCCGCAGCAGCGACTCCGACTCGCGGTTGGCGCGCTTGAGCCAGGCATGGGTGGTGAGCACGCCCCGGTGGAGCTCGAGATACATCTCGTCTTTCCAGACCGGGATCCGGTCCTGGTATTTTTCCAGCTCGGCAAAGAGCTGGTGGGCGGTGCCGAACTTGGTCCAGCCCTTGTCCGCCATCGCCTTCTGAATCAGGATTTCCTTCTCGATCGGGCCCACTCCGCCGTCGCCCAACCCATAGACAATGGCCACCACGTTCATCCAGTCGGTCGAGCGCGCGTCCTGGATCACCGCCGGGTCCGTGGCATAGTTCGCGACCAGTTTGAGCCCCGGCTTGAGCAGATAGCGGGTCTGCTTGAAGTCGCTCAGCTCGTTGTAAGGGAAGAACGCGGGGAAAGGGCTGATCGGACAGATGTGGGTCAGGAGCTGCGAGCCGTCCACCCCTTCCCAGTAAAACAGGTGGAAGGGGAACACGGTGGTGTCGTTCCAGGTGAGCTTGGAAGTCCACATGTATTTGGCCCCGCTCTTCTTCATGATCTGGGGCAGGTTCCAGTTGTAGCCGAACGAGTCGAGCACCCACTCGAAGTCGCTGATCTGGCCGAAATTCGTAAGGAAGAAGCGCTGGCCATAAAGACGCTGGCGAATATAGCTTTCGCCGTCCGGCATGTTCCCGTCCGGCTCGATCCATTGGCCGCCCACGACCTCCCAGCGGCCGGCCTTAACCGCCTCCTGGATCTGGGCGAACAGCGCCGGGTCCTCCTGCTGGACCCATTCGTAATACTGCGGCGCCGACTGGGAGTAGGTGAAGAACGGATACTTCTCGATGTGGGAGATGGCCTTGCCAAAGGTGCGCAGGCACTTCTTGTGGGTCTGGATCAAGCGCCAGCGCCAAGCCGCGTCAATGTGCGATTGGCCGATGGAATAGACGTTGAGATCCTCCGGCTGGAAGCCGTTTTTCTTCAAATTGTTTTGGTAGATCCGGAGATAAAGGCCCTGCTTGGATTTGCCCATCTGGTAGTTGGGATCGTCCTTGGGTGGAGCGAACACCGCTCCCATCAAGGCCCAGGCCACCAGCGCCGTCACTGCCACCAAATACTTCTTCATGGTCCCCCCTCCTTCTGCTCCAAAGCCCTCAAGCAATTTGAACCGCAGATGAACGCGAATGGAAAAATAAAAAAAATCTGTCCACGAAGGACACGAAGAGACACGAAAAATGAAAACACCAAAGCTCGAAGGGCCAAAAAAATGAGTTTTTTCTTCTTGAGGGATTTCCCTTCGTGTCCCTTCGTGTTTTTTCGTGGATAAACCCTTTCTTCAAGATAATTTCTGCACCCGCCAGGTGGTGCCCTCCGGCCCGTCCTCCAGCGCAATCCCCCGGTCCCAAAGCTCCTTCCGGATCCCGTCGGCCGTCGCAAAGTCCCGGCGCTTGCGCGCACTCGCCCGCTCCGCGATCTTCTGCTCGATCTCGGCCGTCGAGATCCCCAGCTCCACCAGGCACCTGTCCTGCCGCTCCTGGCAATAGGCCGCCGGGTCCTGCTGGAACAGCCCCAGCACCCGGCCCAGCCGCACCAGCTCGCCTGCCACTATTTTGAGTTGACCCGCCCCGCCTGGTTTTTTCAGGAACGCTTGATCATTGAGGTGACTGTTAATAATCCGGAGCGCTTCATAAAAATGAGCGATCGCCAAAGCGGTATTGAAATCGTCATCCATGGCCTGGATAAAGTCATCTTCCATTACCAGCTTCAGGTTGACCAATTCGGCGCTCACTCCTGGCTCGCCGGCAAATATCCCTGTATCCAAACTCTGAATTTTAGCCAAGGTGAGATAAAACCGATCCAGATTATCCTGCGCGTCGGCCATGGCCGGCTCGGTGAAATCCACCGGCGAGCGGTAATGGGCGCTGAAAAAGAAGAGGCGCAGCGCCTCGGGATGGACCCGCCGGGTCACCTGCTTGATGGTGAAGAAGTTGCCCAGCGACTTGCTCATCTTCTCCTTGTTGATGTTGACGAAGCCGTTGTGCAGCCAGTAGCGGCACATGGTCTGGCCGAAGGCCGCCTCGCTCTGGGCGATCTCGTTCTCGTGGTGGGGGAAGATCAGGTCCCGGCCCCCGCCGTGGATGTCGAAGGTCTTGCCCAGAAACTTGCTCGACATCACCGAGCACTCGATGTGCCAGCCCGGCCGGCCCGGACCCCAGGGGCTCTCCCAGCTCGGCTCGCCCGGCTTGCTCGCCTTCCACAGCGCGAAGTCGAGCGGGTCCTGCTTGGCCTCGTTGATCTCCACCCGCGCGCCCGCCTCCATCTCGTCCAGGCTCCGCTTGCTCAGTCTTCCGTAGCCCGGAAACTTGCGCACCGAGTAGAACACGTCGCCGTCCGCCGCGTAGGCGAAGCCCTTCTCGACCAGGGTCTCCACCACCCGGACAATGTCGGGCATGGTCTCGGTCACCCGCGGCGTGATCGGGGGCCGCTCCACTCCCAGCGTCTCCATGTCCCGGTCGTAGTCGGCGATGTAATACTCCGCGATCTCCCGGGCGCTCTTGCCGTCCTGGTTGGCCCGGGCGATGATCTTGTCATCCACATCGGTATAGTTGCGGACGTAGGTCACCTCGAAGCCGCGGAAGCGAAGGTAGCGGTAAATCACGTCAAAGACCACGGCCGAGCGGGCGTGGCCCACGTGGCTCTCGTCGTAAACCGTAGGCCCGCACACGTACATGCGGACCCGGCCCGGCTCGAGCGGCTGGAATTCTTCTTTTTCCTGGGAAAGGGTGTTGTAAACCCGCAGCGGCATGGGGACAATATAACCCGGCGATGCGCCCAGCGTCAACCCTAAATAGTGCACAGTGAACAGTGGACAGTGGACAGAGTCCATGAGGAAAGAAGTCATTGGCGGTTTGCGGTTGACAGGAAGGTTGGGGCCTGAGAAGATGACCGCGAAAGGAAGCAGAGATGGGACTGCGGGAAGAGATCGAAGCGATCGCCCGGCGTCACGAGGTGGACCTGGTGGGCTTTGCCCGGGTGCCGGACATTGCATTGGCTTATCCGCCCCGGCCGGCCGAGGACTTGCTGCCGGGCGCCAGGACTGCGGTGGTCCTGGCCGGCGCGCTCTTGTGGGGCGCGCTCAACTGCCCGCGCGGCACCAAGGGCGCGATCAAGGACGCCCAGGTGGCATATAGTCGCCTGGAGCACGCGGCCGCGGCCATCGGCCGGTTCCTGGAAGCACAAGGCTTTGCGAGCTATATGCCCCCGGCCAGCATGCCCACCGACGCCTACACCCACCAGGGCCAGACCCACTACGCGGCCGAATGGTCGCACCGCCAGGCTGCCCTCGCCGCCCGGCTGGGGGTCAAGGGCCTCAACAACCTCCTGATCACGCCCGAATACGGCCCTCGCCTGCGGCTCTCGAGCATGCTCACCACCGCGGAGCTCGAGCCCACGCGGCGCCAGCTTCCGGACAAGCTCTGCACCGAGTGTCTGAAGTGCGTGGAGGCCTGCCCGGTGGGCGCGCTCAACCCCGACCCGAAAGTCCAGCCCCGGCTCACCCAGCCGCTCTGCAAGAACCACTACCTCCGGCCTTACCTCGATCATACCGCCTGGCAGACCCTCAAGAACCTCTTCACCGTGCCCCACTTCGGCGCGACCGGCGTTCAATATGTAATGGAAGGCTACTACTTCTCCTGCGCCGAGTGCC
>MGQK01000076.1:5411-9863 GCA_001797815.1 Deltaproteobacteria bacterium RBG_13_61_14 | reverse complement strand
GATATCTTTTTTGTTTTTCTATCCGCGTTCATTCGCGTTAATCTGCGGTTAAAATTATCTTTCCAAATAAAAAGATGTGGCCCGATTGCAATGCCGAGCGGACCGCTCGGCAGAGGGTGGCGGTAACCTTTTTGCATCCCCCTGCCCAGATCGGTGGAATCATGAGAAGAGCATCTTGCTTTTTGGGGTATCGTGGATTCTTGCACGAGCGCGGGCTTTATGACTATAATCAGGAGCGGAACGTCAGTTTCAGCTAAATCGAAAGAGGGGGTAGGGAAGTGAAGCGCAGAGAATTTTTAATGACAGTGGGCGCCGGGGCTGCGGCTTTTGCAATGCCCGGCGCTTTATGGGCCGCGCTCTCGGGCCTGAGCGATGACGAGATCGAGAGGCAAATCAAGGGCCTGGTCGGCCAGATGACCCTGGACGAGAAGCTCGCCCAGATGCATGGGGAAGTGAATTTGCGAGAACTCGCCCGACGGATGCGTGAGGGCATCCGCGAGCCGTGGCCCACCGCGGATAACACCCGGCTGGGAATCCCGGGCCTGCGCTGCATTGACGGGCCGCGTGGCGTGGGCACTGGTCAGCCCACCTGCTTCCCGGTGGGCATGGCCCGGGGGGCGACTTGGGACCCCATACTTGAAGAACAGGTGGGCTCGGTCATGGGCTACGAGGCGCGGGCCTTGGGCGCCAACGTGCTGCTGGAGCCCTGCATCAATCTGCTGCGCCACCCGAGCTGGGGCCGGGCCCAGGAGACTTACGGGGAAGACCCTTACCACCTGGGCGTGATGGCCGCGAACAACGTGCAGGGCGTGCAGAAGCACCTGATGGCCTGCGCCAAGCATTTCGCGGCCAACTCCATCGAGATCTCGCGCTTCTACGTCAACGTGGTCATGGACGAGCGGACGCTCCGCGAAATCTACCTTCCCCATTTCAAGGCCTGCGTGGACGCGGGCGTGGCTTCGGTGATGAGCGCTTACAACGACCTCAACGGCTATCTCTGCGCGGAAAACCCGCACCTGCTCCGCGACATCCTCAAGGGCGACTGGGGCTTCCAGGGCTTCGTGGTCTCGGACTGGTCGCAGGCCACGGAGAACGCGGTGGCCGCGGCCAAGGGCGGCTTGGACCTGGAGATGCCCACCGGCGAGCATTTCGGCGCTCCCCTCAAGCGCGCGGTCAAGGCCGGCAAGGTCTCCGAGGCCGTGATCAACGAGGCGGTCACCCGGATCTTGAGGCAGAAGCTCAAGTTCATCGCCCCCGATTTCCAGGCCGGGTATGACCGGAGCCGGGTGGCGAGCCGGGAACATGCGGAGGTGGCCCTGGAGGTCGCGCGCAAAGGGATCGTGCTCTTGAAGAACGAGAAATCGGCGCTGCCCCTGGACCGGGACCAGGTGCGCAAGCTGGCCGTGGTGGGCGGATTGGCCGACGTGGGCAACATCGGAGACAAAGGCAGCAGCAACGTCACCCCGCCTTACGTGATCACGCCGCTCCAGGGTATCCAGGCCAAAGTCGGGAAGAGCCTGGAAGTGATCTACGAGGCGGGCAAAGACCTGGGCAAGGCCAAGGAAGCCGCCAAGGCCGCGGATGCAGTCGTCATCGTGGTCGGGCTTACCTCCGAGGACGAGGGCGAGGGCGGCTATTTCTACGGCGACCGTTCCAGCCTGAACCTGCACAAACAGGATGAAAAGCTGATCCAGGCGGTGGTGGAAGCGAACCCCCGCTGCATTGTGGTCATGGAAGGCGGCGCGGCCATCACCGTGGAGGCGTGGCAGGACCAGGTCCCGGCCATCCTCATGGCCTGGTATCCGGGCATGGAAGGGGGTAACGCCATCGCCGAGCTCCTGTTCGGCGAGGTGAACCCCAGCGGCAAGCTGCCTTGCGTGTTCCCCAAGAGCATGGCCGACCTGCCGCGGTTCCAGCCCCGGGCCCGGAAGGTGCATTACGACTCTTATCACGGCTACCGCTACCAGGACCGGAAGGGCCTGGAGCCGGCCTTCCCCTTCGGCTTCGGCCTGAGCTACACCACTTATCAGTATTCGAATTTGAGGCTCGATCAAAAAACGATCGGCAAAAGCGGCAAGCTCACCATGCAAGTGGACGTGACCAACACGGGCGAGCGGGCCGGCGAGGAGGTGGTGCAGCTCTACGTCGGCTATCACGGCTCCAAGGTGGACCGTTCGGTCAAGGAGCTCAAGGGCTTCGGCCGGGTCGCGCTTCAGCCGGGCGAGACCAAGACCGTGACGCTCGAGCTTTGGGCCAGGGATCTGGCATATTATGATGTGGAGAAGAAGGCCTGGGAGGTGGAGGAAATCGAATATCTGGTTTCAGTGGGGCCGTCCTCCCGGGCGGAAGACCTTCAGCTCCGGGAAACTTTCCGGATCGCGGGTGCCTGAGACCGTCGCCGGAAAAAGGCCAGCGCCCGGCCAAACGGCTGCGCCGGCTGATGCGAGCAGCCGGATGGGTCCTCGACCACCTCGGATAGACTTAGGATAGTCACCGATGCTTCTGCCATCTATTTCCCATTTCAAAGACGGGTGACGGCCCCGAGGCTTCGTGATAGAATGGTTGAAGCGAAAAATTCAAATGTTGGAGTGGTTGAACCGGATTCCCCGGCCCCTGGTGTTGTTTGGGGGTCTCATCCTGGTTGGTGCTGTCGGCCTGCTGGACTACCTGACCGGCTACGAGATCAGCTTCTCAATTTTTTACATCATCCCCATCATCCTGGTCACCTGGACGATCAGCCGGCGCGCCGGCGTTGCCCTGGCCCTGCTCGGCGCCGTGACCTGGTACCTGGTCGAATACCTGGGCGGCCGTCCTTACTCCAACCCCGTCATTCCCTACTGGAACGCCCTGGTCCGGCTCTCCTTTTTCCTGATCATCGCGTTTTCCCTGGCCGCGCTGAGGGAGCTCTGGCGGAAAGAGAAAGACCTCTCCCGGGTTGATTTCCTCACGGGAATTGCCAACTCCAAAGCCTTCTACGAATCGGCCGAGCAGGAAATCGAGCGGTCCTCCCGCTACCGCCGTCCCCTCTCCCTGGCCTACCTGGATTGCGATAATTTCAAGGAGATCAACGATCGGCTCGGCCACCAATCCGGCGATAACCTCCTGCGCAAGGTGGCGGATATCATCAAAACCCAGTTGCGCTCCACCGACATTGGCGCGCGCCTGGGCGGCGACGAGTTCGCCGTGTTATTGCCCGAGACCGGAGAGGCGGCGGCCCAGGAGGTGGTGGCCCGGCTGAAAGACAAACTCTCCGAAGGCATGCAGCGGCGCGGCTGGCCGGTGACCTTCAGCGTCGGCCTGGTGACCTTTGCCGACCCTCCCGCGTCAGTGGATGAGATGGTGTCCCGGGCGGACACCCTGATGTATGCCGCCAAGAAAAACGGGAAAGACCAGATCAAGAAAGAAGCCATCGGTTAAACCAGGGACCGTCCCCAATGGCGCTAACTTTAGCCTTCCTGTATTGATTTCGATGTTGGATCTCTCTGAAGATTTTTCTGCGATCCTCCGGGAGCTGAGGGATCTCTCGCGAGCGATTGGCGAAGCGACCACGGACAGGAGAAGCTAAAATGAAAAGATCCGTCTGCAGTCTGGCCGCGGCCGCCCTTGGGCTGGCAGCAACCTGCTTTGGCCAAGAGTTACCCCGCGCCGCCCTCCGGCTGCCGGAGCCTCCGGCCCAGGGAAAGCTCTCCGTGGAGGAAGCGATTGGCAGGCGCCGGACCGCGCGGGAGTTCAGCGCCCAGCCCCTCACCCTCAGCGAAGTCTCGGCGCTCCTCTGGTCCGGCCAGGGCATCACCGACAAGAAAGAGAACAAACGGGCGGCGCCCTCGGCCGGGGCGCTGTATCCGCTCGAACTATTTGTAGCCGTGAAAAACGGGGGCGTGAAAGATCTGCCGACCGGCCTTTATCAATACCAGCCGCAAGGCCACCGGCTCTTGCCCCGCTCGGATCAGGACCTCTCGAAGAAAATCGCCGCCGCCGCCCTCAACCAGAACTGGGTCGCGGCCGCGCCGGTGATCGTGCTGGTGACCGGCGACTACTCCCGCACCGCCAAAAAATACGGCGAGCGCGCCCGACGTTACGTGCATCTGGAGGCCGGCCACGCGGCGGAGAATATCCTGCTCGAAGCTCAATCCCTGGGCCTGGCGGCCGGGATCGTGGGCGCGTTCAACGACCCGGAGCTCAGCCGGCTGCTTAATCTTCCGCCTGCCCTCTCCCCGCTGCTCATCCTCCCGATCGGTCATGGCCGGCTTTGACCGGGGGTAGCTTTTGTCCCGGAATCCCAAGGAGTTGATGTTACTCTTGATGTCCCGGCCGGAAAGATTGTGATGGCGGATGAGCACGCGGGGGTTGGGGGGATCAAGCGTTGGCCGGTCTCTTCCGTCGGCGCCATTGGTATCTGGCCAGCAACCCTGCGGCCAATATAATCCCCGTCAACTCTACATAATAGTATTT
>MGQK01000076.1:0-5388 GCA_001797815.1 Deltaproteobacteria bacterium RBG_13_61_14 | reverse complement strand
GTCAGGTTCGGATGAACGCTGAGCAACTGTAAAAGCTCTTTCGATTTATGACTTGAGAGCGTGTGTTCAAGAGGATCCGTGCTCAGCGCCGGGGGTTTGTGCATCATCACAAAAATATGGTCCCCTGGCCGGGCTTGCCGATCCAAGGCCTGGCTCAGCCAATCCCGCTCCCCGTCCCAGCGGGTGTCCTCCACGTTGTTGGTCATCAGGAACAGGTTGCGGCCGAAACGCCACCACCAATGATCCGGGCCGAAATATTTCCGGAAAAAGTCCCCCCGTTCGGAGCGGTCCAGGTCGTGGTTCCCGATCCCGGTAAACACGGGCAAGCCGCGGGCGGACTCGAAGATCTCCAGGTTTACAAAGCGGTATTGAATTCCGCTGGCGTGATCCACGATATCGCCCAGGATCACCGCCGCGTCCGCCCGCCGGCGGGCGTGCTCCAGGATGGCTTCGAGCGCCTCGGTATTGCCCCGGCAATCGCCCAGGACCGCGAGGCGAAAAACGCCGGGGGTCTGGAGCGGAATCCACTCTGCCACCTCCCCGGAAAAATTGGGACCGGCCGGTCTCGTGAAAAACAATTCATAGGAGACATAGCTCCACATGGTGGCTGCGGCCAAGAGGGCAAGCCAAGCAAGGATCAGCCCATAACTGCTCCTTTTCTCGCGGACGATTACATCCGAATCCAAATCTCTTGTCTCCGCTTAGAATAGGCCCAACCTCTTTCTGCAACTGGCTAGACCCCGCTGAACGCGCTGAAGGCCCCGTCCACCGGCACTACCACCCCGTTGACCAGCCGGCTCTTCGGGTCCAGGAGCCAAAAGAGTGTGCTGATCAGGTCGTCGGCCTGGCCGAAGACTCCGGCCGGGGTATGGGCCAGGATGGTTTTGCCACGAGGGGTCAGCTCGCCGGTCTTGGCGTCGAGGAGCAGGAAGCGGTTCTGGTCGGTGAGGAAAAAGCCGGGCGCGATGGCGTTGACCCGGAGCTGGGGCGTGTAGTTCTGGGCGAGATGGACGGCCAGCCATTGGGTGAAGTTGGAGACTGCGGCTTTGGCCGCGGAGTAGGCGGGGATGCGGGTCAGGGGCCGGAAAGCGTTCATGGAGGAGAGGTTGATGATCTGGCCCTGGCCGGCGGTGTCGAGGATGAGCTTGCCCAAGATCTGGCAGGACAAAAAGGTGCCGAGGAAATTGAGCTCAAAGACTTGGCGCACGCCTTCGGCCGGCAGATCAAAGAAACTTTGCTGGTCCGAGGTGGTGGCGAGCGGCGAGTTGCCGCCGGCGCCGTTGATCAGGAGATCCAGCCGGCGCCACTCCTGGCGGATCCGGCCGGCCGCGGCCTCCAGGCTCGCCCGGTCGGTCACGTCGGCCCCGATCCCGATCGCCCGTCCTTTGGCCTTGCGGATCTTCTTGGCCTTGGCCTCGGCCAACTCCGCCCGGATATCCAGGATCGCCACCGCGGCGCCGGCCGCGGCCAGCGCCTGGGCAAAAGCCCCGCACAGCTCGCCCGCCCCGCCGGTAACCGCGGCCACCTGGCCGGAGAGATCCAACCCCTGTTTCGCTTCCTTCCCGGGCATGCCGCACGCTCCTTTGTTTTCATTATATCACGGCTGGCACCTCGGGGCAGGAATTTGCAACCTTCCCGGCTTTGGCTTATACTCAAAAAGCGCTAAGGTCTAGAGTCTTTTCTCATCAGGTTCAACAGGAATCCCAGCAGAAAGGAAATTGCCTTGGAATTCACCCGACCCAAGCTTCGCGGCGTGATCCGGATCGGCGTGCTGGTCCTGGTCCTTCTGGCCTCTTTGACGCTGGCGGGCTTCTCTGCTCATAAGGCGGTCCAGAGCTACAAACTTAAGCATTTCCGCCAGACCCGGGGCGACTTGAACATCCTGGTCATCACCATGGACACCACCCGCTACGACCACATCGGCTGTTTTGGCAGTCTCTACACCCGCACCCCCAACATTGACCGACTGGGCAAGGGCGGAGTCCGCTTCATGCAGGCCATCGCCCCCGCCCCGATTACGATGCCTTCTCATTCCGCCATCTTTACCGGCACCTACCCCATTTTTCACGGCGTGCGCAACAACGGCACCTTCCGCTTGGCCGATTCCAATGTCACCCTGGCCGAGGTGCTCAAGGAGCACGGCTTTCAGACCGGCGCGGTGATCGGCGCCTACGTGCTTCAGCATCAGTTCGGCCTGGACCAGGGCTTTGATTATTACAACGACGAGTTTGAAAACCCCAGCCCCAAGCTGGAGTTCTTTTTCGACGAGATTCCGGCCTCGGAAGTGAGCCGGCTGGGGATCGAATATATTGACCAGCACGGCGACAAGCCCTTCCTCCTCTGGCTGCATTACTTCGATCCCCACGCCGCCTACCGGCCGCCCTCTCCCTACAAGGAGCTATACGGCCCGGCCAACCTCTACGACGGGGAGATCGCTTTCACTGACGAGCAGATCGGCCGGGTGATGGACCACCTCCGGGAAAAGGACCTGCTCGACCAGACCCTGATCGTGCTCACCGCGGACCACGGCGAGAGCCTGGGCGACCACGGTGAGCCTTCGCACGGCCTGCTCCTCTACGACACCACGCTGCACGTGCCCCTGCTCTTCTACCTCAAGGACCGGCTGCCGGCCGGAGAAGCGGTGCCGGAACTGGTCCGCAGCATTGACATCATGCCCACCGTCCTCGATATCCTGGAAATCCCCCAGACCTCGAACAACCAGGGCGTAAGCCTGCTCCCCCGCATCTTCGGCCTGAAAAAGAACATCCGCCACCTCACCGCCCTCATCGAGAATTACCTGCCCTATTTCAACTTCGGTTATGCCGGGATCGAGGGCGTCCGCACCGCCGAGTATAAGTTCATCAACGCGCCCGAGCCGGAGCTGTATGACCTGAGCAAGGACAACCGGGAATACCGGAACCTGTTCCAGAAGAAGGAGCGGACCGCGGAGAAGTTCGAGGTGGCCTACCATGAGCTCCGCCAGGCGGTGGCCGGCCCCAATGCCGACCAGTTCGACCAGGTGGAAATGGACGAGGAGACCAAGGACCGGTTGCGGGCGTTGGGTTACGTCTGGGCCTCGGGCGAATCGGCCGGCAAGGAGAAGAAAGAGCGCAAGGATCCCAAGTTGATGATTGACTTCATGACCGCGCTCAACCGGGTGGGCGACATGATCCGCAAGGAGCAATGGGACCGGGCCGAACAGTTCCTGAAGCTCCTCCTGGAAAAAGACCCGGAAAACCTGATGGCCATTCAAAAGCTGGCCCTGGTCTATAACAAGACCAACAACGTGGACGGCGCCATTGATACCCTCAAGCGCCTGATCGAGCTCAACCCCGAATTCCTCCAGCCCCATTTGCAGCTCGCCCGGCAATACATCCACAAGGCCCTCATGGCCCAGGATAAAGCCGCGCAAAAGGGCTTTTTCGATCAAGCCATCGGCGAGATCCAGTTCGTGCTGGACAAGGATAACCGCTACGTGCAGGCCAAGAGCGACTTGGGCGCCTGCTACTTCACCATGGGCGAGTTCGACCTGGCCGAGGAGACCTTGCGCCGGGCCTTGCTCGAAAATCCCAAGTATTCCTACCTCCATTACAACCTGGGCGCCACCCTGGCCGAGCAGGGCCGCTACCGGGAAGCCGAGGAGGAGTTCCAGAAGGCCTTGAGCCTGCAAAAGAACGATCCGGATTTTTATTTCAGCCTGGCCAAGCTCTACGACAAGACCGGCGAAAAGAAAAAGTCCCGGGAGATGCGGAGCCAGGGGATCGAGGTCGCCAAGAAGCTCAAGGAAGCGGAAAAGGAGGCGGTGGAAAATCCGGCCGGCGACCAGCCCGAGCCCGCCAAGGCCCAGGCCCCGGGCCGCCGTCCCGGCCCGGGCCGCAGAGGCCAGCCGGCGCACTAGACCGCCCTCTTTCCCGGCGGAGCGGGCCTTGAAAAAAAAAGCTTGACAAGTCCGGGAAGAGTTTTATATTATAAAGAACAACTCCTCAGGAACTGCCATTACATTATCCTCAGGCTACCTGATTTTGTTCAATAAAAAATTCGTCGGGCAACTGTTCTCCTGAAGTGAGCCGATTTTGAGATTGAGGATAGTCAGAAAAGAATCGGACTTTCCCGTCGTATCAAATTCTGAAATTCCCCGGAGCAGGGATCCTTTCCCAGAGCTGGGCTGAAGGTTAGCGGCCAGAGACTATCATTGTTAAGTATCCATTTCGGGAAGCCGGCGCGGTCGCGTGCTGGCCCGGGACAACCCCGACTTTAAAACAAGGAGAAACCACCCATGCCCAGAAACGCTGGCAACAACCCCACGGCCACCGAGCGCGAAGAAGCGGGGGAACGCGAATCGCTCGAAGAGAAGGCCCCGGCGGGCGAGCAGCTGAACCTCAAGGACCTCAAGACCCGAAAGATCGCGGACCTGGTCAAGATCGCCCGCGACATGAAGATCGAGGGCGCGGCCGGGATGCGCAAGCAGGACCTGATCTTCGCCATCCTCCAGGCCAAGACCGAACGCGACGGGCTCATCTACGGCGAGGGCGTGCTCGAGACCCTGCCCGACGGCTTCGGCTTCCTGCGCAGCGCCCAGTACTCGTATCTGCCCGGGCCGGACGACATCTACGTCTCGCCCTCCCAGATCCGCCGCTTCAACCTCCGCACCGGCGACACCATCGCCGGCCAGATCCGGCCGCCCAAGGACAACGAGCGTTACTTCGCCCTGCTCAAGGTCGAGGCGCTCAACTTCGAGGACCCGGAGACCGCCCGCGACAAGATCCTCTTCGACAACCTCACCCCGCTGTACCCGATGGAGCGGATCCACCTCGAGCACGAAGCCCACGACTACACCACCCGCATCCTCGACCTCTTCACCCCCATCGGCAAGGGCCAGCGCGGCCTGATCGTCGCTCCCCCTTACTCGGGCAAGACGGTCATGCTCCAGCACATCTGCACCGCGCTTACCACCAACCATCCCAACCTCTACCTGATCGTGCTCCTGATTGACGAGCGGCCCGAAGAAGTCACCGAGATGGAACGCACCGTCCGGGGCGAGGTCGTGTCCTCCACCTTCGACGAGCCGGCCCAGCGCCACGTCCAGGTCGCCGAGATGGTGATTGAAAAGGCCAAGCGCCTGGTCGAGCAAAAGCGCGACGTGGTGATCATGCTCGACTCCATCACCCGCCTGGCCCGGGCCTACAACAACGTGGTGCCGCCCTCGGGCAAGATCCTGACCGGCGGCGTGGATTCCAACGCCCTGCACCGGCCCAAGCGCTTTTTCGGCGCGGCCCGCAACATCGAGGAAGGCGGCAGCCTGACCATCATCGCCACCGCCCTGATTGACACCGGCTCGCGCATGGACGAAGTGATCTTCGAGGAGTTCAAGGGCACCGGCAACATGGA
>MGQK01000075.1:31286-48401 GCA_001797815.1 Deltaproteobacteria bacterium RBG_13_61_14 | reverse complement strand
CCATCATCGCCACCGCCCTGATTGACACCGGCTCGCGCATGGACGAAGTGATCTTCGAGGAGTTCAAGGGCACCGGCAACATGGAGATCACCCTCGACCGCAAGCTGATGGAGAAGCGGATCTTCCCGGCCATTGACCTGAACAAGTCCGCCACCCGGCGCGAGGAGCTGCTGGTGGAGGACAAGATCCGCCAGCGCTCCTGGCTCCTGCGCAAGGTGCTCTCGCCCCTCAACTCGATTGACGCCATGGAATTCCTGCTCGATAAGATGTCCGGCACCAAGAACAACGATGAGTTCCTCGAATCCATGAAAAAGTAAGGACTTGCCGAGCGGCGGAAAAATCGCTATACTAGCTGTGGTTCAGGTAAAGGAGTCAACCGAACATGAAAGATAAGATTCATCCCTCCTACGGGCCGGTCCGGTTCGAGTGCGCCTGCGGCAACGTGTTCGAGACCAATTCCACCCGCCCGGGGACCATCAAGCTGGACATCTGCTCGGCCTGCCACCCCTTCTTCACCGGCAAGCAGAAGCTGATTGACACCGCCGGCCGGGTCGAGCGCTTTTACCGCAAGTACGGCAAGCCCTCGGGCAGCTAGCGCGGCATCTTTGCAACCACCGGTCTCGGGTGAATCAGCCCGGGCCGGTGGTTCTTTTTGTGATTGGGGATTGCGGATTTTGGATTGGGGATTGGGAAAGAAGAACCTCCGGCCAATCCGAAATCCGAAATCCACAATCCGCAATGGAAGAGAAGCTTCATCTTGGAGGTCAAGCGGTCATTGAGGGCGTGATGATGCGCTCCCCCCACGCTTTTGCCGTGGCCGTGCGCAAGCCCTCGGGCGAGATCGTGATCGCCGAGCGGCCCTGGCGCTCGCTCGGGCACCGCTTTGCCTTTTTGCGCTGGCCCTTTTTCCGGGGCTCGGTGGTGCTGGTGGAAAGCTTGGTCAACGGCATCCAGGCCCTTAACTTTTCCGTCAACCAGGCCGTGCCCGAAGCGGAAGGCAAACCTGCGGACCAGACTCCGGAGGAAATCAGCCCCTGGGCTTTGGCCTCGACTTTGGTCCTGGCCATCGGGCTGGCGCTGGCCCTGTTCGTGGCCCTGCCTCATTACCTCACCGCTCGGAGCCTGGGCCTTTCCGCCCAGTCGTTCGCCTTTCACTTGGTGGACGGGTTGATCAAGGTCGTCTTCCTGGTCCTCTACATCCTCGGCATCTCTTTGCTCAAAGACATCCGCCGCGTCTTCATGTATCACGGCGCCGAGCACAAGGTCATCTTCGCCTTCGAGGCCGGCGAGCCGCTCACCCTGGAATACGTGACCAACCACTCCACCCTCCATCCCCGCTGCGGCACCGCCTTCCTCCTCTTCGTGGTGGTGGTGAGCATCCTCCTGTTTGCCGCGCTCTTTCCCTGGCTCCCCCGCTTCTCACAAAACTTCTGGCTCAACAACCTTGCCCAGATCGGAGTCAAGCTCCCGCTCCTCTTCCCCGTCGCCGGCATCTCCTACGAGTTCATCAAGCTCGCCGGCAAACGGCCCGACCACCCCGTGCTCCGCCTGGCCGCGGCGCCCGGACTCCTGCTCCAGCGCCTGACCACCCGCGAGCCCACCCCGGACCAGATCGAAGTCGCCATCCGCGCCGTCGAGGCGGCGCTCTACCTGGAAAGAAATCGAGACGGCCATGAACGACCGGTGGACTAAACTGGAAAATGTATCCGCCCGCTGCCGCGACCTGGAGGGCCGGCTGGCCGACCCGGCCGTGCATAAGAACCTCGAGCTCATGAAAAAGCTCTCCCGCGAGCATGCCGAACTGCGGGAGCTGGTGGAGACCTACGAGAGCTACAAGAAGCTCGGCGAGGAAATCAAGGAGCAGCAGAGCGTCTTGGCGGAAGGCGATCCCGAGCTGGTGCCCTTGGCCGCCGAGGAACTGACCGGCCTGGAGCAGCGCCGGGGCGCGCTGGAAGAGACGCTCAAGCAACTGCTGGTGCCCAAGGACCCGCTTGAGGGCAAGAACATCATCCTCGAGATCCGCGCCGGCACCGGGGGCGACGAGGCCTCGCTCTTCGCCCGCGACCTTTTGGAGATGTATCTCCGCTACGCCGACCAGAAGGGCTGGAAGGTGGAAATCTTGAGCCACCACCCCACCGGCAAGGGCGGCTACAAGGAAGTCATCGCCCGCATCGAGGGCAAAGCCGTTTACGGCCGGCTCCGCTTCGAGAGCGGCGTGCACCGGGTGCAGCGGGTGCCGGAGACCGAGGCCCAGGGCCGCGTCCACACCTCGGCCGCGACCGTGGCCGTGCTGGCCGAGGCCGAGGACGCCGAGGTGGACGTGGACGAGAAGGACCTCAAGATTGACGTCTATCGCTCCTCGGGCCCGGGCGGCCAGGGCGTCAACACCACCGACTCCGCGGTCCGCATCACCCACCTTCCCACCAACATGGTGGTGGTCTGCCAGGACGAGCGCTCCCAGCACAAGAACAAGGCCAAGGCCATGAAGATCCTAAAAAGCCGCCTCCTGGAGATGGAGCGCGAGCGCCAGGAGCAGGAGCGGATCGCGCTGCGCCGCTCCCAGGTCCGCACCGGCGACCGCTCGGAAAAGATCCGCACCTATAATTTCCCCCAGAACCGCGTCACCGACCACCGCATCGGCCTGACCATCCACCAGCTCGACCGCGTGCTCGAAGGCGCGCTCGATCCCTTTGTCGAGGCCCTGCGCGCCAACCATCAGGCCGAGACTTTGGCCAATGAAGTAGCTCCCGATCAGCCGGAAAGCCGCCCGTGACACCCCAGGCGCCTCCGGCACCCTTCACCATTCGCCAACTCCTCGAGTGGACCGCGCAGGACCTGGCCTCGAACGGGGCGGAAAGCCCCCGGCTCGACGCCGAGCTGCTTCTGGCCCGCGCCCTCAAATTCTCCCGCACCGAACTCCTCCGCCGGCTGGACGATTCTCCCGGACCCGAGGCGCTCGCCCGCTTCCAGCCGCTCGCCTACCGCCGCTCCCTGCGCGAGCCGGTCGCTTACATCCTGGGCGAGAAGCCCTTCCACGAGATCACCCTACGGGTCAGCCGCGCCGCGCTCATCCCCCGGCCCGAGACGGAAACCCTGGTGGAGGAATGCTTGCGCTTGCTGCGCGAGCTCTCGGCCCGGCAGGGGCCCTCGGCCGGAAGGCTCCGCGTCCTCGACCTCGGCACCGGCTGCGGCACCATCGCGCTCGCCCTGGCCCATGCCTTTCCTGAAGCCCACTACCTGGCCACCGACTTAAGCGCCGAGGCCCTGACCCTGGCGAGAGAGAACGCCGAGCGGCTCGGACTCAGCCGGAGGGTGACCTTCCGCCAAGGCGATCGCTTTGCCGCCGTCGCCGGCGAGCCGCCCTGCCACCTGATCGCTTGTAATCCGCCTTATATTCCGACCCGGGTGTTGGACAGCCTCATGCCCGAGGCCTCGGTCTTCGAGCCGCGCCTTGCCCTGGACGGTGGGCCGGAGGGCTTAAGTTTCATCGCCTCGATCCTGCCCCAAGCGCCCGCTCACCTGGTCGCCGGCGGCTTCCTGGTCCTGGAAGTGGGCGACGACCAGGCCGCCACGGTGGCTGCGCTCGCGCCTCCCGAGTTGGAAGCCCGGCCCCCGCTCAAAGACCTGAGCGGCGCCGACCGCGTCCTTAAACTAACATTTGGGGTCAGGCCCCAAATGTTAGTTTAAGGGGCTTGCCCGGAGCGGCCTTCCCTGGTATCCTATCCGCCACATGGACAAGCTCGTGATCCACGGCGGCCGCCGGTTGCAGGGCGAGGTCAGCATCAGCGGCGCCAAGAACGCGGCCCTGCCCCTGCTCGCCGCTGCCATCCTTGCTCCCGGCAAGCACGTGTTCCATAACGTGCCCCGGCTCCGCGACATTGATACCACGCTCGAGCTCCTGACCACCCTGGGCGTGGAGGTGGACCGCTCCGGCTTGGAGCACGACCACACCCTGGCGGTTGACACCGCGAACCTGAAGAGCCACCTCGCGCCCTACGAGCTGGTCAAGACCATGCGCGCCTCGGTGCTGGTGCTGGGGCCGCTCCTGGCCCGGACCGGCCAGGCCGAGGTCTCGCTGCCCGGCGGCTGCGCCATCGGCGCCCGGCCGGTCAACCTCCACCTCAAGGGCATGGAGCAGCTCGGCGCCGAGGTCCAGATCGAGCACGGCTACATCAAGGCCCAGGCCGACAAGCTTCACGGCGCGGAGATCGCGTTTGATATTTCGACCGTCACCGGCACCGAGAACGTGATGATGGCCGCGGTCAAGGCCGAGGGCCGGACCGTGCTCCAGAACGCCGCGCTGGAGCCGGAGGTGGTGGAGCTGGCCGAGGCGCTGGTCAAGATGGGCGCGAAAATCAAGGGCCAGGGCACCGAGGTGATCGAGATCGAGGGCGTGAAGGAACTCCGGCCGGTCGAGCACGCGATCATGCCCGACCGGATCGAGGCCGGCACTTTCCTGGCCGCGGCCGCGATCACCGGCGGCGAGCTTTTGCTCAAAGGAGCGCGGGCCGACCACCTGGCCGCGGTGATCGCCAAGCTGCGGGAGGCAGGGGTGGCGATTGAAGAAAAAGGCGGGGGCCTCCGGGTGCGGGGCGACGGGCTGCGGGCGGTGGACGTGAGCACCCGGCCCTATCCGGGTTTCCCGACCGACATGCAGGCCCAGCTCATCGCGCTCATGTGCCGGGCCGAAGGGCTTTCGGTGATCACCGAGACCGTGTTCGAGAACCGCTTCATGCACGTCTTGGAACTTGAGCGCATGGGCGCCAACATCAAGATCCAGGGCCGGAGCGCGATCGTCACCGGCGTGCCCAAGCTCTCGGGCGCCTCGGTCATGGCCACCGACCTCCGCGCCTCGGCCTCGCTGGTGCTGGCCGGGCTGATCGCCGAGGGCACGACCGAAGTGCTCCGCATCTACCACCTCGACCGCGGCTACGAGACCCTGGAAAGAAAACTCCAAGCAGTAGGAGCGGAAATCCAAAGGGTAAAGGAACAATAAAGTGAAAATTTATCAATTTGATATCAATAATAAGAAAATGCGAGATATTTTTGCATCAAGGCATTTCTTTCAATTAGCAAAAAAGAAAATAATTGAGAAAGAAGTGAATAAAATATTTTTATCAATAACAAATGCAAGAGATCGAAACACTAAAGTATTTTTTTACACAAAGCAATTCGATCGCCATATTTTGAAAGCCGAAACGGTTAGAGTAAGCCCACAGGAAATTGTCCAAGCATGGAAGCAAGTGCCAGGAGCGGATAGAAAAATTATCTCTTTAGCAGCAAAAAGAATTAGGAATTTTCATGAGGAACAAAAGAAAAAACTCTTACTGAACAATTTTAAAATCAAGGAAGATTCTGGAACGATTATCGAGCAACGGCTCTTGCCTATTAGAAGAGTAGGTATCTGCATTCCTGCTGGTCGGGCACCTTTATTTTCAACCGTTTTGATGACCGCTATTCCCGCCCAGATTGCGGGAGTCAAACAAATAGCCATGATTTCTCCTTGGCCGAATGGTCAAATGAATCCTCATATTCTGGTAGCTGCTTTAATGTCGGGTGTTGATGAAATATACAAGATTGGTGGAGTCCAGGGAGTCGCTGCCTTGGCCTACGGCACGGAGACTATTACCAATGTTGAAAAGATCGTAGGGCCGGGCAACCTCTGGGTTACCCAAGCAAAAATTTTTTCAGCCAGCTTGGGTTTCGTTGGCATTGATAGTCCTGCTGGACCCAGTGAAATAGTTGTTTTGTCCGACGGCTCATATCCCGCCGCTATTGTTGCCGCAGACCTTATCTCGCAATGCGAACACGGAGAAGACAGCATGGCAGTTTTGGTAACCCATTCTCGAAAATATGCAGAAGAAGTTAAAAAGGAAGTTGAATACCAAATAAATAATCCAATGAGTAAGAAATATTTAAAATCTTCTGCTGGTGATTTAGCGGTAGGACTAATAACCAGAAGTCTTAAAGAGTCTCTGGATGTTGTGAATTGGATCGCACCAGAGCATCTCGAAATAATGATCCAAAACCCCAGAAGGGTTATGCCCTTGATTGAAAACGCGGCTTCAATTTTTCTTGGGCCTTATTCGCCAGTTCCAATAGGAGATTATTTGGCGGGCCCCAACCATGTTCTTCCCACTGACCGCCGCGCCCGCTTTGCTTCTCCGCTGGGGGTCGAGGATTTTGTCAAGCGGCAGAGCGTGGTGGAGTTTTCGAAGGAGGCGCTGCTGAAGCTGGGACCGGTGGCGGAGCGGATGGCGGAACTGGAGGGGTTGGACGGGCACGCGCAGGCGATCCGGATCCGGCGGGAAGCTTTGGCGAAAAAGAAGCCTCCGAAAAAACGGGGCCGGAAATAAGAGCTTTTCCGCGACCGAGGGGCGGTCGCGGCTACCTCCCTCACCCCCATCCTCTCCCAGAGGGAGAGGGTGAGAATAACTTACCAGCCCGCGGCTACCGGCGAATTCGGTGTATCCAGGAGGGCAATGGCCTGGGCGACCTCCCGGAAGGTGACCGGCTTGAGCAGGACCAGGTTCACGCCCAGGGTCCGGGCGCGCGGCTCCACCTGGGGTAAATCCGCGCCGGCGAGCAGGAGCACCTTGGCCTCCGGCTGCCGGGCGCGCAATTGCGCGATGTAGTCCAGGCCGCTCATGCCGGGCAGGCTCGTGTCCACCAAATACACGTCAAACCCGTTTGCCAGGGAGAGCGCGGCCTCCGCGCTTTCCACCGCGGTGACATTCACGTTGAAAGCCCGAAGCCCACTCTGGAGCCCGAGCCGGATCGCGCTCTCGTCCTCCACCAGGAGCGCGCGCACTCCCCGGCGCGGCTGGATGGGAATTCTCAGCCGAAAGCCGGCCCCGGCTCCCGGCCGGTTCTCGACCTCGAACTTGACCCCGTAAGGATCGAGCAGCATCCGGCAGGCATGCAGGCCCAGACCGGTTCCGGCCGGCCGACCGTCCACCGAGACGTTGGGCTTGGTCGAGAAAAAGGGATCAAAGATCTGGGGCAGGGCTTCGGGGGAAATCCCGTGGCCGGTGTCCTGGATCTCGATGACGATCTCCTGCTGGCGGCAGGCGGTGCTCACCTTCAGGGTTTTCGCCGGCGAGTCGAACATGGCGTCGAGGGCGTTGTTGAGCAGGTTGGAAAAGCTCTGGCTGAAGTCGGAGTAAATGCCCAGGATCGGGGGCAGGGGCAAGAGCTGGGTCAAGAGCTTGACCTCGTGCTTGAAGAAGGGGTTGGCCTGGAGGAATTTCAACTCCGCCTCCAGAATCGCGTTCAGGTCCAGGCGCACCACCTGGCGCAGCGCTTCGCGCCGGCCCTTCTCCTGCATGTTGCTCAGCATTTCCCGCAGCCGGCGCACCTGCTGGTCCAGCACCTGAAGCTCCTCGGCCAGGTTGACCGCGTCCACCCCCTCGGACCGGATCCAGTCCAAAGTGCTCTGCAGGATGGTGAGCGGGTTGCTCAGGTTATGGGCCACGCCCTGGAGCAGCCGGCCCATGGCCGCGAGCCGGTCCCGCTCCAGAAGTTCCAGTTGCAACTCCTCGCGCTGGCGCTCCAGCTCCACCCGATAGGTGATGTCCTGAAAGGCCAGGCGGTAACCGGTCACCCGGCCTCCCTGGAGAATCGAAGTGGCATGGCATCCCAGCACCGCCTGCCGGCCAAAGAGCCGGGCCTCGAACTCTCCCCGCATCACGCCTTCCTCCCGGAGCTCTCGACCCCGTTGCTCCAGCCATTCGCCTAAGCCTTGATCACCTAAATGCTGAAAAAGATGGAAGCCGCGCAGCTTTTCCCGGGGCTGGCCGGTCCAGTCTTCCACCCAGCGGTTGGCGTCCACGATCCGGCCTTCCACGTCCAGGATCACGATCATGGTCCCCAGGTTCTCGAAAATGTCGCGGTAATGGGCTTCCGAGGCCGCGAGCTCGGCCTCGGCCCGCCGCGCCTGGGTCACGTCCCGCACCAAGAGCAGGTAGTGCCGGCGCAAATAGGCTTCCATGGGATTCAGGCGGATCTCCAGCCAAAGCTCCTGCCCGCCCCGCTGAAAGGAGAGGGTTTGATTGCCGGACCGGGACAAATCCTGCGGGCTTTCCAGGAGCCGGCGGATTTCGCTCCCGGCCGGAAACTGCACGGCCAGGGGACGGCCGAACAAGTGCGAGCGGCCGATCTGGAAGATTTCCTCCGCGGCCCGGTTGGCATCCAGCACCGCGCCCTCCGTATCCAGCAAGACCAAGCCGTTGGGGGAGTGATGGAACAAGGTGCGATATTTCTGCTCGGAGGCGGCCAACTGGGCGGTCAGGCGGTGGTAGGCAATCGCCCGCCGCAGCACCGGGTCGAGCAGTTCCCACCTCCCCGGCTCGCGGGTCAGGTAATCGGCGGCGCCGTCCAGCACGATCCGGCGGCAGGCTTCTTCCTGGCCGGGATTGCCCAGCACCACCACCGGGACTTCCAGGGCTTCGGCGAGCAGGTGGTGGAGCAAAGCCCGGGCTCCGCCTTCAGGAAAATCGAAAGAGATCAAGACGGCATCCGCCTGGATCGCCTTCAGGCCCTTGACACACTCGGCCAGATTCACGGTGCGCCAAATATGAAAGGCTTCCGGCGCCAGGTAAGATCGGATCCTCTGGAAGGAAGCGTCGTCCGGTTCCGCCACCAGCACCTGAAACATGGCCATTTCCTCAAGCCTGGGGTCGGGGCTTTCGGCAAGCCCGAGACCGAGGGCTACTTTTCCGGCGCCCAGATGACCGCCACGATCTTGGCGGGCCGACCCTGGGCGCAGCTTACCCGGTGGGGCAAGGTGGCGTCATAGTAGATGCTGTCATGGGGGCGCAGCAGGTCGGTGTGGTCGCCCAAGGTCACCTCCACCTCGCCCTCCAAGACATAAATGAATTCCTCCCCGGCATGGCTGGACAGGTCCGCAGGGCCCAGGGTAGCCGGAGTCAGGGTCACCACGAACGGCTCCATGTGCCGGTCCTTCTTGCCGTAGCCCAGCGCCTCGTAGGAGTAGCCGTAGTTGACCCCGTCCTTGGAAGCGAAGCGGGAGACCTTCTGCCGCTCGTGCTCCCGCACCAGGCAGAAGGGGTCCTGCTCCGGCTGGTCCCGGAAGAAATAGCCCACCGGCACCTCGAAGGCGCACGCGATCTTGATCAGCGTGCCCAAGGGCGGGCTGATCAGGTGGTTCTCGAGCTGGGACAGCACCGAGCTCGACAGCCCGGTCTTCTTCGACATCTCCTCCAGGCTCATCGCCCGGTCTTCCCGCAGCCGCTTGATCTTCTCGCCGACCCGCATCTCTGGCACCGGCTCGGTCATGACTTCCCTCCCGCTTCCGCCGCCAGCGCCATCCCTTTCTGGATGGCGGCGACGTTTTGAGGTATGAAAACCCGGTTCTTCTCGGAGAGCAACTCCGCGAAGCCGTGCTCGATGGACTCCAGGCCCACCACCCGGGTCCGGCCCAGGTAAAGGCCGAGCGCCACCATGTTGGCCAGGCGCTGGTGCGAAAGCTCCAGCGCGATCTGGTTGAGCGGGTAGGCCAGGAGCTCCACGTCCCGGCGCTCAACCTCGGCCGGCTCGATCAACGAGGTGTTGACAATGAGCAGGCCCCCGGGCTTGACCGAGGCCTGGAAGCGGGAGAGCGCCGGCCGGCTCATCACGAGCAAGGCCCGGGGCGAGCCCACCGCCGGGCTCCCGATCTCCTGGTCCGAGATCACCACCGTGCAGTTGGCCGAGCCGCCCCGCATCTCCACCCCGTAACTGGGAAGATAGGTCACGTGCAGCCCTTCCGCCAGCGCCGCTTCCGCCAAAAGGTTCCCGATCAAAAGAATTCCCTGGCCGCCGAAGCCGGCCATGGTGACATCATGATACATCGCTCCAGACTGCTCCCGCACTCAGCGAGCGGGATACTCCTTTCCGGTCCATTCCTTCCACAGCTTCCGGGCGATTTCCTGCTGCAGAGTGTTCTCCGCCTTCTCTTCCGGCATGATCCCCGGGTCGTGGCTGAGCACGAATTCCAGCCGCAAGAGTGCTTTGTCTTTTTCGCCCGCCCACCCGTGCACCCGCGCTAAATAATTGTAGTTATCAAAATAGTTGGGCCAGCGCTCGATGTTGGCCTCCAGGTCTTCCACCGTGTATTCGTGCTTGAACCCGAACTTGCTGGTCAAAAAAGTCGGCACCCGGATCAACACCTCGGAGCCGAAGCGCCGGGTCGCGCCATACAGGAAATACGGGTCGCGCCGGTCCACCCGGCTCATGTTGCCGAACAGCGTCCCGGCCAGCATCAGGCTGGAGAGGATGCCCCGCATCTCCCCGGCCGCGGCCATGTTCGCCGTGGACCAATACATCCCGGGCACGCTTTTGGGGTTGATGGCCAGGGCCTTCTCCCCCGCGGCCTGGCCCTTTTCAAACCATTGCAGCCGCACTTCGCGCTCCTTGCCCGTCTGCTTGGGCAGGTTGTCGCCTATCATCCAATAGCGCCAGGCCAACTGGCACCAGATTTCCTCGTTCCCCGGGTCCTGCTCCGCCGCCTTTTCCAGGAACGCGATCGCCTGGCGCAGGGTCGGGATATCCAGCCGCTCCTTTAGCAGGGCCATCGCCTGATGGTATTCTTGCGGCGCTGGCTTCGTGGCCTGGGGATGAACCGGGCCGGCGATCAGCCAGAGCAACAATCCAATGCTCTCGGCCCAGACCGTTCGCCTTGAAAATTTCTTGGTCATGAATGAATTCTCCCGGTTCACTGTTTACTGTGCACTGTCCACTGTGCACTCTCCTACAGGTGGTCCGCCTCTTTCCGCTCCTTGAAAATCCCCAGCGGGAAATAAGGGATCATTTCCTCTTCCACCCTTTTCGCCGCCTCGATCGGGGTCATGCCCCAGTTGGTCGGGCAGGCGGAAAGCACTTCCACAAACCCGAAGCCCAGGCGCTGGACCTGCACTTCAAAGGCGCGGAAGATGAGCTTGCGCGTGCGCTTGAGGTTGGCCACCCGGTCCACCGCCCCGCGGGCCGAAAAGGCCACGCCTTCCAGGGGCGCCAGGAACTCGGCCATCTTGATCGGGTAGCCGGCCTGGTGAAAGTCGCGGCCGTAAGGCGAGGTGGTGGTCTTCTGGCCGAGCAAGGTGGTCGGGGCCATTTGGCCGCCGGTCATGCCGTAGGTGGTGTTGTTGACAAAGACCACGGTGATCGGCTCGCCCCGGTTGGCGGCGTGGATGATCTCGGAGGTGCCGATCGCGGCCAGGTCGCCGTCGCCCTGGTAGGTGTAGATCAATCGGTCCGGGAGCGCCCGGCGCAGCCCGGTGGCCACGGCCGGGGCCCGGCCGTGGGGGGCCTCGACCACGTCGGTGTTGAGGTAGTTGTAGAGGAAGACCGAACAGCCCACGCAGGCCACGCCGATCGCTTTCTCCCGCAGGCCGAAGTGGTCAATGGCCTCGGCCACCAGGCGGTGGACGATGCCGTGATGACAGCCCGGGCAAAAGTGGGTGGGAATATCCACCAGGCTCTCGGGCCGGGGGTTGAGCAATTTCTCTGCGGTTTCCGACATGGTTTACCTCGCTGGATAAGTCTCCCGGATCTCGTGCAAGATGTCCTCGGGCGAAGGCAGACTGCCCGCCCCCGGCGGCCGGCCGTAAAAGTGCACCTCCGCGCGCCGGCCCGCGGCCATCCGCACGTCTTCCACCATCTGGCCCACGTTCAGCTCGGTCACCAGGAAGGTCTTGCCTTGGTCGGCCAGGTCCGCCAGCTCCTTCTCCGGGTAGGGATACAAGGTGATCGGCCGCAGCAGGCCCACCTTCAAGCCTTGCTCGCGCGCCTCCATGATCGCGCCCTTGGCAATCCGCGCCGGGCTGCCGAACGCCACCACCACCAGCTCGGCGTCCTCGATCCGGTAAGCCTCGCAGCGCACCTCTTTCTTCTTGATCTCCTCATACTTGGCCCACAGGCGCCAGCAGTGCTTCTCCAGCTCGCCCTCGCCCAGGTAGAGCGACTTGAGCAGACGCTTGTCCCGGCCCTGGCAACCCTCCAGGATCCAGTCCTTGGCCGGCAGCGGCGGCAGCTCCGGCTTCCGCATCTCCAGGGGCTCCTTCATCTGCCCGAGCATGGCGTCGGCCAGGATCACCACCGGGTTGCGGTAGCGGTCGGCCAGGTCGAAGGCGAGGAAGGTGAGGTCCCACATCTCCTGGACCGAGGCCGGGGCCAGCACGGGCGTGCGGTAGTCGCCGTGGCCGCCCCCGCGGGTGGCCTGGAAGTAATCGCCCTGGCTGGGCGAGATGCCGCCCAGGCCCGGGCCGGAGCGCTGGACGTTGACGACCACCGCGGGGATTTCCGAGCCGGCCAGGTAGCTCAAGCCCTCCTGCATCAGCGAGATGCCGGGTCCGGAGGACGAGGTCATGGCGCGCATGCCGGCCGCGGAGGCTCCGAGCACCATGTTGATGGAGCCGATCTCGCTTTCGGCTTGGAGGAAGGTGCCGCCGAGCTTGGGGAACTCCCGGGCCAGGTATTCCGGGATATCGTTCTGGGGCGTGATCGGGTAGCCGAAGTAGAACCTGCACCCGGCCTCAATCGCGGCCTGCGCCAACGCCTCGTTGCCCTTTACCAACTTCTTCTTCATGAATCTTTCACCACAGAGACACAGAGAGCACAGAGAATTTAAAGGTCAAAAAAGTTAAATCCGAAAGCGGCGAATGCCATCTTTCATGAGTTTGCTGTTAAAATTGAATAGTAAACCCAATGGGCATCCCGTCAGTTTCAGATAGGTAAGAACCTGGGCCTCGTGCACCGGGAGAATGGTCTCCACGGATTTGATTTCAACTACGATTAAATCCTCCACCAAGAGATCTACCTTGAATTTAACTTCCAGCGGTTCTCCTTTATAACAGATCGGGATTTCCGCTTGCCGTTGATACTTAACCGCTCGCTCGGTTAATTCTTTCGCCAGGCAGGTTTCGTAAACCGACTCCAACAGCCCCGGCCCCAGATGCCGGTGCACCTCCACCGCAGCATCCACGATTTTTCCACTCAACTCGTTAAGAGCTTCCAGATCGATTTCCGATCTTTTTACTCTCGCTTTTTCATAAGCCATTGCAACTCCATTTTCATCTTACCCGCTATCAATCTTTCTCCTCTTCCATTTCTTAACCCCAGTTTTTTCTTGCCTCTGTGCTCTCTGTGTCTCTGTGGTGAAACTCTTCATTTCCAGACTTGCAACGCCAGATCCGGGCACATCTCCCCGCAGATCAGGCACCCCGTGCACCGCTCCTCGCTCTCGAACCGCACCACGAAATAGCCCGAGGCATTGGTCTCTTCGCCGATCTTCAGGCACTCCTTGGGGCAGGCGTGCACGCAGATCTCGCACGACTTGCACCGCTCCGGGTTGACCACTACCCGCGGCATGGTCTCATCCCTTTTGGAAAAAGTGTCGGTCCAGGAGTTCATAGCCCCGCTCGATCAGGAGCCCGGCGGCCGCGGCCGCGCGCTCGGTCAGGCCCGGGCCCGGCCCAGCCTTGGGGTCCAGCTTCGCGGAATCCACGATCATGAACGGCACCGGGTCGTCCCGGTGGGTCCGCTCCTTGACCGGGGTCATGTGGTCCGGCATCACCAGGATCCGGAACGGCTGCGCGAGCTTTTGCAAACCCTCCACCATCGGCCCCACCACCCGCCGGTCAAACAGCTCGATCGCCTCGATCTTCTCCGGAAGGTTGCCCTGGTGCGCCGCCTCGTCCGGCGCCTCGATGTGCACGTAAGCCAGGTCCTGACCGGCCAGCGCCTGCAGCGCCGCGGCCACCTTGCCCGAGTAATTGGTGTTGATGTCGCCGGTCGCGCCCGGCACCCGGATGATCTCCAGGCCGGCCAGCTTGCCCAGACCCCGCACCAGGTCCACTCCGGAGATGACCACGCCATGCAGCCCGTCACGCTCCGGGATGGTCCGCAGCCGCGGCATCACCCCGTGGCCCCACAGCCAGATCGAATCCGCGGTCTTTAGGCCCAGCTTCTTCCGCTTGAGGTTCACGGGATGGTCGGCGAAGATCTTCTGGGAGGCCTCTACCATCGCCCGGACCTGGATGGCGCCCGGGCAGGCGGGCCAGTGCTCGCCGACTTTGCCGCTCAAAAAGTCGTGGGGCGGGGTCACCTGCATCCGGTCGTCAAACCCGGCGATCACGCAGAGGTTGCGGTAGCTCACGCTCGGGTAAAAGCGGATGCCGCGGCCGTTGAACTCGTGGTTCAGCGCCTCCATCAGCGCCGCGGCCTCTTCGTTGCTGATATGGCCGGCGCTGTAGTCTTCCATGACCGGGCCGTCCGGACCTTGGCCCAGGCTGACCAGGTTGCAGCGGAGCGCGGTCTCGCCCGGCTGGAGCTCCACGCCCAAACCCGCGGCCTCGATCGGTGCCCGGCCGGTGTAATGCGTCCGGGGGTCGTAGCCGAGGATGGACAGGTTGGCCACGTCCGAGCCGGCGTGCATGCCCGCCGGCACCGTCCGCACCCGGCCCAGCACCGCTCCCCGGCTCAGCCGATCCATATTCGGGGTCTTCGCCACTTCCAGCGGCGTCTGTCCGCGGTGATGGTCCTGCGGATCATCCGCCATCCCGTCGCCGATCAGAACTACATACTTCATGAATTTTTCACCACAGAGCCACAGAGAGCACGGAGAAATTATAGTTTAAAAAATAGTAAATTCTCCCGGCCCGCAGAGGCACGACATAACTTTCGTCAATCAGGCAATTCATAACTAGCTCCCGATTGCGTTAATATCTGCAAGAATCCCTTCTCTTTGTCTAGATTGCGAAACATAATCGAAAGTAAGGTTCGAAGTTGGTTGGCGCTTCCGTGCTTGTCAATGAACAGATTTTCTTTGATCTTCATTGGCTTTGATGAACTTGATGGATCAAAGTCTTTTTCATCAGCATGGTGCTTCATTGGGAGGTCGTCCTCGCTCAGATTCAACTCCAGGGCTTTTTGGGTCCCTAGGTATAATGCATGGGTCCAACCATTGACCGATATTTCCGAGCCATCCCCGTCTTGCCAAGTCAAACACTGGGCTGGGTCAGAAGGATTCGTTATTGTTCTTCCTTTTTGGTATTCACGGCGCTGGTCTGAAATTGGCACCGTTTCTGGCATAAAGTCATCAAGCTCAGGAGGGGGGATGAGTCTTTCCCGTTCGAGGATCATTCGATCACCTATCTTATAGGGTCTCAACCTGAAACAAGCGATGTTAATATTGTGTTCCTGAAGCCAGGCGCATGCGGAGGTCACATCCGGCTCGTAATCCGCTGCCACCAAGTAAATCTTTTGCTGATCCCTGGGATTGAGCAATTCCTCAAGGTCGTCTTCTGATACTTCTTCCTCACCAGACAAGTGCTCGCATAATTTGCTTACAGCCTCTTCCCTCCAATCAACATCCTTTTTGTCTGCTTCTAGATCCTTCAAATAACCAGCGAAAAGATCAATGATTTGGTGAGGCGTCATTTTTCTGCTGGCCGCGGCATAACGGATCGCCTGAAATTCAAAGGCTTCCTTCCTGTTTTTTTCATCAACCGCATCGCGCTTAATTTCAATTACCACAAGATTGGCTTGGCGATCAATCGCCAAGAGGTCTGGTTCCTTTCCAAAGCATTTTTGGCGGCTGATAATAAGCAAGTCCGGCTCTTCGTCGAGGGATGAATTATGATCGGACCAGTCGAGAAGACCTGGGTTTTCGACTATCAATCGCTCAAGGTCCTTTTCTAATGCTCCCTTGGTCAGGATTTCTTTGAATTTGATTGGCTTAGCCCTTTCTTTCACAGATAATGAATCATCTGTGGTCTTCAAATAAAAAAGTTCCATCGGTTTCCTCCTTTTTATCCTTTTAGGTTATCCTCAATTTCGAAATCTTCTTATCCCATTCTTCATCAGCTTGGTGTTGAAGTTCAGAAGTAAGCCTAAAGGGCATCCGGAGAGCTTGAGATAAGTAATCACTTGAGCCTCATGCACTCCCAGGATTTGCTCCACGGCTTTGATTTCAACAATGATCAAATCCTGAACTAAAATATCTATCCTAAAGCTGACCTCCAATTGCTCACCCTTATAATGAATTGGTAACTCAACTTGGCGCTGAATTTCCAGGCCGCGTTGACTTAGCTCCCGGGCCAAGCAACTTTCGTAAGCCGACTCCAAAAGTCCTGGTCCCAAGTGCCGATGTACCTCAATCGCGGCGTCAACAATTTTCCCGCTCAAGTCGTTCAATGCCTCGATATCTATTTTAGGCCCGCTCAATCGCTGTTTCACCTCTTTAGCCGTCACCATTTTCTATCCCAACACTCTTATCTAAAACATATTCCTCTTTCTTTCCGTCCTTACCTCAATAGATTTCTTCTCTCTTTTTCCTCCTCTGTGCTCTCTGTGCCTCTGTGGTGAACTCTTCCTCTTCAGAATCCCATCGCCTTGAGCACCGCTTCCATTTCCGCCGGCACCGGGATCGGGTTCGAAGAAAACGCCCGCGCCGTGCCCTGGCCGGCGTCCGGGTCTTTGAGCCCGTGGCCGGTCAGGGTGCAGACTACCTTCTGGCCTTTTTGCAGGTTCAGCTTGTCCTGATACCGGATCAGCCCGGCCACCGAGGCCGCGCTGGCCGGCTCGCAGAAAATCCCTTCCAGCGAAGAAAGCAGGTATTGGGCCTGGCGGATCTCGTCGTCACTCACCATCTCGATCATGCCCTCGCTCTCGTCCCGGGCCTGCTCGGCCTGCTTCCAGCTCGCCGGGTTGCCGATCCGGATGGCGGTGGCAAAGGTTTCGGGTTTCTCGATCACCCGGCCGCGCACGATCGGGGCCGCGCCCTCGGCCTGGAACCCGTTCATCTGGGGCAACCGGTGGATCAGGCGCGCCTCGTAATACTGCTTATAGCCCTTCCAGTAGGCGGTGATGTTGCCCGCGTTCCCGACCGGCAGGCAGTGGTGGTCCGGCGGAGAGCCGAGCACGTCGCAGATCTCAAAGGCCGCGGTCTTCTGGCCCTCGATGCGAAAGGGGTTGAGTGAATTCACCAGCGTGATCGGATACTCCTCGCTGATCCGCCGCACCAGCTTCAGCGCCTGGTCAAAGTTGCCATCCACCTCGATCGTCTTGGCGCCGTGGATCATGGCCTGGGCCAATTTCCCCGCCGCGATCTTGCCCTCC
>MGQK01000075.1:17309-31273 GCA_001797815.1 Deltaproteobacteria bacterium RBG_13_61_14 | reverse complement strand
AAGCCTTCAAGCCGGCCCGGGCCGCATAGGCCGCGGCCGAGGCCGAGGTGTTGCCGGTGCTGGCACAGATCACCGCCTGGCTCCCGTCTTCAAGCGCCTTGCTCACCGCCACGGTCATGCCCCGGTCCTTGAACGAGCCGGTCGGGTTCAGACCCTCGAACTTGAAGAACAACTCCACCCCGGGGCAGACCTTCTCCGCCAGCCGGCGGGACGGGATCAAAGGGGTGTCGCCCTCGAGCAGGGTGACGATGCACTCCCGCTTTTTCAGCGGCAGCAAGTCCCAGTAGCGGTCCACCACGCCCCGATAACTCATCTCTGATTCCTTTGGGGTTGATCGGCTTCCCAAAAGCTCAAATCCTGCCTCGAAATGCTTTCCTATCTTCAACCATGTGAGATTCCTTCACCCGCGACCGCCCCAGTCGCGGCCACAGCTTTTTTTCTTCAATCTGCGAAATCTGCGTAATCCGCCTTCGCGGAGGACGTAGCGCTTCGGCGGAGTCTCTCTGCGGATCCTCTTCTTCTCTTACAATGCCGTCTCGATTCGGATGCGCTGGATCGGCTTCTGCACCACCGCGAGCCGGTTCAGCCGCTTCAGCGCCTTCTCCATCGCCGCCTCGGAAGCGGTGTGGGTCAGCATCACGATCGGCGCCGTCTTGCCGCCCCGGCCGCGCTGGACCACGGCGGAAATGCTGATGTTCTCCTTGGCCAACTGGCCGGAGATCTTCGAGAGCACGCCCGGCTGGTCCCGCACCTGCATCCGCAAATAATACTGGGTCAAGACCTCGGGCTGGGGCATCACCCGGAGCTTTTGCGGCCGCGAGTCCTGGAACGAGCCCGAGGGCAGGCGCCGGCCCGGCTCGCCCCGCAAGTAGTTGCGGGCCAGCTCCATCAGGTCCGAGACCACGGCGGAGGCGGTCGGGTCCATGCCCGCGCCCCGGCCGTAGTAAAGGGTCGGGCCCACGAAATCGCCGACCACGTAAACCGCGTTGAACACCCCGCCGACGTCGGCGAGCAGCGAGCCGGCCGGGATCAGGGTCGGATGCACCCGCGCCTCCACCCGGCCGTCCTTGAGCTTGGCAATGGCCAGGAGCTTGATGGCAAAGCCGAACTCGGCCGCGGCCTCGAAGTCCGCGGGCGCGAGCGCGGTGATGCCCTCCCGGTAAATCTGGCTCAAACGGATGGGCACGCCGAAGCCCAGGCGGATCAAGAGGGCAAGCTTGTGCGAGGCGTCGTGGCCCTCCACGTCCGACGCCGGGTTCGCCTCGGCATAGCCCTTGGCCTGGGCTTGCTGGAGGATGGTCTGGAAATCGCCGCGGCCCTGGCTCATCTCGGTAAGCAGGTAATTGCAGGTGCCGTTGACGATGCCGTAGACCGCCTGGATGCGGTTGGCGATCAGGCCCTCGCGCAGCACCCGGATGATGGGCACTCCCCCGGCCACGCTGGCCTCGTAGTAAATGTCCACCCCCTGCTTTTCCGCCTCGGCGAACAGCTCGGCCCCGTGCTTGGCCAACAGCGCCTTGTTGGCGGTCACCACCGACTTCTTGGCCCGGAGCGCCGCCAGGATCAGCTCCTTGACGCCCGGCCAATCGCCGACCAGCTCCACGATCAGCGGGATTTTCGGGTCCCGGACCAGCCGAAAGGGGTCACGGGTCAAGAGCCGCTTCGCCACCTTGACCTGGCGGGGCCGGGTCAGGTCCGGGTCCGCCACTCCGGCCAGCTCGAGCCTGGCCCCCAGCCGGTCCTCGATCAGGCGGGCGTTCTTCTGCAAGAGCTTGATCACGCCCTGGCCGATGGTGCCGTAACCCAGTAAGCCGAT
The DNA here is from genome assembly GCA_001797815.1 of Deltaproteobacteria bacterium RBG_13_61_14. Lineage (GTDB taxonomy): Bacteria > RBG-13-61-14 > RBG-13-61-14 > RBG-13-61-14 > RBG-13-61-14 > RBG-13-61-14. Next base: position 29,457 of record MGQK01000075.1, on the reverse strand, counting down.
AGCGATTGTCTTCATTGTTTAGCATGTCGTATGTTGTATGTCGTATGTAGGGGGGCACCCCGATCTCCCATCCTCTACATACTACATACTACATACTACATACCTCTCCTTACCCCTTCCGAAACATCTTCCGGATCCCGCGCAGCGCCTGCTTGATCCGGTGCTCGTTCTCCACCAGGGCGAAGCGGACGTAGCCCTCGCCCACCCCGCCGAAGCCCACGCCCGGGCTGGCCGCCACCTTGGCTTCGGCCAGAAGTCTCAAGCTGAAGTCCACCGAGTTCATCTGGGCAAACGGCTCCGGGATCTTGGCCCAGACAAACATGGTAGCCTTGGGTTTCTTCAAGGGCCAGCCCAGCTTAACCAGCCCGTCCACCAAGACGTCCCGCCGGCGGCGGTAAACCTCGCAAACCTGCGGCGGCACGTCATCGCACTCGTTGAGCGCGACGGTGCTGGCGATCTGGATGGGCTGGAAGATGCCGTAGTCCAGGTAGCTCTTGATCCGGGCCAGGGCCGCGACCAGATGGCGGTTGCCCACGCAAAACCCGACGCGCCAGCCGGGCATGGAATAACCCTTGCTCATGGAGTACAACTCCACGCCCACCTCCTTGGCGCCCGGCACCTCCAGGAAGCTGGGCGCGCGAAAGCCGTCAAAGCAGAGATCGGCGTAGGCCAGGTCGTGGACGATCCAGATCTTGTGCTCCTTGGCAAAAGCCACCACCTTCTGGAAAAAGTCCAGCTCCACCACCCGGGTGGTGGGGTTGTGCGGGAAGGACAGGATCATCATCTTGGGCAGCGGCCAGGTGGTCTTGGTCGCCGCCAAAAGCCCGGCAAAGAAGTCGTCCTCCCCGGTCAGCGGGATCGTGCGCAAGTCGCCGCCCGCGATCACCACCGAATAGGCGTGGATCGGGTAAGTCGGATTAGGCACGAATACCACGTCCCCAGAGTCCACCGTGGCCAGGACCAAATGCGAGAGCCCCTCCTTGGCCCCGATGGTGGCGATAGCCTCGGTATTCGGGTCCAGGTCCACCTCGTAGTTGCGCTGATACCAGTCGCAGATCGCCTTGCGCAGCCCGGCGATGCCCCGGGAGGCGCTGTAGCGGTGGTTCCGGGGGTTGTCAAGGGCTTCCTTGACCTTGTCCACAATGATCTGGGGCGTGGGCAGGTCCGGGTTGCCCATCCCTAAGTCAATGATGTCCTCCCCCTGGCGCCGGGCTTCCTTCATCGCTTCCACCACCTGGTTGAAAACATAGGGCGGAAGCCGGTTCATCCGTTGAAATTGCGTCATCCTCTCGTGTGCCGCCGGTTTGAAACCGGCGCCCCCTTTGTGTGCCACCGGTTTTCAACCGGTGCTTCTTTCATAGCTGTCTCCCACACTTCTTCCGCGTGATAACTGCTCCGCACCAGCGGTCCGGCAAACACCCGCCGGAAGCCCTTGGCCCTTCCCCGCTCGGCCCATTCCTCGAACTCTTCCGGCTCAAGATAGCGCGCCACCGGCAAGTGCCGGCGCGAAGGCGCCAGGTACTGGCCCAGGGTCAGGACTTCCACCCCGGCGCCCAGCACGTCCTCCAGCACCGCTTCCACCTCGGCCGGGCTTTCGCCCAACCCCAGCATCAGGCCGGACTTGGTCACTAGCCCGGGCGCATTCGCTTTCACCGTCCGCAACAACTGAAGCGAGCGCCCATAATCCGCCTGCGGCCGGACGCGCGGATACAGGACCGGCACCGTCTCCAGGTTGTGGTTGAACACATCCGGCCCGGCCTCGGCCACCACCGCGATCGCCCGCGCCTCGCCCCGGAAGTCGGGGGTCAAGACCTCCACCTTGGCTGCCGGCAGCAGCCGGCGCACCGCCTGGATCGCGGCCGCGAACTGGCCGGCGCCGCCGTCGGCCAGGTCATCCCGGGTCACGGAGGTAATGACCACGTAGCGCAGGCCCAGCGCGCGAGCCGCCTCGGCCACGGCTTCCGGCTCGGCCGGGTCCGCCGGTCCGGGCGAGCCGTGCTCCACAGCGCAGAAGCCGCAGGCGCGGGTGCAGCGGTTGCCCAGGATCAGGAACGCCGCCGTGGGCCGGGAAAAACACTCCCCCAGGTTCGGGCACCGGGCCGACTCGCACACCGTATGCAGCCGGGCCTGGCGGAGCCGGATTTTCACGGCCCGCCTGGCCTGGGGCAAAACTCGGATCGCTTGCAGGTGCCGGGGCTTCCGGAGAACAAGCCTGGATTGCATATCTTTTTAATTTTAGCCGGATTAAGAATACTTGTAAAGAATCTTTCGGGCCGGATTGGCGTGACCGGTTTGGAATTTGACCCTGGGCCAGGCTTTGCTAGAATTCGCGCTATGCGGTTCGTGAGCGACTTCCACGTCCATTCCTACCTCTCCCGCGCCACCAGCCGCGACTGCAACCTCGTCAACCTGGACCGATCCGCCCGGCGCAAGGGTGTGACCGTGGTCGGCACCGGCGACTTCACCCACCCCAAGTGGTTCGCGGAAATCAAGGAATCCCTGGAGCCGGCGGAGCCGGGTCTCTTCCGCCTGCGGCCCGGGCCGGGGCGCTCTCAGGGAGTCCCCCGCTCCTGCCCGGGCGAGGTCCGTTTCATCCTCTCGGTGGAGATCAGCAACATCTACAAGCGCCACGAGAAGGTGCGCAAGGTCCACAACCTGATCTTGATGCCGGACCTGGAATCCGCGGCCCGCCTGAACGCGGCGCTCGCCCGCATCGGGAACCTCTCGGCGGACGGCCGGCCCATTCTCGGCCTCGACTCGCGCGACCTTTTCGAGATGACGCTCCACGCCTCGGAGCAGGCGGTCTTCATCCCCGCCCACATCTGGACGCCCTGGTTCTCGCTTCTGGGCTCCAAGTCCGGCTTCGACTCGCTGGAAGAAGCCTACGGCGACCTGGCCCCGCAAATCTTCGCGGTCGAGACCGGCTTAAGCTCGGACCCGCCCATGAACTGGCGGCTCTCCATGCTCGACCGGCTGACCCTGGTCTCCAACTCCGACGCGCACTCGCCGGCCAAGCTCGGCCGGGAAGCAAACGTCTTTGACACCGAGCTTTCCTACCCGGCCCTCCGCGAGGCGCTCCGCACCGGCGCGCATTACCTGGGCACGGTCGAGTTTTTCCCGGAAGAGGGGAAATACCATTTCGACGGCCACCGCAAATGCAACGCCCGCTTGAACCCGGCCCAGACGCGAAAGCTCAAGGGCCGCTGCCCGGAATGCGGCAAGCCGGTCACGGTCGGGGTGATGCACCGGGTGGAGGAACTGGCCGACCGGCCGGAAGGCGAGGGTCCGGCCCGGCGCCATCCTTTCCGCAGCTTGGTCCCCCTGGTCGAGGTGCTGGGCGAAGTGCTGGACGCGGGGCCGGCAACCAAGGGCGTGGCCGCGGAATACGAGAAGCTGCTCTCCCGGTTCGGGCCGGAGCTATTCATTTTGGAAAGCGCGGACCTGGCAGAGATCGAGCCGGCCGGCCCGCCGCTGCTCGCCGAGTCGCTCCGCCGCATGCGCGCCGGCGAGGTGCAGGTCGCGGCCGGCTACGACGGCGAATACGGCACTGTCCGGCTGTTCCAAGAAGGCGAGCGCGACCGCCTGCTCAAAAAAGCCGGCTGGTTTCAACCCCCAGAAGACTCCGGACCCGCCGCACCCACGGAGAAGAAAAGGCCGGCCCCGGCCAAGGCCCCGGCCCGGAAAAAGCCGCGGACCTCGGCTGCTCCGCGGTTCGGCGAGGAGCCGGCGTCCGAAGTCGGCGCATCAGTCCCGGAGTTGAACGCTCTGCAACAAGCCGCGGTCGAGCACGGCGAAGGCCCGCTCCTGATCAAGGCCGGCCCCGGCACCGGCAAGACCTTGACCCTGACCCATCGCATTGCTCACCTGATCGGCCGGCGCGGAGTGGGCCCGAAGAAAATCCTGGCCGTGACTTTCACCAACGCGGCCCGGGACGAGATGGCGGGAAGGTTGCAAGCGCTCCTGGCCGACCCGGCCCGGTTCCAGGGCCTGACCATCCGCACGTTTCACTCGCTCGGGTTGATGATCCTGCGGGAGGAAGCCTGCGCCTTGGGTTTGCCCCCGGACTTGATCGTGTTGGATGAGGACGAGCGCGAGTTCCTGGTCCAGAAGATTTCCGGCCGTTCCCGCGGCCGCCTGGTGGAAAAAATCTCCCTGGCCAAGCAGAACCTGGCCCGGCCGGAGGAGGTCGAGCCTGAGTTCCGAGAGACCTTTGCCGCCTATCAAGCCGCGCTGGCTGAGGCCGGCGCGGTGGACTTCGACGACCTCCTGGCCCTGCCGGTTTGCCGCTTGCGCGAGGATGCCATGGCGCTGAAGCGCTGGCGCGAGCGCTTCCAGTGGATTTTGGTGGACGAATACCAGGACATTAACGCGGCGCAATGCCAACTGGTGCGGCTCCTGGCCCCGGCCGGGGCCAACCTGTTCGTGATCGGCGACCCGGACCAGGCCATCTACGGCTTTCGCGGCGCGGACCCGGTTTACTTCCTCCGCTTTGAACAGGATTACCCCGGCGCCCGGGTGATCGAGCTCCGCCGCAATTACCGCTCCACCCCGGTGATCCAGCGCGCCTCGGCGCAACTGCTCGCGCCCGGCGGCGAGGTGGCGATCACCGCGGCCGGCGAGGCCGGAGACGCGAGGATCTCGGTGCTCGCGGCCAGAAGCGACCGGGCCGAGGCCGAGTTCGTGGTCCACACCATTGAAAAACTGGTAGGCGGCACCGGCTTCTTTTCCCTGGACAGCGGCCGGGTGGATGCCCGCTCCGAAGAGCACGCCTGGAGCTTTGCCGACTTCGCGGTCCTTTACCGGCAGGATTCCCTCAGTCTCCCGCTCCTCGAAGCCTTCGCCCGCTCCGGCATCCCCTTCCAGAAGATCGGGCCCGACCCGGAAGCGGAAAGCGCCGGCCGGCTCCTGGCCGCGCTCAAGCTCATCGCCCGCCCGCAGACGGGAGCCCTGCACCCGCTCTGGGGCCGGGGCCGATCCGGCGAGGACTTGCTTTTATTGCAAAAATGCATAGGCGAGCGGGAGGTGGCCGACCTGATCGCGGAACTTTTAAGCGGGAGCGGAGTGGTGTCTGACCCCGAGGTCCGCGACCGGCTCCGGCCCAAGTGGCTGGCCGAAGCCGAGCCTTTTGGCCGCGACCTCTGCGGGTTCCTCGAGCACCAGGCGCTACGGGCGGCGGTGGACAGCCGGGAGCCGCGGGCGGACCGGGTGACCCTGATGACGCTGCACTCCTCCAAAGGCCTCGAGTTTCCGGCGGTATTCCTGGTGGGTTGCGAGGACGGAATCCTCCCGCACCGGCGGAGTCTGGCCTCGGCTCCGGAACGGGAGGAAGAGCGGAGATTGTTCTACGTGGGCATGACCCGCGCCCGGCTCCTGCTTTTCTTGAGCCACGCGGCCCGGCGCCGCTGGCAAGGCAAGCTCCAGGACCAGACCCCTTCCCCCTTCCTGCGCGCGATTGAACAGGAACTGCTGGCCGAAGCCAAGCTCCCCCGCCGCGCCGGCCACGATCAGCCGCCCGATCCTCAGCTCGACCTGTTTTGAATTTTTTCCGCTGCCGCGAGCCTGGAAAGAAGTGGCAAGAGCAAAGGACTCTTGACTTTCCGAGGTTTCTTGGTATCATGACAGGGTGTTTCGGCGGGGCGGGTAGCTCAGCTGGGAGAGCGTCGGCCTTACAAGCCGAAGGTCGCAGGTTCAAGCCCTGTCCCGCCCACCATCGCCATCCAGTTCTGAATCACGCTATCGGGGCGGAACTGGGATTTTTTTCGGGGCCGTAGTTAAGTTGGTTATAACGCTGGCCTGTCAAGCCAGAGGGCGCGGGTTCAAGTCCCGTCGGCCCCGCCAGAAAAACAGATCCCGTGGCCGGTTTTTTCGACCGCGGGATTTTTTTTACCGTCCGGCTTTTACCACGCGAACCGGAGTTCGAACTCCTGCTTCTTCTCCACCATCCGCGACTTGCTGGGCCGGATAGTTTCCACCCGCGGATTCTGGACCAGCCCTTTGCCCTTCAACTCCTCGATCAAGGCGGAAATATCCTCGTAGCTCAGCGCCCGGCCCGACAGGCTGCCTTGCCCCTTGCTCAGGGCGATCTGGCGCAGCTCGATGCTCGGCTCGGTGGCAACATAGAGATCGCTGAGCAGGCCGACTTCCTTCCGCACCCGGGCGGGAAGTCCCTGGAACCACTTCTCCGCCGCGGCCCGGTCCGGGAGCTCGGGGCCCGGGACCATGACGAATTGGTAGGCGATGAGATTGACCTCCATCCGGTAGTCGAAAAACTTGGGCGGCCCGCGCCAGATTTTCAGGTCGCCCAGTTCCCACTTCACCTCGCCCTGGGCGAAGCAGGCGATAAAATCCGCCAGCCCCTGGAAGCTGCCGGAGACGGTCACGGCCGCGCTCGAGCGGTTAGCGGCCCCGCCGATGGGGGACGGCCGCAATTCCTTGAGCTGGACCGGGCCCGCGCAATCGGCGATAGCGGCGGAGAGGTCCGCTCCCTCGGGGACCATGCCGGGGAGCGCAATTTTTTGCGGTTCCTTCGAGGTCTCCTTTTTAAAGAAAGGGAGCGGCTGGTCGGTTTTTCCAGGCCATTGGCACTGGGGCCAGGCCAGGCTGGCGACCAGGATGGCGATCACGAACAGGCTGCGCCGAAACATAATTTATCTATAGCATCGCGCAACGGGTTTGTCGAGAAAAAAGTTGTGGGCGATGGAATCGGGTTGTATAATTTCCGGCCGGAAAAGCGAAGGGAGAGGATCATGGAAAAATTTGTGGTTACGGAGTTGGCTTCGCGGGAGATGCTGCCCGGGGTGACCCTGCGCGAAGTGCACTTGCATCAGGTCATGGTCACCTTTATCCGGCTTTTGGCCGGGGCAGTGGTGCCGCCGCACCGGCATCCGCACGAGCAGATCAGCGTGGTGATCCAGGGCCGGCTCAAGATGACGGTCGGAACGGAGACCTTTGTTTTGGAGGCGGGCCAGGGCGTCCGAGTGCCTTCCCAGGTGGAGCACTCGGCGGAAGCCCTGGAAGAGACCCGGGCCCAGGACAGCTTCAGCCCGATTCGGGAAGATTATGTCATGTCATAATTTTTTGCGGAAAAAATATTTTTTAGTTGCAAAAAGAATTTTTTAAGATATAATATTCACCCAAAATATGTTTTCGGGCTTGAAGCCGAGGAAAAAGGAGGGCAGGAATGCCAAAAGGAAGTGCGCTCGGGGGACTGGAAAAACTACTCAACAGTATCGCTTCGGATTTGAAGGATCTCAAGAAGCAGGTCAAGAAGCTCGGCAAGAAGCGAGGCAAGCCGGGCCGCAAGCCGAAGCGGGGTCGGCGGGGCCGGCCGGGGCGGCCCAAGGGAGTGAAGGTGGCCGGCAAGAGGCGGGGCCGGAAGCCGAGTAAGAAATTCAAGAAGTGCGCGAAGCGGGGCTGCTCGAACAAGGTTTACGCCAAGCGCCTGTGCGCCAATCACTACCAGCAGATGCGGCGCAGAGTGCGGCAAAAAGCGGCGAAATAATTTAAACGATTCCGGTGCGGCGCTCTCCGGGTGTAAAGCTTCGGAGAGTGCGGGTTATTTTACCCGGAGCGATTGCACGAGCCTCGCCGGGAGGGAAAGGCCGCTCGCTCCCGAGCGGGAAATCCTCGTTCCCGGCCGGCGTCCCCATCGTCTAGCCTGGCCCAGGACACCGGGCTTTCAATCCGGCAACACGGGTTCAAATCCCGTTGGGGACGCCAATGTTCTTCAGTTCTTCTTCTAATTCTTTATTATTCCTAGACTTCTCTCCGTCCCAAAGCACGGGTTCGAATCCCATCGAGGGACGGGTTCAAAATCCCGCGTTCCCACGGGTTTAAATCCCATCAGAGAAAGAAGGCCAAACCATGACTTCACCCGACCTTGAAAAATCCTTGTCCGAGTTCTTATCCTGCCAGGGTTTCTTTCCTCGCACCAATGCCATCCACCGCCAGCATGTTCTAGGTCTCATCCGCCATGCCTACTTGCTCGCCGATGATCCTCTCTCTTCGGTCAACTGCGCCTCCTACCTCAACTCTCTCCGACCAGTCGCCCGTGTCCGGGCCTGGTCAGTCCTCCATAAGTTCTGCCTCTGGCTCTATGAGGAAGGCAAGCTCGCCAAGTCCCCGCTTTCCCGCATCCCCCGGCCCCGCGCCGTCCTGCAACCCCATCTCGGCTTCCACCGCGACCAGCTCATGCGCATTCTCGAAGTCCTCGAAGAGAACACCAAGACCAGAAAAGTAATCCACGACCTGGGCGCCTTCCGCCTCAAGGTCATGGTCATGCTCGTGCTCACTCACGGCCTCCGCGTCGGCTCCCTGCTCAACCTCGACCGCGCCCAGTTCGATCCTGCTTCTGGAATCCTCTGGATGGAGACCAGGAGCGGAAGGCCGCGCTCGATCAAGCTTTCCGAGGACTGCCAGGGTCTGATGCTCCGCTGGATCTCTTGGCGCGAACAACTCGCCGCGGCCGGGGAGCCGGCCATGTTCGTCACCTGGAAGAGCGAGCGGGTCCAGCATGCCACGGTCGGTCAGCAGATCAAGAAACTCCTCAACAAGGCCGGCTTGTCCGGCCAGGCCGGGCTTCACCAGTTCCGCCATACCATGGCTGAGCTGATGCTTGAAGAAGGCAAGACTTTGCCGGAGATCGCTAATTACCTCGGCCATTACAACGGTTTACTTGGATCTGGTTGAGAGTTATCGCTGCAAGCGTGGTCAGGATCATGGCCGGGTCCGTCAGCGCCATCTCTTCCGACTTGGATGCTTCCGGTCTCTTTTGGATTCAGGTCAGCTTGATCGCCTTTATTCTAGCCTGGGGCGATTCCTTGAATCTCGGCCGGGATCCTCGGCCACTACGCGATCCCGAAGCTCTTTTTTATCCAAAATTAAAATTCCGCCTCAAATGGCCTCAAAAGGCCATTCTCGTGCCGGTGGACGACCAGGTCCTGTATCCACGTGTGGGCCACTACACCAGGGCCGGAGGTGAATCATGTGCGATGGTGATTGTGGAAGCACTCCTGCCGAACGGGAGGCCTGGAACCGGAAACGCGCTCAAGATGACTATCGTCTTTTCCTGTTGGGGGTAGGCGGCAGTTTTTCCACTGCTCTCTTCACCGCCATCCAGCATGCCGATCCAGTGAACCTTGAGCGACTTCGCCGGGAGTTTCCTCATGAAGTCGCGGTCTGTCGAGGTGAGCCATGACCAAGTTAGAGCTGCAAACCGAGATCATCGCGCTTCTCTACGAGAACCGAGAGCTTGAGCAAACAGCGTCAGGCCGCTCTTTCCGGCTTCGATGCGAAGTGAAGCCCTGGATCAATGTTTCCTGGTCCAGCGGCCAGCGCTTCTTCCATTTTGAGCGCTATCCCCCTCCTTGGTGTTGTCCGCATTGCTTCTCTACCAATTTCGGTCTTGAGTTGAATCTGCGCACCGGAGTCGTCACCTTCGTTTGCCTCGACTGCGGCGAACCATTCCAGATCGTCCAGAGCCAGGAACTCTAAACAGATCTGTAATAACCGCAACATTTTTACAGTGGTAGATGGAGCAACTCCGCCTACCCTTCCTTGAGTCTAATCCAGACCAAGCCTTCATTCATCCCTCAACCAAAGGAGCAACTCCACGTGGTCCGTTATCGAGCGGGTGCGCCGCACCATGGAAGCTCATGGCGGTCGCCCGGTTTTTGTGCTGAACGCCAAGTTTGGATTTTTTGAGAATCTTCGCCGTTGGGGGTGATGCCTTGAAAAAAATAAAGTTCAAGGATGACCAGGGAGAGCTGGTCGAGTTCTGGCTGGAAAAGGAGAGCATCGTGGCTCTGATCCAGCTGCTCTTGACCACCTATTTGCAAGAGGAAGAGGCGGAGCCTTGACCGAGCTTAAGTCTTGGCCCGGCTATCTGTCGGTGCTTCTGATCAGCGCGGTCGCGGGCATGTCGGCTTACCTGCGTCCGGTTCCTCGCTCGGTCTGCGAGGAGCGCCACCTGCATCTGGCCGAGGATGTCGCCTAGATCAAGGCTGAACTTAAGACCCTTCGGGACATACAGTTTCAGATATTCTTGATCGTAAGGAGTAAACATGGCCAATGAGCTTCGAGATTTCACCAGAGACGGCTTGTCGGGAACCGCCCAGGCTGTTAATGTTGCCGCTTATTATGTTCGAGTCTTTGCCACCAAGCTCAACATTCCCGGCCAACTGGGGTCTGCAGACCATCCGGTCACTTTGGCCGGAGAAAGGTATGGCTCCGGTCCTCTCTCTTTGGATTTTACCAGCCTCAACCCTGGTCCCGATCAGCCGGTTTTGATCTTCGGAGTCGTCTACCGTTCTTCTCCTTCTTTTTATCTTACCCACATGACCACAAGTTGCGGACCTCTCCCTGATCCTTTTGCAACCATGCATCCGAGCATAATCCCTCGCCGGAAGCCTGAAATCGTTCGCCGTTCGAAGAGGAGTGGAGGAACATGAACCCGATCACCACCAATGATCTTAACTTTATCTACCGGGCTGACCCGGCCCGGTTCTTTCCTCCGGTGAAACCGCCTTCGGCGGTCGTGCTCATGGTCAAGGGGGTTCCCGACTTCGTTCACTATGCTCCTCTAATGACTGAGCAAGTCGAAGTGTGTTCTTTAAGTGAATAATCCAATGAGACCAGACCCAAGCGAACCGATCTCTGGGCCACCGCCCGCAAAGCCGTCCGGGTCCGCCGAAGAACCAAAGGCTACTAGGCGGACTGAGCTCATCGTTTGTCTGATCCCCCCCGAGCCGTCCCCCGCTTCAATTATGAAGAGCAGTTACTTCTTGAACTCGATTTTCTCCGGAGGGATTTGCGGCTGGCTCTGCACCCTCGCGGCGAGGACCTTTCCAAGTCCAAAGGGATCACTCCCCAAAACTTGAAGTTCGCTCAGCTCCTTGCTTTGATCTGTAGCCAAGAGTCCGCTTTGCTCAAGCGGTTCTCGTCTATGAAGGCCCGCCTGGTGGATCACACGCCGCTCTGGGACATCTGGCGGGTCGTCGTTTCGCTTCATCCATAATTGGATATACCCGAGGAAATGTCGCGCCTTCTTGCCGCTCTCGAAGCTGCCGGCCGTGAGCCTGTCGAATCGGGATGAAGCGAAATTTTTAAAATGGTGCCCAGAAAGTAGAGAACGGACGGGGTTTTAAGGGTTGACTTTGTGGCTCGAAAAATCCCCTGGTAGTGCCCCAAAATAGGCTCTGCGGCGAAAAAGAGACACTTTCGAACCTGAACCAGGCACCGGAACCGAAAACCAACTTCCCAGGATGCCCCAGGACTGATCTCTCTCAATTCCCTCGCACCAAAGGTCTCGGACCTTCTTCGCGAGTTCCACGGCAACCGCGAAGCGCCCTCAAGAGAAGAATCCAATGCTCCCCCGGCCATGTGATTTTCAGACACCGATCGGTGTCTGAATCACCGGCCGCCCGCGCCCCCCAACCCTGATCACCTCAGCCCTTTTGGGCTTGGCCTCGAAGGGCTTGACCTGATGCGAGCTGCTGGCGGCGAGTCGATTTGGGCTGCGCGGGTGTGGCTCCGGTTTGTAACCGGAGAAGGGTGGCCCCGCGAAGGTGGCTCGGTCGTTGCTCGGCGCTCCGCTGGCCTCTGGCCTTCGGCCTTGTTCCCAGCGGCCCTTGCGGGCCGGGGGCAAGGCCCCAAGATCAAAGAGAAGAAAAGATCAGTAGCTCAAGAGGGATCGTGCAGAGTGCCGCCTGGTTTCCATTTGCCCCTTTTGGGGTCCAAGAATTTCCCCGGCCAGCCTCTAAGGGCTTGGCTCTCCCGCGCGCAGAGAATCTTGAACTTTACATAATTAATTTTATCAGACGGAAGCCTTACTTTTTCCCGCCCTTCCTGTCTGATGAAAAAGTCCTGATAAAATGCAATTATGTATAAAGGCCCTCACCCGAGGACGCCCGTGAGGTTGCCAAGTTCAAGATCGCGCGCCCCCCCTTGAAGAATCCGCTGACCTCCGGCCTGGTCCTGGGCCTTCGGTCGGCAAGATTCAGAACCCGTCCCATCCTGCATGGTTGCCGCGCGCCTCCCGCGCGAACCGGCCAGGGCGAAGATAAGGGAGGATGAAACTTGTCCCTTCGGATTGTGCAAGATCCTGCACGACTCCACTCTCAGACCCGCCCCCGCTCCTCAAGGGAGTCTT
>MGQK01000075.1:14856-17298 GCA_001797815.1 Deltaproteobacteria bacterium RBG_13_61_14 | reverse complement strand
TCTCTCTTCTGATCTTTCCGAGTCGCCCGCGCGCGATAATTCTTCTGCACGATCCTCTTTAGCGGCGTCCCGTTGGGGACGCCAATTTTTCGGAAGCCTCCACGAAGGGCACGAAGGAACACGAAGAGTTTCTTCGCACCTCGTTTTTTTCACCGGGGTTCCCCTATTTTCCTCACACTTACTTTGGAATCACCGGCAAGGTGATCCGGCTGGGATAGTCCGCGTTGTGATAGATCTCTTGATGGGCGACCACGATGTGCTCGGGTCCGCCCTCGCCGCCGGCATTGGTGTTGCGGTCAAACTGCGGGAAGTTGCTGGAAGAGATCTCCAGCCCGATCCGGTGTCCGGCCAGGAAGACGTTGGCGGTGGCCCACAGGTCAATCGCATACTCGCAGACCCGGCCCGGCTCGATCAGGGTCGGGTGTTGGTAGCCGTTGCGATAGCGGGCGCGGATGATCCCGTCCTCCAGGTTGCGCACCTGACCGTTAGGTGAAATATCCACCAGCTTGGCGGTCCAGTCGGTGTCTTTGGCGCTGCTCGCGGCATAGAGCGTGACCTGAAGCGGGCCGGTTACTTCCAGCGGCTCCTCGAGCGGCGGGGTGATATAGACCAGCACGTCGGAGCGCTTCTCGATCTCGCGCTGATCCTTGGCCCCGGCCGGGATTCCTTTCATCCCCAGGAAGCTGCCCCCCGCCGTGGGCACCGGGTTCTCCGGGTCATAATCGAACTGGTCCGCCGGCTCGTCGCCCGGGGCCTGGGTGGAAAGGGCGCCGTCGCCGCGGGCAGAATTGGCCTGGCCGGCGCTGTGCAGGTAATATTCGGTGAACACGGTGCGCTGGAGCGGCCACTCGGACTCGTCCCGCCACTGGTTGATGCCCATCACGAAGATCTTGATCGGCGCCTGCTCGGTCACGTCGTTCTCGATTCCTTTCAACCAGTAATCGAACCACCCCATGAAGCCGCGTCCGAACAGCCGCGGTCCCGAGAGCCGGCTTTCTTCGAACTTCGAGCTGGGCGCGCCGTGGAACCAGGGGCCGATGACCATCTGCGATTTCTTGGCATCGCCCTGGCCCTGGGTCCGGACCTGGAGGAAGTCATGGATCTGCGGACCCAGGAAGATGTCATACCAGCCCGCCACCAGGTAGGCCGGGGCGCGGGTGTGCGCATACCAGGGATCAAAATTCAACTGGGGCACGTGCTCGGTATCGCCCGGGTGATGGAGCCAGGGCTCGACGCCCTGGGCGATCAATTTCGGATCCTTCATCGCCGCCTGGATATCCACCGGCTCGGCGTCGCGCAGCGGCTCGTTGTAATAGCCCTGGGTAAAGTCCGCCTCGAACTTTTCTTTTTTGCCTGCGCGCTCGGCCTGTTGCTGTTTCATCTGCATATTCCAGCCGACGATGGAAGCGTACTCCAGGGCGCCGCCGCGGAAGATAATCTTGTGGATGCTGCCGGAGGTGTAGAGCGGGTTGATCGCGGTCAGCGCCGGGTTGTCGGGCGCCGATTCCCACTGGGTGTAGCCGAAGTAGCTCCCGCCCCACATGCCCAGTTTGCCGTTGCACCAGGGCTGTTGCACGACCCAGGCGGTGGCGTCGTGGCCGTCATCGTGCTCAAAGACCATGGGAAAGAACTCGCCTTCGGAGTCAAAAGTGCCCCGGGTATCCTGGGCCAGGAACACGTAGCCTTCGCGCGCCATGAACTTGCCCAGGGCCTCGAACATGAAGTTGTCCGTGCCGTAAGGGAGGCGGGTGAGGACGACCGGGAACGGCCCGGGTCCGGGCGGGCGGTAAAGGTCGGTGGCCAGGCGCACGTCGTCGCGCATGGGCACCATCACGTTCTTCTCGATCAGGGGGCGGCCCTTTTCCTGCAGGGGCACGCCCAAGCCGAAGCTGACCACGTGGGCGCAGCCGGCGCTGGCGGCAATCAGCGCGATCAGCACGAAGCCTTTGGCATTTCGTTTCATTTCGGTTTTCTCCTTGGTCCCGGGACTGTTTTAGCAGGCCGGGGCGGACGCACGGTTCCGGCCAGACGCGATGGCCTTTTTTGTTTTCTCTGCTGCCGGAGGCCCACGCCGGTCAGGATCAGCGCGAGCAGCAAGAGCACGTGAACCAGGTAGCGGGCCCAGTTCAGCTCCTCGGGCATATAATGCGCGACCCAGAGCATGGTCAAATAGATGACCAGGGTCATGCCGCCGCCGACCAGGTAATTGGTCGGCTGGCGGCGAGGCGATTTGGGGGGTGCGGTCATGCTGGATCCTTTTTCGCTTCTTATAGTCCACTGGCTTGGACCTGTCAAGGTAACCGCAAGACCAGAACGGACGGCTGAAGGGCCAAGTGTCAACAACTCCAAGTCAAGTGGGATCGGGTGTGAATCCAATCGCGCCCTACGAAAGGCGGGAGGGAATTCCAGTTGCGTCCGTTAAAACAAAGGGGACCGAGCGCC
>MGQK01000075.1:0-14847 GCA_001797815.1 Deltaproteobacteria bacterium RBG_13_61_14 | reverse complement strand
GGGCCGGTTGCGAGGGGAAGCCTTCGGGCGCTGGGGGAACTTTTCGCATGGGTCTGCATCTTGCCTCCGGTAATCAAATCCTCCAGGATCAGGGCAAGAGTCAGATTAGCAGAGGCAAAAAGGAGCTTGTCAAGCGGAACTTGAAGGGAGGGGGAAGGGGAGAAAGCCTTTACCCTTCTGCCTTCCGTCTGATGCTTTTTCTCTCTTCAATCCAAAATCAAAAATCCAAAATCTAAAATGACGGGCCCCTGACTGCTGCCTGCTGGTCTTCCGTTCAAGTTCACGAGACTTCATCACTGTTTACAGTGCATTGATTATTGTCCACTGGTGTCTCCACCCCTGATTGACTCGGATTGAGGTTCCGCATTAAGATTAGGGTCAACGCCATGGCCCCGAAGATCTTGATTGTTGAAGATTTCGAGAAGCTGCGGGAGGCGCTCAAGAACTTCCTCGCCGGCCGCGGCTATGAGGTCACGCTCGCGCCGGACGGGATCGAGGGGCTCAAGGCCTATGCCCAGACCGTGTTCGATCTCCTGATCCTCGACCTGCGGCTGCCGCGGCTCAATGGCATTGAAGTCCTGAAAAAGGTGCGGCAGACCCACCGGGGATCCAAGCTCCCGGTCATCATCATTTCCGGAGCTTACAAAGGCGAGCCCTACCGGGAACAGGCGCGCAAGCAGTTGGGGGTGGAGCACTACCTGGAGAAGCCTTTCACTTACGATGCGCTTCTCAAGGCCGTGCAGGCTTCGCTCAAGCCGGCGGAGACCGCTGCCGCCCCCCGGGAAGCCCCGGCCGCGAAGCCGGCGGCGGCGCCTCCGCTTCGGGGCAAGCTCCAGGCCAAACCCTTTGACCAGGTGCTGGTCGAGGTGATGAAGAAACAAATGTCCGGCTTCTTGAGCGTGGCCCGCAACGGCGAGAAAAAGACGATCTCTTTCCTGGCGGGCGCGCCCCGCTGGCTGAGCCTGGACCAAGGCGAGGGCAACTTCGGCCAGTATCTGCTCACCCAGGGAAAGATTTCTCTCCAGGAATACCAGGCCTATGAGGCGCGGCGGAAGGCGGCGGGGGGTCAAGACCCGACCGAGCTGTTTGTCAAGATGGGCTGCCTCAAGTTCGAGGAGTATCACCGGCAGTTGCGGCAATGGGCGGAGGATGAGCTGATCGGCCTGTTCGGCTGGACCGAAGGCGAGTATGGGTTCCAGGCCCAGGCGGCGGCGGCGGCCGGGCCGGCGGAGATCAATTTGCCCCGGGTGATCCACCAGGGTTTTCGGCGCCATTTCAGCCCGGCGCGGCAGGGGCAGTTGTATCAGGAAGTGGCCCGGCGCTACCTGGCCCTGGCCCCGGGCTTTTACGAGCACCAGATGCTGCTCTCGCTTTCGCAGGCGGAGGCGGTGTTCCTGGACGCGGTGGACGGCACCAAGACGCTCTTGGACCTGACCCCGGCTGACCCGGACGACTCGGAAGAGGTCATCAAAGGGCTGCAAACCTTCCTGGTGCTGGAGATGCTGCGGCTGAGCCCGGAGCCGGTCTCGGAAGTGCCGCCGGCGCCGTTCCCGATCCGGGAGGCGGCGGCGGAGGCGGAAGCGGCAGCCAAGGCGCCGGCCGTGGCCGAGGAGGCGGAAGGGTTTGAAGACCTGGCCGGTGATTTGAGCGGCGCGCTGACCGAGGTGGTGGATAACCTCAAACAGGCCGGCCCGGCGGCGCCGGTTGCGGAGTTGAAGCCAGCCGCCGAGGCTCCGGTCCCGGCCGCGGCTGAGCCCGGAGCTTCAGAAGCTGACCAACAGCGCCGGCGGGAAGACGAGCTTTTGGAGTTTTTCGAGAAGATCAAGGACAAGAACTATTACGAGATCATGGGGATGACGCCGCAGACCTTTGATTTCAGCCGGTACAAGAGCCGGTATTTCGAGCTGAGCAAGAAGTTCAGCCCGGATAAGTTTTTGATGAGCTCGGGCGACATCCTGGCCAAGTCCGAGGAAGTCTTGACCAGGCTGGCCACGGCGTTCAACACGCTGTCGAACGTGGTCAGCAAAGAGAAGTATGACGAGCTGCTGCCGAAGAAATACCCGGTTCTGCCGGGCGGCAAGGCCCAGGACAAGATGCAGGCCGAGGTGGCTTTTCAGTCGGGCCTGGCCTTTTTGGAGATGGAGGACTGGGACGGGGCCGAGAAGTCGCTGGCTGAGGCCGCGGGCCTGGACCCGAAAAACGGGGACGCTCTCGCCCACCTGGCTTTTGCCACTTTCATGAAAAACCGCCGGAGCAAGACCGTGCAGGTGAAGGCGAACGAGCTTTTGACCCGGGCGCTCAAGCTCAAGCCCCAGTGCGCGGCGGCCTACGCCTATCGGGGCACGCTCTTGATCCAGGAAGAAAAGTATGCCTTGGCCGAGGCGGAGCTCTCGAAGGCGCTCCGGCTCAACCCCCGTTTCCGCCACGCCCTGAAAGAGATGAAGCTGATTGAGGAGCACAAACAGAAAGAGAAGAAAGGGTTGCTGGGTCGGCTGCGGGGATGAGGCAGGCCTCAGGCAGGAGGCTTGAGGCAAGAGGCTTTCGGCAGCAGAGAAGAGGGTCATGGAGATGAACTGCGATATTTTATCCGAGGTTTTCAGCCTCAAGCCTTGTCTTTGCGAGGCTATGCTTATATAATGGGTTGCGAGTCGCGGCGGATCGGCTGGGCGTGGCTGGGGCCGGTGGAGTATGAGCGTGCCATGCGCTGGCAAGAGCGGCTGCGGGAGCGGGTGCGTCAGGATGAGCGGTGCGGTTATCTCTTGCTGTTGGAGCATCCTCCGGTCATCACCTTCGGTTATTCCCTGCGGGGAGACGAAGGCCGCTCGGAACTGCGAACCGACCGGGAAACGTTGGCCCAGGAGGGGATCACGTTGCACCAGGCCGACCGGGGCGGCAAGGCCACTTTTCACGGGCCCGGGCAACTGGTGGGTTACCCGGTTCTGGACATCAAGCGGCTGCGCCTGGGAGCCAAGCGCTACGTGGGCAAGCTGGAAGAGTTCCTGCTGGCCCTGCTCCGGGAGTTGAAAGTGGAGGCGAGGCAGGATCCCCGGTTTCCCGGCCTGTGGGTGGAGGATGCCAAGATCGCGGCGTTGGGTGTGCACATTGAGGATCGGGTGACCACCCATGGCTTTGCGATCAACCTGGACCCGGAGCTAAAGCATTTCCGGCATATTGTGCCCTGCGGCCTGCCGGACCGGGAGGTGACCTCGGTGGCGCGAGTGCTGGGGCGGGCGCCAGAGCCGGAGCAGGTGATCCCGGAGTTGGTGCGGATCTTCGGCCTGAATTTTGGGGCGGCAATGGAAGAGTTATCCAGACAGGAACTGTTGGTGCAAGCGGGGGAGGAGGAAGCATGACGATCAAGGAATGGCTGACGCCCGGGTTGTTTGACGTGAACGTCATCCTGGTGACGATCATGATCAACTGGACGCTGTATGCCATTGTCTCGAATTTCCTGGAGGATTTTCATGTGCCGGTGCGGGTGCAGACCATCAATTACGCGGCGGTAACCGTCATCTGCCTGGCCTACGGCCTTTTGGTCCTGCTCCACCTGGCCGGGGTCTTGGAGAACCGGCCCACCCTCTATCCCAACCGGTATGATTTCATGTTGATGGGCAACGAACGGGCCTTGGCCTGCATCATCGCCGGGCTGGTGGTGGGCGGCCCGCTGGGTTATGCGGTGGGTCCCCGGCGCGGGTGGCGGATCGGGCTGGGCGCGCTGGCGGTTTTGGGCGAGGGCCTGATCGCGCTCTTCACCGTGCTTTGGATTCTGGCCCAGGAATGAGCCGCCCGGCTCGGCCCGACCGGCGAACGGAGACCCTGATGGCAGAAGGACGAGCAGCCGATATCCAGCAATTCAAACGGAATCTGCAATGGGCCATCTATCCCACCAACATGATCGGCCTGCCGCTCCTGGTGCTGTTTATCGGCAGCGTGCTGAACTTCCGCGTCGGGAACCTGCTTTATGACTTACGGGCCGACAAGGTCTTTCTTCCCTTCAGCCTAACTCTGATCGGCGGCGTCGCCCTTTCCCTGGTTTTAACCCATTTTTATCTGGTCTGGGGGTTTTTAAAACCGGTTCGGAACTATTGGCTCGGGGAAAACACGAAAACCCTTTCCCTGGATGCGGCAAGGGCCGCGATGGACTCGATCCTGGCCACCCCTTTCCGGGCGATGACCTGGTCCATCGCTTTCTATTTCTTCGGGATGGGGTTCCTCCTGGTCGCAATCCAAATCGTCTACTCCTTCACCTGGGCCCAAACCGTGATGCTCTTTATCGGCTCCGTCTCCGCGGGGGCCGTGGTGTCCTTTTTCCAGTTCTTCACCTCCAAGCGCGCCCTCCATCCCTATATGGAACGACTGGTGGCCGATTTCCCCGGCCTGGCCTTAGAGGAAAGATACAACCAACTGCGCGTGGGCATCCGCTCCAAACTCCTGGTGGCCATCGTCATCCTGTGCGTGGTGCTGGTCACCCTGACCGGCGTGCTCGGCTACAGTCTGTCCATCCAGGCTCATCAGATGCAAAGAGGAAATGGCGTCCTTCACGAATGCGCGATCCTGGCGCCGCGATTGCTGGCCGCCCTGGAGACCGGGGCCTCGGCCGAGGAACTTTCGGGTCTGCTGGGTGATCTGAAGCGATCCCCCGATGACCGAATTCTTCTCCGGAATAGCGCGGGCGCAAACCCGTTGGTCACCGCCTGGACCCAGGAAGAAACCCTGATTTTTCAATACCTGGATAAGGGATTTGATCGGACCCGGAAACGGGGCCGGCTCTTGATTACCCGGCTGGATGACAGCGGGGTCTTTTGCGGCATCTTCAATCGCCAGCGCTTTACGCTGGTTCATTTCATCTTGCCCGAGAACAAGGGCGACCTGGTGTTCGTCTCCTCAACGATCTCCTTCAAGAAAGAGCTCCGCACCCTGCTTTGGTTCCTGGTCATCGCGATTGTGGTGGCCCTGTTCCTGGCCTTTTTCTACACCTACTTTGCCGCCATGGAGATCAACCAGCCGCTGCAGAGCATCATGCGCTCGATCCAGGAAGTGGCCGAGGGCAACCTGAGCGGGATCGTGGCCGTGATCAGCCAGGACGAGTTGGGGGTCCTGGCCCGGAGCCACATCCGAATGGTGCAGCGGCTGCGGGCGATGCTGGGCCGGATCGGCGAGGCCTCAGAGGGCCTGGAAAAGGCCTCCCACCAGATGACCGAGCACACCGAAGAAATGGCTTCGGGCGCTTCCACCCAGGCGGCTTCGGTCGAAGAGACCTCTTCGGCGATGGAGGAAATGAACCAGAGCATCCAGGGAATTGCCGAGAGTATCGAGACCCTGGCGCGCTCCGCGGAGGAGTCATCCGCCTCGATCCTTCAGATGAGCGCCTCGGTGGAAGAGGTGGCCGAGAGCGTGGGCGGGCTGTCCAACGCCGTGGAACAGACCACGTCCTCGATCCAGGAGATGAACGCCTCGATCAAGGAAGTGGCCGAAAACGTCCAGAGCCTGAACCAGCAGGCGGGCCGGGCCATGAACTCGCTCCAGGAGATGGAAAACGCCATCTGGAGCGTGGGAGCGGGCGCCCAGGATACGGCGCGGCTGTCCGAGCGGGTGGCGGAAGACGCCGAGCAAGGGGCGAGCTCGGTTTCCAAGACCATTGCCGGGATCGGCCGCATCCGGGTTTCGGCTGCGGAGGCGGCGGAGGTGATCGGCAGCCTGGGCCGGCGGGCGAAGGAGATCGGGAACATCCTGACCGTGATCGAGGACGTGACCGAGGAGACGAACCTGTTGGCCTTGAACGCGGCCATCATTGCGGCCCAGGCCGGCGAGCATGGCCGGGGCTTTGCCGTGGTGGCGGACGAGATCAAGGATCTGGCCGAGCGGACCCAGGCCAGCACCGCGGAGATCACCGACTTGATCCGGGCGGTCCAGGAGGAATCGGGCAAGGCGGTGAAAGCGATCACCGAGGCCTCGCGGGCGGTGGAAGAAGGGGTGGTTTTGTCCGAGGGCGCGGGCACAGTGTTGGAGCAGATTTTGAACCGGATTCGCCAGTCCACCCAGAAGACCCAGGAGATCGCCCAGGCCACGGCCATGCAATCGGAAAAGGCCAAGCAGGTGATGGAGTTCTTCGAGGGAGTCAACGCGCTGATCAGCCAGGTGGCGACGGCCACCCAGCAGCAGACCCGGGGCGGGGATCAGATTCTGCGGGCGGCGCAGAAGATGGAGGAAGTGTCCCGCCAGGTGCGGCGGGCGACCAAGGAGCAGGCCCAGGGCTCGCGCCAGATCACCCAGGCGATCGAGAACATTTCCCAGATCGTCAACTTCATCAACACCGCGCAGGCGGAACAGCTCAAGGGGAGCAAGGCGGTGGTGATCGCCATGCAGCAGATCCGGCAGGTGGCCGATGCCAACCGCGACCGGGTGCAGGGGATGACCCAGGCCATGGAAAACCTCAAGTTCCTGGCCGACGACCTCCGCGAGCTGGTCCACCAATTCCAGCTCAGCCGCAAGCGCAACAATCAGAAGGCATCCGAATCGAAACAATCTTTTACTCTTTAGACGCCCGGCAACCCAATGAGGGAGTGTCAGGTGTCAAGTGTCAGGTGTCAAGTAAGAAATGGCTACCGTTCTCTTCTACCTGACACTTGACACCCGACACCTGACACGTTGCCCTTATCGAGTTTCGCAAGGAGAAGAACATGGAGTGGAAGACCGCGATTACCAAAGTGGAGCCGAACCACATTCACATCCGGGGCTACGCCATCCAGGATTTGATCGGGAAACATTCGTTCGGGGAAGTGGTTTACCTCTTGTTCAAGGGTGAGATGCCCACGCCGGCCCAGGGAAAACTGATCGAGGCCGTGCTGGTGGCCACGGTGGACCACAGCGTTTTTGCGCCCTCGGCCTGCGCGGCCCGGTTTGTGGCCTCGGGCGGGGTGCCGATCCAGTCCGCGGTGGCGGCCGGGCTTTCGGCCCTGGGCGACCATCACGGGGGGGCGATCGAGCAGTGCCAGAAACTCCTGGAAGAGGGCGTGCGGCGGATGCAGGCGGAGGGGAAATCGGCGGAGGAGATGGCCGAGACCTTGCTCCGCGAGCATAAGCAGACCAAGAAGCGCATCCCCGGGTTTGGCCATCCCTACCACACCGCGGACCCGCGCACCCTGGCCCTGTTCAACCTGGCGCGGGAGCTGAAGCAGGACGGACCGCATATCCAGTTGGCTGAGGCGATCGGCGCTAAAAGCGAGGCGGCGATGGGCCGCAAGCTGGTGGTCAACACCGACGCGGCCCAGGCCGCGGTCCTGGCCGAGCTGGGATTCCCCTGGCAACTGGCCCGGGGCTTCTTCGTGATCAGCCGGGCGGCCGGACTTTCCGCCCACGCCTACGAGGAGATCACGCGGGAGCGGCCCTTCCGCGCCGTGGATCTTAAGGAAGTAGTTTACGACGGGCCGGCGGATCGGTAAATGAACCCCCCTTCGCCCGGTTGCGAAGGGGGGGCTACAAAGAAGGAAGCGAGCGGTGGCGATTTTAGCGGACGAGAACACGACGATTCTGATCCAGGGCATCACCGGCCGGGAGGCCGCGAGCATGTCCCGGGAGATGCTGGACTACGGGGCCAAGGTGGTGGCCGGCGTGACCCCGGGCAAGGGCGGAGAGAAGGTGCACGAGATCCCGGTGTATGACACGGTGGCCGAGGCTTGCGCGAAGCACCACCCCACCGCGGCGGTAGTTTCAGTCCCGGCGCGCATGGCCAAAGACGCGGTGATGGAAGCCGCGACCCACGAGATCAGGCTGGCGGTGGTGCTGACCGAGCGCATTCCCAAGCAGGACGTGATCGAGATGGTGGCCTATGCCGGAAGCCGGCGCATGCGCATCATCGGCCCGAACTCGCCCGGGATCATCAGCCCAGGCAAGACCCGGCTCGGCTACCTGGGCGGCTCCAACCCGGAGCGCGCCTTCCTGCCCGGACCGGCGGGCGTGATCTCCCGCAGCGGCGGCATGACCACCGAAGTCGCCAACCTGCTCCACCGGCATGGCCTGGGTGTCTCCACCGCCATCGGCATGGGCGGCGACCCGGTGGTGGGGTCCACCTACCTCGATTTCTTCCCGCTCTTTGAAGCCGACCCTGAGACCAAGGTGATCGTGCTCTACGTGGAGCCGGGCGGGAGCAAGGAGGAAGTGCTGGCGACAAAGCTGGGCCGGGAGTTCAAAAAGCCGGTGGTGGTTTTTGTCGGCGGCAAGTTCGTGGACCGGATGCCCGGCACCCGCTTCGGCCACGCCTCGGTGATCGTCCGGCCGGGGAGCGGCTCGGGCTCAGCCGGGGACAAGGTCCGCCGGTTCCGCGAGGCCGGGGCCGAGGTGGTGGACCGCTATTCCGAGTTGCCCGAGGCGGTGCGGCGGGCGCTGAAAGAATTTTAGATTTTGGATTTTAGATTGAGGATTCAAAATCAGCAGCTAATCCAAAATCGAAAATCTAAAATCCAAAAAGGAGCCAGAAATGGGGATGTTCATCAAGATTCACGTGGATGAGGCCAAGCTGGGCGAAAAAGCGGCGGCGGTGGCCCAGGTCTGCCCGGTGAAGATCTTTGAGTGGAAGGAGGGCCGGCTCGCCGTGCTCGAGGCGGAAGAGGACGAGTGCACGTTATGCGAGCTGTGCCTGGAGCGCTGCCCCGCGGGTGGGATTCGGATTGAGAAGTTATATTGAGAAAATGAAAAAGCCCCTTGCGGGGCTTGTCCACGCTAGTCCATCCCGGGCCATCCGCCTCCAGTAACCTGGATTGCTTTTATTATAACTGTTGCCGTAAGATAGGACAAGGGAAAAAATGGAAAGGGCGCGATAAATCGCGCCCCTAATTCTGGAAAGAACAAGGATCTGTTTGTGGGGGGTGTCCAGCATCGTGTTAGCCCAGAAGGAAAGGAGCGAACAATGCAAGTCTTGATAGCGAGTTCCGAAGTGGTCCCCTTTGCCAAGACCGGGGGACTGGCCGACGTGGCCGGGGCGCTGCCGCTGGCGCTCTCGCGGGCAGGGGTGCAAGCGAGCATCATCCTGCCCTGTTACCAGGGGATGGAGAAGAAGTGGAATCCGAAGGATACCGGAGTCCGCGCGCAGGTGCCCATCCTGATCGGGGACCAAGTGGTCGAGAAACAGGGCCAAATCCTGGAGACCCGGCTGAACGACGCGGTGCCGGTCTATTTCGTCAAATGCGACGAATACTACGACCGGCCCACCCTGTACGGGACGCCCGAGGGTGACTTTCCCGATAACGCCGCCCGCTTCACCTTTTTCTCTCGGGCTACCCTCCAGTTCCTCCAAGCGCGGGGGCTCAAGCCGGACGTGATCCATTGCCATGACTGGCAGAGCGCGCTCATCCCGGTCTATTTGAAGACCTTGCTCAAGGACGATCCCTTGCTGGGCGGGGTCAAGACGGTCTTCACCGTCCATAACCTGGGCTACCAGGGCAGCTTCTGGAAATGGGACATGAAGCTGATCGGGCTGGACTGGGAATGGTTCACCCCCGATTACCTCGAATTCTACGGCCAGGTCAATTTCCTCAAGGGCGGCCTGCTCTTCAGCGACCTGATCAATACCGTGAGCAAGGGCTACGCCAAGGAAATCCAGACGGCCGAATACGGCTGCGGCCTGGAGGGCGTGCTGCAAAGCCGCCAGAAAGACCTCCACGGGCTGCTCAACGGCATAGACTACACGATCTGGAACCCGGCGACCGACGGAAAGCTCGCGAGCAAATATTCGGTCAAAGACCTCAAGGGCAAGGCCGCCTGCAAGCGGGACCTGCAAAAGCGCTTCGGCCTGCCCGAGGAGCCCCGGGCGCCGCTGGTGGGATGCATCTCGCGGCTGGCGGACCAGAAGGGCTTTGACCTGATCGAGCGCGCCTTTGACCAGATGATGGCCGCGGGGGTCCAGTTTGTGTTGCTGGGCACCGGGGAAAAGCATTACCACGCGCTGTTCGAGGAACTGGGCCGGCGCTATCCCAAGCAGGCGGGGATCAAGATCGCCTACGACGACACCCTGGCCCACCAGATCGAGGCCGGCGCCGACTTCTTCCTGATGCCTTCGCTCTACGAGCCTTGCGGCTTGAACCAGATGATCAGCCTCAAGTACGGGACCATCCCGGTGGTCCGCGCCACCGGCGGCCTGGACGACACCATCCAGAATTACAGCCCGCGCACGGGCAAGGGCAACGGGTTCAAGTTCAAGGAATATTCGTCCGCGGCCATGCTCAAGAAGCTCCTGGAAGCGGTCAAGCTCTACCAGAAAAATCCCAAGGCCTGGGAGAAACTGGTCAAGAAGGCCATGCAGGAAGACCACTCCTGGGCGGCCGCGGCCAAGCGATACCTCGACCTGTATCAGCGGGCGCTCAGTAAAAAAGCGGAGGCATGAACCGGCACTGCCGGAGGGCCGGCTCCAAGCTGCTGGCCTTGACCATGATCCTGGCATTGGGGGCAGGAAGCCGGGGCTGCCCCCGCCGACGCGAGCGGGCCGAGGCCGAGCTTCATCGCGGCCAGGCCCTGCTCCAGCTCCAAGACAACGCCTTGGCCCGGCAAGCCTTCCAGCAAGCGGTCCGGCTCGATCCGGACCTGGCGCCGGCCTATGACGGGCTCGGCATCAGCTCCTGCCGACTGGGCCGGCTAGAGGAGGCCCGGTCGGCTTTTTCCCGCGCCCAGGCCCTGGACCCGACCAACCCGGGCTACCCTTTTTCCCTGGGGATCTGCGAGACCTCGCAGGGCGCCCAGGGGCTTTCGCCGGCGCTGGATGTTTTCGAGCGGGCCGGTCGGCTCGATCCGAAAAACGCCGGGATCCAACTCGAAATCGGCTCGACCCTCCAGAACCTCGGCCGGCACCGGGAAGCGATCGCCTATTTACAGCGCGCGATCGAGCTCGATCCCAAGCTGTTCGCGGCCTACAACAACCTGGGCGTGAGCCTGTCCACCCTGGGAGAGTTCGACCGGGCGGTGGAGCTTTACCAGCAAGCGATCAAGCTCCACCCGGAGCTGGCCGGCCTTTCCCTCTACTCCAACCTGGGCATCGCCTTCCTTTACCAGAACAACCTCCCCCGGGCCGAGTCGGCCTTTACCCTGGAGACCGCGATCAACCCCGACCACCTTCCGGCCCACCTCAACCTGGGCAACATTTACGCGACCCAAAGCCGCTTCCCGGAGGCGGTCCGCGAATACCAGCGGGTGCTGAGCCTCGAACCCCAAAACCGCCGGGCCCGGATCAACCTGGCCATTGTCTATATCAGCGAGAAGGAGCCGGCCGAGGCGCAAAAAATTTTGCTGGAACTTCTGCGGGAATTCCCCGACGACCCGGCCGGGCATTTCTACCTGGGCAAAACCTATTCCCTGCAGGGCGACCGCACCCGCGCCAACTCTGAATTCCAGCGCGCCCAATCCCTCGGCTTCAAACTGGAACCACCTTCTCCGACGGCCAAGCCCTGAGAAGAGAGGCGTTAGGCATTAGGCTTTGGGCTTTAGACCAAAAACCAGAAACCAGGAACCAGAAACCAGGAACCAATCTACTTTTTTCTTGACTTTCCCAAAGCTCCTGGCCTAGAATAGCCTCTAAAGAAGGCCAAAGCGCTAAGGCTAGAAGCCCTTGCCGGCTTGAAACTCTTGGCGGCCGGGCGATCTCTTTCAGTCCTGCTCCCGGCAGGATGCAGGCTGAATTCTCCTGGCCCCAGGTTTCTTGACCTTTCTTAACCTTTGCGTATTTGCTCCTTTGCGCCTTTGCGTGAAACTCTCCTCCTGATTATTGGAGCCAAGATGAGGCAAGGTTCTGAAAACCCAAACTTGAATGACAGCCGGAAATGGAAATGCCGGCTCAGGCCCTCATTTTCCCCGGCCAAGACCCGAAAGCCGATAGCCTTGGCCTCAATTGGATGTCCCCAGAATTTGTGGTATCCTGCATAGAAAGGGAGCTGCGTCATGAGCAAGAAAGAATTATTGATGCATGAAATTGAAGAGGTTCCCGAGGCTTTTCTGGAAGAGGTCTTGGACTTTGTTCATTTTCTCAAGACCAAGACCGCCCAAGAAAGGCTGGATACCGCTCTGGCCAGTGAATCCTCCCTGAAAAAAGATTGGCTGAGCCCAGAGGAAGATGAGGCGTGGCGAAATTTGTAAAAGGAGAAGTGGTGGTAGTGCCCTTTCCTTTTTCGGGTTTATCCACCTCCAAAAGGCGGCCGGCTCTGGTCTTGGCAGGATTGGAAGGGGATGACCTCATCCTCTGCCAGATCACCAGCCAAGCCATCCAGGATCAATATGCGGTCCCGCTTCAGGACGAGGACTTTGACCAAGGCGGGTTGAAACGGCCAAGTTAAAGTCAGACCTAATCGCATCTTTACCGCGGATAGCCAGATTGTCCTTTATCGGGTCGGGAGACTCTACCGGACAAAACTCAATGCCATTATCGAGAAGGTCGTTGAAATTATTCGGACTTAAGTATGGCGTCCACTTGAATTCCGGAGGCCAAGATGAGGCAAGGTTCTGAAAACCAAAACTTGAATGACAGCCGGAAATGGAAATGCCGGCTCCTGCCCTCCTTTTTCCCGGCCAAGACCCGGAAGCCTATAGCCTTGGACTCAATTGGTGGAATTAAGTATGGTGTCTCTCTAATTCTCGATCAATTAATTATTTATTTTTACAATGATCCTATTATAGGAAAATATTACTAACTGCCAAAGGAGAGAATCATGAATAGCTTATTAATCATCTTATTAATTTTCGGGTTTGCCACAGCGATTTATTTATCTGTATCCCTGCTTAATTTACGGAAGCAAAAGAATAAATTTGAATCTGAACTTCAAAGTCAAATAATTAGAAACCAGCATCTTGCGAAATACGAGGGTATTGCAGACGCTGATGAAAGAGCTGCAAAAATTCTCCGAGACGCTCAAGAAACATTGGAGAAAGCAAAAGCTGACTCAGTCAATATCTACAATGAAGCCAATCAGGGCGCTCAGACAACCTTAGAAAAAGCAAATCAGGAAGCAAAAACAGTCGCTTCCGAAGCCAGAGAGAAAGCCAAAACATCGAAAGAGGAGGCAAAAGCTCAACTTGATCGGGCCAGTGTGGAGGCAGCTAAAATTGTTCAAGACGCCAATAAACGTGCAGAGGAAATCGCTGGCAGCGCTTATGAGGCGATGAAAAACGCCTCCTTGTATGAACAGACGGTCAAAGCCATGAAAAACATAATTGAGGGATATGGCGACCAGTACATCATTCCTGGACATAGCTTACTTGATGATCTTGCCCAAGATTTTGGCCACACACAGGCCGGCGAAGAATTAAAGAAAGCCAGAGAACGAACCAGATCCCTGATTCGTAGTAGCACTGCTGCAACTTGCGAATATGTTGAGCAAAACAGGCGCGAAACAGCCACCAACTTCGTACTTGATGCATTCAACGGCAAAGTGGACAGCTCTTTGTCTCGGGTTCGACATGATAATGCCGGGACTCTGGAGCAGGAAATACGGGATTCATTCAATCTCGTGAATTTAAATGGAAAGGCTTTCCGGGACGCTCGCATAACAGAAGAATATCTTGCCGCAAGAATGGATGAATTGAAGTGGGCTGCCGTTGCTCAACAGTTGAAGTTGGAGGAGCGAGAGGAGCAAAGGCGTATCAAAGAGCAGATTCGTGAGGAGGAAAAAGCTCGTAGAGAATATGAACGCGCGATGAGGGAAGCCGAGAAGGAAGAAGAACTTCTGCGCAAGGCAATGGAAAAGGCGCAACAACAGATTGAAAAAGCAACCGCTGAGCAGAAGGGGAAATATGAACAACAGCTTCAAGAGCTTTCACAACGTTTGAAAGAAGCCGAGGAACGGAATCAGAGGGCCATTTCAATGGCGCAGCAGACCAAGAGAGGTCATGTATACATTATTTCCAACATTGGATCATTCGGCGAGAATGTCTATAAAATCGGTCTTACCCGCCGATTGGAACCGCTTGATAGAATTCGTGAACTGGGGGATTCAAGCGTTCCATTTGAATTCGATGTCCATGCGCTGATTTTCAGCGATGATGCCCCAGGGCTGGAAAATAGGCTACACAAACATTTGCTTTTGATGCAGATGAACAAAGTAAATTATCGCAAAGAATTTTTTAAGGTAGATCTCAAGCATATTCGCGAGGAGGTTGAAAAGATGGAACTTGCGGCAAAATGGACAATGACCGCTGAGGCAACAGAATATAGGGAAACTTTAGCGATAGAAAAAGCAATTAAAGAGAACCCCGCCGCTCGTGAAGCATGGATAAACAAGCAGCCAGAATTGAAGCTTTTTAAAATGCCGGAAGCAGAAGTGGCTGGGATCAGTGAAGAATGAATCCGGGGTCAGATCGTTACTTTAAACCTGAGGGGAAAGTGAACTCTGCAATGAACACGCCATGGCATGGAGGACGCATTTGCAAAATAGGTGACTGTCCCTATTTTTTCCTATTTTTTCGGAGGATTTTGCTGGGAGAAGTGGAGCAAAATCTCCGTCCGCTGTTATCGTGCTTGAAACTCATGGTAATTTCATTGTTCAATTAAGGACCATCCTCGTTATGTATTATGTGAAGCTCTGACCCCAACTTTCCAACTTTCAACTTTCACCGATACCGATATATCCAGCTATTTATTAGCTTTTCTATTTAAATGAGTTATTACCACAAACAAAAATAGAATAATAATAACATTAACAGACCAATAAAGAAAAAGATTATAGTGATTCGTAATATAATTAACAATTGCAATGAATAAATTAATAATTGCAATTAATAATAATGTCATTTTCTTTGAAAGAGGGTTTCTCAATTTATTCCTCACAACATTTATCACAAGTAATATTACCAATTGAACAAGAACCAGCGCAT
>MGQK01000074.1:15789-20101 GCA_001797815.1 Deltaproteobacteria bacterium RBG_13_61_14 | reverse complement strand
AGGAAGAGAAAGAAGTCTATCTCAACCGCCTTTACGACCACCCGATCTACCTGATCCGCCAGACCCTGCTGCTCCTGAAAAGCGTGGCCTGTCTGAGCTACCTGGCCGATGACCGGGTGCGCGAGGCCCTGGGCCTGATGCGGCCGCGGAATTTGCCCATCGGCCCCGCGCTGCGGGAGTTCGAGGAGGGCGAGCCATGATCCTGGATGGAACCCGGGCCACGCGCGACCTCCGGGACGAGGCCGACTTTGTGGTGATCGGCTCCGGCGCGGCCGGGGCGACCGCGGCCAAGGTGCTGGCCGAGGCCAAGCAAGAGGTCATCATCCTGGAAGAAGGGAAATATTATCGGCGCAAAGATTTTTCCGAGTTGGTCTTCCCCACCATGACCAACCTTTTCCGGGAAATAGGCGCCACCGCGGCCATGGGCAAAGTGGTCATCCCCATCATCCAGGGCTGCTGCGTGGGCGGGAGCACGACCATCAACGGCGCGATCATCTGGCGTTTGCACGACGACATCTATGACCTGTGGTCGGAGAAGTTCGGCATCGGCGAGACGGTCAACAAGCAAGAGGTAGAGCGGTGCTTCGACCAGATCGAGCGCGATCTCAACGTCCATCCGCCCCTGCCGGAAGTGCGGGGCGAGAACAATAGCCTGGCGGCCCAGGGCTGCGAGAAACTGGGTTACAGTTACCGCTACATCCCGCGCAATGAGAAGGATTGCCGGGGCTCGGGTCGGTGCCTGGTCGGATGCCCGAACCGGGCCAAGCTGAGCATGGAGCTCTCTTACATCCCGGACGCGCTCCGGGCCGGGGCCAAGCTTTACACCTCGGCGCGGGCCAGCCGGATCGAAATCAAGCAGGGCCGCGGCGAGGGCGTTCATGCACTTTTGCGTGACCACCAGACCGGCCAGGGTAAATACCGGCTTTTTGTCCGGGCCGGCAAGGGCGTGATCGTGGCGGCGAGCGCGGTGCAGACTCCCAACCTCTTGCGGCAAAGCGGGATCGGCATCGCCAGCGGGCATTTGGGCGAGCATTTCCAGGCCCATCCCGGCACCGGGATCGGCGCGCTCTTTGACCACGAAGTCCGCCTGTGGGAAGGCGCGACCCAGGGCTGGGACTCGGCCCATTTCCGCCAGTCGGACCGGATCAAGTTCGAGGCGCTGGGGCTCCAGCCCGAGTTGGCCGCGGTGCGGGTGCCGGGCGTGGGCCAAAAATTTTTGCGGTTCCTGGCCGATTACGAACGGCTGGCGATCGTGGCGGTGGCGCTGTGGAGCGAGGCCGAGGGCCGGGTGCGGCCGCGGGGACGGAGCGCATCGGTCTCCTTCAGCTTGCATCCCCACGATCTCGTGCACCTGCGGCGGGGCATCCAGATCCTGGCCGAGATCATGGTGGCGGCCGGGGCCAAGGCCATTTACCCGAGCGTATGGGGCCTGCCCAGCCAGATCAGCAAGGACCAGCTCCACCTCCTGGACCAGCTGCCCCTGGACCCGCGCGCCTACGGCAGCTTGGTCATGACCCACATGTTCGGGACCGCCCGGATGTCACCCGATCCCCGGCGCGGGGTGGTCGGCCTCGACTTCCAGTGCCACGACGCCAAGGGCGTTTACGTGGTGGACTCGAGCGTGTTCCCCACCAACCTGGGCACCAATCCCCAGCATGCGATCATGGCCGTGGCCATGCTCGCGGCCCGCCGGCTAGTTAACATGGGGCCTGGCCCCAAATGTTAACATTGATCGCCTTGCCTTTTACCAGGGTGCGTGATAAATAGAAACTATGCCTGAACTCGGCAAAATGCTGGTTGAAGGCGGCGCAGTCTCACCCCAACAGTTGGACGAGGGGGTCAAGAACCAGGTCATTTTCGGCGGCCGGCTGGGAACCAACCTGATCGAGCTGGGCTACCTGGACGAGCAGACCCTGACCAAATATCTGGTCAAGAAGCACAACGTGTCCACGGTGGACTGGCACTCGATCAGCCGGATCAAGCCCGGCCTGCTCAAGATTTTCCCCAAGAAACTGGCGCAGAAATACGAAGCCTTCCCGGTCAAGCTGGACGGGAACAAGCTGTGGGTGGTGATGAGCGACCCGGCTCATTTGGGCGCGATCAGCGAGATGAGTTTTGCCACCGGCAAGGCGATCAAGCCCCTGGTCTTGCCCGAGGTCCGCATCTTCGATTTGCTCCAGCGCTTCTATGGCATCGGCCGCGAACTCCGCTACATCAACGTGGCCATGATATACAAGGAAAAGCCGGTGCCGGCCAAGGCCGCGATCGCTCGGATTCAATCCCGCCGGCAGGAGCAGTTGAAAGAAAAGATCCAGGCGTCACCCGACGGCGATTTGCTCAGCGAGGAAGAGTTCGAAAAAATGTCCGTCTGGCAGACGGCCGAACGGGGCGAAGCCGAGCCGGCACCCCCGGCTCCGACCGAAGCCGCGGCCCCGCCAGCGCCTGAGGTTATGCCGCCTGCTCCCGCGCCGGAACCACCTCCGGTCGAGCCCTCTCCTCCCAGCCCGCCCCCGGTCGCGGCCGCGCCGGCTCCGGTGAGCCCGCCCCGGCCTTCGGGCCGGCCGGAGCCGCGGCTGGGACCCCAGCCCTTTAAAGAGGTCGCCCAGGCGCTGTATGCGGTGTTGATGAAGAACGGGGTGGACCAATATATGCCCAAGGCCACCCTGCAGGAATTCCTGAAAATTTTCGTCCCCAACCAGCTCAAGGCCCGGGTGCTGGGCTTGAGCTACCTGGCCAACTGGCTGATCATGGAAGCGGATGCGCCGGTGGACTGGCTGGAAGCGACCTTGAGCCAGTTCCAGAAACTGGAATCCAAGCTCGACATCCGCATCTGCCTGCCCGGCGAGAAATTGCCGGAGCTGCCCAGGGAAGTGCCGATCCCGGCGCCGTCCCCGGTCGCTGCACCTCCTCCCCCGCCGGCCGAGGCGCCGGCCGCGGCCGAGGAAGAAGCGGTGGAGGAATTGGTCGAGGTCTCGGACGAGGAGACCGCGGAAGAGGCGGCGGCCGAGGCGGAGTTGGAGGAGTTGCCGGAAGAGGATCTGGAAGAGGTCGAAGAGGAGATCGAGCAACTGAGTTTGGCCCAGGCCCAGCAAAAGCTGGTTTCGGAAGTGAACGACCGCACCGACATTTCCCGGATCGTGCTGGGGTTTGCCCGGAGCTACTTCCTCCGCTCGCTCCTCTTCACGGTGCGGAGCGGCATCCTGTTCGGCTGGGACGGCCGCGGGGGCTCGCTCAATCCGAAACGGGTGGAGAGCATCACCCTCGGCCTGGGCGAGAACTCGCTGTTCAAGACCGTCCATGACCTCCGCTGCCATTACCTGGGCCCGATCCTCCCGACGCCGGCCAACTCCGAGTTCCTGCAAAAGCTCGGGGGCGAACAGCCGAACAACGCCTTCGTCATCCCGATCCTGGTCAATGAAAAGGTGGTCTATATGCTTTACGGCGACAACGGGCACGGGCAGAACGTGCCCTTCGACATCGGGGAGCTCTTGATCCTGGCCCAGAAGATCCCGGCGGCGCTCGAGCAACTGATCAAGCGCAAGAAACAGGCCCACGCCGCGGCCGCCTGATCCCATGCACCCGATCCTGTTTACCATCCCGATCAAGGAGCACCTGCTCCACACCTACGGCCCGCTTTTGATCGGGGTTCTCCTGATCATCTTCGGCCTGCTTTACTATCTGAGCCGGCAGCGGGAGCCAAACACCCGATTTGAGCTCAAGACCGACGGCCCGGTCATTCTGGTCGCCGGCCTGGTCACCGCGGCGGCGCTCTCCTACACCCTCACCTACCGGGGCGGCGATTTTGATTTCTACATTTACACCTACGGCCCGATCATGGCGCTGGCGTTCCTGGCGGCCTTCGGGCTGGTGGTGCACCTGTTGCGGCGGAGCGGGGAGGATCTGGAATTTTTCTCGGACCTGTATTTATGGCTGATCGTGGTGGGGGTTGCCGGGGCCAAGGTGCTCTTCATCTTCACCGAGCTGCGCGACTTCCTGGCGCACCCGCTCGACCTGGTCAACTGCCGCAAGGGCGGGTTGGTCTGGTACGGGGGCGTGATCGCCAACCTTATTTTCGTCTACTTTTATTGCCGGCGCCAAGGCAAGTCCTTCGTTGCGGTCACCGACCTGCTGATCGCGCCGCTGGCGCTGGGCCTGGCCATCGGCCGCATCGGCTGCCTGATGGGCGGCTGTTGTTACGGCAAGGCCTGCGCCCTGCCCTGGGCTATCATCTATCCTTCGAACCCCATGACCCTCTCGATCCCGCCCGGCCTGCCGGTGCATCCCTCCCCCCTTTACGAGTCGCTGGGCGTGC
>MGQK01000074.1:7142-15730 GCA_001797815.1 Deltaproteobacteria bacterium RBG_13_61_14 | reverse complement strand
ACGCTGACCTATTTTACGCTCTACCCTCTGCTCCGCTTTTTCCTGGAATACTACCGGGGCGACGTGGAGCGGAAGTTCGTGATCCCGGGCGTGCTCAGCACCTCGCAATTCATCGGCATCCTGGTCTTGGTTCCGGCGCTGGTGCTCTTGATCTTGACCCTGCGCCAGCCGCTGCCCGAGCCGCAGCCCCAGTCGGTGGAAACCCCGGCCCCCTCCCCCAAGAAGAAAAAGAAGAAACATTAACCCGTGCCACGAGCCTGTCGGCAGACCCGGCCCGGGCCGTTCGGAAAAGGGCAGACTAGTTATTGGGCAAGGCGAGGTATTCGCGGCGCTCGACGTCCTGGCTGTCGTCGTAGATGAGGAGCAGTTGGTGGGGTCCGATCTTGAACTGGGTAGCCATGAAATCTCCCAGCTCGTAGTGGGCGAGCGGGAGGGTAAAGCTCTCCTGATTTTCATTGAGCAGGGTGGGCCGGTTCAGGTCAATCACTTCGGAAGCGACGAGCTCTCCGCACACCGCCATCCGCAACCGATACAGGGTCTGCCCGCTGTTATTGATGATCCGGCCGCGAACTACCACCTCGGGGCCCCGAGGCTCCACGATCAACTCCATGATTTGCAGCCCCGGGGTGGAAAGCGGGATCGCGTTGGCGCAGGCCTGGCTCAGCTCGCGCACCGCCTGCAGGCGCTGGCGCTCGCGCTGGGCCAGGCGCTCCTTGTCCGCGATCGGGGTCTTGATCTGGTTTTGCTGGGCCACGCGTTGGAAATGCTGAAGAAAGGGCGCGGCCCAGGCCTGGATGCGAGGGGCCTGGTCTTCGGCCTGGATTTGGCCCGGATACAAGATGGAGCCGCGCTGCTTGAGGTAGAGCAAACGCTGGTTGCGGCGGTCCAGTTCCGCCCGGGCGTTACCAAAGGCCTCTTCACTCTTGTTCAACTGCTCCGGCGGGAAACCCTTTTCCTGGCCGGCCAGCGCCGCCTCAATCTCGCCGAGCAGGGTCTTAACCTCTGCTTGAATCGCCGCTCGTCCCTGATTGGTCATGCGCTGGGCATCGTTTTCCATCCCGGCCTGGCGATACCAGTCGGCCAATTCCAGGCAGCGGTTGGCGGAATCGAGAACGCGGTCGCGCTTGCCCGCGGAGGCGAGCAGCGCGAGCTCGCCTTGCGCCAGGGCCGCGACCTGGTATTTCTGGCTTAAGAGTTCCTGGCCCTGGCCGGCCGCGGTCTGGGACCGTTTCCAGAAATCCCGGGCCTGGTCCATCAGGGCTTCGCCGTCTTCCGGGCTGTCCTTGGCCGGCACCGCCGCCTGGCGCTGGCGGTAGTAGCGGACGCGGGCATCTTTCATCCAGGCTTCGGCTTCGGCCAGGTCGGCCTCGGCCGGTTTCAGCCGGCCTTCGGCCAGGTTTTGCTCGGCCCGCTTCAGGCTGAGCCGGAAGCCCGTGGTCTCATTCTGCGGCGGCTGGTCTTTCTGCAGGATCTCCCAGTCCCATTGCAGCGCTTGCAGGCGCTGCTGCAATTGCGCGCGGGTGGGAGCGCCGGCGGAAGCGCCCGGCTGCTTTTTCGCCCGGGCACAACTTTGCCCGCCGGCAACGAGCGACACCAAAACCAGCGCCAGGAATCCGAGGTAATAGCTCCTTCTCATCTCTGCCCCTTAAGACGCGCGCGTGGCCGCGCCGGTTTCATTTTTCCCCAAAGAATTTTTCTTTCCCTCTCCTGGCGTTGGCCCGGGCGAGCTAGAGTTGCATCATCCGGGCGATGATCTCGCGCATCACCTGGCTGGACCCGCCGCCGATGGTGATGAGCTTGGTGTCCCGATAGGCCCGGCAGACCGGGTATTCCTCGATGTAGCCGTAACCCCCGTGCATCTGCAGGCAGAAATCCACCAGGCGCACGGCCAACTCGCCCACGTAGAGCTTGCACATGCTCACTTCCTTGATCGCGTTCTCGCCCCGGTTCAACATGTCGCAGCAGTGATAGACCAGGGCCTGGGCCGCTTCCAGCTCGGTGGCGAAGTTGACAAACTGGTGAGCGTTGGCCTGGTGGGAGCTCACCGGCTTGCCGAACACGGTCCGCTCCTTGCAAAACTTGAGGGTCTGCTCGAAGACCAGCTTGGCCCCGGCCAGGCCCGAGACCGCGCCCACCAGCCGCTCGTATTGAAAGCCCTCCATGATGTAATAAAAACCTTTGTTTTCCTCGCCCAGGAGGTATTTCTTGTGGAGTTTGCAGTCCTCAAAGGCCAGCTCCGCGGTATCGCTGCTGCGCTGGCCCAGCTTGTGGAGCTTGCGGGTCACGGTGAAGCCGGGGGTAGTGGTGGGGAAGAGGAAAAGGCTGACCCCGGAGTAGCCCTTTTCCGGCCGGGTCTTAACCGCCAGGGT
The DNA here is from genome assembly GCA_001797815.1 of Deltaproteobacteria bacterium RBG_13_61_14. Lineage (GTDB taxonomy): Bacteria > RBG-13-61-14 > RBG-13-61-14 > RBG-13-61-14 > RBG-13-61-14 > RBG-13-61-14. The sequence continues at coordinate 13,361 of MGQK01000074.1, read as the reverse complement.
CAGCCAGTCGGCGCGGGTGCCGTTGGTGATAAAAGTCTTGGAGCCGTTGATGATGTAGTAATCGCCGTCCTTCTTGGCCGTGGAGCGGATGGCGGCCACGTCCGAGCCGGCGCCCGGCTCGGTCACGCAGATGGCGCCGATCTTCTTGCCCTGGATGGCCGGGACCAAAAACTCCTGCTTCTGCTCCTCGGTGCCGTGAGCCACAATGGCCGGCGTGGCCATGTCGGTCTGCACCATCAGGCTCAGCGCCACCCCCGCGGACTGGCAGCGCGGAAGCTCCTCGGCCCAGACCACGGTATACCAGTATTCGCAGTTCGAGCCGCCGTATTGCTCGGGGCAGCGGATCCCCAGGAACCCGAGCTCGCCGGCTTTTTCAAACACCCAGCGGGGGAACAGCCCGGCCTCTTCCCATTCTTCATGGTGCGGAGCCAGTTCTTTCTCGCAAAAATCGCGGACCTGCTTGCGGAAGATCTCGTGTTCCTCCTTGAAATAACGATAACCCATCCCTACTCCTCCTGTTCTGGATTATTAAAGTTTACTGCCTTCCAGTGAAGACGCTGCAAGTCGTCCTCAAAGCTAGCATGGTCTGGCAAAGCAAGTCAATTCGCTGTTTCCTGAAAAAGCCCGGTTGACAGGTGCAGCGGCGACCGCTAAAGTGGCCGCGTTCCGGGAGGCCTTTTCCCCGGCAAAGGAGGGTTTGGCAATGAGAGGCAAACTATCGGTGATGATCCTGATGGCCCTGATGACGCTAGGGTTGACGACATCCCAGGCGGTTCACGCGGCTCCGATCAGTTGCGAAGAGCCGGTGGCGAGTGCGGCCGGCCTGGTCAAAGGCGCGGCTGATGCCGAGAGCGCGACCTGCTCCTGGAAAGGGGTTCCTTATGCCGCGCCGCCGGAAGGCGAGCTCCGCTGGAAAGCGCCGCAGCCGGTGCCGTCGTGGGAGGGCGCGCGCGAGACCGTCCATTACGGAAACCGTTGCTGGCAAAAAGGGATGATGAATAGCTTGGAGGGTAAGAGCGGGCCGGGCATGTCCGAGGATTGCCTTTACCTCAACGTCTGGCGGCCCCGGGAAGCCGGCGTGTATCCGGTCATGGTCTGGATCCACGGCGGCGGCTATACCGGCGGCACCGGCGCCACCCCGATGTATATAGGCGACCGGCTCTCCGAGAACGGGGGCCTGGTGGTGGTGACCATCAACTACCGGCTGAACGCGTTTGGGTTTCTGGCGCACGAGCAGTTCCGGGAGGAAGACCCGCACCAAGCGGTCGGGGGTTACGGGAGCCTGGACCAGGTGGCGGCCTTGCAATGGGTGCATGACAATATCGCCCACTTCGGGGGGGACCCGGACCGGGTGACCATCTTCGGCGAGTCGGCCGGGGGCTGGAGCGTGTGCACCATGCTGGCTACGCCCTTGGCCCGCGGGCTTTTTCAGGGCGCGATCCTGGAGAGCGGGGGCTGCGAAGCGAGCCATACCCTGGAAGAGGGTTTTGGCCGGGGCCGGAAGGCGGCGAAGAAGCTGGGCTGCGCCGAAGACGACGTGGCGTGCATGCGGAGCCGGCCGGCCGAGGAAGTGCTGGAGAAAATGATGCCGGAGGGCCTGCTCGCCTTCCCCTTCATGCCTCATGAAGATAGTTATCTGCTGACCGGCACGCCGCTCCGCATGATCCAGGCCGGGAACTTCAACAATGTGGCGTTCATCGCCGGCAGCAACCGGGATGAGGTGAGCAAGGTGGCGGCCCTGCTCAAGCCCCGAACCTACCACGATCGAGCCCGGACCTATGAGAAGGGAATCCGCAAGTTCGCCCCGGACGCGGATCCCGCCCGGCTCATGGCGCTCTATCCGCTGAGCCAATACGGCAAACCGCGCTATGCTTACGCCCAGATGTTTACCGACCGGGCCCTGGGCTGCCCGACTTATGAGGGGATGGAAGCGGTGGCGGCGCGCCAGCCCCAGACCTATTATTACCGTTTTGATTACGATCGCTTCCGGTTCGGCCAGACCATCGGCGCGATCCACGCCATGGAGCTGCCCTTCGTGTTCGGCAACCTCGACCGCAAGCCGATTAACCTGCTTTACAACACGCCGGCGCGGGTCGCCGAGGCGCAGCCGCTTGCTCGGATCATCCAGGGCTACTGGATCAACTTTGCCAAGACCGGCAACCCCAACAGCGAGGGCTTGCCCGCCTGGCCGCGCTTCCGCCTGGACGACACCAAGGTGCAGGTGCTGGATGTCAACGTCACCACCGAAACCCCGGCCCTGGCCGACCGCTGCCAGCTCTGGGCCGATTATGGCCAGAGCTACCCCGCGCTGATGGAAAACGTGCTGAAAGCGGCGGAGAAGAAATAGAAGGGGCGAAGGGGGCAAGGGATCCTGCCCTGGTCGCGGGCTCCCAGGTCCGGTTTTTTCGGGCGGCCGGGCCCTCGGCCCGGGCCGGGAGCCGAAGCCGGGTCTGTCTTTGATTCAATCGGGTATAAACCCGAATCGTGCAAAAGCAAGTGCACTCCACTCCTGGCGCGGACAAACTGTCCACTGTGCACATTTATCTCATGCAGAAATGTAAACTAAAAACTAAAGACCTGACCCCAAACCCTGGTGCCGGGACCGGGGAAGATTTTACTTGACTTTCCTGGGAAAAGCGGTATATGATATTTGCATCTGTTAGGCACAGTTTACATATACATATGGATTTGCTCGACAAACTCGCCATTGCTCGAGTAAGGGCCCTGAAGAGGGGGAATAGGTTCGAACATTTCTCGGAAGTCAATTTCCCGGCGAAATTCCGATAACATTGTTCGAAGAAATCGAAGGAGAAAACATGAATATCTATGTAGGGAATCTGTCGTTTGACGTGACGGAGGGTGAACTGCGCGAGGCTTTCGAGGCCTTTGGCGAGGTGGATTCGGTTAACTTGATCAAGGACAAATACAGCGGTCAGTCCAAGGGGTTCGCGTTCGTGGAGATGAAGGACGAGCAGAAGGCCCAGGCCGCGATTGCAGGTCTGAACCAGAAGGATCTGAAAGGCCGGAACATCAACGTCAGCAAGGCCAAGCCCCGCACCGAGCGCCGTGACGGCGACCGCGGCGGCGGCGGTGGCGGGCGTCGCTATTAAGACTAGTCGAGTAAACCTCCCGCGGCCCTTCCCGACGGTCACTGTCGGGAAGGGTCGCTTTCTTTCCAGACTGTTTCATGATGCCCTTCCGAGAAAGCAGCCTCTGGGATAATGCCCCACACCTGTTCTTATAGTGCCAATGGTCGGGGTCAGATCGTTACTTTAAACTTTACATAATTGCATAGCATGGTGGACAGTGCCCGGCGCAAGGATCGCTTCGATTTGCCTGAACCTTCCAGCCCGCTGACCCCTCTCCAGGAGCCTCTCGGAAAGCCCATCATTTTTTTCTTGACAACGCTCGGCAGATGCGCTAGGGTTAGTGTAAAACATAACGCGTCCGGGTGCCCCTTGGGATAAAAGGGAAGAGGGTGGAAAGCCCTCGCGGCCCCGCCACTGTGATCGGTGACGATCTCTCGAACATGCCACTGTCCCGCCCGGGATGGGAAGGCCGAGAGATTATGCCGTCAGCCAGGAAACCTGCCGGGACGCGCTTCACGTAATCTTCCTCGAGGTGTGGGAAAGTGAAGTCGTCGCTCGACATGATCCCCGACCTCCCCCGAGGTCGGGGATTTTTTTCGGCCATGAAGACAAAACGGAATATCTCCCTCGCGCTTTCTCTTCTCTTTCTTCTTCTTCTCTGCGCCGGCCTGGCCCTGGGGAGGCGGTCTTCCCAGGGCCAGGCGCCGGGCAGAGTCGAAGCCCCGGACCGCATCGTGTCGCTGGCTCCGAGCATCACCGAGATCTTGTTCGCCCTGGGGCTGGAAGGAAAGATCGTGGGGGTGACCGAGTTTTGCGATTACCCGCCGGCGGCAAAAGCTTTGCCCAAGGTGGGAGGATTCAGGGGACTGAACCTGGAGGCGCTCCTGGCGCAGAAGCCGGACCTGGTGCTGGCCACGCGGGACGGCAACCCGGCCCGCGACCTCGGCCGCGTCTCCGAGCTGGGGGTGCGGGTAGAGACCTTTCAACCGGCTACCCTGGAGCAGGTGCTGGAGGAGTTCGCGGCGATCGGCCAGGAGACCGGCCGGCAGCCGGCGGCGCAAGAACTGATCCTGGCTTGCCGCCAGAAGCTCGAACTGGTCCGGAGCCGGACCCAGGGATTGCAGCCGGTCAAGGTGCTGTTCGCCTATGGCCGCGATCCCCTGGTCCTGGCCGGCCAAGGCACCTTTGCCGATGACTTGATCCGCAACGCCGGCGGGATCAACATCGCCGGCGACTCGGCCATCCCCTACCCTCGCTTCAGCCTGGAAGAAGTGATCGCGCGGGCGCCGGAGGTGATCGTGGAGAGCGCCATGGGCTCGGAGGCCGAAGCCGCAGAGCGGGCGCGCGAGAGCTGGTCGCGCTGGGGAACCCTGCCGGCGGTGCGCGACCTTCGGATCGCGGTTATCAACGCCGACCTGGTGGCCCGGCCCGGCCCCCGTCTCTTTGACGGCCTGATCCTGATGGCCAAGATCCTGCATCCGGAAGCTTTTCCCGCGGAGGCGCGGCCATGAGCCGGCTCGGCCCGGGCCGCTGGTCCCTGGTAGTAGGCGGGCTTTCGGCCGCGCTCGCGCTCGGCGCTCTGATCGCCGCCCTGATCGGCCCGACCGCGCCCATGCTCTCGCCCGCTTCCCTGCTCCAGGATTTCCAGCGCTTGACCTCCGGCGAAACGCTCAGCCCCGCCGGGGTTATCTTCTGGCAGGTGCGGCTGCCCCGGGTCTTTTTGGCCGGCATCGTGGGCGCGGCGCTCTCGGTCGCCGGCGCCGGGTTCCAGGCCCTGCTCCGAAACCCTTTGGCCGACCCCTTCCTGCTCGGGGTTTCGGGCGGCGGAGCCCTGGGCGCGATCATCGCCATGCTCCTCGACGTCTCCGCGGCCGGCTTCGGCATCTGGGGCGTTCCTCTCTTTGCCTTTGCCGGCGCGCTCGGCACGGTGCTCCTGGTCTTTTCCCTGGCCCGGACCGAGGGCCGGCTCCCGATCCATTCCTTGCTCCTGGCCGGGGTGGTGGCCAACGCCTTCTTTTCCGCGGTGATCATGTTCGTGCTCAGCCTCTCCAGTCCCGAGCGGGTGCAGGGAGTGGTCTTCTGGATGATGGGCAGCGTGGGCAGCGAGCGCTGGAGCCTGGTCGCGGGCATCGGGGTGTATGTGGCCCTGGCCGGGGCCGTGCTCTTCGGCCGGGCGCGGGACTTCAACCTGCTCAGCCTGGGGGAGGAACCCGCCGGACACCTGGGCGTGGAGGTGGAGCGGACCAAGCTCTGGGCGTTCGTGGCCGCCTCCCTCGCGGTGGGGGCAGTGGTCTCGGTCAGCGGCATCGTCGGGTTCGTGGGCCTGGTCGTCCCCCACCTCGTCCGCCTGAGCCTGGGCCCGGACCATCGCCTGCTCCTCCCGGCCGCGTTTCTATCCGGCGCTCTCTTCCTGATCCTCTGCGATACCCTGGCCCGCACGTTAGTCGCCCCGGCCGAGATGCCGGTGGGCGTGGTCACCGCGCTGTTCGGCGGGCCTTTCTTCATTTGGCTCTTGCGGCGGCGGCGCGCGGTCGCCTTTGGAGAAACCTGATGCCGGCGATTGAAGCCGAAGGCTTAACCTTTGCCTTTCGTCCGGGTGCGCCGGTGCTGCAGGGCGTAAGTCTGGTCGTGAACGCGGGCGAACTTTTCGGGATCATCGGGCCCAACGGCTCGGGCAAAACCACCCTGGTGCGGATCCTGAGCCGGGCACTTTTTCCCCAGGCCGGCTGGGTGCGCCTCTTCGGCAAGCCCCTGGCCGGCTACGAGCGGCGCGAGCTGGCCCGCACCCTGGCGGTCGCGCCCCAGGAATCCTCAATCGCTTTTCCTTTCTCTGCCCTCGAGATCGTGCTCATGGGCCGCGCCCCTTACCTGGGCCGTTTCGAATTTGAGGGCGCCCAGGACTTGGCCGCAGCCCGGAACGCGCTGGAGCTGACCGACGCCGCCGGCTTTGCCGAGCGCCGGCTCTACGAACTCTCGGGCGGGGAGAAACAGCGGGTGGTCCTGGCCCGGGCCTTGGCCCAGGAACCCCGACTCCTGTTCCTGGACGAGCCCACCACCTTCCTCGACCTGAAACACCAGGCCGCGATCTACCGCCTGGCCGGCCGGCTCTGCCGGGACCAGGGGCTGACCG
>MGQK01000074.1:5716-7129 GCA_001797815.1 Deltaproteobacteria bacterium RBG_13_61_14 | reverse complement strand
GTCCGAGGAGCAGCGAGGATGAGGCGGGTGGTCATGGCGGCGGTGCTCTCCCTTGTTTTTCCCCTGTTCTCGCCGGCGCAGGAAGCGGAAAAAAAACCGGAAGAGTCCAAGGAACCGGTCGTGCGACTGCCGGAAATGGTGACCCGGGAAAAGAAAGAAGCGAAGCCGGCGCCGCGAGACGTGACCGCCAGCGCCACGGTCATCACCCGGGAGGAATTCGCGGACCGGCCGGCCACCTTGCCCGAGGTGCTCTCGGACACCGTGGGGGTGCACGTCAAGAGCTACGGCGGCCTGGACAGCTTCGCCACCCTCTCGGTGCGCGGCTCGACCGGCGAGCAGGTCAAGGTCTACCTGGACGGGATCGAGCTGAACCGGGCCCAGGGCGGCGCGGTGGACCTCTCCCGGATTCCGCTGGACCTGGTGGACCACATTGAGCTTTACCGGGGCACTTCGCCGCTGGGTTACGGCGCCGGCGGGATCGGCGGGGTGGTGGATATCCGCACCCGCGCGCCCAAGGAGCAGACCACCCAATACCTGAGCGCCACGGCCGGCTCGTTCGGCACCTGGTCCGGCGCTTACCTGGTCACTGGGCCGGTGGTGGACAGCCGATTCTTGTTCGGCTATTCCCACCGCCAGACCCAGGGCAATTTCCGTTTTCGCGATGACAACGGGACGCCCTTTAACCAGCGGGACGACCGCACGGTCACCCGCAAAAACAACGCGAGCCGGGAGGATGACATCCTGATCAAGGTGGACCATGAGGCCGGAGGGGGGCATCACATCGGGGCGACCACCGACATTTACCTGCGTGAGCAAGGCGTGCCGGGTCTGGGCTCGAACCAGTCCACCGACGCCAAGCTGGAAAGCCAGCGGATGCTGGGCAGCCTGGGCTGGAACAAGCCCGGTTTCCTCCATCCGGAAGTGGATGCCGAGGTCCGGATCTTTGCCTCCTTGCAGGAAGACCATTTCCGGGACCCGGCCGGCCACGGCCAGATCGGGGTGGGCGTGCAGGACAACACCTACCTGGCCTATGGTTATGGCCTGAATACGCTGTGGAGCTTCTACTCCCTGAAAAAGAACCGCATCCACTTGTTCGGCGAGGTCAAAGACGAGAGGTTTGAACCCAAGAGCCGGCTGCGGCCGGAAGTGTCCGACCTCTCCGATGAACGGCAAAGCTTTGCCGTGGGCCTGAGCGATGAAATCCACCTGTTCCACGACCGGCTGATCCTGGTCCCGGCCGGCCGCTATGACCAGCACCTGGACCGCTTCCAGGGTTTCACCGTCCCGCAGAGCTCCGGCCGCGAGACCAAAGAATTCCGGGCCCTCACCGGCAAGGTGGGCGCCCGCTATCGGATCCGGGACAACCTGGAGTTGCGGGCCAGCACCGGCCAGTATTACCGGCCGCCCAACTTC
>MGQK01000074.1:3806-5669 GCA_001797815.1 Deltaproteobacteria bacterium RBG_13_61_14 | reverse complement strand
GGACCCGGAAAAGGGAGTGAACAGCGACGTGGGCTTGATCTATTCGGAAAGCCGCTTCGGCCCGGTGGAGCAATTGCGTCTGGAGTATGACTTCTATTACAACCAGGTCTTGGACTTGATCCAGTTTGTGCAGACCTCGCGGGCGACGGTCCGGGCCGAGAACGTGGAGGAAGCGCAAATCCTGGGACACGAGGTTCAGGGCATGGTCAACTTCCGGGACTGGGTCTTGCTCTCGGCCAACTACACCTACCAGGAAGCCCGGAACCGCACCGAGGCCGCGGGACTGAAAGGCAGCCTGCTTCCCGGCCGGCCGGTGCACGAGGCCCACGGCCATGTGGAATTGTTCCGCGCTTTCGGCAAGGTCTATTACGACGTGGATTACCTGGCCGGCAATTACCTGGACATGTATAACTATTACCTGGTGGACGCCCGCCTGATCCAGAACGCGGGTCTGACTTACTATCGCCGTAATTGGAGCGTGGGGGTGGAGGTGAAGAACTTCACCGACAACCAGATCTCGGACGTGGCCCAGTATCCGTTGCCGGGCCGGAGCTACTTCATCAAGGGGGAGGTCAAATTCTGATGAAAATAAAAAAAATAGGGCGAGAGAAATGGTTCTGGGCGTTGGTGCTCGGGACGGTAGTTCTGGCCGCAGGCTGCTCCGGGTTCCACGAGACCGACGAGGAAGCGGCGGCGGGGCCTAGTTACCGTTACGCCCTGGTGACCTGCGCGGACTGGGCCGGTCAGAACAGTCTGGCCGCGATCCAGCTCAAGCCCGCGGCCGCCCCGTTTCTCTGGATGGACTGGTTGGTCAACCTGGGCTCCGATCCTTTCCTCGATCCCGTGGTCCGAACCAAGAGCCTCACCTCGGTCCAGCCCGCCCTGGTCCTCGAACGAGAATATTTCAGCGCCACCGGCCTGGGCGAAGTGGCGGTCCTGAATCCAGCGAACCGTTTCCAGGTGGAGGCCACCTACCCGGTCAACGATGGGGTAAACCCGGCCAATCCCAACGACCTCCTGGTGCTGAGCGCGGACAAGGCCTACGTGACCCGCTGGGACTGGCTTTACAACGACATCCTGATCCTGAACCCGGACACCGGCGCGACCTCCGGCACCATTGACTTCACCGGGCTGGGCGCCAATGCCGACGGCCTGCCCCGGCTCTACAAGATGCTTTACCTCCAGGGCCGGGTCTGGGTGCTGATGCAAAACATCAATACCTTCTTTACGGAATACGGGCCTGGGTCCCTCGGGGTGGTCAACCCCCAGTCCGATGTCATTGAAGACATCATCGCGCTCGACCTGAAAAACCCGGCTGATTTCGGCTACGACGGCGAGCTCAACCGCCTTTACGTGGCCGCGACCGGAGACTGGTTCGACCCCAGCGGCGCCGGGGTGGAGGCGGTCAATCCCGCCAGCCGGATCTCGCTCGGCGTGCTGATCCAGGGCAGCGACCTCGGCGGTTTCCTCACTCACATGGCTTTCCAGGACGCCGGTCATGCCTACCTCTCGGTTACCAACTCCGACTTTATCAGCGGAGACCAGGTGATCCAGGTGAACCCCGCGGCCGGAACGATTGGCAAGACCCTGTATGCTTATCCCGGCCTCTATGTCTCCGACTTAGCCCTGGACCGGCAGCAGGACCTCCTGCTTATCGCCGACAACACCGGCTCCCGGGTGGTGGTGATAGACCTGAAGAGCGGCCTGATCGTGGACACGGTGGAAACCCTGGTGCCGCCGGTCTCGATTGCGATCTGGGAGGGTGAGGACAAGCTTTGAGAAAGATCTGGGCCATCGCTTTTCTGCTCCTGGCCGGCTGCGAGGAGTTGCAGCCGCGCGAGGTCGGCCGGCCGGTGGACCTGA
>MGQK01000074.1:0-3780 GCA_001797815.1 Deltaproteobacteria bacterium RBG_13_61_14 | reverse complement strand
CCTATGTCACTCGTTACGAGACCCCCTACAGCGACGTGCTGATCGTGCACCCCACCCGGGGCACCGCGCTGGGCAAGATCCCGCTCTCCCGGTTCGCCTCCAACCCGGATCAGCTCCCGCGGCCGGCGGCCATGCTCCGGGCGGGCGACCATGCCTTCATCGCCCTGCAGAACCTGGACGCCTTCTACAACTGGGGCGCGAACGACATGGAAACCGGCCGGCTGGTGGTGGTGAACGTGAATACCGATCAGGTGGTGGATGCCGACACCGCCACCCCGGAGCTCGACCCGATCGTGCTCGAGACCCGCAATCCCCTGGCCCTGGTCTATGACCCGGTCTCGGACCGGATCTACGTGGCTTCGGCCGGGCTCTTTGTCCGCTATCATCCCGAGTGGAGCGGGGTGGAAGTGGTCAACCCCCACACCCTGAAGCCGGAAGGAGTCTTGTTCCGGGGAGACGATCCGGACATTAACGGCAACATCGAAGACCTGGCCGTGCTCCCGGACCAGCCCGCCTATCTCCTCGTCACCACTTTCACCTCGGAACAGCGCTTCGATTCCAAGGTCCTTCAGGTCAACCTGGCGCTGGGCACTTTCCTGGCCACCGTTTACACCGCGGCCCCCAACTCCATGATCTCGGATATCGTCATGGATCCCCAGGGCCTTTTGCTCATCGCCGACCGTTGGAGCGAGCGGCCCGGCCTGGTGATTTACGATACCGTGACCCGGGAATTCCCGGCCACCATTTCTTTGGAGCCGGCGCCGTTCGCGCTCGCGCTCTGGAACCGAGGCATTTAAGAAAGGAACCCGCCATGAGAAAATCCGCCTGGCTCCTCATCCTCGCCCTCTGGCCCGCGGCCCCGGCCCTCGCCCTGCCCGATTGCACGCCCGATGCCGTGGTATCCTTCAGTCCCACCGGCAACGCCGGCTACGGCCACGACCAAATGCCCGACGTGGTCCTGGGCCTGCCCGCCAATTCCCTTCCCACCCAGCAGTCGCTGGACGTGGTCTCTCTGGGCAGGAACGGCGAGATCATCCTGGAATTCACCGACAACCTGATGGTGGACGGCCCGGGCCCGGACTTGATCGTGTTCGAGAACCCATTCTTTGTCGGCCAGGTCCCGGCCGGCCCGACCGACGACTCCCTCGTCTTCGCCGAGCCGCTGATCGTCTCGGTCAGCAACGACCTGATAAACTGGCAGACCTTCTCTTACGACCCGGCCGCGCTCAACCAGGTCAGCGGCGTCAGCGGCACTCCCCGCTCGCTCTTGCCCTCCCTCTCCGGCCTGGCCGGCATCACCCCCAGCTTTTGCGCCGACCGCATCGAGCCGGACGACCCCCTGGTCTGGGATACCAGCGGCAATGGCGGAGTTTCCGGCATGGGCGGCGACGCCTTTGACCTCGCCGACGTCGGCTTAATCCAGGCCCGCTACGTGCGGCTTAAGGATTCAGGCCAGAATGTCGGCTTTGCCGGCGAGATGGAAGGCGCGGACCTGGACGCGGTGGTGGCCATCCACAGCCAGCCGGTGGCCGGAGTCGGGACCGATACCGACGGCGACGGGCTGACCGACGCCGAAGAAATTTCGCTTGGAACTTCCGCGGCCAAGGCGGATACCGACGGCGGCGGCATGAATGACGGCCAGGAACTGGCCGAGTGCAAGGACCCCTTGGACCCGGGCGATGACCTGCTCATCGGCTTCGATAACCCCAATGCCTGCGATAGCGGCGGGGGAGGCGGAGGCGGCGGGGGCGGAGGAGGAAGCTCCGGCGGTTCTTCCCAGGATGGCAGTCTCGGATGCCTGGCTCTGACCGCGGGAACTCAAGCGCCGGGCTCCGCGGCTCTGCTGCTGGTTCCGCTGGCGCTGCTGATCCTGCTCAGGCGGCGGCGGGAAGCGCCCGTAAAAAAATAATCAAGGTGATGAGCAAGAGCGGCCCGTCGGTGAAAACGCCCACCAGGTAGGCGAAATAGCGTTTTTGGAAAAAGAAGAGGAGCAGGTAGAAGATGGTGGAGCAGGCTTTGCTGAACAGCACCGGCACCACCAGCCAATAAAATTTGGGGGCGTCGTAAGCGGCCATGCCGCAGCAGACCACCAGCATCAGCATCATGGAGGTGGTCAATACCAGCCAGAATTTTTCAGTGGACAAGGGGATGAGCGGCAGCCGGTCCCGGAAAAAGCGGGTGGAGAACGCGTTCAACCATTCCAGCAAACGGTTTTGCCCGGCCACGAAATTGAACCCGCCCCACAGGTAGAGCACCACCGAGGCGATCATCCAGTTGCGCAGCACTACCATCTCGGCTGACATTTCCATTTTTATTTTCCGCCCTTCTCCTTACCGCCCTGGCCCAAGCCCTCTTCCTTGGCCCAGTCCGAAAGGTCCGCAGCCGCCTTCTCGCCGGAGGATAACAGCTTGATCTCCTCGCTGATGATCCCGATGTCTTTGTCCAAGGCTTCCACTTGATACTGCAGCAGGCGGACCGCGCGGTTGAGCAAGGCAATGGCGTAGAGCATCACCAGCAGGGTTAGAGCCAGGATCAGGTTCACGCCCAGATCCAAACCGCTGAACCACGACATGGCCCTAGTCTATCCTAACCGTCAATCCTTTTGCAATCCTAAGTCCATTGCCTCCTTTAAAGGGCCATGATATAAAAGCACCATCCCTTTTCGCGAAAGGAACCTCTTATGAAGCGGAGTTGGCACCGGCCGTCTTTCTTCATCTTACTCCTGGCCTTGGGCCTGGCCGCGGCATCTTCGGCGCGAACCGACACCAAAGTATTCATGAACCTCTCCGGCCGCGGAAACTTTTTCGACCTGCCCTTCCCCTGCGACCTGCGCCGCCAGCCTGACGGCACCCTCGACCTGCACGGCTTCCCCAACCCGCTCCACACCAAGACCATCGCCCGCTACCAACAGGCGATCTCCAAGGGTTATGGTTACAGCACCGCCCCCACCATCTACTTCCACTTCAGCGGTCCGATCCAGGAGTCCAACCTGCCGGCGTCACCGGCGGACTCGATCCGGCCGGAGTCTTCCGTGTTCCTGGTGGACGTTGACCCAAACTCGCCCGAGCGGGGCCGGCGATTCCCCCTTATCCTCCGCTTCGATGCGGAGCGGCCCTCGCTCTTCATGGGTCCTGAGAACCTGCTCGCACTCTTGCCGCTCCCCGGCTTCGTGCTCCGTGAGAACACCACCTATGCCGCGGTGGTGATGAAGAAGTTGGTAAGTAAGGACGGCCGGCCGCTGGCCGCCTCTGCCGAGTTCCAGACCCTGGCCCAGGGAAAGACACCCGAGGCCAAGCTCGGCGCGGCCGCGGCGGAAAGCTATCGTCCGCTCTGGACCTGGCTCCAAGAGGCCGGGATTCCAACTGAGGACGTGGCCGGGGCTACGGTCTTCACCACCGGCGACCCCACCGCCCGGATGCTCCGCATCTTCGAGGCGGTAGCGAGGATGCCGGCGCTCAGACCGGAAGCGCCCTTGAAGCTCGATCGCGAATACCCGGACTATTACGTGCTGGAGGGAACCTTCCGCGCGCCCCAGTTCCAGACCGGTAAGCCGCCTTACAAAAACGGCAAGGGCGGATGGATGGTTTTCGACGACCAGGGTTACCCGATCGTGCAGCGGGAAGAGACGGTCCCGTTCGTAGTCTGCGTGCCCAAGGGCCAGATGCCGGCTTCCGGTTTCCCGCTTCTGCTCTACATCCACGGCACCGCCGGCAACTCCAAACAGGTGGTGGACCGCGGCCGCCAGCCCGACCCGCAAACCCCGGCGCCCGAAGGCACCGG
>MGQK01000073.1:74287-87122 GCA_001797815.1 Deltaproteobacteria bacterium RBG_13_61_14 | reverse complement strand
TGCCCAGGATCAGGGCGGGGCAAGCCCCGCCCCTACCAAGAATTTATTCCACATTTATCGTTTGACAGAGCACTAGGTTTCCTGTGTCGAAAGGATGACCCGCGCGTCCAGGGCGAGCGCGTCCGCGGGATAGGCCCGGACCGGGTTCAGGTCCAGCTCCTGGATGGCCTGGTGATCGAGGAGGATCTGGCCGGCGCGCAGAATCAGATCGGCGAGCGCTTCCAGGTCGGCCGGCGCTTGGCCGCGCGCGCCTTTGAGCAAGGCCAGGCCGGGAAGATCCTCGATCATCTCCCGCGCCTCCTGGCGGTCGATCGGCAGCAGCCGGATCACCACCCGGTCCAATACCTCCGCGAAGATCCCGCCCAGGCCCAGGATCAGCACCGGCCCGAAGCTCAAATCACGCTTGCCGCCGAGGATCAACTCCACTGCCGGCCCCGCCATCTTTTGCACCAGGTAACCTTCCCGACCGGCTGCGGGCAGCGCCGGTCCCAGCTGGTCCGCCATGGCCCGGGCCGCCTCGGTTATCTCGTCCGCGGTCTTGAGATCCAGGACCACGGCGCCGGCCTCGGTCTTGTGCGACACTTGCGCCGAGATCGCTTTCAGAGCCACCGGGAAGCCGAGCTCTTTCGCCGCCGGCGCGGCTGATTCCGGTCCCGCAGCCCGGCGCCACGGCGGGACCGCAATGCCATAGGCCGCGAGCAGTTCCAGGGCCTGGTCCGCGGCCAAGAGCCGGCCTTGAGCCCGGCCGACGATCGTCGCGGCCTGAGTCTGATCGCGATTCAGCTCCTCAAATTTCCGCTCCCGCCGCGCCCGCGCTTTCAGCCGCCAATAATCGCGGGCGATGGCCAGAGCGTCCAGGGTGTCGTCGGGGTTATCAAAGATCGGGTAATCAAGCGCCTGCTTGAGAGGCGCGGTGTCGCCGCCCTGGATGATGTAGCCGATGCCCACCGGGACCGAGGCCGATGCGGCCAGGGCCGCCACCCGCTTCATCATGGCATCCGAGCGCTGGTTATTTTCGATGGGGGTCAGCAACTGCAAGAAAACCAGCCCGTCCAGGCCCGGGATCCGGAGCGCCGCTTCCACCATCCGGTCGTAGCAAGTGGCATCAAAGACGTCGCCGATATCCAGCGGGTTCTGGCGGGTGATGCGGGTCTCGGGCGCGATCCGGTTGATCGCCTCGAAGAACTCGGCCGGAGGTTTCACCAGCTCAAAGCCGTGCCCGGCGGCGCGGTCGGCGCACATCACCGCGTGGCCGCCGCTGCGGGCGATGATCATCAGGCGGTTGCCCTTCATGGGCTTGAGCGAGAGCGCCTTGGCCGCCACCGTGAAATGGTGGGCGTCGCGGCTGCGCCAGATCCCGGCCTGAAGAAGGGCCGCGTCCGCCACCCGGTCGTCGGCGAGGATCGCCGCGGTGTGCGAAAGGGCGATGCCGGCGCTCTGGGGGAAGGCGTTGCTTTTCCAGACCAGGATCGGCTTGTCCGAGCCGCGGGCCAGGTCCAAGAGCCGGCGTCCCCGGCTGAACCCTTCCAGGTAAAGGACCGGCATCTGCACTTCCGGGTCCCGGAGAAAATATTCCAGGAGGTCCGCCTCATCCACGTTGAGCTTGTTGCCCACCGAGGCCGCCTTGTTCAGCCCCACCCCCTCGCGGCTGAGAAGATGGCTGAACCACACCGTGATGCCGCCGCTCTGGGACACGAGTCCGACCCGGCCCAGCCGGGGCAGGATGCGCTGGGGCGAAAAGTGCAGGCACATGTGCCGGGCAAAGTTCATGGTGCCGATGCAGTTGGGCCCGATGAAGCGCAGGCCGTGTTCCCGGCAAACCGCCAGGAGCTCGTCCTCAATCCGGCGGAAATCGTCCTTGTACTCGCGGAAACCCGCGGACTCGATGATCAGCCGGCTAATGCCCTTGGCCGCGCACTCGCGGAAAATCGCGGGGACCGTGGCCGTCGGGGTGAGGATCACGGCCAGGTCAATCCGGTCCTCGATCTCCTCCAAGGAAACATGGATGGGGACGCCCAGCACCTCGCCTTCTTCCCGGCCCACCGCGTAGTAGCGGCCGGAAAAACCAAAATGCTGGAGGTTGTGGATCACGCCCGTGGCCAGGTTGCCCGGGCGGTTGGAGACGCCAATTACGACCACGCTCTCCGGATAAAAAAACTTCTCCATCGTGATCTCTTTCAGTTTCGATTCAGATTCGCCGGGCTCGGCCAAAGGCCGCCCGGCGATGAGCTGGCTTGGCCTTTGGGTTAAGGGGCTGGCGGCAGCGGCGCCGGCGCGACGGGTGCAGAAGCCTGGCGCTTTTGCCAGCGGAGTTGGCGGCAGGCGTCCACCGTGGCTTCGTCATTGATGCGCTTGGCGCCCAGGTACCCGATGAAGGGATCCCAGAGGATGGAGAGCGGCCAGGTCAAGGCATTGAGCAGGCCCAGCTCATACTGCCGGGTGTAAAAAGAGCCGCCTCCAAAGACCAGTCCCAGGGCTGCGGCCAAAGCCGGGTTCTTATTCTTGACCGAGGCGACCTGGTCAATCTTCTCGCACTCCTGGACCACCATGCGCATCTCGCGGGAAGGCTTGGCGCAAGAGCTTAAGCCGCCCAACGCCGGAATTATCATCAACATGACCATCAGGCAGCGCTTTCTCACCCCTCACCTCCAACAATGATCTCCGGAATCCGCAGGGTCGGCTGGGCATCGGCCACGGGCACGCCCTGGCCGTCTTTGCCGCAGGTGCCCAGCCCGAAGCCCAGGTCGGACCCGACCAGGTCAATCTGCTTCAAAATCTCCGGCCCGTTCCCGGTCAGGGTCGCGCCCCGCACCGGCTCGCTCACCCGGCCGCCTTCGATCAAGTAGCCCTCTTCCACATCGAAGACGAAATCGCCGTTGACCGTGTTGACCTGGCCTCCGCCCATGCGTTTGACCAGGAGCCCTTGGGAAACACTGCGGATGATTTCCTCCGGGTCCGCGGACCCCGGCGCGATCATGGTATTGCTCATGCGCACCACCGGCAGGTGGCGATAGGACTCGCGCCGGCCGTTGCCGGTGCTCTTGCCCCCGGTCTTCAAGGCCCGGAGCCGGTCCATCAGGTAGCCCTTGAGAATTCCCCGCTCGACCAGCACCGTCCGCTCCGAAGGGGTGCCCTCGTCGTCCATGCCGAAGGAGCCGCGCCGGCCCGGGAGCGTGGCGTCATCCAGCACGGTAATGAGCGGCGAGGCGACGGTTTCGCCGATCTTGCCGGAATAAACGCTCAAGCCCTCGGTGGCCAGATCGGCTTCCAGGCCGTGGCCGATGGCCTCGTGGATCATGGTGCCCCCGGCTTCGCTGTGCAGCACCACCGCCATGGGGCCGCCCTTGATTTTGCGGGCCGAGAGCATGCGCACCGCCCGCGCGGCCGCGCATTGCGCCACGTCCTCCACCGGCCGCGCCTCAAAAATCTCGAAGCCGTTCGTGCCGCCGTGGCTCTCGTACCCGGTCTGGAGCAGGTCGCCTTCGCCGGCGATGACCAGCACGTAAAAAATAGTTTGGGTCACCCGGTCCGTGCCGGAAAAGCCCCGGCTGTTCTGCACCGCCACCTCGCGGCCCTGGTCGGCATAGACCACCCGCACCTGCCGGACGCGCGGGTCCACGGCGCGGGCCGCTTGGTCCGCCTCCCAGAGTTTGGCCACTTTCTCGGACAAAGCCACGCCATCCGGCGGGACCCGGAGAGGCGAGATCACCGGCGCCTGCCAGTTTTGAATGGCGATGCTGATTTGAGGCCGATCGCCCTGGTCCAGGCCGGCCTGGCTGACCGTCCGCGCCAGCTCCAGGAGCGTGTCGCCGGCGAGGCCGTTGGCATAGGCATAAGCCGTGCGGAAATTCTGGACCAGGCGGACGCCGGCGCCGAGGGTGACGCCGTTGGAGATTTTCTCGATCTTGCCGGCTTCCAACTGGACCAGGGTAGTTTGCTTACGCTCGGCAAAGATGTCGGCCCAGTCGCCGCCCCGGCGGAGAGCCTGGCGCAGGATGGTCTCTCCATCCAGTTGTTCAAGCATGGCCTTATGTTATCGGTTGGCGGTAAAAAGTCAACTTGCTTCAGGATCGAGGAAATAGGTCATTTCGGGGAAGAAGCCCGGAGCTTTTCCAGCGTGGCGCGGTATTCCGGCGTATCCGGGCTGAGGGCCACGGCTCGCTCCAACTCCCGGATGGCCTCGCCGCGGTCGCCATGGGTGTTGCTCAACACCCCGAGGAAATAATGCAGCGATGCTTCGTCCGGAAGGGTGTGGATCAAGCCGCGCAATACCTCGATGGCTTGCTGGGGCTGGCCCAGCTTGGAGTAAACCGTGGCCAGGCTGACGCCGGCCTGGATATCCTCGGGCTTGAGCCAGAACCATGCTTGCAAGTGCGGGAGCGCCTGGGCATAGTCCATTTTCTGGATCCAGATCAGGGCGGCCATCTGGTGCGTCTCGGCCAGCTTGGGGTCGAGGCGGGCCGCGGTCTCCAGGTGTTCGAGGGCGTTGGTGAATTGGTTGCGGATCATGAAGGCCTGGCCCAGCTTGAGCTGGATGGCGGCGGACTCCTGGCCCAGGGACGAAAGCTTCGCGATCTCGGCGCGCGCCTGGTCAAAATGGTAATTCTCAATATCGTAGAGAATGAGATCGGTCCTCATCAGGTCTTTGCCTTGTTCCAGACCTTGGTCCAGGTTCGCGAGCCAGCCTAAGGCCAGACCCGCAGCAAGGAGTACCGCGGCCGTGACCCAAGCGCGGTGTTGGACCAAGGTCAGCCAGCGGTCAAGCGCGAAGCCGGCAAAGAGCAGCAGCGGCAGGTGCAGCGGGATGCGGTAGCGGTCGGCCACGAAGAAGATGACGACGGAGACGGCATAGACGCCCAGGAACGCGGCGAGGATCGCGATTGGGGCCGCGCGCTTGCGGGCCAGGCCCAGGCCGAGGATGCCGAGAGGAAAGATCACGCCGAAGCCGGCGAAAAGAACTTTGAGCGGCCAGGAGACTTCCTCCTGGAAAAAGGCGTAACTCAGGTTGAGCCCCACCTCGGCGCCGTTCACCAGGTAAATGATTTTCAGCAGGTTTAGGTTGATCCACCAGAGGGGGTGGGCCCGGAGAAAGTTCCAGGCCAGGCGGTAGTAATAGTCGGAGACCTCGGAGGGCTTCAGCGCCCGGCCCGCGGCCGCTTCCGCGATGCGACGGGTGTCCCTCATCTGGCCGGTGATGCTGGCGGCGACGCCGGGCGGCGACTGGTAGGTGCCGATCGCGCCGGGGCCGTTGCCGATGTAGAAGTTCATCCCGCCGTGGGAACTGATGAGCACGAGGTCTTGGCCGATTACGTAATTGCGCAGCGTCACCGGCAGGATGAAGAGGGCTGCTCCCAGGGCCAGGGCCGCAACCGGGCGCAGGGAGGCCAGACGGAGGGGCCTGAGCGCAAAGAGCGCGAAAAGCGCGGCGATCGGCGCGAAGAGCAGGGCATTGGGCCGGTCCAGGCCCAAAAGACCCAGCGAGATGCCGGCCAGGAGCCAAGCAGGAACGGTGGGGCGCGTCTGGGCCCTGACCAGAAGCCATAGTAAAAGCGCGGTGAGAACCGGAGTCACGGCCTCGGGCAGCAGGGTGACCTCGTAAAAGGTGAGGATTCCGTCCAGCGCCATCAGGGCCGCGGCGAAGAGCCCGGCGCGGGGCCCGAAGGCGCGCCGGCCGGCGAGGTAGATCAGGGCAATGGCCAGGGTGCCGAGCAGGGTCTGGACCACGTAGGCCATGACCACGCGCGATCCGATCAGCCCAAAGACCGCGGCCAGGAAATAGATATAGAAAGGGGAGATGAAGAAGACGTCGGGGCCGGCGAGGAGGTCGCCGTGCATCACGCGGAGCGCGAAGTCGAAATAATATTTCGGGTCCAGGTCGCCGCGCGGTTCGAGCAGGGGATAGTTGTGGACGATTCCCAGGTGCAGGAGTTTCAGGATGAGGGCGAAAAGGAGAATACCGGCCAGGATAATCGCATGTCCTCGGCCGGGCTGGGAGCCGTGGGCTTGTTCTACTCCGTGGTCAGGCGAAGGGTTCATCAGTCGAGGATGCTTTTGCTCTTGGTGTGGTCGGGCTTGGGGATTTCGCTGATCTGGAGCTCCTCCCGCAGGTCGCGGAGCAGGGCCTCGAGCTCCGGCAAAAAGTCGGGCGCGATCAAAAGCTCGATGATGCCCTGTTCCTTGTCCAGGGTGCGGGGCACGGCCATGCCCTCGTAGCCTTCGAGCAGGAAGATCAAATCCACGATCCGCTCGTGCGGCAGGCGATAGAAGCGGACCAGGTCCTGGGTTGCCGGCTGCTTCACGCCAGAACATTGTAACATTGAAAAGGCGGGGTTGAAACCCGATGGAAGGCGGCCGCGACTAGCGGAGCGGAGCTTCCGGGGATTGCACCAGGGGATAGATGATGTTGGTGAGCAGCGAGTTGATGCGCTTGAGGTTGGCGATCACGTCGAGGTGGATGGAGGACGTTTCAAACGACTCGGAGAGCCCGGCTTCCAGGCGCTGGATGTGGCGCTGGTAGAGATCCTGCTCCAACTCCCGGATCGCCGGTTTGTGGCGCAAAACTTTCTGGGCCAGCTCCTGGTCACGGCCGGTGAAGGCGGAGAGCGCCAGCTCCAGGTTCTCCAGCACCCTGGCGTGTAGCTCCTGGATGTCCTGCCGGCCCTCGGCGGAGAACTCCACCTGCTTGTTCAGCCGCTTCTTGGCCAGCTCCATCAGGTTCTTGTCAATCACGTCGCCCACGCTCTCCAGGTTGCTGACCAGTTGCAGGATCTCCATCTGCCGTCCGGCCTCTTCCTCGGTCAGGGCCTTGCGCGAGAGCTGGGTGAGGAAGAAGCGGATGGCCCGGTCGAGGAGGTCCACCCGGTCGTCCATATTTTCAATCAGCTCGATCAGCTCGCGGCTGTGTCCGAGCAGGGCATCGAGGCTGAGCTTGAGCATATCCTGCACCACCTCGGCCATGCGCAGGGCCTCGCGCGCGGCCTGGGCCAGGGCCAGGCTGGGGTCGCTCAGGGCGGAGGCGCTCAGGTATTTGGGCGCGAACTTTTCCTCGATTGGCTCGGCTTTCTCGGTCACGATCACCCGGGTCAAGCGGGTGATCGCCCCGGTAAAAGGCAAAAATACCAGGGCCAGCCCCAGGTTGAAAATGGTGTGGGCGTTGGCGATTTGGCGGGCGAGGTCCGCGGATGTAAGTTCGGTGAGCCGGGCAAAGGGGCCGAGGAAGGGAAAGACCAGCAGGGTGCCGAGCGCCTTGAACAGGATGTGGGCCCAGGCCACCCGCTTGGCGTCGGATTTGGCGCGCAGGCTTCCCAGGTAGGCGGTGATGCAGGTGCCGATGTTGGCGCCCAGGATGATAGGCAGGGCCGCGGGCAGGGTGATCAGGTCTTGCAGGGACAGGGTGATCACCAGGCCCAGGGTGGCGGCGCTGGAGTGGAGAATGGCGGTGATAGCGGCAGCGACCAGGATTCCGGCCAAGGGGTTTTGGCCCACGGCCAGGAGCAGGTCCTGGAACAATAGGTTTTCCCGAAGCGGGGCCATGGCTTCGGCCATAATCTTGATGGAAAGAAAGATCAACCCGAACCCGAGGATGCCCTTGCCCAGGCTTTTCCGCTCGGGTCGGCTGCCGACAAACATGAGCAACAGGCCCACGCCGGCGATGAATACCGCCAGGTTTTCAATGCGGAAAGCGATGAGCTGAACGGTCAGGGTGGTGCCCACGTCGGCGCCGAGGATAACGCCCATGGTCTGAGCCAGGGACATCAGTCCGGCGTCCACAAACCCGACCAGGAGCACGGTGGTGGCGGAACTGGACTGGATCAGGAAAGTAACGCCCACCCCGGTGAAGAGCGCGGCCACCCGGTTGCGGGTCAGGGTGCGGAGCGCATTCTTGACCTGGGGGCCGGCCGCTTCTTTCAGCCCCTCGCCGGCCAGTTGGATCCCGTAGAGGAGCAGGAGCACGCCTCCGAACAGGGTGAGGAGCATCAGGTTCGTCATGGCTTTCTTTCTCTAAGATACCATGAACCAATGGAATTTTCAATTTTGGATTTTAGATTTTGGATTGGCAGAGCGTGCAATTGCCGAAAGCTCCCAGTTCTTTTGTCCTCAATCTAAAATCCAAAATCCAAAATCTAAAATTAGAAGTTCCTCGGCTTGCACAGGATTTCCTTGAACTTGAGGTCAAAGAAGCGGTTGGAAGAATTGGCCCGGATCACGACCGCGGTGTCGGCGCCCTTGCCGGTGCCGGCCACGGCCACCACGTCGGCGAAAGGAATTAGCCCGGCGTCGCAGGCCATGGCCGCGATCTCGGCGCAGACCTTGATCCCCTGGCTGAACATGCGCAGGGCGGCGTTCACCAGCTCGGTCTGGGAATAGCCGCCCCACCTGTTGGAAATGGCCTTGTTCAGGTTGCGGGTGGCCATGGTCGCGGTCAGCACCCGGTGGCCGGCTTGCTCCACTTGCGCGCGCACCGCGAGATCGAACTCGTCCTTGCCCTCCTGGCCGAAGCCCACGTTGTGGGTGACCACCACCAGCTTGAGCGAAGTGCCGGCGATGGCCGAGAGCGCGGCCCGGGCGGTGTCGCCGTTGGTGGAAGCGACCACCAGGTGAGCAATACCCCGCTCCCGGGCCGCGGCCACCGCGATCTTCAGGGTCGCCTCGGTGTTTTGGGGACCTACTTGATCGAAGTTCATACCCAACCTCCTCCTGGTATTATCTTCACGCGGCCCATTCCATCGCTGCCTTGACGATAAAGTAACCGGCAAAGTAAAGGAGCGCGATTCCGCACAGGATAAAGACGGCTTGCTGGAGTTTTTGCCCGAAGAATTTGCCGCCGCGAAAGGCGAGGGCGGAGAGGAAGTAATACCAGATGAGGTCACAGAGCCAGTGGAAGACCATGAGGAGCAGGAAGCCGACGACGCCGAACTTAAGCGACTGGCCGACGAGGGCGGCGCCGGCCGTGGCCCACCAGACCAGGAAGTAGGGGTTGCCGGCGCTGAGCAGGATCCCGGCCAGGAAGGGCGAGGAAGCGGAGGGATGTTCGCTCACTCCCGCCTTTTTATAATGGCGGAGCATGTCCATGCCCATCCCGAGCAGGACCAGGCCGCCCACGATCCCCAGGCCGATCCTGACGCCCGGCAGCTTGAACAGGGCCCCGACCCCGAAGTAGATGGCGGCCATCAGCGGCCACTCCACCACCGCGTGACCGAGCGCCACCAGTCCGCCGGCGTGGGGCGAGCGGGCGCCGCCGGCCACCGAGACCGCGGTGATCGGTCCGGGCATGAGCACGCCGGAAAGCGAGATCATCATGGCCATGAGGATGAAGTTCAGGAGGTCCATGGTCTGGCACCATTATATCGAATTCACCGGGGAAAATTAAACGCGCAAAACCTTCGGGGCCGCCGGCGCGGTCGAAATAGCCCAGGAGCTTGATCCCTGGGAATCCGGAGGCACGGCCGCGTGGCCGTTACAATTTCATGCCGAAGTAGAGAAGATAGACGGGCGGGTCCGGGACCGCGTGGTCGTAGCAGGTAATGCGGCTGCGGAAAATTTCCTGGAAGCCGGCGGCGAGGTAAAAGGGCACGGCCTGCTGGTTGTGCGAGGTGGTGCCGAGGTGCAGTCCTTTGACTCCCCGCGCCCGGAGATAATCGAGGTAGGCGCGCAGCAACGCCTGGCCCAGGCCGCGGCCGCGGAATTCCGGGGGCGCGATGTTCATGTGCAGGTGGGCCGGGTATTCATGTTTGATGGCCCGCATCGGCGCCTTGAACTCGCCCCGGCGCAGGCTTCGCACCATCCGGTAGATGTAACCGGGATTTTTACCCCGGAGGAAAAAGCCCCGGCGGAGCGCTTTCCAGAGAAGGGGCCGGGCCATTTCCTGGTTGAAGACCCTTTCGTAGCGGTCGGTGTCCACGCAGCCGAGGAGATACCCGACCACCCGGCCCTCGCACTCGGCTACGAAACCGCTTTCCGGCTCGCGGTCGGTCCAGTAGGCGGACCACATGTCGGCAAAGACCTCGCGGTCAAGAACCACCTTTTCCTGGGGCTCGCCGAGAAAGCCGGTCTCCGCGCAGATCCAGCGCACTGCGGCCCGGTCCGCGGGCCGGTAAGCAAGCACGCGCCAGTTGCCGGGGTCATTCATCTCCAGGTCACAAGCAGGATCACACCCTCACTTGTTTGAACGCCTCGAAGACCTCGCGGGCGGAGGGGTAGCGGTCATTCGGGTTTTTCTGCATCAGGCGGAGGATGATCGAGTTGAGGCTGTCGGGAACCTCGGGGAGGATGCTTTTGACTTCGGGTGGGGGGGTATGGACGTGATGGTAAGCGGCTTCGCCGTGGCGAAAGGGCAGGGCGCCGGCGGCCATCTCGAAGAGGGTGATGCCCAGGGAGTAGAGGTCGGTGCTGAATTCCACGTTTTGGCCGAGCACCTGTTCGGGCGACATGTAATAGGGCGTGCCCGAGGCCAGGGTCTGGTAGCCTTTGACTTCCTCGATCACCTTGGCCAGGCCGAAGTCCATGATCTTGACTTGCTTGTCCGGGGTCCACATGATGTTGGAGGACTTGATGTCGCGGTGGACGATCTTGCGCTGGTGGGCGTATTCCAGGGCCCGGCAGATCTGGCCGGCGATGACCAGCACCGCCTTGATCGGCAGCCGGCCCTCGCGGTTGATGATCTCCTTGACGGTCTGGCCCTCGATGTATTCCATGGCGATGTAGTAGGTCCCGGCCTCTTCGCCGGCGTCGTAAACGGTGACGATGTTGGAGTGGTTCAATTTGGCCGCGCTCTTGGCCTCGCGGAAAAAGTTCTTGAGCGCCTGGGGGTGGTCCTTGAGGTTGGCCGGCAGCACCTTGTAGGCGACGATGCGGTCGAGGATGGTGTCGCGGGCGCGATAGACAATGCCCATGCCCCCGCGGCCGATCTCTTCGATAATCTCGTACCGGGTCTCCGCGGTGCGCTCGAGCAAGACCGGGGCGGTGCTCTCGCCCATGGCCTGGGTGTCTTGGAAGTGTGCTTCCGAGGGCCGGCTCTCCACCTCGGTGCGGGTCTGTTTGAGCGCGTTGATCCGGCTGGCCACGTCCTGGAAATGATAGTCCACGGTCAGGATCTTGTCATAGAGGGCCATGGCCTCGGCGTTGTCGCCCAGGCGCTCCGAACACACGGCGATCTGGTAGTAAGTGTTCAGGTTGCCCCGGGAAATCTCCTGGTTTTCCACGGACAGCCGGAAGCTGTCGCGTGCCAGTTTGAGCATGCCCTTTTCCCGAAAGATTTCGCCCAGCAGCGCACAGGACCGGGAAAAATCCGGGTCGGGGCGCTCCACTTGCTGGAGCACCCGGATCGCCCGATCGAACAGACCCCGACGGAAATAATTTTCCCCGGCCAGGTAGAACGCTTCCGCCTTCTCGTACATCTCGGCCTGGCGCGAGAAGTTTCCGGCTTTCTCGAAATAGCGGGCCGCCTCCTGGTAGTTGCCGGCCAGGTCCAGGTTCTCGGCGGCGCGCTCCCAGTTGTCCACCATCAGGAAGGCTTGGGCCGCGCGGGCGGATTGGCCGGCGCGTTCCCAGGCCTCGCCGGCGCGCACGGTCTCGCCCAGCTCCTGGTAAATCGCGGCCGCGGTCTCGAACTCCTCCGCCTGCTCGAGGTGAATCAGGGCCTCGCGTTTCTGGCCCTTTTCCAGGTAAGTCCTGGCGCGGAGCGAAGCCGCGGCCCGAGACTGCCCCATCCGTTCCAGGCAGCGGGCGGCTTCAAAGGGCAGGCCCGCGCGCAGGTAGGCATCGGAAGCGGATCCGAAATTCTCCATCCCTTCGTAGACCCGGGCCGCCTCCTGCAAAAAGCCGCCGCGCTCAAAGGCCGCCACCGCCTCGGCCGGGCGACGGCCTTTTTCATAGAGCTCCCCGCAGCGCCGGCAGAGCCGGGCCAGGCTGCAGGCGTCGGCCTCGGCCAACTCTTCGGGCAGGCGCGCCTTCTCCCGCTGGTAGCAGTGCAGAAGCGCGTCGCCGGCGCGGTCCCATTGCTCGGCGCGCTCGAACAACTCCGCGGCGCGGCGGAACAGGGTTTGCTCCTGGAAGAGCTCGGCCGCCCGGGAAAATCGGCCGGCCTGCTCCAGCACCCGGGCCGCGGTCGCGATCTCGCCGGCTTTGATCAAGATTTCCGCGGCCTGCACCGGATCTCCGGCGTCCAGGTAGAGCTTGGCGGCACGGGGATAATCCTCCAGGGCTTCGTAAACCCGGGCGCTCTCCCGGATCTTGCCCGCGGCCAGCAAGGTCTCTCCGGCCTTGACCAACTGCTTGCCCTTGAGAAAGCAGGATGCGGCTTCTTCGTATTTTTTCAGGTAGAGATACAGGTCGCCCGCGGTGCGGAAGGCTTCGCTGCGGGCGAGTTCCTGGGCCTTTTTCTGGATCCACTTGGGCGAGTGCGTCTCCAGGTCGCGCAGCGGATCGTAGCCCTCGAGATTCTGCTCCTTGCGGAAGATGAAGAGGAAGAAGACCAGGAGCAGGAACGCGGCCAGGATTCCGACTACCGGGATGCCGAGGGTGGGAGAAAGGCGGGTGAGAGGCTGGGCCGCGGCCGGGAGGCCGCAAAGCCACAGCGCCGCGCCCAGGGCGAAGGCCCGCCTCATCCCGATTTCCTCCCGGACTTTTGATACCGGTCCCGCTCGCTGAAAATGCAGCCGCAATAGGGTTGCCGGTAGAGACCCATCTCCTTGGACGCCTCGATGCCGTGCTTCCAGCCTTCGCGGAAGTCGCGGTAAAGGAACGGCACCTGGTATTGATTAGCCACCGCTTCCCCCAACTCGCGCAGCCGGCCGTGGTCCTGATGCTTGGAATAGAGCAGGGTGGAACTGAACCG
>MGQK01000073.1:55726-74278 GCA_001797815.1 Deltaproteobacteria bacterium RBG_13_61_14 | reverse complement strand
GCCGGCCTTCGCCTCCCGGGCGGTTTGCTCCAGCCGCCGCTGCCAGCAAAAGGGGCAGCGAAAAGCCTCGCGGAAGACCACCATCCGCAGCCAGCTTTCCAGGTCGTAGTCCTCGGTCCAGGTCATGGGCAGCGAAATCGCCTCGGCCAACTGCTTGAGCGCCTGCCGCCGGCGCTCATACTCCTGGAACGGATGGATGTTGGGGTTGTAGAAGAAGCCCTGCACCTCGAACCCTTCCTGGCGCAAGGCTTCCACCGGATGGATCCCGCAGGGCCCGCAGCAAATGTGGAGCAAGACCCGGCCGGGCACGGCTAAAATCCCCCCAGCCTGCCGGCCAGGAACGCCGCGGCCAGGATGACTAAAATGTTCAGCGCCGCGATCAGGGTGTTGGCGTTAAACAGGTTCCGCTCCCGCTTCACCCGCCGATTGGTGACCAGCAGGCCCAGGATCAGGGAGACCAGGCTCAGAAGAAGCCCGGCCAACGCCCCGCCGCTCAAGAGCTCGAGTTTAAGTTCGGACGTGCTTTCGGCCGCGGCCAGCAAAGGGGTGATCACGAAATTGAGCGGACCGGCGAGCAAGCTTAAATAGAGCGCGAGGTAGATGGGTCGCGAGCGCCGGCCCAGGGCGGCCGCGCCCAGGGATTGTTTTTTACACTCTCCGCACTGGCCGGAGCCGTCCAGCACCGCGCCGCAGGTCTTGCAGCGGGAGGGGGACTCCCGCCGGCTGATCTGGGCTCCTTCCAGGACCGCGCCGGTCAGGTCGGCATGGGTCAACTGGATCTCCCGCAACTCGGCCTCGGTCAAGTTGGCGCCGGTAAAGTTGGCCCGGTCGCACACTGTTTGCTTGAGGGTGGAGCGGGAGAGATCGGCGTGGCTCAAGTCGGTCTGGGAGAGCATGGCCCGGTCCAGGCGGGCGCCGGAGAGGTTGGACCGGCGGAGCGCGGCTTCCCGGAGGTCGGCCCCGGTCAGGTTGGCGCCGGAGAGGTTGGTCCGCTCGAGCCGGCCGCGGCGGAGAAAGGCGAAGGTGAGGTCGGCCCCGGTCAGATTGGCCTCGGCCAGGTTGGCGCTCTCCATCCGCGCTCCCTTCAGGTTGGCCTGGCTGAGGTTGAGGCCCTGGAGCTGAGCGCCGCTCAATTCGGCCAGCTCCAGATCCGCGCCGGTCAAGCTCGCGCCCTTAAGCTGGGCGTTGCCAAAGTCGGCGCGGTAGAAACTGACGGCGATCATTTCCACGTTCTGAAGGTTGGCGCCGAGGAGCTTGGTTTCGGTAAAACCGCAGCCCAGAAAAGTGGAATGCGAGAGGTCGGCGCCGGAGAGGTCGGCGCCGGTGAGGTCCACGGTCTTCCAGGTGACCCGGCTCAAAGCCGCCCGCTGCAATTGGGCGCCCGAAGCATCGGAATTGGAAACGGTGCTTTCTTCAAAGTTGGCGCCCCGGAAGTTGGCCTGGGTGAGCTGGCTGCCCTGGATCCGGGCGCCCTGGAGCTGGGCGTTTTCCAGGTTGGCCCGGGAGAGATTGGTGCCCTGGAGCCGGGCGCGTCGCAAGAGCGCGCGGCGGAAGTCCACCCCGGCCAGGTTGAGGCCGGAGAGGTCCGAGCCTTCCAGGTTGACGTCCAGCAGCCGGGCTGCCTCCAGTTTCGCGCCCAGAAGCTGCTTGCCCCGGATCAGGGCGCCGGAGAGGTCGGCGGCCGAGAGGTTGGCCTCTTCCAGGTTGCAAGTGCGCAGGTCGGTCTGGGCCAGGCGGGCGCCGGAAAGGTTGGTCCGGTAGAAGTTGGCGCCCTCGAGAAGAGCGCCCTGGAGATCGGCGGAACTAAGATCACAGTCCTGGAAGTTGATCTTCGGCAGTTTCGCGCCTTTGAAAACCGCGCCCGGCATCTGGCACTCGCGGAAGCTGGTGGTCTCGAACTCGGCATAGGAGAAGTCGGCTCCGGCCAGGTTGCAGCGGAGAAAGATGGCTCCCTGCAACCGCGCGCGGGCCAGCTTGACCCCGCGCAGATCGCGGTTTTCCACCGGCAATCCCTGGCGGCTCAGCTCTTGGATTTCCTTGAGCAACTGCTCGCTCATGGCTTAAAACATTCCCTGGCCGCCCCGGGGCGGCGCCAGGCCCAGGTGGTCGTAGGCGCGCTTGCTCGCGCGCCGGCCTTTGCTGGTCCGGCTGATGAACCCGGTTTTGAGCAGGAAAGGCTCCACCATGTCCACCAGGGTGTCCACTTCCTCATTGAGCGTGGCGGCGATGGCTTCAATGCCCACCGGCCCTCCGTGATAAAAATCAATGATCGTATGCAAGACTTTGCGGTCAAGCTCGTCCAGCCCGGCCTGGTCCACTCCCTCCACCAGCAGCGCCTCATCCGCCACCGCCGCGGTGATCTGGCCCGCGGCTTTCACCTGGGCGTAGTCCCGCACCCGGCGGAGCAGGCGGTTGGCCGTGCGGGGCGTGCCCCGGGAGCGCCGGGCCAATTCTACCACAGCTTGCGACTCGATCTCGACTTCGAGCATCCGCGCCGAGCGGCGGATGATCTCCTGGAGCTCCTCGGCCGGGTAGAAGTCGAGGTGGTGGAAGATGCCAAAGCGCTCGCGCAGCGGAGCGGTGAGCAAGCCGGCCCGGGTGGTGGCCCCGACCAGGGTGAACTGCTTCAGGGGCACGTTGATGGTCTTGGCATACATCCCCTTGTCCAGGACAAAGTCCACCTGGAAATCTTCCATGGCCGGATACAAAAACTCTTCCACCGCCGCAGCCAGCCGGTGCACCTCGTCAATGAAAAGCACGTCGCCCCGCTCCAGGTTGGTGAGAATCCCCATCAGGTCGCCCGGCCGCACCAGCGCCGGGCCGGAGCTCTGGACCATGCGCGCGCCCATCTCGTGGGCGATGATGTGGGCCAGCGTGGTCTTGCCCAGCCCGGGCGGGCCGTGGAGCAACACATGCTCGATCGGCTCGCTCCGGTTCCGCGCCGCCTGCACCGAAATCCGGAGCTTGTCCACCATCGCCCGCTGGCCGATATACTCGTCCAGGGTCCGGGGCCGCAGGCTCCGGTTGAAATGCTCCTCTTCCTCGGAGAGCGCCTTCCCGCTGATGATCCGCTCCACCGGCATGCTTACCGCTCCACCGCCGCCGGCGCCGCGCTCTTGAAGATCTCCTGGATCAGGGTCTCGGAAGAAGCGATCGTCCGGTGCTGCGCCATCACCTTGCGGATCATGCGTTCCGCCTCAAAACGTTTGTAACCCAGCCGGAGCAGCACCTCCACCGCCTCCTCCTGGAAGTCCGAGAGCGGCGCCGCTTCGGACTCGGCCTCGGCCCCGAGCAGGGCGTATTTCTGGACCTTGCCCTTGAGCTCGGCCACGATTTTGTCCGCGGTCCGTTTGCCGATGCCCGGCATCTCGTTGAGGGCGAGCACGTCCGCCGCCTCGATGGCCCGGGCCACCCGGGCGACCGGGATGACCAGGGCCTTGAGCGCGGTCTTGACGCCGACGTCGGGCACCCTGATGAACCGGGTGAAGAACTCGCGGTCGGTTTCGGAGAGAAATCCCACCAGCCGGGGGGATGCGTTTCCGCTTTGCAGGTTTTCGATGTAATGAAAGACGAAGAGTTCCACTTCCTGGTCGCGCCGGGCGCGCAGCCCGGCCAGGGCATAACTCGGCACCAGGATTTCATAGACCAGCGGCGCCGCCTCGATCTCCACGCGGTTTTCGAGCACGCTCACCAGTTTGCCGCGGATACGCGAAATCATCGTGCCGGTGCCGCCGGTTTCCAACCGGCGCCCCTTTCCTGACGAAGCGTGTGGGCGTGGCAGAGCGCCACCGCTAGGGCGTCGGCCACGTCCGCCGGCTCGGGCAGGAGCGGGAGCCGGAGCACGGCCTGCACGGTCCGCTGCACCTGCGCCTTGGAGGCCAGTCCGTTTCCGGTCAGGACCTTCTTGATGCGGGTGGCCGAATAACTTTTCACCGGCAGGTTGCGCTCGGCCGCGGCCAGGAAGATCACGCCCCGGGCGTGTCCCATTAAAATCGCGGTGCGGGGATGCCGGTAATGGGCGTAAAGCGCCTCCACCACCGCCACCTCCGGGTGCAACGCTTCGATCACTTCGCCGACGCCCAGGTGAATCTCCTGCAGGCGCTGCTCCGGCGTCTGCCGGGCCCGGGTCCGAATCAGTCCGGCCTCGACCACCTGCGGGTGAAAGCGCTCCAGGGTGATGACCGCCCAGCCGGTGCGCTGGAGCCCGGGATCAATGCCCAAGATGCGCATGGCCGGGCCTGGTGCTCACGCGCTCAGCTTCTCCATCTCGGTCAGGCTGATGTCGAAGTTGGCATACACGTGCTGGACGTCGTCCGAATCTTCCAATTGCTCCATCAGCTTGAGCATGTGCTCGGCGTCCTTGCCTTCCAGCTTGACCGTGGTCTGGGGGACCATGGAGAGTTGCGCCGACTCATACGCCAGCTTGCGCTCGTCGAACGCCTTCTTCACTTGCTCGAAATCCGCCGCGGAGGCGATCACTTCCCACACGCTCTCCGAATCGTTGACGTCCTCCGCCCCGGCGTCGAGCGCCACCTCCATCAGGGCGTCCTCGGTGGTCTTGGCCTTGTCGAAGACGATCAAGCCCTTCTTTTCGAACATCCAGGAGACGCAGCCTGCCTCGCCCAGGTTGCCGGCGTTGCGGGTGAAGATGCGGCGGATATCCGAGGTGGTGCGGTTCTTGTTGTCGGTCATCACCTCCACCATCACCGCCACCCCGCCGGGGCCGTAGCCCTCGTAGGTGAATTCCTCGTAGTGCGTGCCCTCCAACTCCCCGGTGCCCTTCTTGATGGCGCGGGTGATGTTGTCGCCGGGCATGTTCTGCGCCTTGGCCGCCAGGACCGCCGACCGCAGACGAGCGTTCCCCTCCGGGTCGCCGCCGCCCATCCGCGCCGCGACCGTAATCTCCTTGATCAGCTTGGTGAAAACTTGCCCCCGCTGGGCATCGGCTTTGCCCTTCTTGTGTTTAATCGAAGCCCATTTGGAATGGCCGGACATGGCTTAACCTCCCAAACCAGCACCTCGGAAAAGGGCGGGAAGAAAGCCCGCGCACTTTTCTCTCCTGGTTTTTAATCGGCTCTACCTTAGCACAAACCCAAATCCTTTTCAAAGCAAGTGCGGAGCATGAAAGGGACGGTCCATCCAGGAAGATGCTTTCCAGAAGCGGTCCCATGTCCAAGAGAGGGCAGGTCACCCGAGAGCTTGCGAATCACGGAGACGACGCTATTATAATGGTGTCTGCCGAAAAGAAAAGGGTTATACCGAGCCCGGTCGTCCTGGAGTCCAACCCAAGGCAGCCGCAGCCAAGCAGGGGGCGGGGGGCCAAGCCCGCCCTTGGTTTAACTGGGAGAAGGAGGGGCGGATGTGCGAGTCGAACGCGTTTCTGAAAAAAGGTGACCGCGAGGAACTCTTCTTGAAAGATGTGACCCGGGTGGTGCCGCTGGCCGGGGGCAAGCTCCGCCTGGAGAGCCTCCTGGGCGAGGAGAAGATCATCGAGGCCAAGATTTTGGAACTGGACCTTATGGGACATAAGCTCATCTTGGGCGAGTGATTTCCGATTTTAGATTTTGGATTTTGGATTGGGGTTTGGCCGCTGCTACCAGCGTTGCTTATCTGGATGTTCTTCTAATCGAAAATCCAAAATCTAAAATTCTTTCACCAGCTCGCGGACTCCCCGAAAACTGCGGCGATGGAGAGGGCAGGGGCCGTGGCGCGAGAGCGCGACCAGGTGCTCCGCGGTGCCGTAGCCCTTGTGCCGGCAAAAGCCGTATTCCGGATACTGCGCATCGGCCTCAAGCATGAGCCGGTCGCGGAAGACTTTGGCCACGATGCTGGCCGCGGCAATGCTTAAGCTCCGGCGGTCGCCCTGGGGGATGGCCAAGGCCGGCGGCCCGCCGATAAAGACCTGAGCGCCGTCCACCAGGCAGAGGTCCGGCCTCGGCGAGAGCGCGGCCGCGGCCCGGCTCATGGCCAGAAGCGACGCCTGCAAAATATTTAACCGCTCCACTTCCTCCACCGAACCCTCGGCCACCGCCACGCACACCGCTTCCGCTTGAATCACCACTAATAACTCTTCCCGGTCCTTTGGCCGCAGCGCCTTGGAGTCCCGCACCTTCCAGAGCCGGGACGACCGGTGAATTTTTTCCGGCAAAATCACCGCGGCCGCTACCACCGGTCCGGCCAGGGGACCGCGGCCGGCCTCGTCCAGGCCGGCCAGGCAGCGGTATCCGCGCTGGCGCCAGCGCTTCTCCAGGTAGTCGAGCGGGCGGGGGTCTTTGGCGCCGGGGAAGAGGAGGGCGGAGCCGCGGGGTTTGGAGGTTCTGCTCATGGCCGTTCCGGGAACTCATCCGGGTAGGTCATGCCTCCTGGAGGTCGAAAATGGTTGGCGTGGGCAAAATCAAGGTTCGGCTTGGCCTCGGCCCGCTGGCCCAGTTGCCAGAGCAACTGGCCGAGCAGGAAGTGGGCCTTGACGTCATCGGGCACCGCGGCCAGGTAACGGCGCAGGTAAGGCTCCGCGTTCCGGGGCTGGTTCAACGTCATGTAAACCAGGGCCTGGTTGAGGTCGAGGGTGGGGTCGTCCCTCCCGTAAGGGTCCTGGCGGGCGATTTCCATTTCCCGCAGGGCCTGCTCCGCTTGTCCGCGCTGGAGGTAAAACACGGCCAGGTCGTTGTGGGTGCGGTGGTCGTTCGGGCGCAAACGGCGCAAGGCCAGCAAGTGGCGGAGCGCGGCGTCAGGATCGCGGGCTTGCAAGGCAGTAGCCATCATGGAATGCGCGGTGTCATGCTCGGGGTCGAGCCGCAGGCAATAGTCCAGGTAGGGGATGGATTCCTGCACCCGGCCCTGTCCCTGGAGAAGGCCGGCGATTCCCGCCCAGGCGTCCACCAAGCGCGGCGACTCGGCCACGGCGTTGCGGTATTCGGCTAAAGCCAGGTTGGGAAGCTTCAGCCATTTATAAAGCTGGGCCAGGTAATACGCGTCCAGGGGCACGCGCATCCTGGTGAAATAGCGCTCCCGCCATCGCGGCATCTGCCGGGGGAGTTCGGGCACCGGCACCGGCGCGATATCCTGCAAGACGATCTCATGCTCCTTGAGCCAATCCGCGCCTACGGCCGAGCGCAGCACGAACACCGCGGCCACCGAATCGAGAAAGACCAGGGCGAAGTTGGGGTTGGTGGAGAACCAGGTCATCAGCGGCAGGTTGGAGACGCTCTTGTGGCCGAGCAAGGCGAAGCGGAGCGGATACTCCGAGGTCAGTTCAGGGAACTGACGGGGAGAGGTAACGATCTGGGCGTAGCGGTGGAAAAATTCAGGACCGCTGACTTCCTGCCGGCCGTCAATAAAGACCTCGTATTCCGGGAACAGCCGCCAGATCAGGTAATTCCCCTCTTCAAACGTGTTGAAGCCGAGGCCCGGGATTTTTTCACGGGCAAGAAATTCCGCGGCCCCCCGAGGATACTGGGACCACTCGATGCCCACGCCCGAGGGTGCGATCCAGGTTTCGGCAAAATAACGGTCGGTGAACACGTAATCGGCGAAGGCCGCCTGTGCGAGCAGCAGGGCCAGACCCAAAAGGCCGATCGCGGCTTGGCGGAGCCATTCCGGCAAAGCGGCCCGGAGCCGCGGCGCCTGGGCCGTAAACCACTCCCCGAAATTCAGGGCTGCCAGCGGAGCCGCGACCAGTCCGAAGGGGGTGAGGTTGCGGATGGCGATCCAGGAGAGGTAGGCGAAGCCCAGCCAGGCGAGCAAGAGCGAGAGCCGGAGCCGGCGCCAGTTGAGGACAAAGGAGAGAGCACTAAGCCCGAGCAGCCACTCCCAGGCGCGGATGTGGGCGGAGGCCACGTAGCCGGCGAGCGGGGGCCTGAACTCGGAGGTGTAGCGGCTGATGTCGCCGAAGCGGCCGCTGACTTCGAGGAAGAGCTGGTAGGGGAAAAGGAGTCCGCGGAGACCGTAGGGGTTGAGGAGGCCGGCGAGGACAGAGAGGCCGAGCACGAGGCTGATCTGCCGGAAGCGGGTCCAGGCTTGGGGTTGAGTGCGGCCGCGCCAAAAGGCAAACAGCCCGGCTTCGGCAAAGAAGCAGCCGATGAGAAAGAGTCCGAGGGCAAAGAGGCTGTGACTGTTGGTCCAGAGGGCCTGGGTGAAAGGGAGCAGGTAGAGCAGCCGGGAAGAATTCTGGTGCCAGCGCCAGAGCACGGCCAGGGTCAAAGCGAGAAAGACCAGGGAAAGTGACAGGGGTCGGATGAGATAGCCGCTGTTGCCGGCGACGATGCCCAGAGCGAAGAGCATCATGGTCAGAATAGGCGTCCGCCGGAGGCCCGGGATGCTCGCCACCAGCAGCCAGGCCAAGGTAATCCAGACCATTTGCCCGAAGATCAGTCCGCCGGCTCCCCAGAGGTGGTAAAGGCCGTAGACGATCACCTGGAACAGCCAGTGCAGGTCTATCCACTCGTGGCCGGCGCGGGTAAACGAGAACATGTCCACCCTGGGGATGGACCGGTGTTCGAGGATCCATTGGCCGGAGGCGAGGTGCCACCAGATATCAAAGTCCATGACCTTGCGCCAGAGCACGGAGAAGAGGAGCAGGGCGAGGGCGAGGAGGTTGAGGAACGTGAGAAGGCGAAGCGCGAAGGGACGCGGCGCAGGCGTCACGGTCGCTACCCCAGGTTCAGGGCGTGGTCGGCCAGAGGCACCAGGTTCTTTTGGCTGGTGAAGAGGATGACCTGCGCCCGTTCGGCAAGGCGCTTGAAGGCTTTGCCCAGGACCGCGCGGCGGGCGTCGTCCTGGCCGCGCAGCACGTCGTCGAGGATCAAGGGGAGCGGGAGCCGGGGCATGAGCATCTCGAGCAGGGTGATTTGCAGGGAGAAGAAGGCCAGGTCCCGGGTCGGCGGGCTGATCTCGCTGAAATCGGTCCAGCGCTCCGAGGCGGCTTCTTGCAGGAGCAAGCCTTTGCCGGTCTCGAAGCGGCCGGCCGAGTAGAGCTTGCCCGAGAAGGCCTGCAGGTAGAGGTCGAGCCGGTTTTGAACTTTGCCGAGGAGTTGCTCGCGGTCAATGACGAGAAGGGAAGCCGAGGTCGCAACTAAGCGTTCGATGGCCTGGTAAGCGGTGGGCTTGGCGTAGAGCTTGAGCGGGACCGCGTCGGTCATCCGGGTGGAGCTGGGGTCAGACTTGCCGGGGGCAGCGGTGCTGGTTGCAGCGGACGGGGTAGCGGGAGTCTGCAACCCGGGCGCCGAAGGACCGCCCAGGTCAGGCACGCCCAGGCTGGGAACGCCCACGGCGGGCACTGAGGTAGCGCCCAGGGCCGCGTCCGGCTTGAGCCGCTTGATCGCTTTCTCCAGTCGTTCGATTTCCCGCTGGGTCTCGTTCTTGTCCAAGCCAGCCACCGTCTGGCCGCGGAGTTTCGTTTCCATCTCGGCCAGCTTGCGCTTGAGTTCCTCTTCCTCGACCAGCATCTCTTTCCAGTCCAGCTCCAGCAGCATCTCTTTCTTGCGCTCTTCCAGCTTGAATCGCTTGGCCGTAATCTCCCGGAATTTGGTGATTTTGCCCAGGAGCTCCTCCGCGTTATCGCACTGGCCGTGGTCCATCAGGTTCTGGATCACCGCACTCTCCACCTCGAACTTCTTGATGATCGCCTTGCGCTGATCCTCAAAGCCCCGGACCTTTTTCTCCAACTCTTCCCGCTTTTGCTGAAGGCTCAACGCCTGCCAGCCAGCATAGGCCAGCATGGCGATGCCAAAAGCCGCGAACAGACCCAGCAAAGGGTAAAAGACGGAGGCCACGATCCCTCCAACCAGGAGCGCCACACCCGCCTGGAAAATCTGCTGTTTGAAGAAAGGCGGAATCTTTTTCAAATCCCAGTTTTCAGCTTCGTAGTCAAGCGAAGCCTGGTCAATCTTTTCGATCTCGCGGGCCTGCAGGGCGAGCAGATCCTTGAACCGGGAAATCCGTTCGTCAATGTTCTCAGGCAGTCCCCGAAACATGGGGTATTGGCTCAGCACCTCGTCGGCCTTGGCCATCGCTTCATCCAGCTTAGTTACGTTTTGCTTTTTCGCTTCGATCTCGAAAATCTTGGACTGAACGCCGTCCATCTCGAACTGCAGATCTTCGATTTCCTGGATCTTGACCAACTCCTTGTGCAACTCTTCCAGGCGCTCCTTTTTCCCTTCCAGAGTAAGCCCATCCTCGTCTTCTTCGGGCGCCGGCGCTCCCGGCATTCCGGGATAGGTCATGCCCGGAAAGCCAGGACCGGTCATGCCGGGGGGCATGATTCCAGGCGGCATGATCCCGGGGACGCCCAGCCCGGGAGGACCGAAGCCGGGGTAGCTGAATTCCTGGCCGGGGAAGCCGGGGCCGGCTGGAAAACTGGTGCCGAAGCCGAGAGGCATAAACCCGGCGGCGGGGGCAGGGGCAGGAGCAGGAGCAGCAGGGACCTCAGGCGCTTCCAAGGGCAGAGCCGAGGGCAGGCGGCTGGCTTCATCCACCAGCAGGTTGCGGAAGGCTTCAAAGGGAGGAAGCTTGAAGTGCTCGGCTAGGATGGTGGCGATCTCGGTGGCTTGTTCGGAAACCGTCTCGTATTTGCTGGTGGAGCGGTTGAGCCGGGAGAGGCTGATGCGGTTGGATTTGAAGTCGCGCAGGATGCGAAAGATGGTTTCGCCTTGTCCCACGGTGAGGCCGGCGCGGGAATGGGGGGTCTCGCCCCAGCTCACCATTTCCTGGACCTCGTCCCGGAAGCGATCGGGATAGAGCAGTTCCAGGACGCACAGCAAAAGGGTGGATTTGCCCGACTCATTGGGGCCGTAAACCACGTTCAAGCCGGTCTGAAACGGCAGACGTTGGTTCTCGCGGAATCGCCGGATTCCCTGGATGACCAGGTCGTGGATCAGCATGACCGCTCGCCCCGGTCGAGGAGCATTACTCCTCCCGTTTCTCCTGGATCCGGGCGGCTTTGCCCATCCGCTGGCGCAGGTAGTAGAGGCGGGAACGCCGCACCGATCCCCTTTGCTTGATCTCGACCTTTTCCACCACCGGCGAGAAGAGGGGGAAGATCCGCTCCACCCCGATGCCATACGAGACCTTGCGCACGGTAAAGGTGGTGTGGGAACCCCGGCGCTTGATCCGGATCACCACTCCCTCGAATACCTGGATCCGCTCTTTGTCTCCTTCTTTAATGCGCACGTGCACCCGCACCGTGTCGCCGCTTCGGAACGGCGGGCGTTCCTCTTTCATCTGCTCCTGCTCGATCTT
Organism: Deltaproteobacteria bacterium RBG_13_61_14; assembly: GCA_001797815.1. GTDB lineage: Bacteria > RBG-13-61-14 > RBG-13-61-14 > RBG-13-61-14 > RBG-13-61-14 > RBG-13-61-14. The sequence continues at coordinate 63,043 of MGQK01000073.1, read as the reverse complement.
TTCAATAACGGACAGCTTCATTCTATCTCCTCTCTCGGTCGGGAGCCAATAAACGGTCCAAGACAATCGCCGCCGCGGATCGCACCGAAAGGTGGTTGTACTCATCCATCCCCGGGATCGGTTCCAACACCACCTCCGGCACCTCCGCTAAAAACCCGTCATCCAGGCCCCAGCCGGTGCCGAACACGATCAGCCAGGGGCCGCTCTCGCTCCTCATTAACTCGCGCAGCTCGGCGTAACTCTTCGTGCCGGCCACGGTCCTGGCCGTGGTGGCCACGATCCGGGGCACCCGGCCGTTCTCGCCGGCAACCGCAGCAACCGCGTCGTCCAAGGTTACCACCACCCGCGTGCTTAAAAACGCTTGCTTGCGGCTGGGGTTAAATTCTCCCCCGCGACCGGTGCGCCAGTGGTCCAAAAGCCGCTCTACCAGCCGGGTCTGGAGCTTAAGCGGCGTCACCACGAAGAAGCCCCGGCAGCCGTAAGTGACCGCCAGCCGGGCCAGGTCGTGGAGGTCGAGGTTGGTCACCGCGGTGGCGACCACCTCCCGTTCTTTGTTATACACCGGATAATGCAGGAGCGCAAGATAAACGACCGGCCGGTTCGTCTGCAAAGAACGGTCCGCTCAGCCCTGCCCGCGCTCGGCTTTGATTTCTTCGAGCAGGGCCAACTCTTCGCCCTCGGGCGGATAGCGCTCGAAGAGGTCGGGCCGGCTCAAAAGGGTGCGACGCAGGCTCTCCTTGAGCCGAAAGCGCCGGATCGCCTCGTGGTGGCCGGAGAGCAACACTTCCGGCACCGCGTGGCCTTCGCACTTTTCGGGCCGGGTGTACTGCGGGGCTTCCAGGCGTTGGGGGAAGGAATCCGCGGCGGCCGATTCCTGGTTCCCGAGCACCCCCGGCTTCAGCCGGGCCACGGCCTCGATCACCACCAGGGCCGGGAGCTCGCCCCCGCTCAGCACATAGTCGCCGATGGAAAGCTCCTCGTCCACCAGGTGCTCGCGCACCCGCTCATCCACTCCTGCATAACGGCCGCAGACCAGAATCAACCGCGGCCGCTGCGACAACTCCCGGGCCAGCGTCTGGTCCAGGCGCCGGCCCTGGGGGCTGAGCAAGGTTACCTTCGCCTCCGGCCCTTGCGCCCGCACCGTCCGGATCGCCGCGAAAAGCGGCTCCGGCTTCATCACCATTCCATCCCCGCCGCCATAGGGCATGTCGTCCGCCTGATGGTGGCGGCCCTCGGCCCAGTCGCGGATGTCGTAGAGCCTCACCTCAATCAGCCCCGCGGCCTGGGCCCGCTTCAAGGTCGTTTCCTTGAGGGCCGAAGCAAAGATTTCCGGAAACAGGGTCAGCACGTCAAACCGAATCATGCCGCAGATCCTGGGAAAAACCCGAGTCCTTCCCCCTCACCCGTTCGCCGGTCAATTGCCCAGGGACCACAAACCCTCGAAGGGATGGACCTCAATCCGTCCTCCGGGGATATCCACCCGCTGGATGACCGTGCGCGCCATGGGGATCAACGCCTCCCCGGCCTCGGTTTCCACCACCAGCAGGTCGGCCCCGTCCAATTCCTCGGAGGTTACCTCCATCCGAGCCACCCGGCCGATCCGCCGGCCTTGGCACCACACTTCCAGGCCGATCAGCTCGTGCCAGTAATACTCGCCTTCGGACAGCGGCTGGAGGTCTTGGCCCCGGGCCAGGACTTCCAGCCCGCGCAGCCGCTCCACCTGGCTCCGACTGTGGAAGCCTTTCAAGGTCAGGAGGAACTCGCCCTGGTGCGGCCGGACCTGGACCACTTCGACCTCTTCTTCGCCTTGCTCGCCACGTAGGTAAAGCACCCGGAGATGCAAGAGGTTTTCACTCCGGGGGTTATAGGGCCGCATCCGAACCTCGCCCTTGACCCCGAACGGCCGGGCGATTCGGCCCATCGGCATCCGCTCCGGCTTGGCCATGGCCGGCGGCCGACCCGCCTCACTCCCGGATTTCCATGATGGACCGCTTGTGCTTCTTGCTGGCCACCGCGTTCAGCACCACCCGCAGCGCCCGGGCGGTCCGACCCTGCCGGCCGATCACCTTGCCCAAATCCTCGGGCGCCACCCGCAGTTCGAGGATGGTGTTTTGTTCCCCCTCGATCTCGATCACCCGGACCTGATCCGGATGATCCACGAGGTTCCGGGCCACAAACTCGACCAGGCCCTTGGTGTCGCCGGACGTCATACCCTATTCCTGCTGAGCGGGCGGGGTCTCGGCCGGCGCGGCGACCGGCCCGATCAGTCCCTGGCGCTTGAGAATCTGGGACACGGTCAAGCTCGGCTTCGCGCCTTTCTCCAGCCAATAATGCAGCCGGTCGGTCTTGATCTGGGCCAGCGGCGGGTTGGCTCGGGGGTTGTAACTCCCGATCTGCTCGATCGGGCGGCCGTTACGGGGCGCACGGGAATCCGTGATCACGACCCGGTAGCTGACCTGCGCTTTCTTGCCGGTTCGACTTAAGCGAATGCGGACGGACATCCTTGTTTTTCCTCCTTGATCTCAAGAGCCCAGGCCCAGGGCACGCAACATGCCCCCCCCGGACTTCATGCGTTTCATCAGCTTGCACATCTCCTGATACTGCCGGACCAGGTGGTTCACATCCGAGACCGCGGTCCCGCTGCCCCGGGCGATCCGCTGGCGGCGGCTCCCGTTCAAGACCCGGACCGGGTCGCGCCGCTCCTTCAGCGTCATCGAACAGATGATCGCCTCGATCTTCTTCAGCTCCGCCTCGGCCGGGGCCAGGTTTTTCACGCCCCGCAACTGGGCCTTCATCCCCGGGATCATGCCCACGAGGTCTTCCAGCGGCCCCATCTTGCGCATCTGCTTAAGCGCGGTGCGGAAATCATCGAGGGTGAACTCGCTCCGCCGCAGCCGCTTCTCCATCTCCCGGGCTTGCTTCTCGTCAAAGCTCTCCTGCGCCTTCTCGATCAGGGTGAGGATGTCGCCCATGTCCAGGATCCGGCTGGCCATGCGCTCCGGGTAGAAGGGCTCGATCGCTTCCAGTTTTTCGCCGAGACCCACGAGCTTAATGGGCGTGCCGGTCACGCTCTTGATCGAGAGCGCGGCCCCGCCCCGGGCATCGCCGTCGAGCTTGGTCAGGATGAGGCCGGTCAGGCCCACCGCCTGGTGAAAGGCCTCGGCCACGGTGACCGCGTCCTGCCCGGTCATGGCGTCGGCCACCAGCAGCACCTCCACCGGCTTGGCCTCGGCCTTGATCCGCTTAAGCTCTTCCATCAGCGGCGCGTCCACGTGCAGCCGGCCCGCAGTGTCAATGAGCATGGTATCGAGGCCCTGCACCCGCGCCGCCTGCCGGGCCTCGCGGCAAATCTCGACCGGGTTTTGCTCCGGCCGGGTGTCGAACACCGGCACCTGGATCTGGCCGGCCAGGATCTTGAGCTGGTCGATGGCCGCCGGCCGCTGCACGTCCGCCGGCACCAGGTATGGGCTCCGGCCCTGCTTGCGCAGGTAAAGAGCCAGCTTGCCGGCGGTGGTGGTCTTGCCCGAGCCTTGCAGCCCCACCAGCATCACCGCGGCCGGAGGCGCCGCGGCCAGGTTGAGGGGAGCCGCCTCTTCCCCCAAGAGGCGGACCATCTCCTGGTGCACGATCTTGACAAACTGCTGGCCCGGGTTCAGACTCTGCATCACCTCTGCGCCCAACGCCCGCGCTTTGACCGCGACGATGAAGTCCTTGGTCACTTTGTAGTTGACGTCCGCCTCCAGGAAGTGCGCCCGCACCTCCTTGAGCGTGTCGTCAATGTTGCGCTCGGTGATGCGACCCTGACCCCGGAGCTTTTTAAACGTCTCCGTGAGCTTTTCGGTTAAAGATTCAAACATGGCCTTCGATACAAAAACATTATATTACGCGGTTTTTAGCTAATGTCAATTCTTACCAGCAGTTTATGCCTTGTCTGTTTTCCACGAAGGCGGTAAGGGATGGAGGGCGCGCCAGCCGCCGGCGAGACTTGCATTTTTCATTCAATCTGAGAAGATAGGGACTCAAGTTTCGCAGCCAGCAAAAGCACTTTAAGAAAGGAAACACCGGCGTGCCGAGTTCCGCCAGCCAACGGATGTATTGTCCCTATTGCGGGGAAGAAGTGGACACCTTTCTGATGTTGGCGGAAGGGGAGGAGCAGTATCATTGCTTTGTCTGTTCTTCGCCGCTGGGAGAAGAGCAGCCGGCCGCAAGCTTCAAGGCGCTGGAAACGATCCTGGTGGCGGAAGATTCGGCCGTGTTCCGGGAGGTGCTGCGGGACAAGCTGGTGGAGAAGGAGTTGACCAAGAACGCGGTGATGACGGCCAACGGCGAGGAGTTCCTGACCCTTTTCACCAACCGTTTGTACCGGTCCCAGCCGGTGAGCCTGTGCATCCTGGATATCCGGATGCCCGTGTTCAACGGGGTGAACGCGGCCATGGCGCTGCGGAGCATCGAGAAGGGTTTCGAGCGGCCGCGCAAGACCCCGATCCTGTTTTTTTCCACGGTCAAGTGCGACGACACCTTGCGGGAAGTGCTTCGCTTCACTTCTCCCTCGCGCTACATCAACAAGGGCGCATCCGATTCGCCCGACCAGTTGGCCGACCGCCTGCTCGAGGTGGTCCAGCGCCTGATCCAGGAATCCGGTTCCAAAGCTCCGAAAAAGTAGATTGATCCGGGGAAAAAGCCCGGCCGCGAGCGAACCGTCAACTGCCAACCGTCAACCGGTTTCTGGCCGGCCGGCGCCGCAGCCTCCAGGCAAAGCCGGCGATGCGGGCTTCGTCAATGGGATCGCCGTCGTTGTAAACGAAGAGGAGCGGGATTTCGGAGGAGCGCCGGCGGAGTTGGGCTTCGGAGATGAGTGCCGGCCCGCAGCCCCGGGGGTTGACCACCACTACGCCGTCCACCGGCCGCGTCCGCCAGGCCAGGAGCGCGCTGCCGATGGTGAGGACGGCCTCGCTGAGCGGCGTGCCGTCAAGCAGTAACCGGCTTTCGCGCTCCACTTCCGCGACCGGATCCGACTGGACCCAGGGGCAAGACGAGACCGCGCTCGCGTAAAGCCGCCGGATCTCCCATTTCATGGCCAGGCGCATCAAGCGATTAAGTAGCCACCGGTCCTCCAATTCCATTAACTCGCGGGAGCGGGACTTCGCCAAATATTCGAAGATATCGGCAAAAGGCTCGGAGATGACGCGCAAGCCGTGGGCATTGAGCACGCGGGTCAGGTCTCCGCTCCCCCACTCGTCAATCCGGAGGTAAATGTCCCCCGCCAGAAAGACGGTGCGGAGGTCCTTCCTCCGGCTGGAACCGTTCTCCAACGCTTGATACTCCTTGGCCGCCCGGCTGAGCAGGTCTTCGGTGGCTTTTACCAGATGACGAGGCATCATGCCGGCCAGGCCCCGGCCGGCGTGGCTCCCGTTCAAAAGGAGTTCCTCCAACCGATCTGAATAATCCTGGAAGATCCGGTCCGCGGTCCCTGGCTCCGGCTCCTTCGGCCGCAGGTAAAGGCGCATCAGGTTCAAGACGTCGGTGCCCACGATGGAAAGCCAGGTGCCGGCGAGCACACCCGGGTCTTCATCAAAAGCGCCGAAGGTGGCGGTCTCGACCCGGTCCGCCAGTCCCAGCCGGCGGAGTGCGATCTCGTTGCCCAGCGTGAACATGCCGTTGCGGCACGGCCCGAACCCCGTGACGTTGAGCAGCAGGGTCTTCCGCCCCGGCACCGGCGGGTCCTGGTCCAGGCTTTGCTTGAAAGCTCCCCAGATCAACTGGTAGGGCAGGCACTCCTTGCCGGTGCAGACGCCGCGGCCGTTCTTGAACCCGGCGGCGTCGGTCAGCCCGGCAAACTGGGCATCGTAGCCGCGCGCGCGGAGGGAGGCGGTAATGTGCGCGCCCAGGTTGGGCCCGACCGGAAAGACCTTGATCCGGGCGGCGCGCAACTCTTCAAGGGAAGGATAGTCCAGGCGGTCGTAGCTTTGGATGCGTTCCGGATTTATTACCGGCCCGGCCGGCTTTTGATCAGCGTGCACCGAATAGAGGAAGGCCTGCACGCGGGTCACGTATCCGGCCTGGCCGCCGTGACCGTCGGTTTCGAGCACGGTGTGCGGGTAGCCTTCGAGCAGGTCGTTGAACAAGTGCTCCAGGAACGAGCCGGGGCCGCAGCCGTAGCTGAGGATGAGCAGGGGGAAGATGTTGCCTTGCTCGACCGCGGCCAGGCAAGCACGCAAGGTCCGGTTGGGGATGGACCAATATACCCGCTTGAGCGGAGGGACGGTCTCGGGCACCGGGAAGCAGTCCAGCGGAATGGCGATCGCGCCGTTGCGGGTAAGCAGGTCGTGGATGCCGGCATTCATCACCGGGTCGTGGATCACGTGCGGGTTGCCGACCATCAGGGCCACGGGATAACTCTGCTCCCGGGCATAGGCGAGGCTCCGGCGTCCGATCTCCATCAACTCGCGCTGATAGGCAATCTGTTTTCTTTCGGCGATCCGGAAAGCCCGGAGTGCTCGTGTGAGCTTGAGGCCGGGGAAAATCTCGCGGCCGGCCTGAAGCAGGGGCCGGAAGAACTTGCGCGAGCGGAAGCCCTGGGCCAGGTGAAGGATGGGCCGGACTACCCGGGCGGACGCGCCTTCTTCGAGCAAGGCGTGCTCGATCATCTCGGGCGCGGCCTGGGTCAGGGGGCAGGTGGAAGCTCCCGCTCCTGGGATGGCCTTGGGCAGGGTCACGATTTTGGGCAGGAAAAGGAAATCCAGGTCGGCCCGGGCCAGGCCGTGCATGATCTTGGTGGCGCTGCAGCAATTGGAAGCGGAGCAGCGCTGATCGCCCAGGTAGAACTTTTCCCGGTCGGGCTGGGCCACTTCCACGGCCAGGCCCGACTCGGAGAAGAAGGTGTGGAAGAAGGGAATGAACTCGGTCAGGCAATGGCCGCTCTGGAGGCCGAGGGTCGGCGCGCCAGTTGAGGCTGGGGGCTGGAGGTATGGCGCCAGCAGCGCTTCCCGCTCGCGATAAGCGTTCGGTGCATCCGGCGGGAGTTTTTTGCCCAGGGCCGCGAACTTTTCGTACTTGGGACAGTTGCCGCCGCTTAAAACCTTGCGCTCGCCGCCGGCCACGGCCACGGTGGCCGACTCGATCCGGCAGAGGTTCAGGCAGGTTGAATCCTGGCACTGGAAAGTCCGGCGGTCGGTGATCTCCGCGGCCAGGACTTTGCCCAGGTCCAGGGTCTCGCCGGCCGGGCCTTGCTCCGCGGCCAAAAGCGCGATCCCGATCGCGCCCATGGCGCCCGGGTTGGGCGGCACCACCACCTCGCGGCCGGTGATAGCCGCGAGC
>MGQK01000073.1:54750-55544 GCA_001797815.1 Deltaproteobacteria bacterium RBG_13_61_14 | reverse complement strand
GCCGGTCAGGCCCACCCGCAGCACCGGGTTGGGGACCATCGCGGTGATCTCCGCCACTAACGCCTTGGCCGCTTCCACCGGGTTGCCGTCGGTGCGGCGGTAAACATCGGCCAGGACCGATCCGGTCTTGAGGTCCAGCATCGCGGCCTTGGAGCCGGTGGAACCCAGGTCCAATCCGAGCACGGCCGGAGCGGAGGGGTCCTCGGGCGGGGGGTCTTCGGAAAGATGGAGGACCGATCCCTTGACCCGCGCCGGAGCCGGAAGGCTCTGGATCTTGCGCTCCCGGACTCGCACCAGGCCGGAGGGGTCTTCAGGGAAGGGGAGGGCGAAAGAGCCTCTCTGGTCCCAGGCCAGGTGAAGCGCGCCGATGGCCTCGAAGACCGCGGCTTCGGGGGCGACGCGGACGGGTTGCCCGATTTGTTCTTGCAGGGCCCTGACCACCGGCGGGAGGGTGGCGGCGTTGCCGATCAGGATCACCGGCCCCTCGACGCCGAACTTCTCAAAAAGGCTGGCCAGGTTTCGGGCCACGCTCTCGAAGTAGCCGCGGAGCAAACGGCTGTGCGGGGCGCCCTGGTTGGCGAAATGGGTCAGCTCGGTCTTGGCGAAGACCGAGCAGCGGGCGGTGATGGCGATGCCCTGGGTTTCGGCCTCAGCCAGGGCCGCGGCCTGCTCCAGGCTAAGACCGAAGCGGCTGCAGATCCGTTCCATGGTCTCGCCGGTGCCGGAAGAGCACTTGTCGTTGAACTGGTGGGAGTAGTTGCCGTCGGGTCGGCGGGTGAGGATGGAATAACCCC
>MGQK01000073.1:54532-54742 GCA_001797815.1 Deltaproteobacteria bacterium RBG_13_61_14 | reverse complement strand
AGCCGCACCAGGTTGAGCGGGCCGTCGGGATAGAGATGGCCGGCTGCGATTTCCTGGGCGATTTCTTCGGGCACGCCGGTGATGGCCGGCGCCTGAAACCCCTCCGCGAAGACGCCGGTAAGGGCGAGACCGGCCAGGCGGGCAGGGCCCCATTCGCGGTAGCGCCGGCAAAAGACCCCCACGGGATCACCCAGGTGCCGGACACACTCG
>MGQK01000073.1:52915-54518 GCA_001797815.1 Deltaproteobacteria bacterium RBG_13_61_14 | reverse complement strand
GAGAGTGCCGTCTTCGGCCAGTGCGGCGAGAGCAAAAGAAGCGGTAGCTTTGCCCAGATCCACGCCCGCCAGGAGCTTGGCTGTCGTTTCCATGGTGATCAAAGGGCCTGACCATTGCCCTTCTTATTGTAAAACTTTAAAGAATTATATTAGCACAATCGCTGACCGATAAGAAATCTCAGCTTGCGGATTCATTTCCTGGGCTTGAGCTCCGGCGGTGCTGGGAGAGGATCAGGCCGGCGGCGTGAGCTTGGAGAAAGGCCTCGACCACGGTTTCGTCAAACTGGACACCGGAAAACTTTCGCAGCTCGCTGATCGCGGCCTCATCGGACAAGCCCTGGCGGTAGGGCCGGTCCGAGGTCATGGCATCGTAGGTGTCGGCTACGGCGATGATCCGGGCCAGGAAGGGGATCTTGCCGTCGGCCAGGCCGTCCGGGTAACCCTTGCCGTCGGGCCGCTCGTGATGGTGGCGCATGCCCGGGATCACCTCTTGCAGCGTGCGGATGTGGTTGAGGATTTCGTAACCGATGGTCGGGTGGGCGCGGATCTGGGCGAACTCTTCATCGGTGAGCTTGCCCGGCTTGCGCAGGACCTGGTCGTCCACCCCGATCTTGCCCACGTCGTGGAGAATGGCCGCCAGTTCCAGCCATTCCGTTTCCCCGGGGGTCAGCTTCAAGTAGCGAGCCGTGGCCATGCAGTAATCGCGGACGCGCTTGGTGTGGCCGCCGGTGTAGATGTCGCGTTTTTCAATGGCCGCGGCCAGGGCCTCGGCCGTCTGCAGGAAGGTCAGGCGCTGCGCTTCGTAAAGGCGGGCGTTCTCCAGGGCGATGGCCACCTGGTCGGCCAGGGCTTCGAGCAGACGCAGGTCCTCCTCATCAAAAAGCTTGGGCGGCCGCTTGTTGATGGCCTGGAGCACGCCGATGACTTTGCTCTTGGCTTTGACCGGCACGGTTACCATGTTCCGGGTCTGGAACTTGGACTTCTTGTCCGCCTTGCTCGACCAGCGCGGGTCGCGGGAGCAGTCGGGGATGAGAAGGCTCTGGCCCTCCTGGGCCACCCAGCCGGCAATGCCTTCGCCCAGCTTGAGCCGGATCTCCTTGAAGACGTCGCCCTTGTCGCCGAGGGCCACCTCGAAGTAAAGCTCGCCCCGGTCGTGGTCAATCAGGTAAAGCGAGCCGGTCTCGCAGTCGAGCAGTTTCACCGCGGCTTGCATGGCGCGGGTGCGGACCTGCTTGGGGTCGAGCGAGGAATTGAGGATGGCGGAGAGTTCGGTCAGGGTGGCGAGTTGGTGGACCTTGTTCTCCGCGGCCAGAAAGAGCCGGGCGTTTCCGATGATCATGGCGATGTGACTGGAGAGCGCGTTCAGGATATTGAGGTCGGCCTGCTCAAAGGGCTGGCCGTTCTTCTTGTTGATCACCTCGATCACGCCCAGGGTCTCGCCGCCGGCCTGCAGGGGCACGGCCAGGATGTCCCGGGTCTTGTAATGCAACTCCTGGGCCACCCGCTTGGACCAGCGCGTGTCCCGGCGCACGTTGTCGGCCAGGTAGGGGGAACCCGTCTCGATCACCCAGCCGGCGATGCCCTCATTGGCAGGCATGGACTG
>MGQK01000073.1:51687-52875 GCA_001797815.1 Deltaproteobacteria bacterium RBG_13_61_14 | reverse complement strand
CAGCCGGGTCTTCAGGGTTTGCTTTTCCGAAAGGGCCAGTTCCTTTTTCAGCCGGGCCGGCTCCATTGAGCTGGTTTTTCCCGGTCGGACCGTAGTGTCTTTGCCAGCCATGGCTCGCCTCGCTAGACCAGGGGGGTCTCGCAGGTGTGTTTGGTCACCATCTGGATGGTATCCTCCACCCGCCTCTGGATGGTCTCTTCCAGCAATTGGGTGATCTCCGGATGGCTGCGCGTCAGCATATCGAAGTTGAGGCGGGTCAGTTCCATGGCTTCCACCGGAGTCAGCGCGACAATGGTGGCGGTGCGCGGCTTTTTCTTGATCAGGCTGACCTCCCCGAAAAAGTCGCCGCTGTGCAGCCGGGCCAGGACCACCCGCTCCTGGGAAAGAGGGTTGATGGTGGTCACTTCCACCTCGCCGCTCTTGAGGATGAACATGGAGTCCCCGGCCTCGCCTTCTTTGACCACGACCGCGCCGGGAGCGAACGTCACCGGCCTAAACAGGCCGGTCACCTGGGAGCGCTCTTCCGGACTCAAGGTCTGGAAGACGGGGCTGAAGGCCAGGAGGTTGTCCAAGACCCGCTCGCGGTAGAACTTGAGCAGCACTTCGCGGACCTTGGGGAATTCCTTGCTGACCTGGTCCATCTGCGCCTTGGTGATCTCCAGCAGCTTGACCTTGGTCACCGCTTTGACCGTGGCCTGGCGGGTGGCATTGGCAAAATAGCCGAACTCCCCGAAAAACTCGGTCGCGCCCAGCACCGCCACCTGGCGTTCGCGGCTCTCCGCGTCTTTGCGGGAGATGGCGACCTTGCCTTCCACAATGATGAAGATGGAATCCCCTTTGTCTCCCTCCCGGCAGACGGCGATCCCGGCCGGGATGCTGACGTGGCGCACGATTTCAAAGACCCGCTTGAACGCGTCCGGTTCCAGGTCGGAAAACAAGGGAGTGCGCTCCGGGCCGGTCTCGCCCAGCTCGGACTCCAGTTCCAGGGGCTCGATCTCGTCTTCCACTGGAACCGGAGCGGCTTCTTCCATTTCCAGCGCTTCCAGGGCCTCATCGGCCGGGAGCTGGTCGAATTCGCTTTTGGCTTCTTCGGGTTCCGGAGCAGCCGGCGCGGCTTCTTCCGGTTCGGAGGGAAGCTCTATGGTCCCATACTCCGGCTCGGCCGGGGCGGCCGGCTCTTCCGGAGGC
>MGQK01000073.1:47306-51642 GCA_001797815.1 Deltaproteobacteria bacterium RBG_13_61_14 | reverse complement strand
GGCACCCTTTTCGCGGGAAGGATCGTGGCCGTGCCTCCTACCCGCTTGTTGATCAACTCTTCCAGGCGCGCCTTGGCTTCCGGCTCCTTGGGGTCAATGTCCAGGATCACCTTGTTGATGGCGATGGCCTGGACCAGGAAGCCTTTGTCCAGGTAGGCCTGGGCCGCGTCCTTGTATTTGACGATAGCCTCGGTTTTTTTGCCCAGCTTTTGCAGGATCTCGGCCATCTTGTGCGCGACTTTGGGGTCGCCCTTGGTATGCTTTTCCAACTCCTGGTAAGCTTCCAGGGCCTTGTCCAGCTTGCCCTTGGCCAGGAACTTCTGGGCGTCGTTCTTGAGTTTGGTCAGGTCAACTTTCGGCATGTCAAATCACGTTCCGGGAAATAAATCCATTGTAACGAATTTTCGATAAAGCGCAACCCACCCTCTTGAGGTATCAGGGTGTCAAAGCACAGCTATTTTGGATTTTAGATTTCCGATTTTAGATTAAAAGCTTCAGCCAATCCAAAATCCAAAATCTCAAATCGAAAATCTTTTGCTATCAACCGCCCACCGTGAACCGTGAACCGGGAACTTTTTATTTATGCTTCATCATGAACACCCCGTCCCAGTCCGCGGCGGGCGGGTTGAGCTGATACTCTTCGCAGCGGGCCACGTAGGTCTGGGCCGGGCCGTCCTGGGGGGCCAGCTTCAACATTTCTTCGAACACGACCTTGGCCTCGGCCCACTGCCGCTGCTGGTAAAGCTCGCGGCCGCGCTGGAACAGGCTGAGCGCCTTGGCCTGCATCGGATCGAGCTCGCCTTTGCGGGCGAGGAGCTCGTAGATCATCACCGGCTCTTTCTTGCCCACCACCCGGATGGAATCCAGCTCGCGCACCTCCACGTCCTCCTTGACCTCCGCGTAGGTGAATTGGCTGATCATGGTGTAGGTGGCATACTGCTTGTTCACCCCTTCCAGCCGGGAGGCCAGGTTGACGGCATCGCCCATCATGGTGTAGTCCATGCGCTGGCGCGAGCCCATGTTGCCCACCACCATCGTCCCGGTGTTCAGCCCGATGCGCATGAACAACTCCGGCTTGCCCTGTTCCCGCCATTTCCGCCGCAGTTCCTGCATCCGCTTCTGGATGGCAATCGCGGTGAAACAGGCCCGGCGGGCGTGGTCGGGCTGGTCAATGGGCGCGCCGAAAAAGGCGATGATGGCGTCGCCCTCGAACTTGTCAATGGTGCCCTCGTAGCCCAGGATGAGGTCGCACATCTCGGTCAGGTATTCGTTAAGCAGGGCCACCAGTTCTTCGGGCGAAAGCTTTTCCGAGAAGGTGGAGAAGCCCTGGAGGTCGGAGAAGAAGGCGGTCAACTCCTTGCGCTCGCCGCCGAGCTTGAGCTTGCCCGGGTCTTTCACCAACTGGTCAATCACGTGGGGCGAGAGGTATTGGCCGAAGGCGCCCTTGATGAATCGCTTCTCGCGTTCCTCGGTGGCATAGCGGTAGAGGGTGACGCCCACGTAAGCGAGCGCGATCTCGGCCAGGGGAAAGATGATGGTGAAGGAGTAGTGCCCGCGGGTGAAGCTCAAATAGTTGAACAAGGCATAGGCGCCGAAAAAGCCGGCCGCGAGCACGCCGCCCCAGATGGCGCTGACCCGGGGGAGCAGGATGCCGAAGAGGATGCCCAGGCCGATGATCAGGCAGTAGTCAAAGAAGGCGAACCAGCTCGGCCGGATCAGGGCCTGGTCGTAGAGAATGTTGTGGACGACGTTGGCGTGGGTTTCCACTCCGGGCGTGCTGCCCCAGGGCGAGATGCGCACGTCATGGGCGCCGGTGGCGGTGGAACCCACCAGGACGATCTTGTCCTTGAAGAGCTGATAAGGGTCGATCGGCTTCTTGCCTTCCTTGACCAGTTGGTCCTTGAAATCGGAAATGACGTCATAGACGCTGTAATAAGGGAACGTGAATTGGGGGCCGAGGTAATTGATCAGTATCCGGCCGCTCTCGTCGGTGGGGATTCGATGGTTCTTGATGGTGATGTTTTCCACCCCCAGCGGGCCCACCCGGACCAGAGGGTCCAGGTCCAGGTAGAGCGAGACCGCGGCCAGGGAGAGAGAGGAGAAGAGATGAATATTGTCCGCGGAAGGCGGATTCTCATCGGATTTGAACACCGCGACCAGGGGCGAGCGCCGGATGGTGCCGTCCACCCGGTCCGGCTCCGCGACGAAGTAGCCGAAATGTTGGAGGGACTGGGCCAGCAAGGGGATGTTCCCGCTCAAGCCAAACATGCGGGTGGTCCAGCGATAGAGCGTGGTGTAATTGCCCCCGGCGAAATTAGGGCTGAGCACGGAAGCGCCCAGGGAGGCCAGATCTTCGCTGAAGTTCTTTTTTTCCAACTGTTCCACTTCGAACCGGTATTGGTAGAAGAACCACCCCATCACCACCTCGGGTGCATTTTTCAGGGCCGCGGCAAAATACCGGTCAGTATCGGCCTGTTCCTCGCGCTTGAGTAAATAGGTCTGATAGCTTATGCTGGCTTCCGAGTAACTCGACAAGGATTGATGGATCTGACGAGCCGAGAGCTGGACTTGTTCCAGCTTGGTCAGCAGGGCCTTGGCATTCGGGTTTGGCGGAATTGCTTTCTTGAGATTTTCCGCATCGGTCGCCAGCTCTTCCGAGAGAGTCAGCATCCGCGGGACCGCGGGCAAGCCCAGGCGCTCGTATTCCCGGTGAAAATCCTCGATCGCCCGCAGGTTCACGCTCCGGTCGGGTTGGTCAAAGACCATGTCAAAGGCCACCACCTTGGGCTGATACTTGGTGATATTCTCCACAAAGGTGGCCCACTTGGACCGGTCCCAGGGAAAGGTGCCGATCTTTTCAATCGCCCGATCGTCAATCACGCAGATCAGGATCGGAGCCTGGACCGGGAGCGAACCGCGGACCTGGAACCGGAGATCGTAGGCCTTGTTCTCCAGGATTTGCAGGGTGGGCAGGCGCTTGCGCAAGGTGCCCCAATACAGGACCATGATCCCAACCATGATCAGCAGGCTGATCCGAAAGGGTGTGCGCCGGATTAAAAACTTGCCCAGACCTCGCAACGCATTCATCTTTTCATCCTTCCCGCAGGGATTAGCTAACCAGCATACCCAATTCTTGAAAATTTTACAAAAAAATTTAGGGATCAGAAAACGCGCGGGAATTGCCAGCGGACTTTTATTTTTCCAGGATACTGTCCAAGGTGTTTTTCAGCCGGTCGTCCACCGTGCGGGAAATTTCTTCGAGCATAGCCGAGTGAATCTGGATCAGCTCGGAAAATACCTTCCTGGAAAGCTTGAACAAGAAGGTTTTCTTGGACGCGGTCACGTCCGCGGTGTGCGGCCGGTTCTGGATGATCGAGATTTCGCCGAAGTAGTCGCTGTTCTTGAGGGTGGCCAGCTTGATCGGGCCTTTCTCTTCGTGGAGCGTGCTGACCTCCACCTCCCCCTGGAAGATGAGGTAGAGATAGTCCGGCGCGCTGCCTTCTTCCACGATCAGGGCGCCCGGCTCGACTTCTTCCATCTCAAACTTGGGGATCAGCGCCTGCCGCTCTTCCGGCTCCAAGCTCGCAAACAAGGGCACGGTCTTGAGCAAGGTGTCGAGCGCCCGCTGCTTGAAGAAATTGCGGATCACTTCCTGGACGTTCGGGTATTGATCCATCAGGGCGCCCAAGGCTTTGCGGTTGATCCGGAGCAGGGTGGTGTCCACCGTGGTCTCCACCGAGGCCGTGCGCACGGCGTTGGTGAAGAAAGCCATCTCCCCGAAGAAGGCGCCCTCGGGAAGCCGGGCCAGGGTCACCTTGCGGCCGGAAGGGAGGGTGCGATAGACCCGGACTTCGCCGGAGCCGAGCACGAAAAAGGCATCGCCCCGGGTCCCTTCCTTGATCACCACGGTGCCCTTGGGGATCTGGCCTACCTGGAACTTGGCCACCACCTTGGCGAACTCTTCAGACCCCAGCGCCGAGAAAAGCGGGGTTTCCGGGAATTGCAGCCGGGGCCGGGCAGCTTCTTCCTGGACCTCTTCGGTCAGCTCGACCTCGGCTTCTTCTGCTTCGGCCGGGGCCGCGGCCGCCGCGGCAGCCGCCGGCTTCAGCCCGGGCCGGCGCAGGCCCGGAAGCACCGGCTTGGTCCGGGATTCATTTAGCTCCTGGAGCTTGGCCGCCATGCCGGGCCGCTTCGGGTCCAGTTGCAGGATGAGTTTGTAAACCGAGACCGCCTGGATCAGGAAACCTTCCTTCGAATATTCCTCCGCCACTTCCTCATACTGCTTGAGCGCCTCGTCTTTCCTCTTCATCTTGCCCAGGATGTCGCCGATCTTCAT
>MGQK01000073.1:31711-47292 GCA_001797815.1 Deltaproteobacteria bacterium RBG_13_61_14 | reverse complement strand
CATTGGCTTCGTTCATGAGCTTCGAAACCCGCCGCTCTTCCACCAACCCGGCCGCTACCAAAAGCTCCATCCAATAGAGAACTTCGTCGCATTCCTCTTCGACGAGGCTCATCTTAAACGCGAAGTCCGCTCGGGACTTCGCCCGACAGGCCGCGCGATAATTCGCGCCCACCGAGGTTCCGCACCGGAGCATTTGTTTCCCGATGACCTCAGTTGTCCGCGACTTCGGCAAAGTCTCCACCAGCCGAATCACTCGCAAGACCAATGCCTTGGTCCTCTCTTTGAATTCATCAGCATTCATGACTGGAAGATCGCCTTCCCTTCAATCCACCCGCCCTCCGCAATTCCCAATCCGCAATCTAATTGAGCGCCCGTTCGAACTCCGGGATCTTTTGATTATACTCGGCCAAGTCCCGGGCCACCACTCCGCTCAGGAAAAGCAGCGCCACCAGGTTGGGAAGCGCCATGCACCCGTTCATGATATCACACAAGTTCCAGACCAGGTCAATCTGGATGGTAGCGCCGATCACCAGGAAAACACAGAAGACCCAGCGGTAGGGAAGCACCGCGCGCAGTCCGAACAGGTAGCTGACCGACCGGTCTCCATAATAAGACCAGGAGATGGCGGTGGAATAGGCGAAGAGCATGACCCCGATCGCCACCAGCCAGCGGCCGACCTGGGCGGTCTCGGCCAGGCCGTGGATCCCGGCCAGGCCCTGGTTAAAGGCGAGGGCGGTGAGTTCCGCCCCGCCGGCCGACGAGTCGCCGGTCCAGACCCTCGTTAAAATAATCACCAGCCCGGTCATGGAGCAGATGATAATCGTGTCAATGAAAGGTCCGAGCAGGGCCACGTAGCCTTCGCGGATGGGGTAGGGCGTCTTGGCCGTGGCGTGGGCGATGGGTGCCGAGCCCATGCCGGACTCGTTGGAAAAGAGGCCGCGGGCCACGCCCATGCGCATGGTATAGATGAAGGCGGAGCCTAAAAAGCCGCCGACCGCGGCGGTGCCGGTGAAGGCGTCGTGAAAGATGAGAAGCAGCGCCTGGGGTATCCGGTCGAAATGGTAGAGAATGATGGTGAGGGCGGCCAGGATGTAAAAAGCGGACATGAAAGGCACCAGCCGGGAAGCGACCTTGCCGATCCGGCGGATGCCGCCGATGATGACCAGGCCGACCATGACGGCCACGCCCACTCCGATGCAGAAGCGGACCAGGTCCAGCCCGGGGGGCACCAGCCATTGCCGGCCGATCAGCGCCGAGAGCGCCCGGGCCAACTCCCCGGCCTGGGCCATGTTGCCCACGCCCAGGCTGGCGAGGCTCGCGAGCAGCGCGAAAGTGATCGCCAGCTTCTTCCAGCCCAGCCCCTTGGCGATGTAATACATGGGCCCGCCCGAGACCGAGCCGTCGGCATGCACGTCGCGGTATTTGACCGCCAGGGTGCAGCAGGTGAACTTGGTGGCCATGCCCACCGCGGCGGTCACCCACATCCAAAAGAGCGCGCCCGGCCCGCCCTGCTGGATGGCGATGGCCACGCCGGCGATGTTGCCCACGCCCACGGTGGCGGAAAGCGCGGCGGAGAGCGCCTGGAAGTGGCTCAAGTCGCCGGTGTCCTCGGGACGATCGTAGGCCCCGCGCGTGATCTGGAAGCCCTGTTTGAGCCCGCGCAGTTGGATGAATTTCAGGCGGATGGTCAGAAACAGGCCGGTGCCGACCAAGGCGATCACCAGCACCGAGCCCCAGAGAAAATTATCTACCTGGATGAGGAGATGGTTGAATGCTTCCATGCAGGTCGTTCCAATTTTACACAGAATCCTCGGCGTTGACAAGGAAAAATCCCCCGTCTATACTGGGCCTGCTCAGAGCAAACCGGCTGACAAAGGAGCCGCCCATGGCACTGGATGTGTTTGAAGGAAACCCCGGGTCCGAAATGCTTCAGGATACGTTCCTGTTTCGGAACCTCAACTTTGGCGAGGCCCAGGCGCTGTCGCGGCTGAGCCACTACGAGCGCCGGCGCCGGGGGGACCTGATCATTGAGGAGGGCAGCCTGGGCCAGGCGTTGTTCTTGATCCAGAGCGGCCGGGTCAAGGTGCTGAAAGGGGAGGGGGCCCGGCAAGAAGAGTTGGCCGAACTGGGGCCGAGCGAGCTCTTCGGGGAGATGAGCCTGATCGAGGACGCGCTGACCTCGGCCTCGGTGGTGGCGGAATCGGATGTGGAACTGCTGGTGATCCGCCGCGCGGACTTCGAGAAATTGCTGAGCGAGAACGAGGCCCTGGCCCTCAAGGTCTATAAGTCGTTTTGCCGCACGCTCTCCGAGCGGCTGCGGCGCACCAGCCAGGAACTGGGCCACAGCCTGGCCCAGGTGCACCTGGGAGAGCGGGCCGGCGGCAAAGCCAAAAGGAGCCAGGCCGGCAAAACCGCGAAAAAGTCCGCCCGGAAAAAGTCGAGCCGGAAGAAAGGGGCCAAGTCCTGATGGACCTGCGCGTGTTCAACCAATTGCTCGCGGCCGCGGTCAAGAACGGCGCCAGCGACGTGCACCTGAAAG
Source organism: Deltaproteobacteria bacterium RBG_13_61_14 (assembly GCA_001797815.1). Classification (GTDB taxonomy): domain Bacteria; phylum RBG-13-61-14; class RBG-13-61-14; order RBG-13-61-14; family RBG-13-61-14; genus RBG-13-61-14. The sequence continues at coordinate 44,753 of MGQK01000073.1, read as the reverse complement.
TCGGCGCGCCCCCGATGTTCCGCATCCACGGCGAGCTGCGCGAGATCAAGGCGCCCAGGCTGCAGCCCGAGGACACCCAGGCCGTGGTGCTCAACCTCCTGCACAGCGACGAGCTCAAGGCCGCTATCGAGAAACTCCGCGACCACGACACCTCCTACGTGCTCCCGGACGTGGGCCGCTTCCGGGTCAACATCTTTCGCCAGCGCGGGAGCTTCGCCGTCATCCTCCGCATCATCCCGCTGGAGATCCCCAGCTTCGAGCAACTCGGCCTGCCCCCGGTGCTGGAAACGATCGCCCAGAACGAGCGCGGCCTGATCCTGGTCACCGGGGTGACCGGCAGCGGCAAGAGCTCGACCCTGGCCGCGATCATCGGTTACATTAACCAGCACCGCAAGAAGCATATCCTCACCATCGAGGACCCGATCGAGTTCGTGCACCAGGACATCAAGAGCTCGGTGAGCCAGCGGGAGATCGGCCCGGATACCGGCGACTTCGCCATTGCGCTGCGGGCCGCGCTCCGCCAGGATCCGGACATCATCCTGGTGGGCGAGATCCGCGACCGGGAGACGGTGGACATCGCGCTCAAAGCCGCGGAGACCGGTCACCTGGTGTTGTCCACCCTCCACACCACCGACGCGCCCAAGACCGTCAACCGCTTGATCGGCCTGTTCCCCATGGAGGAACAGAACGTGGTGCGGATGCGGGTGGCCGAGAGCCTGCAGTCCATTATTTCCCAGCGGCTGCTGCCGAAAAAGGACGGCAAGGGCCGGGCGGTGGCTGCGGAAGTCATGGTCACCACCATGTCCATTGTGGAGTGCATCAAGGTGGAGGAGAAGACTCCGGAGATCCACGAGCACATGGAGAAAGGTCGGGACATGTACGGGATGCAGACCTTTGACCAGCACCTGAGCGACCTCTATCGCGCCGACGTCATCACCCTGGAAGTAGCCAAGAGCGCGGCCAGCAACCCCTCGGACTTCGAGCGGGCGCTCCACTTCGAGTAAAGAAGAGGCTTTAGGCGTTAGGCTTTAGGCATTAGATTTGATTGAATATGGCAATCTGAATTATGAACTCATTTTCTTCAATCTAAAGCCTAAAGCCTAATGTCTAATGCCTAGATAGGGAGTCGCAATGCCTGCGATTACCGCGAACAAGAAGGTCAAGCAGTTCGAGGCCCTGCTCAAGATCGGCCAGCGCCTCAGCTCGGAGATGCATCTCGACCGCCTGCTCGAACTGATCCTGGACGAGACCACCGGGGTGATGGACGCCGACCGCAGCTCGCTTTTCCTGGTGGACCAGGCGAAGAAGGAACTGTGGTCCAAGATCGCCCAAGGCACCACCGAAATCCGCCTGCCCATCGGCAAAGGCATTGCCGGCGCCGTGGCCAAGACCGGCGAGATCATCAACATTCCGGATGCTTACGCCGACAAGCGCTTCAACCCGGAAACGGACAAGCGCACCGGCTATCGCACCCGGAGCATCCTCTGCGTGCCCATGAAGAACCCCGAGGGCCACATCATCGGGGTGATCCAGGTCCTCAATAAAAAGCGCGGAGTGTTCGACGCCTCCGATGAAGAGGTGCTCCTGGCCCTGGCCGGCCAGGCCGCGGTGGCGGTGGAGAACGCGCGCTATCACGAATCCGCCCTGGCCCAGGAGCGGTTGAAAAAAGACCTCGAGTTCGCCCGCACCATCCAGGAGGGCTTTCTGCCCGCCTCCTTCCCGGCGGTGCCCGGCTGGGAATTCGCCGCCCAGTACCGCGCCGCTCAGGAGGTGGGCGGAGACTTTTACGACTTTATCCCCCTGGGCCAGGGCCAGATGGGCGTTCTGATCGGCGACGTTTCCGGCAAGGGCGTCCCGGCCGCGCTCTTCATGGCCCGGCTGATGAGCGACTTCCGCTTTTACGCCACCGCCCTGTCCTCGCCCGGCGAAGTGGTGGGCCGGATGAACTCGATCCTGGTCGAGCGCAGCCGGCGGGGGATGTTCGTCACCCTCTGCTACCTGTTGATTGATCTCGCGCAAGGCAAAATCACCGTGGTCAACGCCGGCCACCTGGCTCCGCTCATCCGCCAGGCCGACGGCAAGCTTCTTCATCTCGAAGGCGCGGCCAATACCCCGCTCGGGATTTTAGCCGAGCAGACGTTTGCCGAATGGCATCACCCTTTGGGGGCAGGGGACGTCGTCATCTTGATGACCGACGGCATCATTGAAGCCATGAACCGGAAAGGCGACCTGTTCGGGGCGAAGCGGATCCATCGGGTCGCGGCGGCCGCGGCCCGCTCGGCCGAACAGACCGGCAAGAGCATCTTTGCCGCGGTCAGCCGCTTCAGCCGGGGCGCGCCTCAGCACGACGACCTGACCTTGATCTGCCTGCGCCGGAAACAGACGGGTCCGCCCCGGAAGAAGGGGGGCAAACCGGCTCCGAGCCGGACGGAAAAGCGAGAAGAAAAGGTCAGTCTGCGGATCCAGAGCGACCCACGCTACCTGGCTCTGGTGCGGCGCAACCTCGAGTTTTTGCTGGCCCAGGATGAGGTGCTGGACCAGGAGATTCAGAAGATCGTGCTGGCGGTGGACGAGGCCGCGGCCAACGTGATCCGTTATGCTTACTCGGGCGACACCGAACAGCTCATGGATTTCGAGTTCAGCCTTTCTCCGGACTGGCTGACCATCGCCATCCGCGATTACGGCCAGAAGCCGGACCTGGAAAAGATCAAGCCGCGGGAACTGGAAGAAATCCGGCCGGGCGGCTTGGGCACCCGCTTCATCCGCGAGGTCATGGACGAGGTCAACTACGACATCAGCCCGCCCAGCGGGACGCTTCTCACCATGAAAAAGCGTCGGTCGCTCCTCAAGGCAGGACGATAACTATGGCGCTCAACCTGAAAGTCGAAGAGCCGGGCAAGGGATTGGTGCTGGTGATGGCCGAGGGCGAAGTGGACCTCAACAGCTCGCCCCAGCTCCGGCAGGCCATGGCCCCGCACCTCAAGAAGAAGATGCGCGGTCTGATCGTGGACCTCTCCCAGGTCAGCTACATGGATTCCTCCGGCATCGCCACCCTGGTCGAAGCCATGCAGGGCTGCCAGAAACTGGGGATGGCGCTGCGCCTGGCCGCGCCCAGCACCGCGGTGAGCGAAGTCTTCAAGATGGCCCACCTGGAAAAGATTTTTGAGATCCGCGCTTCCCGTGAAGACGTGCTCAAGGAACTGGGATAAGATTTTTGGGGTCAGGTCTTTACATTAAACTTTACATTTGTGAATAAGAACAAGGTCAGGGTTGGCGGGCAGGAATGCCCGTGCCTGGACTAAATTGAGGTCGGGCCATGCCATATTCCTGTTACCCGCGACCGAAGAGTGGTCGCGGCTACAACTTTCTATCATCTTTAATCGCGGAATGAGTTGCGTTACCTCTCTTCCCTGTGCACTGTTCACCGAGCACTGTGCACTCTTCCCGCCATTGCATTCCGTTTTCCCTTGCGCTAAATTGTTAGCGTGCGAAGACTCCTGGGTTACCTGGGCCGGCGCCTGATCCGGTTCCTCGAACACCTGACCAGCATCCTCTACCTGTGCCGCGAAATCGGTTACTGGCTGGTGGTGGCGCCTTTTCAGGGCAAGCACTGGCGCCGGGTCGAGGTTACGCGGATGATGGACGAGGTCGGCGCCGGCTCCCTGCCCCTGGTGCTGATCATCTCGGTGGCGCTGGGCATGATCGTGGTGGTGCTGACCACCTCCCAGCTCCGCGACCTCGGCGCGACCCGCTATTCCGCCGGCCTGGTCACCCTGGCTTTGATGCGCTCGCTGGGCCCGCTTTTCACCGGGATCGTGGTGGCCGGCCGGGTGGGGGCGGCCATTGCCGCCCGCTTCGGCACCATGAAAGTCTCGGAGGAGGTGCTGGCCCTGGAGAGCATGGCCATCAATCCGGTCAGTTACCTGGTGGTCCCGGTGATCGTGGCCCTGGTGGTGATGCTGCCCTGCTTGACGCTCTTTGCCGAGGCCGGCGGCTTGCTGGGCAGCTTTGTGGTGGGCACCCTGGGCATGGGCATTGACCCGGACCTGTTCCGGGTGCAGGTGACCGAGCACCTCGACAACTTTGATATCCTGGTCGGGATGGTCAAGAGCCTGACCTATGCCCTGATCGTGGGCGTGTTTTGTTCCTACCAGGGGCTGACCGTGGAAGGCGGGGCCGAGAACGTGGGCCGGGCAACCATGGTTTCGGTCGTGTTCAGCATCATCCTGGTGGTGGTAGCGGACGCAGGATTGACGGTGGCGTTTTATTTATGAATTTCGGATTGTGGATTGCTGATTGCGGATTGGGGTTTGGCCCTTGGCCCTCGAATGATTCTTCCTCAAATCCGCAATCCCCAATCCGCAATCCGCAATCATTAAAGCATGGCATTACTCGAAGTCCATGATCTGCACAAGGCTTTCGCCGGCCGCAAGGTGCTGGACGGGGTGAGCTTCGCGGCCGAGGCCGGCGAGGTCCTGGCCATCATGGGGCCGAGCGGCACCGGCAAGAGCACGCTCTTAAAGATCGTGCTCGGCGCGCTCAAGCCCGACCAGGGCCGGGTGGTGCTGGACGGCGACGAGATCACGGCGCTCAGCGAGCGCGAGCTGGACCAGGTCCGGGTCAAGTTCGGAGTGCTCTTCCAGAACGTGGCTTTGCTCCATTCCCTGACCGTGGGCGAGAACGTGGCTCTGCCCCTGATCGAGCATTCCCCCCTGGACCCCAGCGTGATCGAGATCATGGTGCGGATGAAACTCAGCCAGGTGGGGCTCACGGACTTTGAAAACTTCTACCCCAACCAGCTCTCCGGGGGCATGCAGAAACGGGCCGGCCTGGCCCGGGCCATTGCCCGGGACCCCAAGGTGGTCTTTTTCGACGAGCCGACCGCGGGGCTGGACCCGGTGGTGGGGCAGGCCATGGTCAAACTGATCCGCGATTTTTCGCGCGCGCTCAAGATCACCGCGGTGGTCATTTCCCACCGGGTGGACCTGATGCTGCCGGTCGCGGACCGGGTGGTCATGCTTTATAACGGCAAGGTGGTTTTTTCCGGGCTCCCGGCCGACATGGCCGCGAGCGAAGACCCGCTGGTGCGCCAGTTCGTCCGGGGCGAGATCGAGGGTCCGATCCCGGTGATCCCGGCGCCGGAGCAGCTCAAAAAAGCGCTGTTGGGAGAATAGGGCCGATGGAATACTACCGTCACGAGATCCGGGCCGGCGCCATTGTGGTGGCCGCGGGATTGATCCTGCTCGGGATGCTCTTCTTTTCCGCGGACCTGGCCTTTTGGTTCAAGGCGACCAAGAAGATCTACGTCACCTTCAAGAACGTGAGCGGGCTGGCGGCCTACGATCCGGTGCTCTACAAGGGCGTCAAGGTGGGCAAGGTGACCGAGCTTCAGGTGCTCACCGACGGGAGCGGCCTGGTCCAGGTCACCCTGGATATCGAGGCCAGTCTTCCGCTCTACCGCCAGGCGTCCGGCGGCCGGCTGGGCAGCGAGTTCAAGATCATCACCACCGGGCTCTTGGGCGAGAGCGCGATCGAGATCACCGCCGGCGATGTTCGCAACCCGGAGCTGGAACCGGAATCGGTGGTGCCGGGCAAAGAGATGGTGCGGATGGAAGAGTTGGCCAACCTGGTCCAGGAGATCGCCACCGACGTGCGCGACGCCATGAACACCATCACCCAATCGGTGAACGACCCGGAGGTCCAGGCCAAGTTCAAGACCATCCTGGACAGCCTGAGCGACGCTTCGGTCAACCTGAATAAGGTCGTGTCCGGCAACGTCACCAACATCAACGAGATCGTGCGCAACCTGAGCGTCATCACCCGGGACTTGAACGAGACCACGGCCAACCTCCGGGTCCTCTCCGCGGACCTGAGCCAGGTCGTGGCCCAGAACAAGGAGGACTTCAATACCTTGGTGGATAATTATCAGAAGTTGCCGGTGTCGGTGGAAGCCGATTTCAACCAGGTCCAGCAAAGCATCACCTCGCTGATCGAGGAAAACCGCCGGCAGATCAATGAGCTGATCCAGCACATGGATGCGACCTCCAAGCACGTGGAAGAGCTGACCGAGGACATCAAGAAAAACCCCTGGAAAGTGATGCGCAAGCCCTGAGAATAGTGCACAGTAAACAGTGGACAGTGCACAGTGAAGAATGAAGGGTGAAAATTCTCTGCGGTTTTAAAAAATTTGACTTGCAAAAGCCGGGTGCATTGGTTATGATTTGTGCAACCCGTAGTGGTCGGGGAACGGAGAGCTACTAGGTCTTGAAGGTTTGCATTCTCGCCAGCGGCAGCCGCGGCAACGCCATCTGGGTCCGGTCGGGCCAGAGCGCGATCCTGGTGGACGCGGGTTTATCGTTGCGCCAGCTCAAGCAAAGGCTGGCCGCGGTGGATGAAGATCCCGGCCGGCTCAAGGGTGTGATCATCACCCATGAGCACTCGGACCACATCCGCGGGCTTCCCTTGCTGCTGCGAAAAATCGGGGTGCCGGTGTTTGCCACTCCCGGCACGGCTAAGGTCCTGGCCGAGCGGCTCGACCTCAACGGCTTCGAGCTGTTTGATCCCGGCGAGAAGTTCGAGATCGGGCCCTTCGAGGTCCTGGCCTTTCCGGTTTCCCACGATGCCGCGGAGCCGGTCGGACTGGTCTTGGAGGACCGACGCACCCGGCTGGGACTGGCCACGGACCTCGGCCAGGTCACCCGCCTGGTGGAAGAGCGGCTGAAGCATTGCCAGGGGCTGATCCTGGAGATGAACCATGACCCCCGCCTGCTCAAAGAAGGGCCCTACCCCTGGGAGGTGAAGCAGCGCATCCAGAGCCGGTTCGGGCACCTGGCCAATGAAAAGGGCGGAAAACTTCTGGCCCGGGTGCATCACGCGGACCTGGATCACGTGTGGCTGGCGCACCGGAGCGAGGTCAACAACACGCCCGCGCTGCAGCGGGCCGCGGCCGCGGAGGCCGTCGCCGGCCGGGGGTCCGAGATCCACTTGACCTGGCAGGAGCGGCCGGCCGAGACGGTGGAGCTTTAGAGAAAGATCTTTTCACCACAAAGGCACGAAGGCACAAAAAGTTTTTTTATGATTCATAATCTCATAAGCTTCGTGTCTTTGTGGTTAAGAATTTCTTTTGAGGTTTAGCAATGATCGAAAGATACACCCGGCCGGAAATGGGCCGAATCTGGACCGACCAAAGCCGGTTTGATATCTGGCTAGAGATCGAGGTCCTGGCCTGCGAGGCCTGGGCCCGGTTAGGTCGGATTCCCAAAAAGGCGGCGGCGGAGATCCGCCGGAAGGCCGGCTACGAGCTGAAGCGGGTGCTGGACCTGGAGAAGATCACCCGCCACGACGTGGTGGCCTTCACCCAGGCACTGGCCGAGAAAGTGGGGCCGCGTTACTCCGGCTATATCCACCTGGGGCTGACCAGTTCCGACGTGCTCGACACTTGCCTGGCGGTCCAGCTCACCCGGGCCGCGGACCTCATCCTCGACGACCTCCGCGGTCTTCGCCGGGTGCTGCGCCGGCAGGCCCGCCGCTACCAGAACACGGCCATGATCGGCCGCAGCCACGGCGTCCACGCCGAGCCGATTACGCTGGGCCTGGTCTTCGCGCTCTGGTTCGACGAGATGGGCCGCAACTTGGAGCGCATGGAGCGGGCGCGCGAGGCGGTGCGGGTCGGCCAGATCTCGGGCGCGGTCGGCACTTACGCGCACGTGGATCCTCGGGTCGAGCGCTACGTGATGCAGCGGCTTCATCTGAAGACGCCCAACGTCACCACCCAGGTGCTCCAGCGCGACCGCCACGCCGAATACTTCACCACCTGCGCGGTGATCGCCTCCAGCCTGGACAAGTTCGCCACCTCCGTGCGCCACTGGCAGCGCACCGAGGTGCTGGAAGCCGAGGAGTTCTTCCACCGCGGTCAGAAAGGGTCCTCGGCCATGCCCCACAAGCGCAACCCCATCGCCGCGGAGAACATTTCCGGGCTGGCCCGCCTGCTCCGCGCCAACGCCTTGGCCGCGCTCGAGAACGTGGCGCTCTGGCACGAGCGCGACATCTCCCACTCCTCGGTCGAGCGGGTGATCGCGCCGGACTCCACCATCCTCCTCGACTACATGCTCGCCCGCTTCACCTCCGTGGTGGACCGGCTGATCGTCTATCCCGGGCGGATGAAGGCCAACCTGGGTTTGACCCGGGGCCTGATCTTCTCCGAGGCCGTGCTCCTCAAGCTGGTGGAAAAAGGCTTGACCCGCGAGCAGGCCTATGCCCTGGTCCAGCGCAACGCCATGAAGGCGTGGGAAGAAGGCAAGCAGGACTTTCAGAGCTGCCTGCTCAAGGACGTGGAACTGCTCCGCCACCTGAAGCCGCAAGAGGTCAAGGACTGTTTCAACCTGAAAAAACAACTGGCGCAAGTGGATTTCATTTTTCGGCGCGTGTTTTCCCGATGAAGCGCGGCCTGGCCGCGGAGGCGCGAAGGGGCTGGGCCTCGATCCAGAATTAGCGAGGTGAAGCATGAGCGGCCTGTTTGGAGCAGTGACCAAGGGCGATTGCGCGGAGACCTTGCTTTACGGCACCGATTACCATTCCCACCTGGGCACCGAGATCGGAGGCCTGGCCACCCTGGGCGATCACTTCAGCCGCGTGATCCATGACATCTCCCAGAGCCAGTTCAAGTCCAAGTTCGCCCACGAATACCAGGCCATGCCCGGCCCGGCCGGGATCGGCGTGATCAGCGACTCCAACCCCCAGCCCATCCTGATCTCCTCCCGCTTCGGCGACTTCGCCCTGGTCAGCGCCGGCCTGATCGAGAATGCCCAGGAAATTTACCGCGAACTCCTTTCCCAGGGCGACACCTTTTCCGAGTTGCACCGGGGCGGACCCAACCCCACCGAGCTTTTGGCCAAGATCATCGCCCATGGCCGGGACCTGGTGGACGGCATCGAGTATGCCTTTGAGAAGATCGAGGGTTCGATCTCGCTTCTGGCCCTGACCCGAGAGGGGATCTATGCCGCCCGCGACCGCCTGGGCCGCACCCCCCTGCTCATCGGCGAGCGCCAAGGCGAGTTCGCGGTGGCCTCGGAAACCTGCGCTTTTCCCAACCTCGGCTTCAAGACCATCAAGATTCTGCGCCCGGGCGAGATCGTGCTGCTCAGCCCTTCCGGGGCGCAGGCGCACAGCGACGGCAACCACCGCTCCCAGGTGTGCGCCTTCCTCTGGATCTACACCGGCCACCCCGCCTCCAGCTATGAGGGCATCTCGGTGGAAATGGTCCGCAACCGCTCGGGTCGGGCGATGGCCCGGCGCGACCACGTCCAGGCCGATCTGGTCGCCGGCGTGCCCGACTCCGGCACCGGCCACGCCATCGGCTATGCCATGGAATCCAAACTTCCCTATTGCCGGCCCCTGGTCAAATACACGCCCGGTTACGGCCGCTCTTACACCCCGCCCTCCCAGGAGATCCGCGACCACGTGGCCAAGATGAAGCTGATCGCGATTGAAGAAATCAGCCAGGGCCAGCGGATCATCCTCTGCGAGGACTCGATCGTGCGCGGCACCCAGCTTAAAAACCTGACCGTGCAGAAGCTGAAAGGAGCGGGCGCGCAGGAAATCCACATCCGGCCGGCCTGCCCGCCGCTCATGTTCCCCTGCAAGTTCGCGCTCAGCACCCGCTCGATCGAGGAACTGGCCGCGCGCCGGGCCATCCGGGCCCTGGAAGGGAGCGACTTGGCCGACATCACGCCCTACCTGGATGAGCGCACGGAAAAATTCAGCAAGATGGTGGATTGGATCGCCGAAGACCTGGGCGTGACCAGTCTCCGCTACCAGACCCTGGACGACATGATCGCCGCCATCGGCCTGTCCCGGGACAAGCTCTGCCTCTATTGCTGGACCGGGGAAGAGTGAAAGAATTTTGGATTTTAGATTTTGGATTTTGGATTGGCGGAAAGCGTTTAATCTAAAATCGAAAATCCAAAATCCCAAATCTTGGAGCCTTGACACCTTAAAGGAAAGATCATGACCAAAGAAGAACCCGGCAAATGCTCTTATCTAAATTGTGGTCGGGAAATCTTCTGGCCCCAGGGTTACACGCCCCAACCCGAGGAAAAGCCTTGCTGTATTTTCCATTCCCCCTTGATCGAGCAAAAGAAAGAGGCATTCCGATCCGCCTGGCAAGAATTCCTTGATCAGCATAAAAATGAGAAAGGAGAGTATCAGGATTTAAATTGTGTAGGATTTATCTTTCCTGAAAGTGTGCATTTTATGGACGCCACCTTCAGCGGAGATGCCCGGTTTTCGGACGCCACCTTCAGCGGATGGGCCGGGTTTGTTTGCGCCACCTTCAGCGGAGCGGCCGGGTTTGAAGGTGCCACCTTCAGCGGAGATGCCAGCTTTGATTTCGCCACCTTCAGCGGAGAGGCCAAGTTTGCTGGCGCAAAATTTCATGGTGATGTCAGCTTCAATTTGACTCGATGGCAAGGCGGAGCTGATTTTTCCGATGCCAAATTAAAGGAAGCCAGCCTGGATTTTATCGGAGGCAATTATAAAGATAAGGATGAGCAAGAACATGACATCAGATTGTTTAAGGGAGATAAACAAATTGGCTTCGATCACGTCAACTTCCGGGAAGCCAAGCGGGTGCGGTTCGAGCGTGTGGATTTGAGCCGGGCGTCCTTCCTGAGATCGCAGATTGAGAACGTGGATTTTATTGACGTGTGGTGGGAGGAGGAAGGCAAGGGGCACAAGATTTATGATGAGAGGAAATGGCGTGAGAGAAGGGTGAAGGGTGAAACGGAGGAGAAAGGTGAAGGGGATGTAGGGCGCGATTGGATTCGCGCCTGGATCGAGGCCGTCCGTGAAGAATTCCGGCTGTTGCGGAGGAAAGACAAGGATGAACTGAAGGAGATCGAGAACCTTTACCATCAATTGATCCTGAATTTCGATCATCGGCGGGACTACGAGACCGGAGGCGAGTTTTACGTCCGGGAGAATGAGGTCCGCCGGATCCGGAAGGGCTGGCGCGGATACTGCTTCGAGGGAATCTATTGGCTGACCAGCGAATACGGCCAGCGCTGGCTTCAGCCGCTTCTCCTGGGCTTGGCAGTGGTCATCTTATCATCGCTTATTTTTTATCAGGCTTCTCCAATCGCTTCCGCCCTGGTGGTTAGTCGTCTGGATCTTTTCACCAAAATCATGTGGCCGGCGTTTTGTCTGAATGTGGCCTCTTTATTTGGCATCGCCCGGGTGGACAACCTGGGGCTATCGCATACTTCTTTGCTTTGGCTTTCCCTCCAAAGAATCCTGGTCTTTTATTTGATCTCCATGTTCCTGCTCGCGGTTCGGCGAAGGTTCCGAAGGTAAGGAATTTCAGATGATTGCCCATTGGGGAAAGTAGGGGCACGGCATGCCGTGCCCCTACCGCCAACCGCCGCTGTAAACTTCTTGCGATTACACTATACTATAGTTCAAACTTGCCTTTTTCGGTTTCGATGAAAACCGGCGCGATTTCCTTGACCTTGCTTTTGCCTCGACTCCGGAATTTCCGGTTTCTTTCAGGTCCTGGAAGGGGTGCTATGGATCGGGGAAACCCCGAGGAGGATCGCTCCGGGTTTGACACCATCAAGTAATCCCGTAATATAGTTTCCGGATAAGCATGGGGAAGATCATCAAATACCTGGGCTTCTCTCTTTTCCCTCTCTTTGCGCTGGCGCTGGGCACCGAGCTCTTTGCTCGGTTGTATATGCCCCAGCATCTCTCCAATAAATTTTTTTATCAGGCCGAAAAAGGCGTTATTGAGGTTCAACTCCCGCACACCATTGAACCCCAGCGTTTACGCCATCCCAAGCCCCCCGGAACCTTCCGGATTTTTTTTCTGGGGGGATCGAGCACCTACGGGTATCCGTTTGCGCCGGTTTCCTCTTTTCCCCAGCGGTTGGAAAAAATGCTGATTTCTCAAGCCCCTGATTCCAAGATCGAGGTCATCAATCTTGGCGTCAATGCTTTTTCAAGCGACGAGGTTCTCCTGGTACTGCGGCAGGCGGTCCATTTCCAGCCGGATCTGATTGTGGCCTATATGGGCCATAACGAACTGGTCCGGTTGTCCCGTTTCAACCAGGTTGCTCATCCTTGGATTTACCGGATCGGCTTCTTCTTGCGGGAGCACAGCTGCGCCTTCGCGGCCTCGATTTACCTGCAACAGGCGGTCCACTTCAGGGAAAGATTAGAAAAGTACGAGGAAGAGGTCGGAGAGCGCGAAGATGTGGTCCGGTTTCCCGAGGAACTCCGGAGCCAGGCCGCCGGTAGCTTCGAGCGCAATCTGGTCGAGATCATCCGGACCTGCCGCCGGCATCAAACCCGGTTGGTCATGATGACGGTGATCAGCAACGACGCGGAATTTTTCCCGATGAAATCCACTTTCGGCCGACTGCGGGAAAAGAGTGAGCAGGAAAAATATCGGTTGGATTTAACCGCCGCGCAAGCGCTGGTGGAAGAGGGCCAGGCCGAGAAAGCGATTGCCGTGTTGGATGGCCTGGTTGCGCGAGATCCCTCTTACGCCCGCGCCTATTTCCTTCGCGGCCGGGCCTACCTGTGGGAAGAAAGGCGGGAATCGGCCCGAAAGGACTTCTTGCAGGCGCGCGACCTCGACGATAAGCCCAAACGGGCGCCCACCTTTATCAACCTGGAGATCCGCGAGATCTGCCGGCGCGAACAAGTCCCCTTGTTTGATCTGGAAAGCTGGCTTCAAGATCGGTTTCCCGACCACTTTTTCGGTTTTGACGTTTTCTACGACTGCCTGCACCCGAACCTCGAGGGCCAGCAGATGATCGCTGAAACCCTTCTTGCTTACCTGTTCGAGAATCAACTACTCCCGCGGGATTGGCCTGGCCCCAAACCTTTGCCGACCTTCGAAGAAATCAACTCGGCGCTGAACATATCCGATGAGTTTCGGATCACTCGCGCCTTGCACCAGGCCTTTCGCCTCGGTTTTTCCTTCGAGGCTCCGCGGCTCTACCTGGAGTATGCCTCGACTCTGCTTGAACAAGTTCAGGCGTTG
>MGQK01000073.1:18200-31658 GCA_001797815.1 Deltaproteobacteria bacterium RBG_13_61_14 | reverse complement strand
AATGGACTCGATCGAAATTCCGGAATCCCTGGACTATCTGGGTCGGTTCCGATACGCCTTGGAGTGGAATCGCGAATCCGGGCAATTGCTCGAGGTCAGCCGACAGCTCTCCCAGGTGCTTGAAAAGAGAAAGGTCAAACTCGAGGCCATGCGAAAATCTGATCCTCCCCTGATTCTGAGCGAATTTCGGCCGCTCAACTGCACGGTCGGTTCTCGCATTGATACCCTTCGAACCTTCAACCCTGATGCTCAGTTGATTTTCTCCAATCTCGCCCTTGATCCTCTGCTGGTCAATGCCCTGGAGATCGAATTGGAATACCTGCCGGCCCAGAAAGCGCCGGCAGGCAGCTTCAAGGCCGAACTGTATTGGGCTACCCAAAGCGAACCGCAATTCTCAGAACACAATAAGTGGATTTTTCAGTTCAAGGCCAACCAACTTCATCACCGCTTTCGCATCCCTGTGGCCAATCGCTTGCGATGGATCAGCGGCGATATTATCACCCGCTTGCGTCTCGATCCCACTGACCAGCCCGGAGTCGAATTCAAGTTCTCTGGGATCACCATTTTTCCCCTCGTCCCCTGATAGCAACCTGCCCCGGAGGGGGAAAGGGATCCCCTTGGTTTATTCTGAACAAAGTATTAGCTGTTTTTATTTTATTACAATTTAAACTTTTGCTCTCCGATTGCGATAACGAGCGGCGGAGCCTCTTCACTCCGGGGCGGCTTGCTTTTCCTCGCTTCCACCAGCGCCAATTGAGGCTGGCCGCCCGGGCGGTCCCAAGCCAGTTGCCGGCGAGAGACAAACAAGCCCGCCTCCTGCGAGCTGACCCAAAGACGGGCCAGGCTCTCGAAGGGATAGACCAGGCAGATGCGGCCCTGGGGCTTGATGAGATAGCGGGCGACCTGCAACAACTCAGGCAGGGTGATGCGGAGTTCGTGGCGGGCGACGGCTTTTTCCGGGTTGGAGCTCACTTGCCCGGAGCCGAGCGGCCGGAAGGGCGGGTTGGAGAGGATGAGGTCAAAGGAGCCGGGCGGAAAAATCTCGGGCAGCTTGCAGAGGTCGCGGTGGAGGATGGTGATGAGGTCTTGGAAGCGGTTGAGCCGGACGTTGCGCTGGGCCATGCCGGCGAGCCGGCGTTGGATCTCGACCCCGATGATTTTTTTCGGCGCGCCGCGCTGGGCCAGGATCAGGGGGATGACGCCGGCGCCGGTTCCCAGGTCGAGCACGGTTTCGCCGGCGGCCGGCAGGACGAAAGCGGCAAGGAGCAGGGCGTCCACCGAGTAGCGATAGCCGCGGCGCTTCTGGATGAGCTTTAACTCGCCTCGCAAAAGGTCGTCAAGGGTCTCGTCCGGGTAAAGGCGGAGAGCTGGCATGAGTTTTTTCCCTGGAAAAAAACAGGGGCGGCTTGATTCCCGCCCCGGAGTTGAAAATCCCGTCTCCCGGTTCAGGGAGTGTATTGATAACGGGATGGATCTCCCACGAACGGCGCTTCGAACTTGTTCGCCGGGCCGCCGGCATAATATTGAAAGCCGTTGGACATGGTGAAGTCGAAACCGGCGAAGTCCGGGAGAAGAGAATTGGAGCGGGGGTTGAAAACCCGCACGTCCACGACGCCGGGGGAATGGGGCGGCGTGATGGCATCCATGCTGTAGTAATCATAGAAGTTAATGGTGGGTGCCAAGATACCGCCGAAAAAGACTTGAGTGGTAGCATCAAACCCCATGCCGTAGAGGTAAACGTAGTCGCCGCCCAGCTCCGAACCGGAAGTGGGCGAGATCGCCGGACTCTCGCTGGGCATAAGGACCGGGGCCAGATACCAGAACACCTCGGCGGTGGCGGAATCGCCTTCAAAACAGTCGTCGGTGACCGTAACCGTATCTACGGTGTCGGCGTAAACCGTGCCTGTTACCGAATAGAGGCCGTAAGGGGAAATGGATGCCAATCCCATCATGGCCAGATCGCTGAAGAAGTTGTAGGTGCCGGACCCGCCCGTAACCTGGAAGGACACGGTTCGGAGCGGCAGGCCGTCGGCCACGTAATCGTTAGCCGGGCTCAATCCCAGGGCCTGGTAACCTTGGAGCAAGACGTTAATGGGGTTGGGGTTGGCGTCATTGGAGATCAGGACTTTTTCGGATTTTCCGCTCCAGCCGGCCCAGGTCTGTTGCACCAGCAATTGGAAATACCGGCCCAGGGGCACGCCGGTGATCAAGTATTCGCCGTCCAGGTAATTGGGGGCAAGCCCGACATGGACCGGAACCGGGCCCAGGGCGAGATTGTCGAAGGCCGGATCAATAAAAGTTACCTGCGTAACAATTCCGCAAGAGCCGGGAATCAACTGGGGGCTGGAGCCGCCGATGATTTCGAGGTAGCCGTTGTTGTTATAAGTTCCGACCGAGGCCAGGTCGGGGGCAGGAGCCACCTGGATGGTGACGCTGACCTCGTCGCCGATCAGGTCCACGGTGCGGAGCGCGGGAGGGGTAACCGTCACCAGCAGGGTGGCCGGGAAGGTGTCGGGCGCCGGCGCCGTGGCGGGGATCTGGTAAATCCAGACCTCGAAGGTGCGCGAGGATCCGGTGGGGACCCACAGGGTAATGGAGGTCCCGAGCTGCAGGTCATGGATGAGATATTTAATCGGGTCAGTCAAGCCCGGTCCGGTGATGTGGATCAGGACCTCGAGGCGGGCGATGCCGGCGGACTGCTCGGAAGCCAGGGGGCGGGCTTGGTCCTGGGCAAGGCTCAAGTTGATCATCACCGCGGTGCGGCCGGAAGAATCATCCCCCTGGGGATGGATCCCGCAGCCGGCGAGGCTGAACAGGAGCAGGAGCGCGAGCACGGCCGCGCTGGTTCTCAGCGTCGAGGGTTGAATCGAACTACGCATGATCCGTCTCCTTTGCAAGACCGGCTCTCCGAGCCGTCAGACTAAGGCATCACCACCCGGATGCTCACCGGGGTCAAAGGCGCCGGCTCCTGGAAAATAACCTGGGAGGGGTCCTCCCAATGGGTAGTTCCTTGGGAAAGCACCACTCCCAGCAGGCTGGCCAGGGCCTCGGGGGTGAGATAGATCGTGGTGGCCTGCAAGCCCTGGGTATTCCGGAACTGGTCTCCCCGCTGGTCCAGGGCGGATTGGCTGAAGATAAGGCTGTTTAACAACTCTTGGAGCATGTCCGCGTCCAGCATCTGGGCGTCGCTGGGCAGACCGCCTTGCGGCACCACGGTGAAGTAATTGGGCTGCAAGAGGACAATCTTGCCGGTGGGATCCACCAGGGCCTGGACCCCGATCAAGCCGCCTAAGCTGGCGACCGTGCTCGTGCTCCGGCCTCCGGTGTTCTGGACGTCCGCCACCAGGGAGGAACCGCGGACCCCGGCCACCGCGGTGGGCGTGCGGACCTCCCATTGCGACTCCTCGACGGAACTGGAAAACCATCCACCCACCACCGCCATCATGCTGCCCTGGACCAGGCTGAAGACCGAGCGGCGCAGGCTCTGCTGCGGCTTGTAAACCAACTCGTTGATCTCCAACTTGGTCCCCGGAGCCAGGGTGAGCAGGCTGTCGTCCTGAAGCAGGATGGAAACCCGGCTCCGCGGCCCAGTGGCGATGCGGTCGCCCACATAGACCGAAGCGTTCAGGGCCAGTGCTTCCGACTGGCCGTCGGTATGAGTCGCCTGGGCGGAGCCTTCGATCTCGGCGACGGTGCCCGCCGGTTCCAGGGCGCGGGCAGGGCCGGAGGCCAGACCCAAGGCAACCGCCAACGTCAGGCACCCAAGCGAGGTTAAGACTTTCATCCCTCTTCCTCCTTCTCTGCCACCTGATCAATACCACGCGATCAGGCCGACGGTGTAGATATTGCGATCATAGTCAAAGCCCGAGAGCGTGGAGTTGTAGTCATTGAAATTGGCATCCCCATAAAGGGTCAGATGTTTGATGATCTCCTGCTCGAGGCGGGCCGAATAAATTAAAATCTCGTCCCGCCGCTTCCCGCGGTTGTTGAAATAGTCCCGGTATTCATACTCGAAACCCGCCAGGGCCCGCGCTTTGGGCCACAGGGGCAGGCGGAGCTCCGCCATCCCGGCCATCCGACTGGCGTCGTAATCGCGGCCGTTGGCGTCCTCGTAAATGAACCGCCCGGCCAGCTTGAGGACGGCGCGGTTGTCCAGGAACCCCAGGTATTGCGCGAGCAGAATCTGGTCGGCCCGATTGTCCCGATCCAGATCGCCTCCGCCCGGGTCCTCAAAGGTCTCGGATTCCACGTAGTAACTGAACTCGGTCAACCACCGGTCCGTCTCTTGAAGATAGAAAGCGGGCCTCACCCGCCAGATCGTGCTGTAGTATTCGTAATCTTCACCCAGGCCGGCCCACTGGTAAAGACCCTGGATGCGCAAGGTCAGCGGCCGCTGGCGGACCTTGGTCTGGTAGGAACCGCCGAGCGCTCCCTGGTGCACCAGAAGGTTGTAGTTATCTTCTTTGAAGTGGCGGCTGCTGTAAAAGGTGTAGCGGGCCTCGGTGGTCCAAAAGTCGGTGAGCAAGGGCCGGCCGAGCACCGAGGCCAGGACCACCGTCCGCGAATCCGCCTTGTGGCTGATGTCTTCGGGCAGCATCCGCTCATCCGCCACCGTGGCCACATTGCTGTCCGACTGGTAGAGGACGGCCAGGCTCCCTTCCACCCGCTTCACTTTTTCCGGCTTGGCCCCCTTCTCCAAACGCTCAAGATAAGCCGAGGCGGTCTGGCCCATGGCGGAAGCCGGGTCCAGGGCCTGGGCATTGAGCAGGGCTTCCCGGGCCAGGTCGGTCTGGCCCAACCGGTCCTGGCATACCCCGAGATAGACCATGCATTCCTGGGCGATGGCCGGGTCCAGGCTGGCGGCATTCTGAAACGCCGTGGCCGCGGCCGCGTAATCGTTCTTCAGGAGCAGAGCCTGGCCCTTCAGGTAAAGGCCCCGCGCGTTCTCCGGCTCCGCGGCGAGCACGCTCTCCAGCTCGGCCAGAGCGGCATCCGGCCGCTTGAGCTCGACCAACGCCCAGACATGATCCAGCCGGCAATTGGTCCAGGACGGCTTTTTCGCCAGGGCCTGAGCAAAACTCTGTTCCGCGGCCTTAAAGTCTTTTAGCCCCATCTGGGCCAGACCCAGGTAGCGAAGTGCGTCGGTGTTGTCCGGTTCCGCCGCCACTACCTCTTCCAGGAGTTTGGCGGCTTCCTCATAGCGCTTTTCAGAAAGAGCGAGCTTGGCCCTTTCCAGGTTCAGCTTCATCTCTTTGAGCTCAGCCCCCTGGACTGAAGCCGCTATTAGCCCGGTCATCACCAAAAGCCCAATCGCCCGGCTCAAGCTTTTCCCTCCCGTCTTTCTCCACCAGTAGTTTAACACTTCTTGCCCCCTTCTCTGGTCCTGATCCAGAAAACCACCGACTAGTATAATAGGAAAAATAAAAAAGTTTGTCAATTGACTCGTTTTCCGGCCTGTGATAGTTTGCAAAAACTGAAAAGAGGGTGAAACATCGAAGGCTTTTCCTACCGGATCCCCGCTCAGGCCGGCCCGCGAATCTAGAACCATGCCTGACCTCTGCTGGCTCAACGGCGAGTTCACTCCCCCCGCCTCGGCCAGGGTTCATCCGCTTGATCGCGGCCTGCTCTTCGGCGACGGTCTCTTTGAAACCCTGCGCGCCGATTCCGGTCAGGTTTTCCTGGCCGAAGCGCACCTGGCCCGGCTCAGGCACTCGGCCGAGTTGTTCAAGCTGGACCTGCCTTTTTCCGATGCCCGGATCCTGACCGCCTTCCGCGATCTCTTGGCTGCCAACTCCTTGACCGACGCGAGGCTACGCCTGCTCCTCTCCCGCGGCCTCCACACCGGCAACCTGGGTTTGCCCTCGTCCGCCTCGCCCACCGTTTTAATCACCGCCGAGCCTTTGGCCCAGAACCTGGCCGAGATCCAGGCGCACGGGGTCAAGCTCGCTCTCAGCTCGGTGGTGATGCCGCGCGGCTTCTTGCTCGCCCGGCACAAGACCCTCAACCGTCTTCCCTACCTGCTCGCCCGCGAGCAGGCCCAGGCGGCCGGAGCCTTTGATGCCCTGCTGCTCGATGAGCAAGGCCTGGTGGCAGAGACCACTGTGGCCAATATTTTTCTGGTCCAGGGCCGAAATTTAATCACGCCTCCCCTGGAAGCGCCCATCCTGCCCGGAGTCACCCGGGCTTTCATTTTCAAGCTTGCCCCGGGCGAGTCCTTAACGGTCAAGGAAAAAGACTTCCCCCTGCACACGCTGTTCGAAGCGGAAGAGGTCTTTTTGACCAACTCCATCATCGAGGTCACGCCGGTGACGGAAGTGGAGGGAAGGAAGATCGGGCAATGCCGGCCGGGTCCGGTCACTCGCCGGCTGCAGGCGGCCTATCAGGCGTCAGTCCGAAGTAGAGGTCGCCGAGCTTGATGCCCAGGTGCTCGGCCACGGCCTGACACTTGGCCTTGAGGATAAGGAAGAGATTTGGGCGCGAGCCTTCCAGGGTCTCGTAGTTGCCCTGGCCCTTGGCGATCACCAGGTCCGCGCCATCCAGCACTTGCAAAAATTGGGGCGAGCTGTGCTCGCGGATCACCCCCACGAAGTTGGTCCCGGTGTCCAACACCCGGCAAATTGGGGGCAGGCCGGCCTGCTCAGCATCCTGCCGGGTCGCGTCATTCAGGATCGGTCCGCCCTTCACCCCTGCGATCACCGCTTTCCCCAGTTGCCGCAGCTCCTCGATCAACAAGCGATCAAACACGACCTCCCCGGCATTGTCGAGCAGGTAAAGGATGCGCTGAGCCGGTTCCAGGCCGGCCCGGAAAGCCTCCATCTCAAAACGGGCAAAGCCATCGCCAAACGCCCGGTCCAAGGTCCCTTCCAGGTCCACCTCGTGGCCGATCCCGAGGTCAATCACATTGCCCACCACGGAGAGGCGCACGGCCGCCTCCAGCCGATCCGGGGCCGTCGCGATCCGCTCCTTTAGCGAGGGCAAGAGCGACAGGGCCAGCTCGTTGTATTGGCGCTTTTCCTCCCGATAAGGATCTTCCGCGCCGAGGCGCCGGTTGACCAGGTGAAGGACCAGCGAAGAGTTGAAGGCCGGGTTCTTTTCCGGGTCCAGCTCGGCCACCATCCGGGCCACGGACTGAAAGACCTCGATCCGTTTTGCTTCCGGCGTCTTCAGCCGGGCCAGGCTGGAGGACGCTTGTTTGAGAAAGCAGGGATAGCACTCGCTTTGGGTTTTCATGTTTGGCCTCACAATCGAGCGCGGTAAATCTGGAGCAACTCCTGATGCCCGCTCGGCCGGCGAGGGTTGGTGAACAGGGCGGCGTCGGCCAGGGCCAGCTTGGCGCAATCTTCCAGGCGGGCCGGGTCCACCTTCACCTCCGAGAGTTTCTGCGGCAGACCCAGGCTCTGGCTGAACTGGCGCATCTTGGTGATCGCGGCCTCGCCGTCTTTCTGGTCATTGTTGGAGGACGGGATTCCCATGGCCCGCGCCACCGCGGCGAGCCGCGGGGCCGCCGCCGGCAGGTTGTAAGCCATGCCCTCGGCCAGGAACATGGCATTGGCCATGCCGTGGGGAACCCCGAACATCCCGCCCAGGGCATGGCTCAGGGCGTGAACCACTCCCACCAAGGCGTTCTGGAAAGCCTGGCCGGCCTCGGCCGAGGCGATCAGCGTCATGCTGCGCGCTTCCAGGTCCGAGCCGTTGGTCACAGCATTGGGCAAAAACTCAATGAGAAGGCCGATCGCGTGGCCGGCGAGGGCGTCGGCCGGAGGCATATGGTTGGTGGAGATCATGGCTTCCACCGCGTGAGTCATGGCGTCCATGCCGGTAGAGGCGGTGAGCAGGGGAGGGAGGCCGAGGAGGAGTTCGGGGTCCAAGATGCCCACCGGCGGGATGATGGCATTGTCCACGATGATACTCTTGACGTTCTTTTCCCAATCCTTGATCACCGCCATGAAAGTTACCTCGGAGCCGGTGCCGGCCGTGGTGGGAATCGCTATATGCGGAACCGGACTCTCTTTAACCTTAAAAAATCCAATTACTTGCCGGACATCTTTTATGTTTTTCTTGAGTAGGACGGCAACGCCTTTAGCCGTGTCCATCGAGCTGCCTCCGCCCACGCTGACCACGGCATCGGCCTTGACCTCTCGAGCCAAGGCAGCGCCCTCATTGACCAGTTCCACCCCCGAGTCCGGGATCACCCGGTCAAAGACGCCGGCCAGGCTTGAGCCTAGCGCGGCCTTGACCGAGGCGACCATGGAAGAGCCGGCGAGGGCTTCATCCGTGACCAGGAGCGGCCGCGAGACACCTAGAGCGAGCAATTCATATTTAAGGTTCTTAATCGCCCCCTTGCCAAAAACTATTTTGCCTGGATTTTGAAAAGTAAAACGATATTCCTTTTGATCGGTGATGTTGCGCACCTCCTGTTTCATCTTTTATAACACATTCTTCAATCCAGGACAAACGATCTTCAGGGTTTGAGCCGGTCGAGGAGGCGGGGGAAGGGTATGGTCTCGCGCACGTGGGGCAGCCCGCAGATCCAGGCCACGGTGCGTTCGAGGCCCAGGCCGAAGCCGGCATGGGGCACGGACCCGTATTTGCGCAGGTCCAGGTACCATTCAAAGGCTTCGCGGGGCAGGCCGTGGTCCGCGATTTTTTTCTCCAGGGTTTCAAGATCGTCTTCGCGCTGGCCGCCGCCGATCACTTCGCCGTAGCCCTCGGGCGCGAGCACGTCCAGGCAGAGCGCCAGGCGCGGGTCAGCCGGATCGTTCTTCATGTAAAAGGCCTTGCACTGGGCCGGGTAGCGGTGGATGAGCACCGGCCGGTCGAAGTTTTCCGAGATCAGGGTCTCTTCATCGCCGCCGAAATCTTGTCCCCAGGAGATTTCCTTGCCCTTGGCCTGGAGCAGGTCCAGCGCTTCCTGGTAGGAGATGCGGGGGAAGGGTTTGCGCACGCGCTCGAGCAGGGTCAGGTCGCGCTCCAGAAACTTAAGCTCGGCGCCGCGGTGCTCGATCACGTTTTGCACGATGGACTCCAGGAAATCCTCGGCCAGGTCCATGTCTCCGGCCAGGTCGAGGTAAGCGACCTCCGGCTCCACCATCCAGAACTCGGTCAGGTGCCGGCGGGTCTTGGACTTCTCCGCCCGAAAGGTGGGTCCGAAGCAATAGACCTTGCCAAAGGCAAAAGCCCCGGCTTCCAGGTAGAGCTGGCCGGACTGGGTGAGAAAAGCGGGCTGGCCGAAATAGTCGGTCTGGAAGAGGGTGGTGGTGCCTTCGCAGGCGGCCGGGGTGAAGATGGGAGCATCGAGCAGGGTAAAGCCGGCCGAGTCGAAAAAGTCGCGGATGGCGCGGATGAGCTGGTGGCGGACGCGGAGGATGGCGTGCTGGCGGGAGGACCGGAGCCAGAGGTGGCGGCGCTCCATGAGAAAGCCGGTGCCGTGCTCCTTGGGCGAGATGGGATAATCTAAAGCCTCGTGCACCAGTTGCAGGTCGGTTACGTGCAACTCGAACCCGAGAGGCGAGCGCTTGTCCTCCTGCACCGTGCCGGTGACCATGATCGCGCTTTCCTGGGTCAAGCGGTCGGCCAGGGCAAAAAATTCTTCGCCCACCAAGGACCGCTCGACCACGCACTGGATGGTGCCGGTGCCGTCGCGGACTTGGAGGAACTGGAGCTTGCCCGAAGAACGTTTCTGGTAGAGCCAGCCGCGGAGGGTCACGGTCTGGCCCGAGTAGCGGGCGATCTCTTCTACATAGACATTGGCCATGAAAGCATGATAACCGACCCCTGCCAGACCGTCAAACCTTCTTTTGTTAACTTTTGGGGTCAGACCCCAAGTTAACTATGGTATGATAAAGACCATGGGAGCGGCGGCGTTTTTTGATGTGGACTTTACCCTGATCTCGGAAAGCTCGATGCGACTCTACGTCAAGTATATGATTCCGCGCGGGGAGTTCAGCAGGTGGGACCTGGTCCGGGGCAGCTACTACACGGCGCGCTACAAGCTGGGCCTGCTCGACTTCGAGAACATGGCCGACCGGGCGACCGAGCGCTACGCCGGCCAGCCCGAGCGGCATATGATTGACCTCTGCCGGCAGTGGTTCGAAGAGATGGTGGTGCACTACATCTACCCGGAGGCGCGGGAATTGATCGAGCGTCACCGTGGCCAGGGTGATGCGCTCTGCCTGCTTTCCGCGGCCACCCATTATTTGCTCGAGCCGATGGCCCGCCATCTCCACATTCCTCGGTATTACGGGAACCGCCTGGAAGTCAAAGACGGTCTTTTCACCGGCCGGATGATGAGGCCGCTTTGCTACGGCGCGGGCAAGCTCCATTACGCCGAGCTCCTGGCCCGCGAGTTGGGCGTCTCCCTCAAGGACTGTGCTTACTACTCGGACAGTATCACCGACCTTCCGGTGCTGGCTGCGTTCGGTCAGCCGGTGGCCGTCAATCCCGACCGCCTGCTGGCGCGGCAAGCCAAGAGCAGAGGCTGGCCCATCCTCCGTTTCTCCCGAGGGGGAACCTCCTGACTCGAAGGCGTTGTTAGAGGTTAGTATGAGTTCCCCAAAAAAGCGAAAGCAGGGGAAATCACCAAAGACGGTAAGGCCTGGGAAAAGGGCTTTACTTTCCGAAGCACAGTCCCGGCTGGAACAATTTCTCCAAAACCGCCGGCGCCTGATCTGGTCAGGGCTTTTCGTTCTACTGGCGCCGCTCTATTTTTCCGTTGCCTCCAATGAAGTCGGTGGCCATCCTTTAGGAGGAGATGATCTGAACTATCTATTTCTGGCCAAAGCTCTGGCCCAAGGTCAAGGCTATGTGGACCTCTATCTGCCGGATCATCCTCCCCATACCAAATATCCGCCCTTATTTCCCTTGCTCTTGGTTCCCTTTACGATGCTGGGCAAATATCAAATTCTGGGAAGCCATCTCTTGATTTCTGGCATCGCACTAACAATTCCCTTTCTTCTCGCCAGTTGGATGCGCCGGCAAGGCTATTCTGAAACCGCCACACTTGGGGTTCTTCTTCTGGCTGCCCTCATGCCCCGTTATTATCAGTTCTTGCTCTTTATCCTCAGTGAGATTCCGTTTATGGCTTTTTGTTATTTAGCCCTCTGGTGGATGGCAAAAATCGGTCCTCATTCAAAATCTAAAGATCTGGGAATTATCATTCTTGCTACCTGCGGCGCTTTTTTCACGCGAACGGCCGGAATCGCCTTGGCGGCCGCCATCGGAATCGAGCTCTGGCGCCGCCCTGATCTCCGTCATTTTCGCTTTGCCCGGATTCCCTGGCCCGTTCTTTTCGCCGGCGCGGTTGCATTTGCGTTCACAATCTGGTCACTTCGTAATCGTGCCGTAGATGGAGCCAGCCTGGGTTATTTTAGAGATTTCCTGCTCAAGGATCCATACAACCCTAAGACAGGCTATGCCAGTGTGATGGAAATTCTGGTCCGCATTTTTACCCAGGCCCGTTATTATTTTCCTCTCATGGCCCTGCAGGTAGCCCTCGGAGCCATTCATAAGGAGCCGATTGGTTATTTTTATTTTCTTTTGATCATTCCTATTGTCACGGGATTTCTGGCACGACTGTCTCGGCCCGACAAGACTGCGGAATGGTTTTTCCTCTTCTCCATCTTCATGCTGATTGGATGGTCGTTCCAAGAAAGTCGTTTTATGCTTCCCATCCTGCCCTTGGCTAGCTTTTATTTGGTCCGAGGGATTGGAAAAATCCTGGAATGGATGATGACAAGGATTCGGCTAGTCCAGGGTAAAGAACTAGCCGGCATCGTCTCTCTCGTCCTGGTTTTGTTAATCATGATCAACCAAATCAGGGTAGTAAAGGGCATGGTTAGATTTGAGCATACCGATCGCCTGGAGCCGGCTCAACCCTTGAATCTGGTCGGCTATGGCCTGTGGAAAGAGCCGGTGATCAACTGGGCGAAATACATTAAAGTCCGAGAAGGCCATTTGCAATACCTCACTCGGCATTTTGTCATTAATCGGATCGCCGGACAATTGGCGCCTCCGGGCCAAGTCATTCTCAGTCGAAAACCCTTGACCACGGCTTGGTTGGCGGATCGGCCTTCGATCTCTTACCTCTTCACCAAAGACGTCCAGGCCCAGTGGCGGCATCTTCATCAAAATCGTATTTCTTATGTTTATCTTTATTCACCAGAACCTGAATTAGTTGCCTTGCAACAAAGTTGTCCTCATTGTTTTAAGCCGCTGGTCCGTTCCGAGGATGGCTTTCCAGCTCTGTATAAAATCGTGGTTTATCCTGACGGGATTGACACTCCCCAGAGATTCCCATAAAATCACGCTGGAGAAAGCCGGCCATGTTTACCCTGGAACTTACCGAACCGATGCAGGCGGTGCGCAACCTCGCCTACACCTATGCCCGGGATGAGATCCGCCCGATTGCCGCCCAATATGACGAGTTGGAGGAAATGCCGTGGCCGTTCCTGAAACGGGCGGCGCAGAGCGGCCTCCTGTCCGGCCTGACCCGGATGGAGCTCAGCAGCAAGGCGGTGGGCCGACGCCAGGACGACGTCTCCTCCGCGAGCCTGATGGCGACGGTGATCATGGAAGAACTGGCCTGGGGCTGCGCCGGGATCACCATGGCGCTGGCCAGCTCCAGCCTGGCCTGGAACCCGGTGCAGGCCATGGGCAACTCCGAGCAGCAAAAGTTTTTCTTGGAAACTCTCTCTGGTCTGGACGAACAGGGCCGGCCCAAGCTCGCGGCCATGGGCCTGACCGAGCCGGAGGCCGGCTCTGACATCTCCCGGCTCCGGACGGTTGCGGTTCCGGACGGCAGCCATTACATCCTCAACGGCAGCAAGCGGTTCATGAGCAACGGCGCCTCCGCCTCGATTTATGTGGTCTGGGCTACGCTTGATCCCAGCGCCGGGCGCGCGGCGGTGCGGGCCTTCCTGATCCCGCGTTCCACCCCGGGGCTGATCCCCGGCAAAAAGGAGCGCAAGCTGGGGATCCGGGCCTCGGAGACCGCGGGCCTGACCCTGGAAGATTGCCGGGTGCCGGCGGAGATGATGCTGGGCTATGGCAGTGGTCGAGCGCCCCGGGGTCTGGCCGCGGCCAAGTCGCTTCTGGAAACCACCCGGCCGCTGGTCGCCGCCCTGGCCCTGGGCATCGGTCGCGCGGCCCTGGAATACGCCATGGAGTATGCCCAGACCCAGGTGCGGGACGGCAAGCCCTTGGCCCAGCACCAGTCGGTGGCCTTCCCCCTGGCCGAGGTGGCGGCGGAATTGACCGCGGCCCGCCTTTTGCTCTGGAAAGCCGCGGAAATGGCCGACTGCATGTTGCACAACATCAAAGAAAACGCCATGGCCAAATTTTACGCGGTGCCGGCCGCGATGCGCGCCGCCTCCCTGGCGGTCAGCATCCTGGGGCCCGAAGGGGTGCGCAAGGGCTGTCCGGTGGAAAAGTGGTTCCGTGATGTCCGCGTCTTTGATATCC
>MGQK01000073.1:17988-18130 GCA_001797815.1 Deltaproteobacteria bacterium RBG_13_61_14 | reverse complement strand
AGAGGTTTTGAAAACGTCCATGCCGGCCGGATGGAAGCGGTGGTTCAAGGCCAAACTCGGCCCCACCCAGCGGGAAAAGCGGAAATACCCGCGCAAGCCCCTGCAAATCAAAGTCACCAACCTCAAAAGCGGCTTTTTCACT
>MGQK01000073.1:968-17960 GCA_001797815.1 Deltaproteobacteria bacterium RBG_13_61_14 | reverse complement strand
GCGGCATGTTCCTTCAAGCCGAAGAACCCCTGCCGGCGGGGACCCCCCTGGACCTCCAATTTTCGCTCCCCAGCTCGGACCAGCCGCTCCAGGTGGCGGCGGAAGTGATCCGGATCATCCCGGCTGCCCCAGGCTCGAACTCGCCCTCGGGCATGGGCATCCGCTTCCTCAACCTGCCCGAGGCGGCGCGTCAAGTGATCCACGAGTTTGTGGAACAGCCGACTTAGAGCTTATCCGTAAATAGAGAGATCATGCAATTGACTAACGCGAGTCTCCACTCTTGAGGCCTGATTCCCCCTCACCCTCCCCTCTCCCCCGTGGGGGAGAGGGCTAGGGAGAGGGGGTGGGTCGCTGGATACGAACCGGAGTGAAGCGTCATCTGATCCCTTGTTGGTATTTACGGATAAGCTCTTAATCCCCGGTTAAAGCGGCCGAAGGTCTAGATCGGGTTTCATAGCTTCGGGTAGAACATACTATTCAATCTTGGAAAATTTGTAGGGGCGCAATTCATTGCGCCCTCTGAAAAGGGCGTGATGAATCACGCCCCTACGATTGGGGTTATGAAACCAGTTCTAGCAAGATTATGTCGAACCCAGGGTCAGGTCCAGGGGCGGGGGACGAAGAGCGCGTGATAGAGGTCGAGGGCGTAGCGGTCGGTCATGCCGGCGATGAAATCGCAAACCTCCTGCTTAAGCTCAAACCGAAATTCCTTTTTTCCGCTGACCTCTAAAAGTTTTTCCGGATGCTCCAGGAAATAACGGTAAAGGTCCTGGATGACCTTCTTGGCCTTCTCCACCTCTCCGGCAATCGCCGGGTGCTCGTAAACCTGCTCGAAGAGAAATTCCCGGAGCTTTTCCGTGGCATGCAGCACCCGCGGGCTCATCACCACCCGGTTCTGGTTCACTCTGCCGGTCTCCAGGATCAGGTCAGTGAGCATGGTATTGATCCGAATGCGGTGAGTGGCTCCTAAAATCTTCAGGCAGCCAGCCGGGATGTCCTGCCTCTTGATCAGCTTCGCCTGAAGCGCGTCCTCCAAGTCGTGGTTGGTGTAGGCGATCACGTCCGCCGCCCGCACCAGCTTGCCCTCCAGGGTGGCCGCGCCGTTCCGGGCATCGCTGAGGATGGGCATCTCCTTGCCCTTGGTGTGCTCCCGGATCCCGTCGCGCACTTCCCAGGTCAGGTTCAGCCCCTTGCCGTCATTGGCCAGGATCTCCACCACCCTTAAGCTGTGCTCGGCGTGATGGAAGCCTTTGTGGATCTGGTTGAGCGCCTGCTCGCCGGCGTGGCCGAAGGGCGTGTGCCCGAGGTCGTGTCCGAGCGCGACGGCCTCGGTCAGGTCTTCGTTGAGGAAGAGCGCCTTGGCCGCGGTGCGGGCGATCTGGCTCACTTCGATGGTGTGGGTGAGCCGGGTGCGGTAGTGGTCGCCGGTGGGGGCCAGGAAGACCTGGGTTTTGTGCTTGAGCCGGCGGAAGGGCTTGCAGTGGACGATCCGGTCGCGGTCGCGCTGGAAAGCCGGGCGGATGTTGCAGGGCCGCTCCGGCCGCTCCCGGCCTTTGCTCTCGTCGCTCTTGGCCGCGAGCGGCGAGAGCACCTGGTGTTCCAGTTTTTCCAGTTGTTCCCGGATCAACAAGGGTGATTTTTCCATCAACTATGGGCCTGGAAACGTGGAAGATGAAACAAGGCATCTTGCTTCTGATGGTTCTCGTTCGCGTTCTTTGGATCTTCAAGTTGGGAGATTTTTCGGTCAAGAATGGTCTTGTTGACTCTCCGGCGGGTAATCACGCAAAAATCGGGGGAGAGATCAATCCCGATGAAGCGACGGCCCAGCTTTTTAGCCGCGACACAAGTAGCGCCCGTGCCGTTAAAAGGATCGAGGACAATGTCGCCCCAGAAAGGCGGATCGCTCTCCGGGCAGGCGGCGAAGGAATACATGGCGATCAGGCGGTTGGGCAGGCTTTCCGGGAAAGGCGCGGGATGGCTAACGCGCTTCACGTCTTCGGGATAGAGCGGCCAGATCTGGCGGGTGAGGTTCATCCATTCTTTTTCTGTAACCTTGCTCGGCTCTTTGACCTCTTTCGGAACCTGCTTTGGTTTCCCGGCTTTGACAAACACGGAGATGAACTCGATGGTGTTTTGCTCATAGAGGTTGGGAGGGAAGGGGTAGGAGCCGAACATTTTCTCGGTGGTCTGCTTCTGCCAGATGTAGAGGCTGAACCGGTTCAGGGTCAAGTAAGTTAAAATGATGGATTCGATATCATTGCTGATATTCTTGATATGCCGGGTGTGTTGGTCCGGTAAAACCTTTTTTGAAATGGGCATGATCGGCGCGACGATGCAGAGTTTGCCGTTGGGGACCAGGATGCGCTCGCACTCGCGCCAGACGGCGAGGAGTTGCATCAGGTATTCATCGTAGGAGCAGAAGCCGAGCTGGCCCGCGACCCCGTAATCAATCACGTTCCAGTAAGGCGGACTGGTGATGATGCAGTCAATCGAATTGTCGGGCAGACATTTAAGAGCGGTTTCGCTGTCGGCGCAGATGATCCGGTTTGCCGCCTGCTCGATTTCGATGCTTCCCGGTTCCGGCGGATTTTCGCGCCAATCCAGGATTCCGAGCTTGGGAAATTCCGCGGCCGCGTCCAAATCCTGGAGGGGAAGATATCGGCGAAGCACCGGGTCTTCCGCGGTGGCCGACCGGGTTTTGATCGAGGGGCCCTCGCTCTCCGGAAAAAGGACTCTTCTGCCGGTTGTCGCAATGGTCTTGCGATCCCGCTTGAGCTTGGATTTTTTTTCGATTCGCGGCATAGCCAGTTTTTACCATCGAGTAAGAATGATGTCAAACCCGTAGGGGCACGGCATGCCGTGCCCCTACCTTCGGAGACGGAGAAGTTCAGCCAGGCGGGCCGGGTCGGTTAAAAGTTCCGCGGCCGCGGCGTAAGGGTCTTGCGCCCCGGCCATCACCCGCTCGTAGATCGCCTCCGCCGCGGGGTTGGCATCCAGCCGCATGCCGAGTTCGGCCAGGATGATCTCGATCAGTTGCCGGCGGTGAAAGTTGCGGCGGAAGGCCTCGGCCTCGGGCCGGTCGGACATATATTGGCGGTGGCCGACGATGGCCTCCAGCAATTCCTCCAGCCCCTGGCCCTCGCGGGCTGAAGCGAGCAGCACCGGCGCGGACCAGGACTTGGGTGAGGGGGTCTGCTCAACCATGGCGCGCAGCTCCGCGGCCATGCGAAGCGCGCCCTCGCGGTCGGCCTTGTTGACCACGAAGATGTCGCCGATCTCCATCAGGCCCGCCTTCAGGGTCTGCACGGTGTCGCCGGCCTCCGGCACCAGCACCACCACCGTGGTATCGGCGATGCCCATGATGTCCAGCTCGGTCTGGCCCACGCCCACGGTCTCGATCAGGATCTCGTCCATGCCGAAGGCATCGAGGAGCAAGGCCACCTCCATGGTGGCGCGGGAGATGCCGCCGTGCGAGCCGCGCGAGCCGAGCGAGCGGATGAAAACGCCGGGGTCCACCGCGTGGTCCTGCATGCGCACCCGGTCGCCCAGCACCGCTCCGCCCGAAAAGGGGCTGGAGGGGTCAATCACCACCGCGCCGATAGTTTTGCCGCGGCCGCGGAGCAGCCGGATCAGTCCGTCAATCAAAGTGGACTTGCCCGCGCCGGGCGGGCCGGTGATGCCCAGCCGGGGCGTGCCCCGGGCCAGGCGGGCGACCCGGCTCATGACCGCGTAGATCTCGGGCGGGCGGGCTTCGACCAGGGTCATCAGGCGTGCCAGGGCGCGGCGGTCGCCCTGCTCCATGCGAGTGAGCAGATCGTTAGCTAGCATCACTGGCCGGAAGGCAAGGGCTTGGCGAGCCGGAAGAAAATTTTTCACCACAAAGACACAAAGGCTCTAAGCTAAAAGAGCCGTGGAGCCTTTTTATTTTCTTTGTGTCTTTGTGCCTTTGTGTTTTAACTCTTTTACTCGTCATGGAATGTCCTGGATGACGAACTTGAGCACGGTGTTGCCGAAACGGATCTTGTCCTCATGCTTGAGGCGGGAGGACCGGATTCGGACTCCGTTCAGGTAAGTGCCGTTGGCCGAGGCGAGATCGGTGAGGAAGATGTGCTCGCGGGAGAGCACTTCGATCATGGCGTGCCGGCGGGAGGTCTGGACGTCGTCGAGCGCCAGGTCGCACTCCGAAGACCGGCCGAGGATCAGCCGGCCCTTGGGGAACCGGAACGACCGGCCCTTTTTCGGGCCTTGTAAAAATTCGAAGAAGAACTCGCGGTTCGGAGGCAAGGCGTGTTCAGACTCCGCGGTTTCCACCTTGGTGCGGTCTTCGCGCAGGAATTTTTTCCGCTCGCCGGTGGCGTCGGGTTCCGCCTGCTCTTCCGGTCCGGCCAGCACGGCAAACAGGATCCGGCTCTTGCCCGCCCAGATCTCGTCCATGTGCGCGAGCCGGGCTTCTTTCACCTGCTGGCCGTTGAGGAAGGTGCCGTTCTTGCTCTGCAGGTCGCGCACGAGGTAGCGGTCCTGGTCCCGCACGATCTCCAGGTGCCGGCGGGAAAGGGCCGGGTCGGCCAGGGTCAGGTCCGCGCCTTCGCGGCCCACGGTCACGCGTTCGCCGCGGATTTTGTAGTGGGTGCCCGAGCTCTCGCCCTCGATCACGGTGAGGCTGGCGCCCGGCACGTTCCAGCAAAAGTCGGAGATGTCGCCTTCGGGCTTGAACTCGCCGAGCAGGATCGTGGCCTCATCCGCGGGTTCTTCTTTCTCCGCGCTCTCCGACGGTCCGTCCACCAGGAAGATGTAAAAGCACTCCGGGCACTTGAGCAAGACCCGGTCATAGGCCGAGTCGGTCTCGAAATGGAGCGGCATTAAGCATCCGGGACAGCGAGTGACCATTCGCGTTTTCTCCCTCTTACCCACCTGATTTCCAAAGCAGAACTACGGCCAGGAGAAGTCCCACCGCCACGGCCAGGATCACCCAGATCAGCCAGCCCAGGTCCTGGCTCCCTCCGGCGCGCTGGCCGCGCAGGTCGAGCAGGCGGTGGCTGGAGGTGAGGTCGCGGAAAATATCCTCGATCTCCGAGGTGGGCATCAGGTTGGGGTTGGAGGTTACTTCCACTTCCTCCGGGGCCGGCGGCCGCGGGGGCACGCCCTCGCTGACCGACTCCGAGGCCGTGGTTTCGCTGCGCTCCCCCCGGTCGGCCAAAAGTTTTTCCAGCGACCCCACCATCTCCGCGCCGTTTTGGAACCGGAGGTCCGGGTCCTTGGCCAACGCGGTTTCCATGAACCGGTCAAAGCCCTTGGGTAAGTCGCGGCGAAGCTCGGTGGGCGGGGTGAAGGGGCCGTGCACGATCTTCATGCAGATCTCGTTGATGTTCTCGCCGGGGAAGGGCTTTTTCAGGGTCATGCACTGGTAGATGGTCACGCCCAGGCTGAAGAGGTCGGAGCGGCCGTCAATTTTCTGGCCCTGGAGCTGCTCCGGCGACATGTAGCTGGGCGAGCCGACCAGCTTGCCCTCCTTGGTCAGGTCGGAGAAGGGGATGCGGGCGATGCCCAGGTCCATGATCTTGACCAGGTTGCCCTGCACGATCATCAGGTTGGCCGGCTTGATGTCCCGGTGGATCACCGCCTTGGCGTGGGCGTAATCCAGCCCCTCGCCGACCTGCCGCACCACTTCGTGAAGCTGGCGCAGGGAGAGCGTCTTCCGGGCCGCGACCACTTCGCGCAAGGTCACCCCGTCCAGAAACTCCATGGCGATGTAGGGTCCGGCCTCGCTTTCGCCCACGTCGAAGATGGTCACGATGTGTGGGTGCTGGAGCCGGCCGGCGGTGGTGGCCTCCTGGCGCAGCCGGCGGATGAACTCCTCCCGTTTTCCGGGTTCCAGGGCAAAGGTTTCCGGGATGCTCTTGACCGCCACCATCCGGCCGATGACCGGGTCGCGCGCCTTGTAAACCACGCCCATGGAGCCGCGGCCCAGCTCCGACACCACCTGGTAGCGGCCGAAAGTCAATCCGGCTTTTTTCTCTGTCTCGGCCATGGTCGGCTTCCTGAATCCTGGACATAATCGTATCTTGACCGGGCTTTCTTTTCAAGGATTTTTTTACGAGCAGGAAAAGGATTCGCAATCACCCTGCCAACTAAGGTAAAATATCAAGCAGCCATGGCGGGAGTTGTATTGACAGATTCGGTTAGCGTTCGTCTTCCAGGATCGGGCGGGTATCCAAACCCGCCCTACGATAAGGCAACCGTAGGGCATGATTGGATTCATGCCCTCCTCTCCGGATGATGACCTTACTTATTAATACGAGGGAGCAATCAGATGGCAGATTTAACCGGCGGTAAAATCGTGGTCCAGGCCCTTGAGCGCGAGGGCGTGGAAATGGTCTTCGCCATCTGCGGCGGGCACATCGCCTCGATCTACGATGCGCTCCTGGACTCGGACCTCCAACTCGTCTCCACCCGGCACGAGCAGGCCGCGGTGTTCATGGCCGAGGCCTCGGCCCGGCTCACCCGCAAGCCTGGGGTGGCCGTGGTCACGGCCGGTCCCGGGTTTACCAACGCGCTCACCGCGATAGCCAATGCCAAATTGGCCGGGATCCCGCTGGTGGTGATCTCCGGCTGTGTGGCCACGGACATGGTGGGCCGGCTCGATCTTCAGGAGCTTGACCAGCTCAAGGTGGTCGAGCCGTTGACCAAGTGGGCCCGGAGGGAAGAGGACACGGCGCGGATCGGCGAGACCCTGCACCAGGCCTTTCACCAGGCCAGAAGCGGCGCGCCCGGGCCGGTTTACCTGGAAATCCCGGCCGATGTTTTGGGCGCCACGGTCAAGGACTCGGCCGTGGCTTTGGCGCGTCCGGTGGCGCTCTCGCGGCCGGCCGGGGACCCGGACAAGGTGGCCGAAGCCGTGCGCCTGCTTGCTCAAGCCCAGCGGCCGGTGCTGATCGCCGGCAGCGGGGTATGGTTTGCCGGCAGGGTTGATGCGCTGCAGAAATTCGCGGAGGCCAGCGGCGTCCCGGTCTTTACCTCCTCGCTGGGCAAGGGCTGTCTCTCCGACGACCATGCCCTGTGCTTCGGGCCGTCACTCCCGCTCCGGCCCGGCGCGGCCCTGAGCGCGCTCACCCGCGCCGACCTGGTCCTCTTGGTCGGCACCCGCATCAGTCTCTTTTTAGCCTATGGCCGGATCTTTTCGCCCGCGGCCAAGCTGATCGCGGTCAACCTGGATCCGGGAGAAATCAGCCGCAACCGGCCGGCCGACGTGGGCATCATCGGAGACGCGGGCCGGGTGCTCGAGCAACTGGCCCAGGCCGGAAGAGAGTTCATCAGCCCCGAGCGGTTTTCCGCCTGGCGCGAAGACTTGACCAAGGCCGATGCCATGGGCAAGAAGGCCTTTCGCAGCCAGGCCGAGTCCACGGCGGTGCCCATCCATCCGGCGCGATTGGCGCACGAGATTGACCAGTTCCTGGGACCGGAGGATATCCTGGCGCTGGACGGCGGCGATGCCCAGATCTGGATGGGCATGGTCCGGCGGTTTAACGCGCCGGGGCACACGCTGGAATCGGGCCTGTTCGGCTGCCTGGGCGTGGGCCTGCCTTACGCGGTGGCCGCGAAGCTTACTTTTCCCAACAAGCGGGTGATGGCGACGGTGGGCGACGGTTCCCTGGGCTTCAACCTGATGGAACTCCAGACCGCGATCAGCCTCAAACTCCCGATCGTGGTGGTGGTTTTCAATGACCAGGCCTGGGGCATGGTCATGCACAGCCAGACCCTGCGCTACGGAAAAGAGCGGTGTATCGGGGTGGACTTGGGCGACGTGCCCTACCACAAGATCTGCGAGACGCTGGGGGGTTATGGGGAAGAGGTGCACGAGCCCCAGGAGATCCGGCCGGCGCTTATGCGCGCCTTTGCCGCCGAGAAACCGGCAGTGATCAATGTCTATATTGACCGTGAGGTGATCAGCCCGGGCAGCATGGCTCTGGCGGCCATCGGCCGAAAAACGGACATCTCGGCGCTAAGCAAGCTGGTGGGAGGAGGATCGCAATAATCACTTCTCGAGATTTTGCCAAGGTTATCTTCACCCTTGCCCACTCCCATTTTTCCGGGAACTTCTCGCGGCGCGGGGTAGGGGCGCGATTTATCGCGCCCTTGCAGAAACTGGGCGCAATAAATTGCGCCCCTACAAAGGCCGAAAATATACGGTGCGGTCAAAAAAATGGGGGTGGCAAAAAGCCGATTGACCTTGCCTTTTCCAAGGAAATGAGCTAAGGTTGTCTTTGCCAACCGGAATGGGTAATTTTGCCTCAACGTGTTCACTCTTTGTTGACCGCAGCCAGCCCATTTTTTCAAGGGAGGACTTTCATGAACAAGGAATATGAGGTGATCGTGGTGGGTTCGGGCCCGGGCGGCGCCTCGGCGGCGCGTGAACTGGTCAAGGCCGGGAAAAAGGTGGTCATGCTGGAATGGGGCACGGACAGCGATTGGGTGGGTTCGCATTTCGCGGTCTTGCCCAAGATGGACCTGAAAAATTCGCTTCCCCTGGGTCATGCCATGATGATCCGGGGGATTACCACCGGCGGGTCTTCCCTGATTTACTGCGGCACCGCCACCCGGCCGGCGGCCTTCATCAAGGAACAGACCGGAATTGACCTGGCGCCCTATGCGGACGAGTTCGAGGAAGAGCTGGGGATCCGGCCGCTGCCGGAAAAGCTCGTGGGCGATGGCGCGCGCCGGATGCTGGAGGCGGCCCAGGCCCTGGGAATGGACTGGCAGCTCCTGCCCAAGTTCATAAACCCGGAGAAGTGCGTGCGGGATTGCGGGGAGTGCATGCTCGGGTGCAAGCGGGGCGCGAAGTGGACGAGCCGGGAGTTTATCAAGCAGGCGCAGCAAATGGGCATGGAACTTCTCACCCGGGTGAAAGTGGAAGAGGTCATCCAGGAGAACGGGAAAGCCGCGGGCGTTAAGGGAATGGGGCCCCAGGGGCCGTTCACGCTGCGGGCCGGCCGGGTGGTCCTGGCCGCGGGCGGCCTGGGCACCCCGGTGATCCTGAAACGCTCCGGTGTCGAAAAGGCCGGGCAAGGTTTTTTCACGGACCCGCTGATCTTTACTTATGGGATGCGCCCCGGCCAGGAGAAGGGTTCGATTTACGATGTGCCCATGACCGCCGGCACCTGGCAGTATTGGGAAAAAGAAGGTTATGTCATGACCGACCTGGCCGAGCCCTGGATGCTGCAATTGGCCTCGCTGGGGATGAAGGGCCGGCTGGACCAGGTTGCCAACGTGGCCCACATCCTGGGGATCATGACCAAGGTCAAAGACCCGATTTCCGGGACCATTGACGCCAACGGCAACTTGAAGAAAGCGCTGGAGCCCGAGGTCAAGAAGCGGCTGGAGTCCGGCGACGGCCACGCCCGGGAGATCCTGCTTAAAGCCGGGGCGACCAAGTCCTCGCTCTGGACCTCTCCGGTCAAGGCCGCCCATCCCGGAGGGTCGGCGCCGATCGGCAAGGTGGTGGACAAGAACCTGGAGACCCAGATCAAGCGTTGCTACGTGGCCGACGCCAGCGTGATCCCGGACGAGCTGGGCACCCCGGTGGTCCTGCTGACGCTTTGTCTCGGAAAATACGCGGCCAGCCGCATCCTGGCCAACTGGAATTAAGCGGTTCCACCAAGCGCCGTCGGACTTGAGCCAACCTTGGATTGAAGCAGGGGCATGATCACCGCGGGAGTGGACATCGGCTCGACCGCTAGCAAAGCGGTCATCCTCCAAAATTCGCAGATCCTGGGATCGGTGATCGGCCCGAGTTCCACCAACCCGGCCAAAACCGCGGCGGCCATCTACGAGCAAGCGCTATCCCAGGCCGGAATCTCGCCCGACCGGGTCCGGTTCGTGGTCGGCACCGGCTACGGCCGGGCCCAAGTCTCATTTGCCCATACCAATATCTCCGAGCTGAGCTGTCACGGCCGGGGCGCGCATTATTACCTGCCCTCGGTCCGCACCGTCCTCGATATCGGCGGCCAGGACACCAAGGCCATCTGCATAGACCGGGACGGCAACCTGCTCGACTTTGCCATGAATGACAAGTGCGCCGCCGGCACCGGCCGGTTCCTGGAGATGATGGTGCGGACCCTGGACGTCCCCCTCGCCGATCTGTCCCGTTTGCACTTTGAGCCGGGCGAGTCCTGCATGATCGGCAACATGTGCTCGGTGTTTGCCGAGTCCGAGGTGATCAACCTGGTCAACGAGGGCGCGCCGCTTCCGGGCATTGTCAAGGGTTTGCACCAGTCGCTGGCCAGCCGGGTGGTGGCTTTGGCCAAAAGGGTAGGGGTGGAGCCGGAAATTGTCGTTACCGGGGGAGTGGCCAAGAACGCGGGCGTGGTGGACGCGGTCGCGAAAAAACTGGGGATGAACCTGGCTCGCTTTCCGGAAGGGGTGGACCCGCAGATCATCGGCGCCCTGGGCGCCGCCCTCATCGCCCAGGACCAGGCCAAAAAATCAAGCCAACCATGACCAGCCCTGAAACCGCAGAACCGGACATGCAGGCCCTGGTGACCCGGGCCCGAAAGCTTTTGGCCGAAGCGCGATGCGGGACCGAAAGCGCCGGCGATCCTTTGCGGCTCCTGGAATATCGCCGGAGCTTCGACGCGGGATCGGAGCCGGCGAACAAAATTTTGCTGGCGGCGGATACCGCGGTCGAGTTGGGTCCGCCCGCTCGCGCTTCCGCGCATGCGGTGATCTGGACGGCGGAGCCGGAAATGATTCGAGACGGCCGGGTCACCCTGCTCGGGCCGGACCTGGCCGCCTGCCTCGGAGCAGAGCGCGATTACGCCCAGATCATCCTGCTGGGGATCGCCCGGGCCCCCGGACTGGATCTTTTTCGTCTGGAAGCCATCCAGTTTTTGACTCGCCGGCTGCCGGGCGTGATGGCGCGCGTGGTGCCGGGCCGGCTGTGGCTGCGGGGTAGTCATCAGGCGATTGCCG
Organism: Deltaproteobacteria bacterium RBG_13_61_14; assembly: GCA_001797815.1. Lineage (GTDB taxonomy): Bacteria > RBG-13-61-14 > RBG-13-61-14 > RBG-13-61-14 > RBG-13-61-14 > RBG-13-61-14. The sequence goes on along the minus strand of MGQK01000073.1, from coordinate 6,995 downwards.
CGGGTTTGGACTTTGCGCTCCTGGGCACGGCCTTGGCCGAGGCTTTTCGGCGGGAAGTCCGCGGGATTCTAGCGGTGGAGAGCATTTTCATCACCTCGGACCGCGCGGAGGTAGAAAAATTTTCCGCCCTGGCCGCGGAGGCCGGGATCTACTCCGGCCGGCACCGGAAGATCTCGCTGGGCGGAGCGGGCGACTATGAGTGCGAGGAATTGAACTGCGAGTCCTGCGAGGAAAAGCCGGTGTGCGATCAGATCCGGGAGGTGACGGTCATCCGCCGCCGGACCCGGTCAGGTCAAGGAGACCCCCTTGGGAAAGTCCGCTGAAAGCTCGGACGCGCTGCGTGCGCTTCGCGCCGCGGTGGAGGCCGCGAAGCCGGAGGATGCACTGCGCGCCGGCCGGCCGGCGGTGGGCTACTTTTGCTCTTACGTGCCGGTGGAGCTGCTGCTGGCCGCGGGGTTGTCTCCGGTCCGGCTGCGCGGCCTTGGGCAGGAAGATTCTTCCAGCGGCGATGCTTACCTTTCCCATCTGACCTGCTCCTTGGTCCGGCACATTGCCGCGGCCGTGCTCGACGGCGCTTATGATTTTCTCGCGGGCCAGATCTCGGTCAATACCTGCGACCACATCCGCCGCGGCAACGATGTCCTGGTCGCGAAGAGCGACCTGGCTTATCACGGCTATATTTCGGTGCCCCATAGCCTGCGCGCCGGCCTTTTCCCCTGGTATCTCGAGGAACTTTCGCGGCTGAAGGCGTCGCTGGAAGACCACTTCCAGGTTCGGGTCGGCGGGGAAGCGCTGAATCAGGCCATTACCCGGATGAACCGGGTGCGGGAGCGGGTGCAAAAGCTCGATGATCTGCGCCAGGGTCCCGCGCCCAGGCTTGCGGGCGCCGATGTCTTCACCGCCCTGGTGGCCGCGCGGTCTCTGCCGCCGGAGCGGTTTGTCGAGTTGGCGGATGCCTTGATCGCCGAGGCCGAAACCCTGGATCCCATCGCCGGCATTCGCGGCCGGGTGCTGCTGATCGGCGGCGAGCTGGATGACCCGAGGTTCGTTCGCACCATCGAGAGCCAGGGGGCCCAGGTGGTCGGCGACTTGCTTTGCTTCGGCAGCCGCGGCCTGGGCCGGGTGGTCGAGATCGGGAAAGATCCGCTTTCCTCCCTGGCCCGCGCTTACCTCCACCAGATCCCCTGCGCCCGGATGATGGACGAGTTTCCTCAACGGTGGCAGGCGCTGCTCGACTTGTATCAGGCCAGCAGGGCGGACGGCATCATCTTCACCCGCATCAAGTTCTGCCAGATCTGGGCGAACGAGGTGCACAACCTGCGCCATCGCTTTGAGACCCATCCCCTGCCCATGCTGGTCCTGGAGCGCGAATACGGGACGGTGTCCACCGGTCAGGTCAAGACGCGGGTGCAGGCCTTTATCGAGAGGCTGGAAACCCGGAGGAATGATTGATGCCGATTCTGGGTCGAGAGCGGGCGCGCGAATGGGAGACCGTGTGGGCCACCCTGACCCGGATGGATTCACTGTTTGCCGCGGACCCGGAGGGCCGGGGCTTGAGCGGGATGCTCAGCAACTTGCGGGGTTTCCTGCTGGACAAGTTCTCGAAGAGCGACGCCGGCCAGCCGGCGGTCTGGTATAACCTGGGTTTTAATCCCGAGCTGATCTGGGCGCTGGGCGTCGTCCCGTTTTGCGTGTCGGAGCTGGCCGCGCTCTCCAGCATCGTGGGCGACCAGGCCGACACCGAAGCGTTCATTGACCTGGCCGAGTCCAAGGGCTATTCCGCGGATTGTTGCTCCGCGGACAAGGCCGGGATCGGGGCGCTGCTCCGGGGCCTATACCCGGAGCCGGCCTGCCTGGTGGGCATCAACACTCCGTGCGACTCGCAGGTGGCGGTGGTCCAGGCCATGGCCGAGCAGCGCAACCGCGTGCCGCTCTTTGTGATTGACGTGCCGCCCTACGACGACGAGCGCACCTTCCGGCAAGTGGCCGGCCAGTTGCGGGAGCTGATCCCCTTTCTGGAAAAGCATACCGGCCGGCGCCTGGAATGGGATCGGCTCCGGAAAGTCTGCGAGACCACCAACCGCACCAGCCAATACCTCTGGGACTGGATGGAATGGAGAAGCCGCGCTCCGACCATGCAGCCCTCCAAGGTGGCCGCGTTCACCATGGTGCTGATGATCGGGTTCAGCGGCTCACGCTGGGGGCTGGAGATCGCGCGGGCCTTGGCCGAGGACGCCCGGCGCAAGGTGGAAACGGGCGTGCGTTATTTCCAGGAAAAGGCGCGGGCGATCTGGTATCAGGACCCGGTCTGGTGGGACATCCAGATCTACGATTGGATGGAAGCCGAGCTGGGTCTGGTCATCCCCATGGACATCTTCGGCTATTATGCGTCCGAAGCCTGGATTGACACCTCCAGCGAAGAAGCCATGCTTTTCGGCCTGGCGCGGCGGATGGTGAACTGCCACCCGATGTCGCGTCAGTTCCGGGGAACCATGAAACGCTACATCGAAGACTTTATGGTTTTGCACGAGCGCTTCCAGGCCGACTGCGGGATCCTGGCCGGGCACATTGCCTGCAAGCATTCCTGGGGCGGGATCGGGTTGTTCAAGGAGGCGTGCAAGAAGGCGGACATCCCGCTCCTGGTGTTCGAGTTCGACATGTTTGACCCGCGCATTTTGACCTACAAGGAACTCCAGTTCGAGTTGAAGCGCTTTGTGGAAGAAATGGTCCTGCCCCGCAAAGGGCGGGCGAAACCGGGAGCGGAGCATGGCCGGGTTGGCGAATAGCCAAGAGCTGGACCTGGTCATCGGCGGGTTCCTGCGCCGGCTGCCCCGGCTGGATCCGATCATCCGGGAGATCACCGAAGGCACGCCGCTGCTGCTCAAGCTGGAGTTGAAAGATCCTCCCCTGGCCGCGGAGATAGACCTCACCTGCACCCCACTGGTCATCCGCACGGACTCGACCGCGGCGGGGACCGTGGGCATGGCCGGCCGGTCCGAGGATTTCCAGCGCGTCCTGCTCGGCCTCTTGCCGGTGGCCAAAGGCATCAACGAGAAGAAGCTCCTGGCCCGCGGCTCCATCGCCCTGTTGATGAAAGCCGTGCCGCTCTTTTACGTGGTGCCCTACATTTATCCCAGTTACCTCGAATCCATCGGCCGCGCCGACTTGATCGAGGCCGGCGAATATCCGCCCTTGCATGCCGATCAACCCGTGGAGGGAATCATGAACCAGATCATAAGCGCCCTGGCTTACGGAGCCGGCTATTTGATGGGATTCATCAAGAAGCGGATCGCTCCGCGCCTGGATATCCTGGCCGCGCTGGAAGCCATGGGCCAAGGTTTGCGAAAAGCCGGCCCGCCCCATCAGGTCTGAGACCGCTTGATCCGACAGGCCTTGTTAAAAACCGCCGGTTGCCGGCTTGGGCACCCCCGTTTTGGGGCTGCACCACATCATATTTTCGGACTGCGTAGGGGCGCAATTCATTGCGCCCAGTTCCTGCAAGGGCGCGATAAATCGCGCCCCTACCCCGGCTCCCGGAAAAATGAAGGTGGCAAGCGGTTGCCGGTCAAGAGCAGCCGTGTTATTTTAAGGGCATGAGCAGTCCTTCGGATTACGGCTATCGGTTGGAATACCCGCCGGTCATCTTCCCGCCGCCGGCCCCGCGCCGGCGCTTTCCCTGGATCAACCTAGTTCTCCTCATCACCACCGCCGGCACCACGCTTTTGGCCGGCACCTACATGGCGCACTTCCTGCCCAACCTGCGCGAATTCCTGTTCCGCCTGCACTTTCACCCGGAGTGGCTGCTGGACGGGCTGCCCTTCTCCATCACCTTGATCGTGATCCTCGGCAGCCACGAGATGGGTCATTTCCTGCTCTCCCGCCATCACCGGGTGCAAGCGAGCTTGCCTTACTTCATCCCGGCGCCCAACCTGGTCGGCACCTTCGGCGCGCTCATCTTCATGCGGGGCCGGATCCGCGACCGGCGGGCCTTGGTGGACATCGGCGCGGCCGGGCCGCTGTGCGGGTTTGTGGTCAGCTTGTTCGCGCTCTACGTGGGCATCCAGCACGCCCAGGTAGCGCCGATGGAAGCCGCGGTCGGACAAGTCTTGTTCAACCCCAACGCGCTTGAAGCCCTTGCCTTCTCCTTCTGGCTGGGCCCGGTGCCGGCGAAGATGATCATCATCAGCCCGATCCTGGACGCCGCCTGGGTGGGTTTCTTTGTGACCATGATCAACCTGCTCCCCATCGGCCAGTTGGATGGCGGCCATATCGCCTATGCCGTCTTCGGCCGGCGCACCCTCTGGCTCTCGTGGCTGACCCTTGCCCTGCTTATCGTCCTTTCCAGGTTTTGGCCGGGCTGGGGCGTGTTCGCGCTCTTCGTGCTCATTCTCATGGGCCGGCGCGGGATCCAACATCCGCCCCCGGAACACCCGGAGGTCCGCCTGGACGCCCTGCGCTGGCTCCTGGCCCTGGCCGCTCTTCTGGTCTTTTTGCTCTGCTTCATGCCCCAGCCGTTCACCTTGGTGGAACCGCCCGGCACCAGCCTGAACTGGATATCCCCTCTAAGTTAAACCCGGAAAATGCAATTAGGATTTAACCACGAAGACACTAAGGCTCTAAGTCAGAATGATTTCTTACCGATTCGGCGGGGATTTTCTTCCCGGTCCAAGTTTTTCGCTCGCGCCTGGAACCCGTGGTCTCAACCCGCTTACTCTTCGTGACTTTGTGCCTTTGTGGTGAAAAAATCTTTTTTCCAACCGCACGATTAGAGTTAAACGGCTTTCTTAGGGAGGAAATGAAAGAGGTTTCCTGCTAAGGGGTGGTGGTCTGGGCTGGGGGAGCGGCGGCAGCGATCAGTTTTTGGAAGTATTCGAGGACCGAGGAGTGGCTCCAGTCCGCGGCGCCGATCACATGGTTGTCCACCTTGCCGTCGGGCGCAATGATGAAGCTCTCCGGGAACAAGTAAACGCCGAACTGGTCATGGGCCTGGTGGCTGGTATCCAGGTAGATGGGGAGGTCCAGGGGAATTTCTTTGAGAAACGCCTCTACGGTTCTACGGGAGTCCGCGGTGACGGCCAGGATCTGGAAAGGCTGGCCGGCCATCAGGCGATTGAGCTTGGCCAGCGAGGGCATTTCGATGATGCAGGGAGGGCAACTGGTGGACCAGAAGTTGATCAGCACCGCTTTTCCCCGGAGCTCGTGCAGGGAAACGGAACGTCCCTGGAGGTCCGTCACCTTGAAATCAGGCGCCTGGATGGCGGTGTCGGCGACGCCCGGGACTTCGGGATGACCGGGCGGAAGTTCAGGACGGGCGCTGCTGGTGGAGAGGTCCGCCGGCGGCAGCGCTTCGGGATAAAACATTTTGGGGCCGCTCAGGCTGAGATAGATCAAGGCCACGGTGGCAATCACGATGAACCCGATTAACGCGATCTTTTTATCCATTCCTTGCCCTTTGCTTGCAGTCTATCCCAGAATTTCCGTGGTGGCAAGGACGAGTCTCGGGAGTATGGTCATGGCCTAGGGACAGATCATCCCGCTGGATCTGGCCGGCCGCGGGAGCTTGCGGGTTGTTGCTAGATGCTTTGCCGCGGTCACTCTTGCCCGCCCCCATTTTTCCGGGAATCCGGGGGTAGGGGCGCGATTTATCGCGCCCTTTCGGAGATGTGGGCGCAATCAATTGCGCCCCTACGCAGACCGAAAATACGCGGCGATGCTAAAAAATGGGGGTGGGCAAGCGCGGTCACTTGCTTGACAGCCGGACGGCAGGTGCTAAAATATCCGAGACTGAGCCGAGGAGAGTGGAAAGAATTCCCCCATCCTCGGCGGCTATTTTTAAGGGTATGTCTGAACCTTTGAGATCGCTTTTTGCGCAAAAGGAACATCCTCCGGATGCTGAAGAAATATCAAATCACCGATGGTCGCATGGTCGAGAGTCCCGACGGGGAATCGCAAGTCCTGGTCTTCTTTAATCCGGACGAGAGCGAGAAACGTTACCTGATTGACGAGCTCAAGGTGGACGAGCACACC
>MGQK01000073.1:468-934 GCA_001797815.1 Deltaproteobacteria bacterium RBG_13_61_14 | reverse complement strand
GCCTGGAGTTCGAGCCGAACCACCTGGCCCTGATCTTCAAGCGGCCCCGCAACTACTCGGCCCAGGACCAGTTCCTGTTCAAGGTTGCCTCCACCGGACTCTTCCTGTTCAAGGACCGGCTGGTGGTGGTGGCCGCCGGCGAGGTGACCCTCTTCGAGGGCAAGCAATTCACCAAGGTCGCCTCCCTCCCCCAACTGATGCTGCGCTTGATCTACTCCAGCATCCTCCACTTTTTCGGCCACCTGAAAATCATCAACATGATCTCGGACGAACTGGAGGATAAGGTTACCGCCTCCATGGAAAACCGGTTCCTGATTAACATGTTCACCCTGGAAAAGAGCCTGGTCTATTACCTCAACGCCATCAACTCCAACGGGGTCCTGATCGAGCGGCTCCGCAACAACGCGGCCAAGACCGGCTTAACTCCCCTGGAAACCGAACTGCTGGATGATATCCACATCGAAAA
>MGQK01000073.1:0-446 GCA_001797815.1 Deltaproteobacteria bacterium RBG_13_61_14 | reverse complement strand
GACATCTACTCCAACATCCTTTCCAGCATGATGGATGCGCGGGTCTCCATTGTCGGCAACAACCTCAACATCCTGATGAAAACCCTGAACATCATCACCATCGCCATCATGGTGCCCACCTTCGTGGTCAGCGCCTTTTCCATGAACGTCCGCATTCCGATTTCTTCCCACCCCCTGGCCTTCTGGATCATCATGGGCCTGGCTCTGGTCTCGGTCATCAGCTTTATGCTCTACTGGCGACACCGGCGCTGGTAGAAAATCAGGCATTGCCCTGAAGCTCGAGGCTGGAGCCGTTGGCAATTGCGGTTAGCAGCACAATTTCAGTTCTGAATCCTCCCTCCGTCCCCTGACTACTGCCTACTATCTACTATATACTTTTTTAAGAGCACGCCCCGCACACCCGGCATCGTTTTGGGTTGCAGGCCGGCGTAGGCTTTTGCGCATGG
>MGQK01000072.1:8215-38092 GCA_001797815.1 Deltaproteobacteria bacterium RBG_13_61_14 | reverse complement strand
ATCGCGGATGCGCATTATTTCATCCGGCCCGGGACAGATGCGCTTTTTCTGCTGGCGCTGCTGAACGTCATGTTCGAGGAAGGCCTTTCCCATCCGGGACCGCTCGAACAAAGGATCAACGGCCTGGACCGAATCAAAGAGATCTCAAAAGGGTTCCCGCCCTCCCGCGCGGCGAAGGCGACCGGACTCTCGGAGGCAGACATTCGAGCGATCGCCGTCGAGTTCGCCTCCGCCCAGAAGGCGGCCTGCTACGGCCGCAGGGGGACCAGCACCCAGGAGTTCGGGAGCCTGGCCACCTGGCTGATTGATGCGGTTAACGTCGCGACCGGGAATGTTGACCGGCCGGGAGGCGTCATGTTCACCACGCCGGCGGTGGATCTGGTCGGGCTCTCCAAAATCCTCCGCCAGCCGGGATACTTCAACCGATGGAAAAGCAGGGTCAGCGGCCTGCCGGAGTTCAACGGCGAGTTCCCGGCGGCGGTCTTTGCCGAGGAAATCGAGACGCCCGGTCCGGGCCAGATCCGGGCGCTGGTGACCAACGCCGGAAACCCCGCGCTTTCGTTGCCCAACACCAAGCGGATTGACCGCGCCCTCAAGAGTCTGGAGTTCATGGTCGCCATTGATTTCTACATCAACGAAACTACCCGCTATGCCGACCTCATCCTGCCTCCGACCAGTCCCCTGGAAACGGATCATTACCCCCTGCTCGAGCACGCCATGGCCATCCGAAACGTCGCCCGCTACGCGCCGCCCGTTTTCCAAAAACCGGAGGGAGCGAAGCACAACTGGGAGGTCATGCTCGACCTGTTGTATCGCGTGGAAAAACATTCGGGCGCCCTCTCGGCCTCGGTCGGATGGATCAAAAGGAAAGCGCTTTATGGGCTGTCCCCGGAGCGGCAGTTAAACCTGCTTCTCAAGCTCGGGCCGCATAAGCTGTCTCTCGAAAAACTGAAAAGGGAACCGCACGGGATGGACCTGGGGCCGCTCGAACCCAGGTTGGAAAAGATCATTTGCACCCGGGACGGGAAGATCAACCTGGTCCCCCCGGGGTTGGTTAAAGACCTGGATCGGCTCGAAAAAAGGATCGAACCCTGGTCGGCGCCGCCCCCGGATGAATTCCTGTTGGTCAGCCGCCGGACGTTGCGAAGCAACAACTCCTGGATGCACAACAGCCTTCGCCTGGTCAAGGGGAAGCCCGACTGCTCGTTAATCATCAGCAAGACGGACGCAGCGAGGCTGGGTCTGGAGAAGGGACGGCCGGTCAAGCTCTCGACCGGGATCGGGGAGATCAACGTCCCGGTGGAGATCACTGACGACATCATGCCGGGGGTGGTCAGCATGCCCTTTGGTTGGGGCCACGACCGGGAAGGCGTGAAGTTGAGGGTGGCCAGAGAGCACCCGGGGGTGAACGTGAACGAGGTGACGGACGAGAATTTCTATGACCAGTTTTCGGGGATCTCGGTGCTGGACGGGATCCCGGTTAAGGTCGCCGGCTCATGAAAAAGTAGTTCGCTTTGTTCTGGAGAGGTCCCGACCCCATTGATTCAGGGGGTGCGATGCCCTGCGTCGCGGCGAGCCAAAGAACGACGGCTCCTGGGGTCAGCCGCGGCCTTTACCCGCGCCAGGACCGGAAGCTCGGCTATGGTTGGTTATCTGATTTCCCCGGCATTCTGCCTACTATCTACTGTCTGTAGCGAAATGCCTTTGTATGCCATCATCACGATTTCCGTTCGCCCGTAAGTTATTGATTCATGGCCATCCGTAGGGGCAAGGCATGCCTTGCCCCTACATTTTCGCTACAGGCACTATTTACTGCCTGCTGTCATGTCCGCAATCGCCGGCCTCGCCGGCCAAGACCTCGACCGCGTGGGGCAGGGCGGGCAGGATGGCTTCCAGCGATTCGCGGACTCCCTTGACGCTGCCGGGCAGGTTGATGATCAGGGTGCGGCCGCGGATCCCGGCCACCGCCCGCGAAAGCATGGCCCTGGGCGTCTTTTTCAGCCCCTCGGCCCGGATGGCTCGGATTGGAAATTAGTTGGAAATTAGGGGTTGGAACTCACGGATTGAACGCACCGGAAACCCACGTTGAAAAAGGCCTGGCCCGGGGGGCCGCTGCTTCGCTCCGAGGAACGCAAGGAATAAGGCTCGGTTTCCCGCCAGGAGCCGCCCCGGATGACCCGGGGTCGCCGGGCCTCTTCCCCGGCGGTGAGCAACTTCTCCGGCTCGGCTTGGTCCCAGACCGCATAGGCATCTTGGTTCCATTCCCAGACGTTGCCGGCCAGATCCTCCACTCCCCACCGGCTCTGACCCCCGGGGTGGGTGCCCACGGGGCAGGTATCGTAGCTGCGGCAGGGTCGGACCGAGGTGCAGGCTCGGCTACATTCAAATTCATCGCCCCAGGGCCAGATCGGGGCCTCCGGCCCCCGCGCCGCCCATTCCCATTCCGCCTCGGTGGGCAGGCGGGCTTTTTTCCAGTGGCAATAGGCCTGCGCCTGGAACCACGCGCCCGAAAATGCCGGCCGAAAAACTATCAGCTCCTCAATCAACCCAGAAAATTATTCCGGGAATTTCAACATCGAAATAAATACAGGAAGGCTTAAGTTAGCGCCATTCTATGGTGTTCCCGAAAATTCGGGGTGGGCTGAAAAAAGAGAAGAAGGCGGTTAACGGGGCGAAGCCGCCAAGAGAAGAAGGCGTAGAGCGCCTTTGGGGGGTTGCACTCAAACGGCGCGCGCCCAGGAAAGTAGGTCGAGTATTTGCCATGTGTCTGAACCTGGACAGCTTGGTCACCGCCAGACCTCAAAGCGGCCGGCGAACTTTGCCTGCCTTGTCAAAGAATCCAGAGCTTGTTATAATTCGTTAAGTCGTTCCCCATCGGATTAGAGATGAAAATTGTAATCATCGGCGCGAATGGACAATTGGGCCAGGAGTTCCAGAAGCTCCAGAGTTCGCATTGCTTAATTTCCCTCACCCATGACGACATCGAAGTTACCGACCTTGAACGGACGCTTTCGGTTCTGGCGGAGCATAAGCCCGAGGCGGTGCTAAACACCGCGGCCTTTCATCGGGTGGAGATTGCAAGGAGGATGCGGCAAAGCTTTCCCGGTTTCGCGCCCGGCGCGCCCGGCTAGGCTCTGAAAGGAGCGGGAGAACCTCCCAACAACCCGATGATGACCGACCACGGTCCACTAGATCAAAGAGTAACACCTTTGTCCGAGCTTCATCTCATAGGCCGGCAGCAAGGTTATGAACTGCGATTGGGGCTTGGTTACAAATCTAAACAAGTCAGGCAATGAAATGAAGCGACTCTACCATCGTCATCCCGATCTCCTGCTGGCGAGCCTGCTTTTTTTCCTCTCCTTCCTTCCCCTGATCATCTGCTTGGCCACGGGACGCACCCTGGTCCTGGATGGAGAGGAGAACCTGGCCGAATGGTGGCCCTACCGCATCTTTGTCAACCAGGCCCTGAAAGAACGATTCCTCCCCCTCTGGTGCCCGGGCCTGCTTGCGGGTTTCCCTTTCCTGGCCTGGTCCCATTCCAGTGCCCTTTCTCCTGCTGGCGTCATCTATTTCCTGCTTCCCTTTGATAAGGCCGCAGTGATGAGCCTCACCCTTCATCTCCTGATCTATAACCTTGGACTCTATTATTTATTGCGTGGCCTCAAGATCCGGCCCTTCCCGGCCTTGCTGGCCGTCATCCAGACCGGATTTGGCTTCTTTCTCCTAATTGAACAGCGTCACTTCTTGCCCAACCTTCTCACCTTGAGCCTGGTGCCCCTTGGTTATGCCTTGCTCTACCGTCTCCTCTTGCTCCCAAGAATCCGTTACCTGTTGGGTTTCATGGCCATTTGCCTTTTTGAAGTGCTGGGAGGTCAGCTCGAATTCTTTGGCCGGATCATGGTCTTGGCCGTCCTGGTCATCATGCTTTACGGGCTCTTCTTACGTCCAGTCCCCAGGCTGGCTCTCTCCCGACTGGCCCTTTTTACCGGGGCCGTGACCGGTGTAACCCTCTTAATCCTCGTTCAAATCTTGCCCACTTTCGAGCTTATCGCCTTCAGCACCCGGTCAACAAAGCTTCCTCTCGATTTCTTCATGCAACAGAGCATAAAGGTCAACAAGGACTTCCTCCACTTCTTATTTTTCAACCCGCTGATTCTCGCCTCGGTACTCTTTGCTTTCGTTCTTGTGCGGAAGGACCTACAAGTCTTGCTGCTCCTGGTGATCTTCGCCCTTTGCTTTGCCGTCTCCACCAACACACTGGGGTGTCTACGTCTGGTTCACCTGATTCCAGTGCTGAACCGATTTCACTGGCACGGTTACACGATGGTCATTGGTATAGTTTTTCTCGCCGTCCTGGCTGGCAAGGCCATGGATCACCTTATCTCGGAAGCGAGTAGCGCACAGGGCTTCCTCTTTTTGCTTCTGGCCCTGGCCTTGAGCTGGGCTGCGAGCAAAGATGTTTTTCTTGCGCTCAACGGTCTGGCCGTCGCGATAATTTCTATTATGGCCGCTTTTCATTATTTCGCGCAAAGGAAGCAACGAAGAATTGGCGCTAGTTTAAACTTTGTAATCTTGGCCCTGACCACCGGCGCCTTTTATCTGTCTTGTCTCACCCAACTCCGCCTAGGCGGGGCTGAGTTCATGAAACATGATCCGATCTACGTTAAGTATGTCCAAAGCCTGCCTGTAGGGCTCCGTTCCCTCAACCTGACCAATCCTAACTATCACCATTCCCTCTCCATTCCTTACCAGGCGGGCATCTATTACCATACACAATCCTTTGACTTTTTCATGTCTGTCATACCGCGCTGGACCTATGATTTCCTTAACCTGATTAAGCCCTTCTGGCGACTGGAGGACTTTCGGCTGCACCGAAGCATGCCAGGCTTTGACATGTTTAAGCGCGGACACTTCATTCAGTTCGAGAACCTGAAGTTTTTGAATCTTTTAAACTTGGGGCTTATTGCCACCGACCATGAAAACTTAAAGTTCTCCCAGGATTACCACCCAATTTACTACACGGGGAAGAATGATTGTTCGCCGGCTCCCTGCCTGATCAGGGATGCGGCCACCAGCCCGTATCGTCGGCCAAATTTGGTTCTCCCAGCCAATGGAGCATGGAGGCATACCATTTTCGTCAAGAAAGGAGACCGCCTCCAGTTCCAGATCGGCAGGGAAAAAGGAACTGCCGCGATGATCTTCACTCTCCTGGCCCGGAGACCGCCAGATCCGAAGGAGTTTCTGATCTTCCAAAAAGAGATTCCGGCGGATGAGCGGAGATTTCAGAAACATTCGCTCGATCTCTCCATTTGGGCCGGCCAGACTCTGGAACTGCAATTTGGGGTCCGAGCCAGCCAGCCAGAAGGGAAGGTAAGTTCCTCTGGACTCTGGCTGGACCCCGCGGTTTACCACCAGGAGTTCGTATTCGAGAAGCTAGCGGAAAGCGGCGATGTGAGCCTTTACCGCAACCGCCAAGTCCTGCCCCGGGCCTTTCTCCTCCATCAGATCCGCATCATCCCTGAACGCGAAGCCAGGCTCAAGTTCATGGCTAGCGGAGAATTTGACCCTGCCCGGATGGCGGTTCTGGAAAAGCCTCCCATTATCCTTCCTTCCCCACCTCCACCAGGGGCGGGAGAGGGTGTGCAGATCAGCGACTACCAGCCGAACCGCGTATCCATCCTGAGCAGAGTGTCCGCACCGGCTATTTTATTTATAAGCGACACCTATTTCCCGGGTTGGCGAGCCTTTGACCGAGGCCAGGAAATCACACTCCTCCGGGTCAACCATGCCTTTCGCGGACTGGCGCTTTCACCTGGAACGCATTACGTGGAAATGGTCTATCAACCGCGAAGCTTTAGACTCGGGCTCTGGACTTCGCTGGCCACGAGCTTAGCCATGATAGTGATAAGCAAGCCGTGGAAAATACTCCGGTCAAAAAATCGTAAACCCAGCCGGTAAACATCGTCGCCACCATCGCTCCCTTCCATGGATGGTTCCGCCGCTGGCCCCACGCCGCCAATTCCCGCCGCGTCGCCCCGATCTCTTCCTCCTCCGCGATCCTATCGCCCGCCTTTTTCATCCAGTAAATGATCGTCTTCTTGCCTCAATACCCTGTTAAGCGGGCTGAAGATGAAACGGACCCCGATCCCCAATCAGCTCCGCTGTCTCCGCCAATTGCTTCTCCCAACCCCGCGTTACCCACACCCCGCCCGGCAAAAAGGCGGGGCCGACTCTTTTCCGGGGCGATGGCTGGCCCGCGGAAGCCTTGGGCATTGGTTTTCAAGCGGACGGTGCGGCGGGAAAGCGGCGAGGGCCAATCCAGGCGCTGGTCCGGCCGAAGCCGCGGACCGCGGGGAGTCAGTTCCAGCAACGGATCGCCGATGAGCAGTCCCTGCCCAAAGTCCCGGCACAGGACCACCCGCGCGATCCCTTCCAGGAGCAGGATGGTGGGGAGGGAGGCGGCCAGGAAGAGGACCACATTGGCAAACAAACTTTTTCCCGGCATTCGCGGCTTCATCAAGGTCGTGACTAGGGCCGATCACCCTTCCTCTGGCGGCCTCGACCCGCCCGCCCGCTTTGACGCCGGCTTTGGGCTTTGACTTCATGCCCGCAGTCCCGGGCCTCGCCGCGCAAGACCTCGACCGCGTGGGGCAGGGCGGGCAGGATGGCTTCCAGCGATTCGCGGACTCCCTTGACGCTGCCGGGAAGATTGATGATCAGGGTGCGGCCGCGGATCCCGGCCACCGCCCGCGAAAGCATGGCCCTGGGGGTTTTTTTCAGCCCCTCGGCCCGGATCGCCTCCGCGATCCCCGGGGCCAGCCGGTCGCAGACGGCGAGAGTGGCCTCGGGCGTGAAGTCGCGGGGGGAAAAGCCGGTGCCGCCGGTGGTGAAGATCAGGTCGAGGCGGTCCTGGTCGGCCCAGGCGCGGAGTTTGTCGGCCAATGCTTCTTTCTGGTCGGGCAGAATTTCGTAGCGCTTGACCTCGCCCCCGATCCGCCGAACCAGCTCCCGGATCAGAGGCCCGCTCTCGTCCTTGCGCTCGCCCCGCGAGCCCTTGTCGCTCGCGGTCAGCACCCCCACCGCGATCGCGGCCACGAGCTCTTACCCCCGATCCGCTTTAGCATCCCGGCGCCGGCGCAGGCGGAGCCATAGCCCGAGGCCGGCAGGCAAGAGCGCCGGAAAAAGACCCGCCATCCCGGTATCGGCCGGCCCGGCCAGCTCGCCGCAGTTCCGGCTGCTGCCGTCAAAGTCATAGGCCAGCATCTCCGGCGGAGAGCCGACCACAAAGTTGATGTCGGCGACAGTGGCGCCCGCGCTGACGCTCACCACCTGCGCCCGGTCAAAAACCGGGTCGCCGTCCTTCAGAGACGCGGCAGAAGGCGCCACGACGTGACGGTAAAGTTGAATGAAGCTGATTCGATCGGCCCCACCCTGATAATTAGACCAATAAGGGGCGACAAAGGCGGGATAAAACTTGCCTTCGATCACTGGCGAGTCAATGTAAAGGTAGTAACTGCCCGGAGGCAGGTTGTCAATCTGGTAAAAGCCGGTGATCGCGCTCAGGGCGCCGACCGCGGGGATCTTGCCGGCCGCGGTAATCGCCGCCACGTGGATTCCGAACAACGGCTGGCCGTCCCAGGTGGTCACCCGGCCGGTGATTGCGCCGAAAGCCGCGGCCCGGGCCGCCGGATCGGGGAAAACCGCGGTGATCCCGGCAATGTCGTCGTCTTCCAGGCTCCTTTCCTCCGTGCCGAAATAATACGGCCACATGGTGCAGGCAATGGCCGGGTCAAAGCTGCCCCCGACGTTGGCCTCAAAGCTGTGGTCGAGCCCGAGGAAATGCCCGATCTCGTGGATGGCGACGACGCCTAATTCATAAGTGGTTTTTCCGTCCGCGGTGCCGTCAGTGCGCCAGTCATAGTCATCGTTGAAGGCGATGTCGGTTTCCATGATCCGGCCGGTGGTGGTTTCATACATGGTCAGGGTCACAGCCAGGACGCCGCTGGCGAGGTCAGGATCGTCTTTGACAAAGAGGAGCACGTTGGAGTCGTCGCCGGGAAGACCGTAGGTATCAATGCCGGTGGTGCCGCTGCAGGTAACGCTGGCCTCGGTAGTGGGAACCTCAGGCGGCAGCCAGACGCTGAAACTGTCCTGGAACACGGTGACCGGGTCATCCCCGCCCAGGGCGTCGCCGTCTTTGGTTGGGTTGATTAGGTAAGGAAGCGAGCCGCCTTCCGCGGCCCAGTCCCATTTGACCATCTGGCCGTCGTTGGCCCGGAAGATCACGAACGCCTGAGCGGCGCCGGTCCAGAGCAGAAGCCCGGCCAGGATCATCGCCGCGAAGGTCCGGCGCTTCATGGCTTGGCCTCCGCCGCGGCTTTCCGCACCTGGGCCAGGAACTCATCCAGGGACACCTGAACGGCCGAAGCGCCGGTCTGGCTGGAAGCGGCGGCGGCCGGGGCCGCCGGTTCTACTGCTTGCAGGACCCATTTGCGGCTGGTTACCGGATCGGTTTGCACCCGGTAATGGCCCTGGCTCAGCCCCAGGATCCGGCGGACCCCTTCCCGGGCCGGGCCCAGGAACAGGACCGCCTCCTCGCCCGCGCTGAGCCGCACCACGCCCGAGACCAGCAGGCCTTTGCCGTCCAGTTCTCCCCCCAACTGGCGGACCACGACTTGCTTGCCCGGCGCTCCTTTCACGGCCTGGTCCACCGCCACGGTCCAGTCGGTGTAGATCCGGGTCCGGTCCGCGTTCCAGCGCACCGAGGATTCCAGGCAGCGCCCCAGCACGATCACCTCGGCCTGCTGGGAGAGCGCCTTCAGGTCCAGCGCAATCACCGTGCTGGCTCCGGCGAGCCCGGCCGCCAGGAACAAACCGGCGAAAAAGCCCGCCTTCCATTTCTTCATATCATTGACCTCCACGGCCAGGTTTGATATCATAATAATTTCGCTTATAAAGCAATAGCAGAAAAAGCGGCTCTAGGCAAGGGCGGTTCCTTACTGTCTACCGGGGAAAAAATGGCGGCCAAGCGATATACCGCGGTAAAGGGTTTCCGCGACGTTCTCCCGCCCGAGAGCGAGGCGTGGCAGCGGATCGAGGAGGAAGCGCGGGAACTCTTTCAATGTTTCGGGTTCCGGGAAGTTCGGCTTCCGGTGCTGGAAGCGACGGAGCTTTTTACCCGGAGCATCGGGGAAAGCACGGACATCGTGGCCAAGGAGATGTATAGCTTTGCCGACCGCAAGGGGCGCTCCTTGAGCCTGCGGCCCGAAGGCACCGCCTCGCTGGTCCGGGCCTTTCTCGAGGCCGGGCTGGACCAGGGCGGGCCGGTCAAGCTCTTTTATTCGGGCCCCATGTTCCGCTACGAGCGGCCGCAAAAGGGCCGTTTTCGGCAGTTCTATCAACTGGGGTGCGAGGCCCTGGGTTATGCCGGACCCGCGGTGGACGCCGAGATCATGGCCATGCTCCGGCTGCTCTTTGAAAAACTGGAGGTGAAAGGCGCGGCGTTGGAGATCAACTCGCTCGGATGCCGGGAGTGCCGGCCCGGCTACCGGGAGAAGCTGGTGGCTTTTCTCCGGGGGAAGGAGAACCAACTCTGCGCCGACTGCCGGCGCCGGGTAGAGGAGAACCCGCTCCGGGTCCTGGACTGCAAAGAAGAGAAATGCCGGGCCGCGGCGGCCGCGGCGCCCCAGGCGCTGGATTCGCTGTGCCAGGCCTGCCGGAGTCATTTCCAGGGGCTGCAAAATTACCTGAAACTGTTTGAAACGCCTTATCGGGTGAACCCGCGGATCGTGCGCGGCCTGGACTATTACACCCGCACCGCCTTTGAGTATCTGGCCGAGGACGGGTTAGGCGCGCAGAACGCGATTGCGGCCGGCGGCCGCTACGACGGGCTGGTCAAGGATTTAGGCGGGCCGGAGGTTCCGGGCATCGGCTTCGCCCTGGGTCTGGAGCGGCTGGCGCTGCTGATGCCCAAGCCAGTGGAAGCAGAAGCGCGGTTGGATTATTTCATCGTCTATACGGAGAAGATGCGGGAGCCGGCGCTTAAAATATTGTTGGCCCTTCGCCAGCAAGGGAAACGGGTAGAGATGTATTTGGAGGAAGAGCCGAAGAGCTTGAAGGCGCAGATGAAATTGGCGGCGAAAGCGGCACCAGAAGCTTTGATTATCGGTGAAGAAGAGTTTTCAAGAAAAATGGTGAAGATCAAGGAAATGTTGACCGGGGAAGAGAAACTGGTAACCGAATCGAAGATTTTAAATTTACCATGATTTGGGATTCTGAAAAATTGCATCAATGGAGGATTGCGAATGAGCCTCTTTATCCAATCGTCGAGGTTTGGAATATTGGAATAGAGAAAATGACTCCGGCGGAAAAATTCGAGATTCTCGAGAGGATATTGGAATTGGCCGGAATATTAGGATGGGAGCCTCATCTCCGCGAGCAAAACGAGCGAGAGAAAAGGGCTGCCAGAAGGAACTGGAATAAGCTGAGAAGGATCTGGGCTAAGTCATCCGGACAAATGACGCGAAAAACACGCAGCGAGAAGGCGGTTGGAGGAAAAGAAACTTGTTAGACGCACTCGGTAACTGGAAACGCACCCACCATTGCGGGGAGTTGCGCGCGACCGACATCGGCAAAGAAGTGTGTTTGATGGGCTGGGTCCAGAACTACCGGGACCATGCCGAGCTTTTGTTCTTCGACCTCCGCGACCGCTGGGGCGTGACCCAGGCCATCGTGGACCCGAAAAGCGTCTCGGCCGAGCTTTACTCGAAGGCCAGGCAGGTGCGGAACGAGTGGGTAATTGCGATTAAAGGCCAGGTCGAGCGCCGGCCGGAGGGGGCGGTCAAGGAGGAGCGCAAGACCGGGGAGATCGAGGTGCGGGTGAGCGAGCTTAAGGCGCTCAACACCTGCCAGGTGACGCCGTTCCTGGTGGCGGACGAGGTCAAGGAGTCGCTGATCTCGGACGCGGCCAATGTCTCCGAGGAGGTGCGGCTCCGCTACCGGTTCCTCGACCTCCGCCGCGCCGAGATGCAGCAGCGCATCCTCAAGCGCCACCGGGCGGTCAGCCTGATCCGCCACTACTTCGACGCCAACGGCTTCATTGAAGTGGAGACCCCCTTCCTGACCAAGAGCACGCCCGAAGGCGCCCGCGACTTCCTGGTGCCCAGCCGGCTGAGCCCCGGCAAGTTCTACGCGCTCCCCCAAAGCCCCCAGCTCTTCAAGCAAATCCTGATGGTGGCCGGCTTCGATCGTTACTTTCAGATCGTGCGCTGCATGCGCGACGAGGACCTCCGCGCCGACCGCCAGCCCGAGTTCACCCAGATTGACCTGGAAATGAGCTTCGTCGAGCCGGAAGATATCTACAGTCTGATCGAGAAAATGTTTGCGCTGGTCTGGAAGGGGATCAAAGGGCTGGAGCTCCCCATTCCCTTCCCCCGCATGACCTATGACCAGGCCGTCTCCCGCTACGGCATTGACCGGCCCGATACCCGCTTCGGGCTTGAGCTTCATGACCTGACCGATCTTTTGGGAAAATGCGAATACCGCTTCTTCACCGAAGCCGTGGAAAAAGGCGGCGTGATCAAGGGCATCTGCGTCAAGGCCGGCGCCGGCTTAAGCCGCACCGACACCGACAAGCTCACCCACGACCTCAAGGCCTTCGGCGCCAAGGGGCTGACCGCGATCCGCCTGCGGGAGGCCGGCTGGCAAGGCCCGGCGGTGAAATATTACTCCGAGGCCCAGCTTAACGGGCTCCGCGAGACCATGCCAGCCGAGCCGGGCGACCTGGTCCTGATGATGGCCGACCAGAAGAAGGTCGTGCACCAGGCCCTGGCCGAGCTGCGGCGCATGGTCGCCGAGAAAATGAACCTGATCCCCCAGGACCGGCTCGACTTCCTCTGGGTGAAGGACTTCCCGCTCCTGGAATGGAACGACCAGGACCAGCGCTTCTACGCCATGCACCATCCCTTTACCGCGCCCCGCGACGAGGATATCGAAAAGCTCGCGACCGACCCGGGCTCGGTCCGGGCCAAGGCCTATGACGTGGTGCTCAACGGCGTCGAGCTGGGCGGCGGCAGCATCCGCAGCCACCAGGCCCCGGTGCAATCTCAGGTCTTCCGGGCCCTGGGCATCGGCGAAGAAGAGGCCGAGCGCAAGTTCGGATTCCTCCTGAACGCCCTCCGCTTCGGCGCTCCCCCCCACGGCGGCATCGCCCTCGGCCTCGACCGCATCATCATGCTCCTCCTCGGCTGCGAATCCATCCGCGACGTCATCGCCTTCCCCAAAACCCAGACCGCCACCGACCTGATGGCCGACGCCCCCTCCGAGATTGACCCGGCCCAGCTCAAGGAACTCCACCTCAAACTGGATCTGGATAAATAAAAATGTTAACCACTAAGACACGAAGAGAGCAAGCTAAAGAATGGGAATCCGTTATCATCGAATTCTCTTATTCTTGCCTTGCTTCGTGCCTTCGTGGTCCAAATCTTTCCATCTTCTTTTCGCTCTTGACAACCCTTTGCGCCCATGCCACAATTCCGACATGCCCGGCCGAGCCTCATTCCGGCCGTTCCCAACCGCCAGTGCCCCGCACCAGGTTTCACGGTTTACGGTTTGCGGTTCACGCTTCACGGTTTTCCCTGACTACCGACTACGTGCCGCCGCCGAAGCGCTTTGTCGCGCAGGCTGGCTGCCTACTGACTACTGCCTTTCCGGCCGCCCGGTAACCAAAAATTAAAATCAGTATGGTGTCCCTGCTCTCAACGAATTTGAGATAGTATTGTGGTCATGAAAACGAAAAAAGATAAAAGCCACATGAACAGTTTGGGAATTTTCTGCAGACAGGTGCGTTCGAGATCTGCTGAACACCGCCAAGCAATCCATCTCTTATACTCGGCAGGGCTTTATGCGCCTATTGTCTCCATCTTAAGGCAAGAACTTGACTCGATGATCAGATCGATTTATTTGCTATCAATTGAAGATAGAGCCACTCGCAATCAACTTATCGAGGCATCCATCAATGGGAAAGATTGGCGATTGACTATCGCAAATGGCAAACAGAAAAAGGTGACGGACCGAGATATGGTGGAGCTTGCCAATCAGCTACAAGGCTGGACAGAATCTGTCTATCGCTTCGGGTGCGGTTTTATTCACCTCTCAAATTTGCATGATCACCATGCTCGGGATCCTATGAGTTTAATTCCCGCATCGGAGAAGGCAGTTATTTTACAGCATATGAGGCATTACCATGGTGGACCACTTCAACCGGACCCTACCTTTTTGGACCTGCAACCGTTCTTGCCTATGGTTTTTGACAAAATTGCTGGCAATCTCGTAGTATATTTAAATGAACTTGAAGAGGGGAAAATGATTGACGACAACATGCGAAACGATACGATAAAAAGCAACCCCACATCTCGACGGAACCGCAAACGAGCCTAAACCGAGAGAGATGAGCCTGAAATGAACCTCCCCGCAGCAAGCTGCGGGGTATCGGGGTTCGATATCAGAGCGACTCATCCCCGTAGCAAGCTACGGGGAATTCCAAGTTAATGATGTTCCTCGAATTCTTTGAGGAAGCGAAAGTCTAACCCAATTAGAGGAAATGGGTGAAAAAATGAAAAATTCAGAAGATGGATATACTTGTCGCGTCAGAATTCAAGTTCAGACCGGCGGTATTTGGCGAGCAGATCAACTGGCGCGGACTCTTCTGGCTATTGACGGCATTTCTGCAAGAGTTGGAGTCGCTTCATACATCGCTGAAACCTGCGAAGCATACGATTATGTTATTAAGCATCTTAAGATGTTTGGTTTGCTGAATCAGCCTAAATCATGGAAGAAACCGAAGACACCGACCGATGTTGAAGTTAGAACGAAATTCGCGGAGTTCATAACGGTCATGAGAAATGTTGGAGTATCAGCGAGGATTACGCAACTTGGTGTAAAATTTCAATTTCAAGTTGATGATCTTTACGATATAGTACCAACCTCTGGGAGGGCTGAGATCGAAAGAATCTCCATGTCCTCACCCGGGGAATGGTTGCTTTTGGTTTCAGGTGCACTTAAAAGCAAATCAGCCGTGCAACTCTTGGATAAGATTTTCGATGCTTTGTTCTTCAAAGAAAGCACGAAACGTCGGAAGAACGCTGAAGCTAGAGAAACAGAAGCACGTGCGAGACTTATTGACGCAAAAGCTAAAGAAACGAAGGCAAGAACTGACCTAATAGCCGTAAAAGTATGTCGTGAAGAAACGCGACTTTTGCTTGATTACACTGTGGCAATAGATAGCCTTGCAGCCAGTCTTCGAAATGCGGGGTTTGACAACCAAGGAATTCAAAAAGTTCTGCGTTCAAGAATGGAAGATGATATTCAATTGCTCGCACTCCATAAGAGTCTTCAACTTATAAAGCGAATCAGAGTTGAGCCAATTGATTTGGAGGCAAGTCAAGATGATGATAGAACTTGAAAGGACCAACATGAGGTTTAAATGCCAATTTACGAATACGAATGTTTGAGATGCTTAAAAATCTTTGATGCTCTTCAAAGCATAAAAGATTCCCCGTTAAAAAGATGTCCTGCTTGTGGTCATAACAAGGTAAGAAAGAGGCCATCAATCCCTGTTGTGCACACTAAATCAAGAAGTTCAATTGTTCCTCGTCTTTTGCCCGAGTTTGCAGGAGATAGATTAGTATTGGACGGTACAAGGCCAGACTCATGGCCCGGGGGATATGCATTTGGTGTTCGCAAGAATAAGTCGAGCGAGAAATAGTATGAGTTGCCTTGTTTGTTTTAAATGAACTGATTAAATCGGGGACAGCTTACTAATTTTAATCTTGATCTGGCCACCCTCGCTTGCTCCACGAGGCGATTTGATGTAGGATTCGCTCATGGCCCGCTTGGCCCGAGTGGTTGCGCCCGGACTCATGCACCCTATCCCCCGGCGCGGCGTGCAAGGAGATGGTCATACTATTTTTACGTCAAACGTAGAGTTAGGACAGGGTGCCACGGGCCAAGCGAAGCTTGCCCGTGCACTGGCAAGCCCTTCGGGCTTAGCCAGTGGCACCCTTGGGCAACACTATATGACGGACGTAAAGTTGGTATCAGAGCTTCTTTGAATTTCATCTGCGTAATTTTGCGCCATCCGCCTTCGCGGAGGACGTAGCGCTCCCGCCTGCGCGAAGCCAGCTCCGGCGGGCATAGGCAGGTCGGCGGAGTCCCTCTGCGGATTCACGCCTTGATCGCGCTTGCGTTGTTGCGGGGAATGGTTTTATACTATTAACCACCGGACGGAGGTATCGGCTTATGACCAAGATTGAGAAGATCGAGCATGAAATCGAAAGGTTTGATCCGGCGGAGCTTGCCGCTTTTCGCGAGTGGTTCCGGCAATACGACGCGGAGGCATGGGACCGGCAGCTGGAAGAGGATCTCCGGGCGGGCCGGCTGGATTCTCTGGCCGAGGAAGCCTTGGCCGGCCACCAAGCCGGTAAAAGCAAAGAGCTTTGAGACATTTTGCTTCGCCCGGTTTCTGGGATTGCTTTCAACGGCTTCCGGAGAAGGTTCGCCAACTGGCGGAGAGAAACTTTGAACTGCTGAAGCGGGACCCTCAACACCCCTCCCTCCACTTTAAGAAAATCGGCCGCTACCGGTCAGTCCGGGTGGGCCTATCTTATCGAGCCCTGGCCATCGAGATTCCGGAAGGGTTGCTGTGGTTTTGGATTGGCAGCCATTCGGAATATGATAGGCTCCTGGGCTAACTCATTATATAGCTGGGACACCTTACTCATTTTAATCTTGGTTTGCCTGTTCTTGTTTGCACAACCGGGCGATTTGATGTAGGATTCGCTCATAGCCGGCTTGGCCCGAGTCGTTGCGCCCGGATTCATATACCCTAACCCGGCCGAGGCGGAACCAAAGAAAAGGGGGAAGATTTCACGCAAAGTTACCATGAATAAATCGGTCGGTGGCCTCGACGAGCGTGATTGGGTTACAATCAGCTCAAATTTGAAAAAATCAAATTCAAGGAGGACACCGACCATGACCAGGGTAGCGCAAAACGTGAAGGAAGGCAAAAACATTTTCTGTGCGATTGACCTGCACCAGGAGAAGATGCTGGCGGGGATCGCGGTGGACCAAGGGTTGCCGGAGTTTCGGGAGTTGGACACCCGGGAGGAGAGTGGGGTGAAGGGGTTGCTGAGCCTGCTGCAGAGCTGTGGGAGGAGGTTTCCGGGAGCTCGGATCCGGGTGTGCTACGAGGCTTCGGGGAGCGGGTTTCGGCTGGCGGACCGGCTGGAGGAGGCCGGGTATTGGGTGGCGGTGTTGGCGCCGACGCATCTTCCGAGCAGTCCGAAGCAGCGCTCGAACAAGACGGATAAGCGGGACGTGGTGCGGCTGTTGGAGGCGCTGCGGGGCCACATGTTGGCGGGGAATTCGCTGCCGGTGGTGTGGAAGCCGCCGGCGGAGTTGCGGGAGGATCGGGAGGTGGTTCGGCGTCGGTTGGGGCTGGGCGATAAGATCGCGGGGGTGAAGAACGAGATTCACGGGTTGTTGCGGCGCTACGGCCGGCGGGCGCCGGAGGGGATCAAGAACCCGTGGACCAAGAAGCACGCGCGGTGGTTGGAGGGGGTGGCGGAGGAGTTGCCGGCGGGGGGCGGAACGGTGTTAGGGGGCCTGTTGCGGGAGTTGCGGTTTTACCAGGAGGAGTTGGTCCGGGGCGGGAAGGCGGTGGCGGCGTTGGCGGCGTTGGCGGAGGAGGAGCGTTATCGGAAGCAGGTGGAGGCGCTGGTCGCGATTCCGGGGGTGGCGGCGCTGACGGCGATGGTGTTTTTGACCGAGTTGGGGGATTTGTCTCGGTTTCCGAACCGGCGGGCGCTGGGAAGTTACCTGGGCCTGGCGCCGCGGGCGTGGGAATCGGGCGAGCGGAGCGATCGCAAGGGACACATCAGCAAGATGGGCTCGCCCCGGGTGCGCAAGGTCCTGAACCAGGCGTCCTGGGCGCTGGTGCGGCTGGCCCCGAGCTGGCGGGCCTGGTTTAAGAAGCGAATGCGGGGGCAGAAGAAGGAGCGGAAGAAGGCGTTGATCGTGGGAGTGATGCGGCAATTGGGGATTCGGATGTGGCACCTGGCCCAGGAAGCGGCCTGAGGCGTTGGCCCCGCTGCGGTTGAAGCAGGTTCTTTGATTTGAAGAGGTTCCGGGAGCGACGCGACCGTTAGCGCCTTGGGCGGAGGCCTCGGCTTCCTCACCCGTCGCAAAGTTTGGTCCGTCTTCCGGAGCGTACCGATCAAATGATCCGAAGGCCGAGCGCTTTCGTGATCGAATAGCAGATGGCTCGGAACACGCTCCCTCCCGAAATCGAGGACGGGTTCTCCACGAACTCCACAGGCCCGGCGGCTGGGGGCCTGAATGGCCCCGCAGAGATGGCCTGTGGAGTTGTGGATAACCCTGGTGCCGAAAGCGTAGCGGAGGAGGAGCAAAAAAGAGACGTCGGTGTCACTTGACAGATTGATACATAGCAGGCGCCAAGACGCTAAGGGTTAAAGCTTTCGGAGAAGAGAGAGCAGCTCGGATTTCAGGTCTTTTTTTCCTCCCACGACCCAGCCGCCCTCGTCGCCTTCTCGCTCCTCTGGCAATTCCTGATCAACGTCTTCCGCTGGCTCTTCGGCGCCTTTTTTCTCCCCCGCCTCCTCCGCGACCTCCGCAACGATTAGCGGCCCTTTATTCACCTCGGTATTGCCTCTTCCCCGGTTACGGTGGCATTTCTCCCAGACTTTGCTAAATTAATGACAAGAGGTTTAGGGCCCAGATCCGGTTAAAATTCCGCTCCGGAGGGAGGAGGTATCCATGCCAGACCACCAAGGACACGGACATGAGAACCCGGGCGCTGCTCCGGGTCAGCCGTCTCATTCGGGAGCTGAAGGCGAGTCGGCCCAAGACCCGGTTTGCGGGATGAGTGTGGACCCGAGCCAGGCCCGCTGGACTTTCTCGCATAGCGGAAACGCTTATTACTTTTGCTGCCAGTCCTGTCGGGACAAGTTCGCGGAAGACCCGGCCCGCTACCTCGCTAAAAAAGAAACCGCGATGCCCCAAGCCGGTCCGTCGTCCCCTCCGGCCCCCGCAGCGCAACAAGGCGATTACACCTGTCCGATGCATCCGGAAGTGGTGCAGCCGGAACCCGGGAATTGCCCCAGGTGCGGGATGGCGCTGGAGCCGCGGACGGTGACGGCCGAGGAAGAGAAGAACCCGGAACTGAAGGACATGACCCGGAGGTTCTGGATCAGCCTGGCGCTTACCGCTCCGGTCTTCCTCATCTCCATGTCCGACCTGATTCCCGGACAGCCGTTGCCGCGGCTCATTTCAAGCCGGACCCTCCTCGGGATCCAATTGCTCCTGGCAACGCCGGTGGTGCTCTGGGGCGGCCGGCCTTTTTTCCAGCGCGGCTGGGCCTCGATCCTGGCCCGCTCGCTCAACATGTTCACCCTGATCGCTCTCGGCACCGGCGCGGCTTACTTATACAGTTTAGTGGCCGCTCTGTTCCCCGGCATCTTTCCCGAATCCTTCCGCAGTGAATCGGGCGGCGTGTCGGTCTATTTCGAGGCCGCGGCGGTGATCGTCACCCTGGTCTTGCTCGGCCAAATGCTGGAGTTGCGGGCCCGGGCCCGCACCGGGGCGGCGATCCGGGCCTTGCTCGGTCTCGCGCCCAAAACCGCCCGGCGGCTGCGGGAGGACGGGGGAGAGGAAGACGTGCCCTTGGACCAAGTCCGGCCGGGCGACCGGCTGCGGGTGCGGCCGGGCGAGAAAGTGCCGGTGGACGGCGTGGTCCAGGAAGGGAAGAGCGCGGTGGATGAGGCGATGGTCACCGGCGAGTCCATCCCGGTCGAGAAGGGGCCGGGCGACCGGGTGATCGGGGCCACAATCGTCGGCACCGGCAGTCTGGTGATCAAGGCCGAACGGGTCGGCGCCGAAACCCTGCTCGCCCAGATCGTGCAGATGGTGGCCGAGGCCCAGCGCTCGCGCGCGCCGATCCAGCGCCTGGCCGACCTGGCCGCGGCTTACTTTGTCCCCGCGGTGGTGAGCGCGGCCGTGCTCACCTTCATCGTCTGGGGCCTCTTCGGGCCGGCGCCGAAAATGGCCCACGCTTTAGTCAACGCGGTCGCGGTCTTGATCATCGCCTGCCCCTGCGCGCTCGGCCTGGCCACGCCGATGTCCATCATGGTAGCCGCGGGCCGGGGGGCTTTGGCCGGGGTCTTGTTCAAGAATGCGGAGGCGATCGAGGTGATGCGCCAGATCAATACCCTGGTGGTGGACAAGACCGGGACCCTGACCGAGGGTAAGCCCCGAGTGGTTTCCGTGTCGCCGGCGCCCGGCTGGAAAGAATCGGACCTGTTCCATTTTGCCGCCAGCCTGGAGCGGGGCAGCGAGCACCCCTTGGCCGCGGCGATCGTCAAGGCCGCGGAGGACCGGCAAGTCGCGCTTACTGAAGTGGAGTCTTTCGAGTCGCGGACCGGGAAGGGAGTGATCGGTCAGGTGGAGGGGCGCGCGGTCGCGCTCGGCAACCTCGCGCTTTTTAAGGAGCTCGGGCTGGATCCAGAGCCGCTTCGCGCTCAGGCCGATTCCTTGCGGGCCGAGGGCCAGACGGTGATGCTGGTGGCGGTGGACGGCCGGCCGGCCGGGTTGATCGGGGTGGCGGACCCGATCAAGGAGACCACGCCGGAGGCGGTGCGGAGCCTGCGGGAGGACGGGATTCGGATTGTCATGCTCACCGGCGACAGTCGGGCCACAGCCGAGGCGGTGGCGAAAAGGCTCGGGATCGACGAGGTGATTGCCGAGGTCTTGCCCAACCAGAAGGCCGAGGTGATCAAGCGGCTGCAGGCCGAGGGCCGGAGCGTGGCCATGGCCGGGGACGGCATCAACGACGCGCCGGCGCTGGCCTCGGCCCAGGTCGGGATCGCCATGGGGACCGGGACCGACGTGGCCATGGCCAGCGCGGGGATCACCCTGGTCAAGGGCGACCTGCGCGGCATCCTCCGCGCCCGGCGCTTAAGCCGGGCGACCTTGCGCAATATCAAGGAGAACTTGTTCTTCGCCTTCGTTTATAACTCGATCGGCGTCCCCATCGCGGCGGGAGTGCTCTACCCCTTCTTCGGCCTTTTGCTCAGCCCGATGATCGCGGCCGCGGCCATGAGCTTCAGCTCGGTCTCGGTGGTGGGCAATGCCTTGCGCCTGCGCAAGGCGGCGCTGTAAGCCAAAGCTAGCGGGGCGGGCAGAAGAGGGATACTTTGCCGGCGGCCCGGGGAGCAAGATCGCAATCCACCAAACTCTTAGGGGTGATGGATGCCGCTCCCGAACGGTTGGATTAAGCCTTCGGCGCAGCTTGACAATTTGGCGCTTTTAAGTAAACTATCTTCCATCCGACCCTGTTTCCCCGGTAGCTCAGTCGGTAGAGCGGGTGGCTGTTAACCACTTGGTCGCTGGTTCGAGTCCGGCCCGGGGAGCCAATTAAAATTTGCAATATATACTACAATATATTTCCAGAAGAGCCAAATGTCCCTCTGGAGAACCGAAGCCTGGTTCGGTAAAGTGCACCAGAACGGCCCTGCGCCGATCAATAAGTATACTCCTATCGTTAACTTTTGGGTATGAGGCTATTGGGGGGTGATTCGAGTCAGAGGCCATCACTTCCTCGAACTCAGCCACCAGGAACGAGAGCATCTCCTTGTGAATCACCGGTAGCTCCAGCCGTTCCCACCGCGCTTCCATCTCCCGCTTTTCGATCTCCATCTCCGCCACTTACAGGCTCGCAGACCACTGTGCCATCAGCATTAACCTGTCTGATTGCAAAACCCGCTCCGCATATGCCACTAAATCTTGCCTGGATCTGGCCAGGATTGACTTGAGAAATTCCAATAGTGCTATTGGCAATATCCGCACCAGTGATTTTTTCTTCGTGCACATACCGAGCATCTGCTTGTCAATTCCTAAAAAGTAGGATTTTTTATCTCGGTTTGATGTCTTAGATGTAGTGGCAGGTTTCTGCGAAAGCTTGCGCGACTGGGGTCAGCCGCGCCCCCAATCTGGAGGCGATTCATTTCGCATTATGTGCACGACCGAAAAAGCAGTCGCGGCTACCATTTCTGCTTTGGGCGAACACATGGGTTCGTCCCTACAGCCGGAATCAGGTGCAGTCGTGGTTACGGATTCGTTCATGTTCACGACCACATTCACGTCTACGTTATTTCGGGCAAAGCAAGCCTTGCCCCTACATTGGGCACGATAAATTGCACCCCTATATTTTTTGCTTTTATACTGATTGCAATTGACTTTTTAGCCTGAATATCCTACCCTATGGTATGATTCCAATGGGAAGGTTTCCTAGAGGTTAGTTTTTTCGTATGAGTTTCGTGGATGGGTGAAACAATGAGTGTGCCGAGTGAACAGGTAACAGTCAAGCGTGAAGTCAAGGAGCTGTCGCTCCTCTTCGAGGTCAGCCAGACCCTGGACAAGAGCATGGACCTGCGCGACGTGGTGGGTCCGGTGCTGAAAGCGATGGCGGACCACATGGGCATGATGCGGGGCACGCTTTTGTTGCTCCACCGGGAGACCGGCGAGATCTCGATCGAGGCGGCCTATGGTCTTTCGGCCAGCCAGCAGGAGCGGGGCCGGTATAAGCTGGGCGAGGGGGTGACCGGTCAGGTGGTTCAGACCGGCCAGCCGGCGGTAGTTCCGCACATCTCAGAGGAACCGCTGTTCTTGAACCGGACCGGGGCGCGTTCGGCGCTGCACAAGAAAGAGATCTCCTTTATCTGCGTGCCGATCAAGCTGGGGAACGAAGTGATCGGGGCTTTGAGCGCGGACCAGTTGTTCGCGGAGGGGGTGGATTTTAAGGAGGACATGCGCCTGCTTTCGATCATCGCCTCGATGATTGCGCAGGCGGTGAAGCTTAGGCAGTCGGCGATGGAAGAGCGCCGGCGCCTGGTGGAGGAGAACTTAAGGCTGCAGGAGAAGTTAAAGGACCGGTTCAAGCCGGCCAACATCATCGGGAACTCCAAGGCGATGCGGGACGTTTACGACCTGATGGCCCAGGTCTCCAAGAGCGAGGCCACGGTGCTGATCCGGGGCGAGAGCGGGACCGGCAAGGAGCTGGTGGCCAACTCCATCCATTACAACAGCCTGCGCGCGGCCAAGCCCTTTATCAAGGTCAACTGCGCGGCCCTGCCCGAGACCGTGATCGAAAGCGAGCTCTTCGGCCACGAGAAGGGCGCTTTCACCGGCGCCATCGCCCAGCGCAAGGGGCGGTTCGAGCTGGCCCACAGTGGCACCCTCTTCCTGGACGAGATCGGCGACCTCTCGCCGGCCACCCAGATCAAGCTGTTGCGGGTGTTGCAGGAGCGAGAGTTCGAGCGGGTGGGCGGGACCGCGACCATCAAGGTGGATGTGCGGGTGATGGCGGCCACCAACCGCGACCTGGAAGCGCTGCTCCAGGAGGGCAAGTTCCGCCAGGACCTCTATTACCGGCTTAACGTCTTCTCCATCCACGTGCCGCCGTTGCGCGAGCGCAAGACCGACATCCTGCTCCTCGCCAACTTCTTCGCCGAGAAATACAGCCAGCAAAACCACAAGCCCATCCACCGCATCTGCACCCCGGCGATTGACATGCTGATGAGCTACCACTGGCCGGGGAACGTGCGAGAGCTGGAGAACAGCATCGAGCGTTCGGTGCTCCTCTCGGAGGACGGGGTGATCCACGGCCACCACCTGCCGCCGACTTTGCAGACCGCGGAGGCGAGCGGCACCGAGCAGCGCGGCACCCTGGAGGCCACGCTCGACAATATCGAGCGGGAGATGATCCAGGAAGCGCTGAAAAGCTCGCGGGGCAACCGGGCCAAGGCCGCGCGGCAGCTTGGCATCTCCGAGCGGCTGATGGGGCTCCGGATCAGCAAACATGGCATTGACTGGAAAAGATTTCGGACCATGAAGTAGAATTAGTCAGCCATTCCAACCAACAGGTATCTTTTTTATCATCATAAAATTATTTCTCTATCTTTTCCCATCAGTAATTATCTTCAATAAATCAATAGGTTGAAAATTTATTTTTAACCTATGCCAAGCTTGGCACAAGACTTGTTATACCAAGTCCGTGGACTTGTTCCTGGGCAGGGTGTGGTTCAACGAGACCGATTTGAACCCGTATCCCAACGGGTTGTTCACGATCCGCCTCGACGTGGACATGGACTTGAAGCGATTCCTGCCCAAGGAACCTTAACCTCGAAAACTCTTCACTATGCACTGTGCACCGTGCACTGCTTTCAAGCAGAAAGGAGATCGAACATGAAACTGATTTTGGCCATGATCAAGCCGAATAAGCTCGATGAGGTCCACCAAGAGTTGACCGGTCTGGGCATCGGCGGCATGACCGCCCTCGAGGTCAAGGGCTATGGCCGGCAGAAGGGCCATACCGAGAAATACCGGGGGGCCGAATACCAGATCGAGTTTTTGCCCAAGATCATGATCCTGGTCGCGGTCAACTCTGACCTGACCGAAAAAGCCGTCCAGGCCATCGCCGCCGCGGCCAAGACCGGCAACATCGGCGACGGCAAGATCTTTGTGCTCAGCCTGGAAGAGGCGTTGCGCATCCGCACCGGCGAAACCGGACCGGACGCGATTTAGCGGTGAACCGGTTCCACTACTGAGGAGATGCAAGATGAAGCTCAATCGGAAAAATAGAAGGCCTGGTTTAGGGTTCTTGAAATTATTGTGCACTGTTTACTGTGCACTGTTCACTCTTTTGGCTCCCGCGCTTTCCTGGGCGCAAGCTCAGTCCGCGCTCGACTCCGGCGACACCGCCTGGATGCTGGTCGCCACCGCCCTCGTCCTCTTCATGACCATCCCCGGGCTTGCCCTCTTCTACGGCGGACTGGTCCGGGCCAAGAACGTGCTCAGCGTGCTCATGCAATGCTTTGCCATCACCTGCCTGGTCTCGATCCTCTGGCTGGTCGGGGTTTATAGCCTGGTGTTTGATTCGGGCTCCGGCTTTTTAGGCGGACTTTCAAAAATGTTTCTCTTCCACATCGGCCGCACCGCCCAGAACGGCTCCATTCCCGAAGCCCTCTTTTCCATGTTCCAGATGACCTTTGCCATCATCACCCCGGCCCTCATCATCGGCGCTTTCGCCGAGCGCATGAAATTCTCCGCGGTCCTCCTCTTCACCGGCCTGTGGCTCGTGCTGGTCTATGCGCCCATCGCCCACTGGGTCTGGGGCCCGGACGGCTGGCTCAATCAAATGGGCGCGCTCGACTTTGCCGGAGGCATGGTGGTGCATATCAGCGCGGGAGTGGCCGGCCTGGTCAGCGCGCTCGTGCTCGGAAAGCGCAAGGGCTACCCGGCCACCCCCATGCCGCCCCACAGCATGACCTTGTGCGTGGTCGGAGCCTCCATGCTCTGGGTGGGGTGGTTCGGCTTTAACGCGGGGAGCGCCCTTGCCGCCAACGGGGTGGCCAGCGCGGCCATGGTCGCGACCCATATCGCCGGCGCCGCCGCCGCCTTGAGTTGGATGTTCATGGAATGGATCAAGCACGGCAAGCCCAGCGTGCTCGGCATTGTCAGCGGCGCGGTCGCGGGTCTGGCCCTGGTAACTCCCGGCTCCGGTTTCGTGGGCCCGGTCGGCGCGCTCGGCATGGGCATCGTGGCCGGGATCGCCTGCCAGTGGGGAGCTTCCAGTCTGAAGCGGCGGTTCGGCTATGACGATGCCCTCGATGCCTTTGGCGTCCACGGCGTGGGCGGGTTCCTCGGCGTGATTCTGACCGGACTGTTTGCCTCGCCCCTGCTCGGCGGCTTCCAGCAGGGAATGACCTTCGCCCGCCAACTACCGGTCCAATTCCTCGGCGCGGTCGCCACCCTGGCCTATTCCGCCCTGGGCACTTTTATCATTCTTCAAGGGGTCAAGGCCCTGCTCGGGCTGCGGGTCAACCCGGAAGAAGAAACCGAAGGTCTGGATGTCTCCTTGCATGACGAGCGTGGTTACAACTTCTGAGGGGTGATGAAAGACATTGGATTTTTCTCTGGACCTCGGAATGGCTATTAAAAAGCTACCATTGGGTAGAATTTTACAATTTACATTCTACAAATTGGTATGAAAGTAAGGCATAAAAATTACCAGATATTTTGGTCAACCTGATGATTTATAACAAGTTTATTATTGGTATTGATTTCGGCACATTGTTTGCTTTGCTTTATCTCGATGACAAAAATGTTAGTTCTGTTGTGTTTAATCTGGTCCCTTGCACCAGCAAAAGTGGAAATTGACTGAAAAGAAGAAGGGGTAATTCGGCCATGAAACCAAAAGAGGTGCTTGAGTTTGCGAAGAAAAACGGAGCGATCATGTTGGACCTCAAGTTCATGGACTTTCCGGGCCTGTGGCAGCATTTCTCGGTGCCCATAGACCAGCTCAAGGAATCGTCCTTTGAGGAAGGCTTCGGTTTTGACGGCTCCAGCATCCGGGGCTGGCAGCCGATCCACGCCAGCGACATGCTGGTGGTGCCGGATGCGGAAACCACGGTGATGGACCCAGTGATGAAGCACCCGACCTTGAGCCTGATCTGCAACATCGTGGACCCGGTCACCAAGGAGGCCTACACCCGCGACCCCCGCAACATTGCCCGCAAGGCCGAAAAATACCTCCAGAGCGCCGGGATCGGCGACACCGCCTACTTCGGGCCGGAGGCCGAGTTCTTCATCTTTGATGACGTCCGCTTTTCCCAGGATGAGCATAGCAGCTTCCATTGCATTGACTCGAGCGAGGGCTTCTGGAACAGCGGCCGCGAAGAAAAGCCGAACCTGGGCTACAAGCCTCGGTATAAGGAAGGCTACTTCCCGGCGCCGCCCACCGACTCGCTCCAGGACTTGCGCACGGAAATGGTCCTGGTCCTGCAGGCGGTAGGAATCGAGATCGAGGCCCAGCACCACGAGGTGGCCACGGCCGGCCAGGGCGAGATTGACATGCGCTTCGCGCCCCTGGTGAAGATGGGCGACAACCTGATGTGGTTCAAATACCTGCTCAAGAACGTGGCCCGAAAAAACGGCAAGACCGTGACCTTCATGCCCAAGCCCATCCTCGGCGACAACGGTTCGGGCATGCACGTGCACTGCTCGATCTGGAAGGACGGCAAGCCCTTGTTCGCCGGCGGCGAGTACGGCGGCTTGAGCACCCTGGCGCTCCACTTCATCGGCGGGGTGATCAAGCACGCGCCGGCGGTCTGCGCCTTCACCTGCCCGACCACCAACTCTTACCGGCGCTTGGTTCCGGGCTTCGAGGCACCGATCAACCTGGCCTATTCCAGCCGCAACCGCTCCGCGGCGCTGCGGATCCCCATGTATAGCGCCGATCCCAAGGCCAAGCGCGTCGAGATCCGATTCCCCGATGGCTCCTGCAACGGCTACCTCGCCTTTGCCGCGATGCTAATGGCCGGGCTGGACGGGATCCAGAAAAAGCTGCCGGCGGGTAACCCGCTGGATAAAGACATCTACGGCTTAAGCCCCGAGGAGCTGAAAGGCGTGCCCAGCACGCCCGGGAGCCTGGAAGAAGCTTTGGGTGCGCTGGAGAAAGACCACGAGTTCCTGCTCAAGGGCGATGTCTTCACCCCGGACGTGATTGACACCTGGATCGAGTACAAGATGCGGTCGGAGGTGAACCCGGTCCGGATGCGGCCGACGCCGTGGGAGTTCGCGCTCTACTTTGATTGCTGAGGAGAAGAGGCTTGCGGCATGAGGCATGAGGCTGGAGGCCTATGAACGAGAACGGTAAGGAGAGAACCTCTACAGTAGAAAGCGAGGTTTCCATCATGACCAGGAAATTCAAGATTATTTCGAGCACCGGGGAAGAGTCATCAAATTTCCAAGCGTTTCGGCCTGAAACGAAGCTCCGGCATTTCCGAAACGTCAACGCTTCGGTCCTGCAAAATGCCCTGGACACCTGGGGTGACGTCTGGAATGAGTTCGAGGGCACCGTGACCCATGGCTGCCTGGTGACACCCGAGGCGGCGAAAGGCTTCAAACCCAAGTGCGGCTGGCCGGAATTCCTGGAAAAAATGTGGTTGCTCAAGCACTACCTCGATTATGCCAAAAGTTTTTGCGAGGGAAAGTAGGCAGGGAGGGGCGTGAATCAGGGAAGCGATGTTGGTGGCGTGAGAACGGAAAAGGATGATGGAACCGAGAACCGAGATGACGCGGGAAGACCTCCAGAGCGGCTTCAAGCCGGAAATCATCTTGCTTTACTGCCGGCGTTGCGTGGAAGAAGAGGCCGACCTCTTCATTGCCGCCAAGGCCACCTCGCGCTTCGCAGCCAAGCTGGTGATGATGCCCTGCACCAGCAAGGTGGAAGAGTCTCACTTGCTCAAGCTTTTAGCCGAAGGCGCGGACGGCGTGCAGGTGGTGGGCTGTCCTTATCAGCAGTGCCAGCGGCTGTTGGGTAACCTCCAGGCGGAGAGACGAATCGAGCACGCGCGCGGCTATCTCCGGGAGATCGGCCTGGGCGCTGAGCGGCTGGGCATGGAGCGCGGCCTCCATTTCTCCGGGCTCCAGTTGCTGCTCCTGGCCGAGAAACGCGCCCATGCCGTGCGGCCGCTGGGACCCAACCCGATGAAGGGAGAGAGGATCCCATGATTATCGCGGAATGGAAACCCCTCTCCGAGCTGACGGCAAAACTTCGGGGCCACAAAAAGATTCTGTTGGTCGGCTGCGCCACCTGCGTGGCCGAGTGCGCGGCCGGCGGGGAGAAGGAAGTGGAGACCCTGGCGCCGCTTTTGCGCATGGCCTTGCATAAGGAGGGCCACCCGGCGGAAGTAGTCACCCGCACGCTCGAGCGCCAGTGCGAGTGGGAGTTTGTGGAAGAGTTGGCTCCGTTGATTCCCCAGGTGGACGCGGTGCTCAGTATCGCTTGCGGCATCGGCATCCAGGCGGTGGCCGAGCGCTACTCCGAAGTCCCGGTTTACCCGGGCGTCAACACCACGGCCTTGGCCATCCGGGAAGAGCCGGGTCTGTGGCTTGCCCGTTGCCAGGCCTGCGGGGATTGCGGGCTGGGCGAGACCTTCGGGATCTGCCCGGTGGCGCGCTGCGCCAAGAGCCTGCAGAACGGTCCCTGCGGCGGCACCCGCAAGGACGGCAAGTGCGAAGTGGACGAGAACCTGGAGTGTGTCTGGTATCAGATCGTAAAGCGAGCCGAGGCCCGGGGCCAACTGGACAAGCTCCTGGAATTTAGGCCGGCCAAGAACTGGAGTAATTCGCTTCACGGCGGGCCGAAACGGGTGTTGCGGGAGGACCTGCGGCCATGACCGAGCGGGCCGGCAGCCGGCTCGAGCGCGTGCTCGCGGCCGGGCACTTCGCGGTGACCGTGGAAGTGGGCCCGCCCCGCGGACCCAACGCCGCGGCCGTTCGGCGCAAGGCCGAGCTCCTCTCCGGCGTGGCCGACGCCTACAACGTCACCGACAACCAGACCGCAGTGGTGCGCATGTCCAGCATCGCCGGCGCCAGGCTCCTGCTGGAGGCCGGCCTGGAACCGGTCATGCAGATGACTGTCCGCGACCGCAACCGGATCGCGCTCCAGTCCGACCTGCTCGGCGCCTCGGCGCTGGGCATCAAGAACTGCCTCTGCCTTTCCGGCGATCATCAGCAGGCGAGCGCCTCCGGCAAGCTCAACGGCCACCCCGGCGCCAAGCACGTCTATGACGTGGACTCGATCCAACTCCTTGCCATCCTCAAGGGCCTGGGCGAGCAGGTGCAGGAGAGCGGAGACCCGATCGCGGAGCCGGCCCGCTTTTTCATCGGCGCGGCCTGGTCGCCGCTCGCCCCGCCCGAGGCCTTCCGGGTGCTCCGGCTGGCCAAGAAGGTCGCGGCCGGCGCCGACTTCATCCAGACCCAGGCGGTTTACGACGTGCCGCGCTTTGCCGCGCAGGTGGCCAAGGCCCGGGAGATGGGGCTTTGCGATCAAATCGCGATCCTGGCCGGGATCATCGTGCCCCGTTCCGCCCGGATGCTCCAGTATCTGAACGAGAAGGTGCCCGGGGTGGAAGTGCCGGAGGAGCTGATCCGCCGCCTGCGCGCCGCCGTGAACCCGGCGAGCGAGGGGAAAATGATCGCCCAGGAACTGATCGAGGCGGTCCGGGTCATCCCCGGCATCCGGGGCGTGCATCTCCAGGCGATCGAGAACGAAGAAGTGCTGCCCGAGATCATCTCGGCCGCGGAATTGCTACCCCGGCCCGTACTTAACATTGGGGCCTGACCCCGAAAGTTAACAAGATGCCGAAAAAATACCAGATTTCGGTCAAGACCGCCCCTCCCCGGTTCCCGCCCGTGGCGCGGTTCGCCTCGTTGGAGGACGAGGGCTGCCTGGGCTGCCTGAAATGCGTCAAGCGCACCTCCTGCGTGTATAACGTTTTCGGCAAGCGCCGGTTCGATCCCGGCCAGGCGGTGGATAGCGGCGACGCCCTGTGCGTGAACTGCCTGCGCTGCGTCCAGGAGTGCAAGAAGAATATCCTAAGCCGCATCCGCAACCCCGAGTATGACCGCCTGGGTGACGACTATTGGAAACCGGAAATCATCGCCAACATCTGGAAGCAGGCCGAGACCGGCGCGATCCCGGTTTCCGGCGCCGGCTACCGCGGACCCTTTTCCGGGCCGGGCTTCGACTCGATCTGGACCGACATGTCCGAGATCGTGCGCCCGACCCGCGACGGCATCCACGGCCGCGAATACATCAGCACCCTGATCGAGCTCGGCCGGCGGCCCGCCTACCTGGAATTCGACTCCCAGGGCCGGCTGCTCGGCGAACCTCCCCGCTTCCGCGAGATCCCGGTGCCGCTGGTGCTCGATATCCCCACCCGCGGCCTCCCCAGTCCA